>NZ_CP010520.1:1060379-1698258 GCF_000827935.1 Clostridium botulinum
ATTTGGAGCAGAACATGCAAATGTTCAACCACATTCTGGTTCACAAGCTAATATGGCTGTTTATTTTACAATTTTAGAACATGGGGATACTGTATTAGGTATGGATTTAAGCCATGGAGGTCATTTAACTCATGGTTCACCAGTTAATTTTTCAGGAAAATTATTTAACTTTGTATCATATGGAGTAGATAAAGAAACTGAAGAAATAAATTATGATGTAGTAAGAGAATTGGCTATAAAGCACAAGCCTAAGCTAATAGTTGCAGGTGCAAGTGCATATTCAAGAATAATAGATTTTAAGAAGTTTAGAGAAATTTGTGATGAAATTGGAGCATACTTAATGGTTGATATGGCTCATATTGCTGGACTTGTAGCAGCAGGATTACATCCATCACCAGTACCATATGCAGATTTTGTTACATCTACAACACATAAAACTTTAAGAGGTCCTAGAGGTGGATTAATACTTTGTAAGGAAAAATACGCTAAGGACTTAGACAAAAATATATTCCCAGGAATGCAAGGTGGTCCATTAATGCATATCATAGCAGCAAAAGCAGTATGCTTTAAGGAAGCTTTAGATCCAAGTTTTAAAGAATATATGGCAAGAGTTGTAGAAAACTGTAAAGAGCTAGGTGAACAACTGGTAAAAAGAGGATTTAAGCTAGTATCTAATGGAACAGACAATCATTTAATACTTGTAGATTTAAATAACAAGGATATTACAGGAAAAGATGCTGAAAAATTATTAGATGAAGTAGGAATTACTCTTAATAAAAATACAGTACCAAATGAAACTAGAAGTCCTTTTGTAACTTCAGGAGTTAGAATAGGTACAGCTGCTATTACAACTAGAGGATTTGAAAGAAAAGATATGGAGGAAATAGCAGATATAATCAATGAAACAATCATTAATAGAGATAAAGACTTAGAGAAATATAAGCAAAGAGTAAAAGCTTTATGTGAAAAGTATCCTCTATACAAATAATAATAGAATTTAACTATTAAAGAGAAGCTGTGTCAAAATAGAAATATAATTTCTGTTTTGAACAGCTTTTTTTCATATAATGCTGTGTTTTAGTAGCGTGTTGACACATACATAAGTAAAATGGACTGAGTAATTGAACTTAGGAATGCTAAAATGAGTATATTCCAATTACAATGCCACTTTACCTATTGTATATATCAACACATATTTAAAACAGAACCTTATATAATTAACCACACATTTAATAAATGCATATAATAGATAGAATTAATTTTAAATAGGGTTTTATAATGAATAGTAAATTTATTAAGAGAATATCAAAAGATAGTCCAGTATTGGAATTCGATAAAAATTCTAAAATAGTTTTTATAAGTGACATGCATAGAGGTGATGGTGGAAATGCGGACTCATTGAGGCCTAATAAAAATATATACAAAGCAGCTCTTGGGTATTATTTAAAGGATGATTTTAATTTGATTGAAATAGGCGATGGTGATGAATTATGGAAAAACAAGAATTGTATAGATATAGCTTATAATTATGATGATATATTTAAAATATTAAATAAATTTAATGCTAAAAAAAGATTATATTTACTTTATGGGAATCATGATATGGTAAAAGCTAAACCTAATTTTATACCTAAGCAAGAAAAATTACTTGCTCAAATAGGATATAATTTTGGTAAAGAGTTGGTTAAACTTTACAATAATATACAATTTTATGAAGGTCTTGTTTTGAGATATATTCCAATGAATAAAGACATATTAGTTTTTCATGGTCATCAAGTAGATTTTATGAATTGTGAGTTATGGAAAATAAGTAGGTTTTTAGTTAGATATGTTTGGAGAATATTAGAAGGCTTTGCAGGCTTTAAGGCTCCAGTAAGTCCAGCTAACAACTATGGAAAAGGAAGTAAGATTGATGAAATTTTAGAGAGAACGGCAAGAAAAGAAAAAAGAATGCTTATTTGTGGGCATACCCATCATGATGTTTTTCCAGAAGCGGGAAAAGGTCTTTACTTTAATGATGGATGTTGTGTATTTCCGTCAACAATAACTACAATTGAAATAGTGAATGGAGAAATATATTTGATAAAATGGAGTGTGGAAGTTGATGAAAAAAATAGTTTATATATAAAGAGAAGCATAATAGGGGGACCTGAGAAAATTGAAAAATATTTAGATTATGCAAAAAGACTATAAATTAAGAGGATATCTTTTTATAGTTTAAATGATTTGGAGGAAAAATAATGAATTTTATTGATTTGCATTGTGATACTGCAAGTAAAATATACTATGATAAATTAAACATAAAAAATGATGTCTGTAAGGTTACTTTAGATAAATTAAAAAAAGGAGAGGCTTTAGCACAAGTATTTGCTTTTTTTATAGACCAAGATATCACTAAGACCCCTTTTGAAGAGTTTTTAAAGCTTTATAATAACTTTAAACATGAATTAGATAATAATTCAAATAAAATAGAAATTGTAACTAATATAAAAGAATTGGATGAATGCAATAGAAAGAATAAAATAGGGGCATTTTTATCTATAGAAGAAGGGGAAGTAATAGACGGTGATATTGAAAAGTTAAGAGAAGTTTATAGAATGGGAATTAGAATAATTACAATCACTTGGAATTATGAAAATAAGCTTGGATATCCAAATGCAAACTATATTTTTAAAGAAAATGGATTAACATCTTTAGGTAAAGATATATTACGAGAGATGGAGACTTTAGGCATTATACCAGATGTATCACATTTATCTGATGGTGGGTTTTATGATTTGGTTAAATTATGTAAGAAACCTTTTATAGCATCACATTCTAATTCACGTGATATAACCAATCATCCTAGAAATCTTACTGATGAAATGATAAAATTATTGTCAGACAAAGGTGGGGTAATGGGAATAAATTTTTGTTCTAGTTTTTTAGGGAATGAAGAAATATCATCTATAGAAGAAATGATAGCACATATAAAACATATAAGAAATATAGGTGGAATCGATGTTATAGCTCTTGGCAGTGATTTTGATGGAATAGATAATGAGGTTGAAATACAAAATTGCTCAGAGTTTTATAAGTTATATGATGCACTTAAGAAAAATGGATTTACAGAAAATGATATTGAGAAAATCTTCTACAAAAATGTTAAAAGAGTTTTTAAGGATGTGTTAAAATAATGCCATGTTTAAGTTAAATGTTGATATTATAGTATAAAGCTAATGGACAGGAAATTTTCTTTAAGAACTCTAAAATAAAGCTTAGTCCAATTAATGCATGCTTCCAATCAAAGATTGGTGACAAGCAATTAATTGTAAGACTAAAAGGAAACTCGACTCATGTATATTCCTGAGTAAGTTCGAGTAGCAAAATATAAAATTGCACTTTGTGAAAGTTCGAAGAACCAAATATAAAATTTGGATTCTCACTTTTGACTCATACTTAAGAGTTCTAAAAAGTAAATTTTAATGCCAGTTCGCTCTTATATTATAATATCAACACTATTTTAAAACATAGCGTAAAATAGTGTTACTTTTTGAGAAAGATATAATGAAAAGGAGAAGAGGAAAATTGGGAAAACTATTAGGAAAAATAGCGATTGTGACTGGTTCTTCAAGAGGAATTGGAAGGGGTATTGCTATAGAATTAGCAAAAGAAGGTGCAAGCGTTATTATAAATTATTCTAAAGATGATGATGGTGCAAATGAAACACTGCAACAAATAAAAGAAGTTGGAGGATACGGTGCACTATATAAGTGTGATATATCTTCTTATGAAGAAAGTGAGAAGTTAGTACAACATACTATAGAGAAGTTTGGAAAGATAGATATCTTAGTTAATAATGCAGGGAAAAGTAATATAGGATTGTTTATGGATTTAACTAAAGAAGATATTGATAATTTATTAAATACAAATTTAATAGGAGCTATGTATTTAACAAAGCATGTTATTAAAGATATGATATCAAGACAGTGTGGATCAATCGTAAATATTTCATCTATGTGGGGCGAAGTAGGAGCTTCGTGTGAAGTAGTTTACTCTACTACGAAAGGGGGAATGAATTTATTTACGAAATCTTTAGCAAAAGAAGTAGCAGCATCTAATATAAGAGTAAATTGTGTTGCGCCAGGAGTTATAGATACACAAATGAATGCTTTTTTACAAGGTGATGATAAAAAAGCATTAGAAGAAGAAATTCCAATGATGAGATTTGGAAATCCAAATGAAATTGGAAAAATAGTTTCTTTTTTATGTAGTGATGATTCTTCTTATGTAACAGGTCAAATTATAAGAGCTGATGGTGGATACATTTAAAACATGATTATATTGTGTTTTGTAATGATAAATATTGGATAATATAAATTGAACAGTATAAAAAGCAAGGTAGATAAAAATATTTTAATTAATATTTTTTATACTACCTTGCTTTTTATTTTTAATTGTATTTTATTATTTTTAAAGTAAGCTCCTTTACTTTAAAAGTTTTATGCTATAATATCAAAACTTGTTTAAAATATAGTATAAATTAAAAATCTATTTAACTTCGTATATCCATCCTTCAGGAGCTTCTACATCACCTGTTTGGATTCCAGAAAGTATTTCATATAATTTCTTTATTGTAGGTCCAACTTCAGTTTCGCTATGGAACACAAATCTCTTTCCGTTGTAATCTATAGCTCCAATTGGAGTTATTACAGCAGCAGTACCACAAGCACCAGCTTCTGCAAATTCATCTAATTGATCAACAAAAACCTCTCTTTCATATACTGGCATATTTAAATAATGTTCAGCTATATAAAGTAAAGAATATTTTGTTATACTAGGTAATATTGATGAAGATTTAGGTGTTACAAATTCACCTTTTTTAGTTATTCCTATAAAGTTTGCAGCCCCAACTTCATCGATTTTTGTGTGGGTAGTAGGATCTAAATAAATACAATCTGCATATCCAGCATCGGTAGCTTTTTTATGAGCTTCAAGAGAGGCTGCATAATTACCACCAACTTTTTGTTTTCCAGTGCCGTGTGGAGCGGCTCTATCAAATTCATCTTGAACGATAAAGTTACAAGGTTTTAATCCACCAGAGAAGTAAGGTCCTACTGGCATACAAAATACTGTGAAAATATATTCAGATGCTGGTTTTACACCTATATTATCGCCAACTCCCATTATAACAGGTCTAATATATAAAGTTGCACCAGTGCCGTATGGTGGAACAAAATGTTCATTAGCTTTAACAACTTGCATACATGCGTCTATAAATTTTTCTTCAGGAATATTTGGCATAAGAAGTTTATCACAACTTTCATTCATACGAGCAGCATTTCTATTAGGTCTAAATAATTGTATTTTCCCTTCTTTTGTTGTATAAGCTTTTAATCCTTCAAAAGAGCTTTGCCCATAATGAAGAACAGTAGAAGCTTCACTCATTTTAAGCATATTATCTTCTACAAGCTTACCATCATCCCATTTACCATCTTTCCAAGTTGAAATATAACGATAATCTGTTTTTATGTAACTAAAGCCTAGTTTACCCCAATCCATATCAACTTTTTTCCCCATTTTACATTCCTCCATATCTATAGGCTTATTGCCTTTGATTAATACCTTTTATTTTAACACTACTAAAGGGAAAATTCTATAGTTAAGCATAAAAAGTATATAATTATTATTAAATTAATAACATAATTGTAAAAATGTTAAATGATTCGTAATTATTTCCAAGGCTGTGCATCTGAAGGCATTCTCCAATCACCTCTAGGGCTTAAAGAGATACTTCCTACTTTTGGACCATCTGGTAAGGCACTTCTTTTAAATTGCTGAGTGAAAAATCTCCACATAAATTTATTAAGCCATTTTTCAATTTCTTCATCAGTATAATCATCTTTAAATGCTTCCTTAGCTAAAAATAAAATTCTATCTTTTGATGATCCATTTTTGATAAAATGATATAAGAAGAAATCATGTAATTCATAAGGTCCTACTATATCTTCTGTTTTTTGTGATATTTCTCCGTTTGCATCTTTAGGAAGTAATTCTGGACTTACAGGCGTATCTAAGATATCAATAAGTGTATCACTAACTTCTGCGTTAGATTCCTTTTCAGCAACATATCTAACTAAATATCTAACCAATGTTTTTGGTATAGATGGATTTACTGAATACATTGACATATGATCACCATTATAAGTACACCATCCAAGAGCTAGTTCGGATAGATCACCAGTTCCGATTAAGAGACCTTGTTCTTTATTAGCTAAATCCATTAAAATTTGAGTTCTTTCCCTTGCTTGAACATTTTCATAAGTAACATCGTGAATATTTTTGTCATGGCCTATATCTTTAAAATGTTGAAGTGAAGCGTCTACTATATTTATTTCTCTTAAATCACAATTTAGTTCTTTGCATAAAGTTAATGCATTATTATAAGTTCTATCTGTTGTACCAAACCCTGGCATTGTTATAGTAACTATATTATGCTTATCTAAGTTAAGTAATTCAAATGTTTTAACTACAACTAGAAGAGCAAGAGTAGAATCTAGTCCACCAGATATTCCTATTACTGCTTTTTTTGAACCGGTATGTTCAAATCTTTTTGCTAAAGCAGCACTTTGTATATTAAATATTTCTTTACATCTTTCTTCACGTTCACATTTTGATGAAGGTACGAAAGGATGCTTATCTATGAATCTATCAAAGTGGCTGATATTAGTACAACCAAATTTAAAATTTATTATATGAGGTTTTTTTCCTGTGAATTTAGAGGCATCTCTAAAACTAAGATTTTTTAGTCTTTCAGATTTAAGCCTGAAAATATCTACACAAGAGTAAATGACTTCATTTTCTCTTTGGAATCTTTCGTTTTCTTTTAAAATAGAACCATTTTCACTTATCATTAAATGCCCACTGAATAGTAAGTCAGTAGATGACTCATGTACTCCAGCAGACGCATATATATAACTACAAAGACATCTAGCACTTTGGTTTGAAACAAGACTTTTTCTATAATCTTTTTTACTTACTAATTCGTTTGAAGCAGATAAGTTTCCTATTATATGTGCTCCAAGTAGAGAAAGATATGAACTAGGAGGTATAGTTACCCATAAATCTTCACAAATTTCAACTCCAAAATTAGCTATTTGAGAAGAAAAAATAAGATTTGTTCCAAAAGGTACATTTTTTTGAATTGGTAAATCTATTTCTTCTGTTTCTAAAGAAAGTCCTTCTGTAAACCATCTTTTTTCATAAAATTCACTGTAGTTAGGTATATATGATTTAGGGACTATTCCTAATATTTTACCTTTGAAAAGTAAATAAGCACAATTATAAAGTACGCTATTTATAAGTAATGGTGCTCCTAGTGTAATCAACATATCGCAATCTTCTGTAGCATTTAATATTTGATTTATTCCGGTTATTGATTTGTTTAATAAAGTATCATTTAAGAATAAATCTCCACATGTATATGAAGTTACACATAGTTCTGGGAAGACTATAAATTTACTATTGTTATTTTTAGCATCATCTATGCATTTCAAAATATTAGAGATGTTATAATCAATATCTCCAACTTTAGTTTTTGGACATGCAGATGCGACTTTTATAAAATCCATATTAGATCAACTCCAATTTTTTAGTATATGCTTTTAGTATAACCAAATAGCATTTGTATATATAATCATAATATGCTGAAAATTATATAAAATCAATTGCAATATGTCCGATAATAGTATATATGGTATTTTAAAGAAAAATAAAGTATAATAAATAATTTTTAAAAAGATAAAGAATATATTGTAATAAAGTAATTAATACTGTATAATAGAGTTATGATAAATTATTAATTGTAGTGTATCAATTAATGGTATACTATAATTAAGTAATTTTGGAAAAAAAGAAAAGGGGTGAAGGTGATGGGAAGTATAGTCTTCTGGATTATAGTTGCGGTTGCAGCATTTGTGATTGATATTTTTACTAGCAGTTTTTTATTTGTATGGTTTTCTATAGGAGCAATTACAGCGATTTTTGCAGCAGGGTTAAAAGCAAGCTTCTTTATTCAAGTAATAATATTTTTAATAGTAGGAATAATATCAATATCAATAGGATATCCGTGGATAAGAAAAAAATATAAAAATTCAGAACATAGGATACCACTTATGGAAGAAACATATATAGGTAAAATCATGGTAGCAGAAGAAAATATAGACCAAAAAGCAACCTTAAAAATCAATGGTATATATTGGACTGTAATTAATGAAGGGGAGATCATTCATAAGGGAGAAAAGTTCATTATTAGTAGCATTGATGGAGCAAAATTTAGAATTAAAAAGTTAGAGGGGGAAAATAAAAATGTTTAAACTTATAGGAGCACCACTAATATTAATATTTATAATATTTACAATATTTTCGTCAATAAAAGTAGTAAATACAGGATATTTATGTGTTGTAGAAAGATTTGGACAGTTCAGTAGAATATTAGAGCCAGGATGGCATTTCTTAATACCTTTTGTTGATTTTGCTAGAAAAAAAGTTTCAACAAAACAACAAATTTTAGATGTACCACCACAATCAGTTATTACCAAGGATAATGTAAAAATTTCAGTTGATAACGTAATATTTTTCAAAATGTTAAATGCTAAAGATGCTGTATACAACATAGAAGATTACAAATCTGGTATAGTTTATTCAGCAACAACAAACATAAGAAATATTCTGGGTAATATGAGTTTAGATGAAATCTTAAGTGGTAGAGATTCAATAAATCAAAACCTTTTGAGTATAATAGATGAAGTTACTGATGCATATGGTATAAAGATTTTAAGCGTTGAAATAAAAAATATTATACCACCTGCTGAAATTCAACAAGCTATGGAAAAACAAATGAGAGCTGAAAGAGATAAGAGAGCTATGATTCTTCAAGCAGAAGGTCTTAGACAATCTCAAATAGAAAAAGCTGAAGGAGAAAAGCAATCTCAAATACTTAAAGCTGAAGCAGAAAAAGAAGCTAATATTAGAAGAGCAGAAGGTTTGAAAGAATCTCAATTACTTGAAGCAGAAGGTAAAGCTAAAGCAATTGAACAAATAGCTATTGCAGAATCAGAAGCTATAAGAAAAGTTAATACTGCGATTATTGAATCTGGTACTAATGAAACAGTTATTGCTTTAAAGCAAGTTGAAGCTCTTAAGGAAATGGCGTTAAACCCAGCAAATAAGCTTATATTACCAAATGAAACTTTATCATCACTTGGAAGTATAGCAGCGATTGCTGACACGTTGAAAGACTTTTCAAAAAATAAAAATAACTAGAAACATATAAAAGCAACTTTGGGCATATTAGATTTATTATCTAATATGCCTTTTTAGTATGCATAAAACTATAAATTTAAGTAGGAGAAAAATAGTAGAAGATTACTTAGTATTAATAGGATAAAGTGCAAATAGAAAAATATATTTTAAATATTTAAAATATATTTAGTACATTCAATTTTAGAATGAATAATCTGTTATTAAAAAATTCAATTGTGTAAAAAATATGTAAAATGAATAAAATATATAGTACTTATGCATAAAAAGTAATAATAAACAAGTGAGCTATTTTTGTGAAATGACATAAAATAAGCAAATATAAAGAAATATATGGACAAAATGTAATCGCATAGAATATAATATAAATATAGATAATGCAGGAAATTATAAAGGATGATTCATTAAAATATAGTCGGGGGGATTCTATGAAAGATAGAAAAGAAAAAAAGAATAAATTAGGTTTAACTACAAAGGTGTTTATAGCATTAATACTTGGAGCAATCTGCGGTATAATTTTATATAACTTTGTTCCTGAAGGGACAATTAGAGATGTTATCTTAATTGATGGAGTATTTAAGATATTAGGAAAAGGATTCTTAAGAGCAATGCAAATGCTTGTAGTTCCATTAGTATTTTGCTCATTAGTATGTGGAAGTTTAGCGATAGGTGATACTAAGAAGCTTGGAAAAGTTGGAATAAAGACAATGGCATTTTATGTATTTACTACAGCAATTGCTATCACTATAGCTATTGGTGTTGGAAAGGTTATAAATCCAGGAATAGGCCTTGATATGTCTAGTGTTCAAATAGCTGAACCAACTATAGCTGAAAGTAAAGCATTTTCTGATGTAATTTTAGATATAATTCCAATAAATCCAATAAACTCATTAGCACAAGGTAATATGCTTCAAATAATATTTTTTGCGATGATGGTAGGGATTATTTTAGCAACTTTAGGTAAAAAGACGGAAATAGTAGCTGATTTTTTTAAAGCATGTAATGAAATAATGATGAAAATGACAATGATAGTTATGGAAGTTGCACCTATAGGAGTTTTTTGTTTGATAGCAACTACATTTGCAACTATTGGATGGGGTGCATTCACTCCAATGTTAAAATATATGAGTGCTGTTTTCTTAGCTTTAGCAATACAGTGCTTAGGAACATATATGATAATGTTAAAAGGATTTTCTAATCTTAGTCCGTTAACATTCCTTAAGAAGTTTGCACCTGTAATGAGTTTTGCGTTTTCTACAGCAACATCAAATGCAACTATTCCTTTATCCATAGATACGTTGAGTAAAAAGATGGGAGTATCTAAGAAAATTTCATCTTTTACAGTTCCGTTAGGAGCAACTATAAATATGGATGGAACAGCAATAATGCAAGGCGTTGCTGTTGTCTTTGTAGCTCAAGCATTTGGAATAAATCTTGGTGTAAGTGACTATATAACAGTAATACTTACTGCAACATTAGCATCTATAGGAACAGCAGGAGTGCCAGGCGTTGGTCTTATTACATTATCAATGGTGTTTAATTCAGTAAATTTACCTGTAGAAGGTATAGCGTTAATAATGGGAATAGATAGAATATTAGATATGACTAGAACTGCTGTTAATATTACAGGTGATGCTGTTTGTACAACTATAGTAGCGAAACAAGAAGACGAAGTTAATGAGGAAATATTTAATAATCAAGATGAAGAAATAGATGAGAATATAATAGAAGTAATATAAAGTTATATTAAAATAAAGTACCTTAAAATGATGTGTAATCATTTTAAGGTACTTGTTTTTAGTCATATGGTTAGTAAAATAGTATATAGAAAAAATAGTTTATGTTAATGCTTATAATGCCCAACTGTTATCGTAAGTATTATAATAAAATAAGTAATTTACTTTAAAAATATTAATACTGATTAGTCTAAAAACATTGAATAAAATATCTAAAAGTATTAAAATATGATACATAAGTAAAATACATATGAAAATTATAAGTTTTGTTTGAGGTGAATAAATGAAAAAAAGAAGTTTAATAATATCAATAGGTTTAATTTTTATTTTAGGATTTGGCTTAATCGGATGTAATTTACAGGATGATTATGTTTTAACCGTAAAACAATCAGAAGATGAGACGCCGTCTGCTGAAAAGGTTGATGATATATTTGATTCAGATGACATTCAAGAATTAAAAGATAAATTAAGAGATACTCCATCTGAAATAGCTGATAAAATGGACGAGCTTGATGAGGATAAAGAAAGAATTATGAAAGAATTCGCAGATAAAGCTGATGAATTAACAGACAAATTGAATCAAGCTGATCTAGAAGGAAAGAGTGAAGACTTAAAGGATAAGTTTGATGAAATAACAGATAAATTAGATGAGCTTAAAGATAATGTTGATGAAGCTAAAGATAAAATTGAAGATAAAAAAGATGAGGACATTATTGATAAAACAGAGGTAACAGATTTAAAAGATCAATTTGAATTACAAATTGAAAATTTACAAAATGCACTTGATAGATTTGGAAAGAAATAAAAATCAGAATATGTTTTAATATGTGAATAAGTATAGCGTTCTGAATAACATGAAAGTTAGCTTAATTCTAATATAAAATTGAAAGGCTCAATAAATATGTAAAAATTTATTGAGCCTTTCAATTATAAATATAATAACACACTATCTATTATAGATATGAACAAATGTTTATAATAGGGTTAGGAATAAAAAGGCAGAGTATAAGGAAACAATATATATTCTTTATACCCTGCTTTTGTAGGTGTTTAAAAACTAATGAATAGTACTGACTTAAGAGACTAAATTTTTATCATATATAAATAAGGATTAGTTATAGTATGCTCCTATTTGATTTAATTCATACGTATTTTTAGGTGCAATATCTTCTAAAACATTTAAATTTTTTCTTAAAAGTAATAATGAAAATATTAAAACTATAATTTCAGAAACTATTGTGCTAATCCAAATTCCATTTCCACCAAATAAAAATATCATAAGAAATAAAGATATAGAAAGAATAAATAAGCCTCGTCCTAAAGAAATCTTGCATGCATCAATACTTTTTTCTAAAGATGCTAAAAATCCAGATGTAACAACATTAAAACCTAATATTAAAAATGATATAGAAAAAATTTTAAAAGTGTGAGCTGTGTATTTGAATAGACTCATATCTGATTTGTCAATAAACATAAGTACTATAGGCTCAGTAAATAGTATACATATCAAAAATATAAATACAGAAGAAACAAAAACTACTTTTAAAGATAGAGAAAATAAATATTTGATAGTTTTTTTATCACGTGTTCCATAATAATAACTACATAATGGTTGAAGACCTTGCGATATTCCTAGCATAGTAGATAGAACCATGGTATTTACATAAGAAATAACACTATAAGTTATTAAAGCATCTTCTTTTAAGAACATTAATATGCATTGATTAAATAACAATATTATAATTCCAAGACTAAGTTCAGTAGCACAATCAGAAAAGCCTATTGACATTATTCTCTTTATAAATGGCATTTCAAATTTAAACTTACAAAATTTTAATTTAGAGTTTTTTCCTAAAAAGTGACTCATAAAAAACACAAAAGAAAATAAGCGTGCTAGTCCAGTTGCTAAAGCAGCACCTTCAAGTCCCCAGTTAAATTTCATAACAAAGACATAGTCTAATACTATATTAGTTAAAGCGGATATGATAACTCCTATTGTAGATAAATGAGGATAACCATCTGTCTTTATAAGGACTTCTAGGGCATAAGATACTATGTAAAAAACTATAAAAAGTATGATTACACCTAAATAGCTTTTAACCATAGGAAGGATAGAATTAGTTGCGCCTAGAAATAAGCATATTTCATCTAAAAATATAAGACTAAATATGCAAATAATACTAGATATTATTGTAAGTAATACAATTGTAATAGAAAAATACTCTTTAGCTTTTTTATTTTCTCCTTTACCTAAAGATATAGAAATAACGGTAGATGACCCGATTGAAAATAACACAGATAATCCAAAAATAAAATTTGTGTATGGCATAGCTAAATTTACAGCGGCTAATGCTTCGGAACTTACCCCTTTACTTACGAATATAGCATCAACCATTATATATAAAGCAGAAATCCACATAGAAGCAATTGATGGGATTACATACTTAAAAAAATCTTTATTTAAAGCAGTGTTATTGTTTTTTGATAATATTAAATTCACGTATTTTACCTCCTTATTCAAACAATACTATAAGCTATGGTATAATACACAGGTCAAACGCTTTTTAGAAAAAAATAGGGGGGAATGTTTGTGAAGCGTTATTATAGAATTGGGGAATTATCAAAATTATATGATATTGGAAGAGATGCAATTAAATATTATGAAGAGCTTAATATTTTATTACCTACAAGAGATAGTAATGGTTATAGAAATTATAGTATAGATGATGTATGTAAATTAAACTTAATAAGAGAGCTTAGAAATCTAAATATACCTATGAAAGAAATTAAGGAATATTTAAAAGAAAGAAATCTAAAATCTACACGAGAAATGTTAGAAGAAGAAATTAAAATAGTAAATGAAAAAATAGATGATTTATTAAAACAAAAGAAAAGTATAGAGAATAGATTATGTGTTATAGAGAAAGGAATAGCTAAAACAGATTTTGGTGTTATAAAACTAGAACATCATAAAAGAAGAAAAGCTTTAATATTAGATGGAAACGTAAATGTTAATGAAAATATAGATTTTTTAATTCAAAAGTTACGAAAAGAATTAAAAGAAAGTTTTTATATGTTAGGAAATAATAATATAGGATCTATATTTGATTTTGAAAGTTTAAAAAATGGAATAATAAATAAATATAAGCATGTTATAGCTTTTTTGGATGACGAAAGTGATAGATTTAATTTTGAATTAGAAGATGGTATTTATTTAACATGTACTTATAAAGGGAGTTATGATAATAATCAAATATATTTACCGAAAATTTTTAGGTATGCAGAAGATCAAAATTATGAAATTATAGGCGATCCTATGGAGATATATAAAGTTGATATATATGAAACTAGCGAAATTAAAGAATTTATAACAACTTTACAAGTTCAAGTTAAGAAAAAATAAAAATTACAATATTTAATAAAATAATTCTATGCTTTATATAAAAGGTTAATATAAATAGAATTTGGTTAAGAGAATCTTAAAGAAAACTTAGTTTTTATGTAATATCAAATAATATTTAGGAAGTTTAAAAATAGATATAAAATATATTGTATGAAAGTTCGTGTTTCAAAATGTAAGATTTGTGACAGGAACTTTTTATGTATAAATAGTTATATATTAAAAAATAAATTTGTTAAATTCAAATAAAGTGGCTAAGTGTATGTATAGTCACTTTATTTGAAGTGTATTAATTAAATATATGCATTGTTAGTATTATAATTTATTTCATTTGTAAGTAGAGAATAAATTGAAAAAATAGGCTTGATTTTATCACTTTACTATGATAAAGTAATAAATAAGAGAAGTAGTCAAGGGGGAAAAATATAATGATGAATAAATTATTTAAAAAATTATTAATAGTATCATGTGTTGCTACTATTGGGGTGAATTTAGTAGCATGTAAAAGCAATAAGCAAGAAAGTGCGTCTAGTAAGAATGAAATAATAATTGGAATGGATGACACTTTTGTTCCTATGGGATTTAAAGATGGAAGTGGAGAAACGGTAGGTTTTGATGTAGATCTTGCTAAGGCAGTAGGAGAAAAACTTAATAAAAAAGTTAAATTTCAATCAATTGATTGGAGTATGAAAGAATCAGAACTTAATAATGGAAATATAGATTTAATTTGGAATGGATATTCAATAACTGATGAAAGAAAAGAAAATGTAGAATTTTCTAAAGTGTATTTAAACAATAGACAAGTTATTATAACCTTAGCGGATTCTAAAATTAATAGTAAAAATGATTTGATTAATGCTAAGGTTGGAGCTCAAAATCAATCAAGTGCAGTGGATGCTATAAAAGCAGATGGTGATATGATGAGTAAGTTTGATGGCGGAAATGTAGTTACTTTTGAGACTAATAATGATGCACTAATGGACTTGGAAGCAGGGAGAATAGATGCAGTTGTGGCTGATGAAATATTAGCCAAATATTATACAAATGAAAGAGGAAAAGAAAAGTATAAAATATTAAATGATGATTTTGGAGCAGAAGATTATGCTGTTGGAATAAAAAAAGGAGATACATCATTTGTTCAAGAATTTAATAATGCTCTAAATTCTGTAATAGAAGATGGTACAGGTGCAAAAATATCAGAAAAATGGTTTGGTGAAGACATAATAGCTAGATAAAAAGGAGGAGTCACCTTGAATTATATATTATCACTAATGCCTCAAATATTAGAAGGCTTAAAAGTTACATTAGAAGTTTTTGTATTGACATTAATATTATCTATACCTCTTGGGATTGTCGTAGCACTAGCTAGAACATCAAAATTTCTTGTGCTAAGAAAGTTAACTGGCATTTATGTGCTTATAATGAGAGGAACTCCATTGTTATTGCAAATAGTAGTAATATTTTTTGGTTTACCAACCATGGGAATAACTTTTGACAGATTTACAGCAGCAATATTAGCATTTGTTTTAAATTATGCAGCATATTTTGGAGAAATATTTAGAGCGGGAATAATATCAATAGATAAGGGGCAATATGAAGCGGCGGAAATGCTAGGATTAACATATAAGGATACTTTTTTTAGAATAATATTACCACAAGCTATAAAAAGAGTTATTCCTCCAGTGGCTAATGAAATTACAACTTTAATAAAAGATACATCTTTAGTATATATAATAGGTTTAGATGAATTACTAAAAATAGCTAAGATAGCATCTAATAGGGATGTTACGTTGATTCCGTTAATATTAGCAGGAGTTGTTTATTTAGTAGTCATAGGAATACTTAGTAAATTACTAGAAAAAGTAGAAAATAAGTATGAATATTATAACTAGAGAGGACTGGTTTTAAATGCTAAGAATTAGTAATGTTAAAAAGAAATTTGGGAATACGGAAGTATTAAAAGGAATTAATCTTAATATTGATCCAGGAGAAATACTAGTTATTGTTGGTCCATCTGGTGGTGGAAAAACAACACTTCTTAGATGCGTTAATGCTTTAGAACAATGTGATAACGGGAAGATTGAGATTAATGGACGAGCAATTTGTGAAGGAGGAAAATATGTTGATAAGAAAACTATGTCTGAGATAAGAAAAGATATAGGATTGGTATTTCAAAACTTTAATTTATTTCCACATATGACTGTCTTGGAAAATCTAATAGAAGCACCTAGAAAAGTGCTTGGATTAAGTAAAGAAGATGCTATAAAGAAAGCAGAAAAGATTTTAGGTTTTTTAGGATTAGAAGAAAAGGCAAAAAATTATCCGTTTGAATTATCTGGAGGACAAAAACAAAGGGTTGCTATAGGAAGAGCTTTAGCATTAGAACCAAAAGTTATGTGTTTTGATGAACCAACTTCAGCACTAGATCCGGGACTTACAGAAGAGGTAGCAAATTTAATAAAAAGTTTAAGTCAAAATGGAATGGCAATGATGATAATAACGCATGATATGGAATTTGCAAAAAGAGTCTCAGATAGGATTGTTTCAATGGATAAAGGTAAACTTATAGATGGTTTAATATTTGAATAATAAAATAAATGCACTTGAAATATTGTAACGTATATGATATTATTAAGTAGTAATATAATTCAAGATTTAATCATACGTACTATACATCACCTCTTTTTCAGAGATTGGTCTAGTATTAAGGTTATAATCTATGAAGAGGAGGATTTTATAATGGAAGATAAGAAAATACTTTGTAAAGATTGCGGTAACGAATTTGTGTTCACAGTTGGGGAACAAGAATTCTACAAAGAAAAAGGATTTGACAACGAACCAGTAAGATGTCCTGATTGTAGAAGAGCAAGAAAACAACAAAGAAACAACAGATAGTAGAAATTAACAGCTACTAAAAAATGATTTTAATTCATTTTTTAGTAGCTTTTTTGATGTTTATTTAAATAAAATAAAGGATAAAATTAAAATGGAGGATAAAATTGAATATAATTATTGCAAAATTCAAATCGATAAAAAGATATATAATTACTTTTTTTCTATGGGTTGTTGTTGCAGGAATTACAGGTTTGATAGGTGGTTTTATAGGAAGCCTGTTTCATCTTAGTGTTGAATATGCAACAAGCTTTAGAATAGAAAATGATTGGATAATATTTATGCTACCACTTGGTGGGGCTCTTATAATATGTTTATATAAAATATTGAAATTAGGAAGTAATATAGGCACAAATTTGGTTATAGACTCTATTCGTACAGATGGAAAAGTACCTTTTTCTATGTCACCTCTTATATTTATAAGCACCGTAATAACTCATCTTTTTGGAGGATCAGCTGGTAGAGAAGGAGCGGCTTTACAACTTGGTGGTAGTATTGGTTCACAAGTGGGAAAAATTCTACATCTTGATGAAAAGGATATGCACTTAATTACTTTGTGTGGAATGAGTGGTGTTTTTTCTGCATTATTTGGAACTCCTTTAACAGCAACATTTTTTGCTATGGAAGTTATAAGTGTTGGAATCATTTATTATTCTAGTTTTATTCCGTGCATAGTTTCATCAATTGTTGCTTATAAAGTATCATTACTATTTGGCCTGGAACCAGTCCGTTTTAATATAAATGTTATTCCGAATATTTCAACAGAAAATATAATAAAAGTTGCAATTTTAGGGGCTTTATGTGCATTGGTGAGTATTATATTTTGTGAGACTCTACACAAAACTAATAAATTTTTAAGCAATTTAATAAAAAATGACTATCTTAGAATAATTTGTGGTGGCTTAGCTATAGTTGCACTTACGTTTATTGTGGGGTCTAGAGATTATAATGGAGCAGGAATGAACATTATAGCTAATGCAATTAATGGACAAGCAAAACCAGAAGCATTTATTTTAAAAATTATTTTTACAGCTATTACTATAAGCGTTGGGTACAAAGGAGGAGAAATCGTTCCTACATTTTTTATTGGTGCGACATTTGGATGTGTAGTAGGAGGATTAATTGGTTTGGATCCAAGGTTAGGAGCTGCAATTGGACTAGTTGCTTTGTTCTGTGGTGTAGTTAATACACTAATTACTTCAGTAATATTAAGTATAGAACTTTTTGGTTCTGGTGCCCTTATTTTATTTGCAGTTGCTTGTGGTGTTAGTTATATGTTATCGGGGTATTTTAGTCTTTATAGTAGTCAAAAAATAGTTTATTCAAAACTTAAAGCTGAATTTATAAATAGAGATGCTGAGTAATATTAATTTACTTGGCACTTTTTTATATTTAAAGTTGTAGTTTTTTTATTACGAGCTGTGATATACTATTAAAAATTGTATGGTAACAAAGGAGACGATATTTGTGGATAGAGTTAAATTAAATGAAAATTTTGAACTTTCGAGAATTGTTCAAGGTATGTGGAGAGCAAATAAGTGGAATAAAAGTCCTAAAGAAGTATTGAAATTTATGCAAGAATGTATTGAACTTGGAATTACTTCTTTTGACACGGCAGATATATATATGACTGAAGAGTTACAAGGTAATGCTATGAATTTAAAAAAGTCATTAAGATATAACATTGAAATAATAACTAAGTGTGGAATAAAGTTGCCAGGAAGGTTAGTTGATTGTAAAGTTCATCATTATGATTCTAGTAAAGATCATATAAAATTTTCAATTGAAAGTTCGTTAAAAAGATTACAAACGGATTATGTTGATTTATTATTAATTCACAGACCGGATTATTTAATGAATCCAGAAGAAATGGCAGAAGCTTTTAATGAATTACATAATGAAGGTAAAGTATTAAACTTTGGAGTATCTAATTTCACTCCATCTCAAGTTGATATGCTTAAAACGTATTTAGATTTTCCGATTGTTACAAATCAAGTTGAAATATCACCAGTGCGTTTAGAACCTTTTATAGATGGTACTTTAGATAATTGTTTAAAGAACAAAATGACGCCTATGGCATGGTCTCCTTTAGCTGGTGGAAAAATATTTAATGTGGAAGATGAGAGAGGGAGGAGACTTATGACTACTTTGAATAAAATAAAAGAAAAGAATAATATATTTTCTATAGATGAAGTTATTTATGCTTGGCTTTTATATCATCCTTCAAATATAATTCCTATTATTGGGTCAGGTAAAATTGAAAGGGTTAAATTAGCAGTAGATTCGTTAAAAGTGAAATTAACTAGAGAAGATTGGTATGAAATATGGCAAAGTTCTACTGGAAAAGAAATCGATTAGCAAATATTCGTGTTATAAAAAGTTAAAATATACGTAAAAAAGAGGTTGATTAATTGAAAATCAACCTCTTTTTTTAATAATATTCTTAAAAATAAAAAATGTGTGTTAATTTTATACAATAAAAGTTGACAGTGATAATTTAAAATGGTAATCTTTAATTAATGACACGAAAGTTAAAGTTAACTAGTTTGATAATATTCGTAATTATAACAATTAATAAAATTATAAATCTCAAATTAATATTTTGGAGGAATTTTTAATGTTAAATATTAAGAGTATATTCGTTGAAAAGAAAAGCGGATTTGATGTAGAAGCACAGGGCTTACTAAGAGATTTTAAAGAAAATTTAGGAGTAGCTAATTTAGAGAATGTAAGGCTTATAAATAAATATATTATTTCGGATATAAGTGATGAGTACTATAATAAAGCACTACATACTATTTTTTCAGAATTAACAGTTGATAATATTTATGAATCAGAATTGCCTATAAATGAAGATGAAATAGCCTTTGCAGTAGAATTTTTACCAGGACAATATGATCAGAGAGCAGATTCAGCTTCAGAATGTATATCATTATTGACTGAAGAAGATAAAGCTTATATAAAATCAGCTAAGATAATTGTGTTAAAGGGAAATATTAATAAGGAAGAAATTGATAAAATAAAATTATATTATATAAACCCAGTCGATTCAAGAGAAGTGGATATAAATAGTAAAGACATTACATCAACTTCAAACATACCTAAAGATGTTCTTATATTAAATGGATTCATAGAAAAAAGTTTAGAAGAATTACAAGAATTTCATTCAGATTATGGTCTTGCTATGAGTATTGAAGATCTTGTTATGATAAAAGACTATTTTAAAAAAGAAAATAGAGATCCATCAATCACTGAAATCAGAGTTATAGACACTTATTGGTCAGATCACTGTAGACATACTACATTTTCTACAATATTAGAAAATATAGAGTTTGAAGATAATAAATATACAAAACCAATTAAAAAAAGCTATGAAAATTACATGAAATCTAGAGAATATGTATATGGAGAAAAAGAAAAAGAAAAAACTCTTATGGACATTGCAGTTATAGCAATGAAAGAACTTAGAAAAAGAGGAAAGCTTGATGATTTAGATATATCAGAAGAAATAAATGCATGCTCTATTAATGTAAAAATTGAAACTAATAATGGATTAGAAGATTATCTAGTTATGTTTAAAAATGAAACTCATAACCATCCTACTGAGATTGAACCTTTTGGTGGAGCCGCAACTTGTTTAGGTGGAGCAATAAGAGATCCATTATCAGGTAGAACATACGTGTATCAAGCTATGAGAGTTACAGGAGCTGGTGATCCAACAGTTTCAATTGAAGAAACTTTAAAAGGAAAACTTCCTCAAAGAACTATAACTTTAGGAGCAGCACATGGATATAGCTCTTATGGTAATCAAATAGGTCTTGCAACTGGACAAGTTCAAGAAATTTATCATCCTAATTATGTAGCAAAAAGAATGGAAGTTGGAGCAGTTATTGCAGCGGCACCAAAAGAAAATGTTGTTCGCGAAGAACCAAAATTAGGCGATGTAATTATCTTACTTGGAGGAAGAACAGGTAGAGATGGAGTTGGTGGAGCAACAGGATCATCAAAAGAACATACAATAGATTCACTTAATGAATGTGGAGCAGAAGTTCAAAAGGGAAATGCTCCTACTGAAAGAAAAATTCAAAGATTATTTAGAAATTCAAAAGTAGCCAAAATGATTAAAAGATGTAATGATTTTGGTGCAGGTGGGGTTTCAGTTGCTATTGGAGAATTATGCAGAGGATTAGATATAGATTTAGATAAAGTAACAAAAAAATATGAGGGATTAGACGGGACAGAACTTGCAGTTTCAGAATCACAAGAAAGAATGGCAGTGATTGTAACAAAAGAAAATGCAGATGAGTTTATTAGACTTTCAAATGAGGAAAATCTAGAAGCAACATTAGTAGCTCACGTTACAGATACTGATAAACTTAGATTATACTGGAGAGGCAAAAAAATAGTGGATTTAGATAGAAGCTTTTTAGATACAAATGGAGCAAGTCAAAAAGTATCTGTTAAGGTTAATGGGCCAACACAGTATCCATATGAAGTTTATGATGTAAATGTAAAAGATACATGGATAAATAACTTAAAAGATTTAAATATAGCATCTCAAAAGGGACTAGTCGAAAGATTTGATTCAACTATTGGAGCAGGAACAGTAATTATGCCTTTTGGAGGTAAATATGCAAACACTCCAGCTGAAGGAATGGCAGCTAAAATTCCAGTGCTTGGTGGGGAAAGCAAAGATGCTACAATAATGACTTTTGGATTTAATCCATATCTAGGAACTTGGAGTCAATATCATATGGCATATTACTCAGTAATAGAATCAATAACAAAACTTTCAGCTATGGGTGGAGATTATAGAAAAGCTAGATTAACTTTTCAAGAGTATTTCGAAAAACTAGGAAAAGATGAAACAAGATGGGGAAAGCCATTTGCAGCACTACTTGGAGCTTATGAAGCACAAATGCAACTTGGAATTGCAGCAATTGGAGGAAAAGATTCAATGTCAGGAAGCTTTGGAGAGTTGGATGTACCTCCAACATTAGTTTCATTCGCAGTTGGAATTGAAAAAGCTAGCAAAATAATATCTCCAGAATTTAAGGGTGTAAATTCAAAATTAGTGTTACTTAAAACTGAAAAATTAGAAGATGGCACTATAGATATGAATAAGTTTAAAAAGAATTTAGAGGTTCTTTATAAATTAATAGAAGAAGAAAAAGTTATTTCCGCATCTGCAGTTAAATTTGGCGGTGTTGCTGAATGTTTAACTAAGATGTCACTTGGAAATAGAATCGGTACAGAGTTTAATAATTTAACTAAGGATGAGTTATTCGGATTTAATTATGGAAGTTTATTATTAGAAGTTAAAAATGAAATTGATATAAATGAAGAATTCAAAGATTGTTTATATAAAGAAGTAGGTAAAACAATCTCTTCTCAAAAAATAATATCTAAAGAATATGACTTGAAATTAGATATTGAAAATTTAGAAGAAATATATGAAAAAAAATTAAATAGCGTATTTAAGATAAAAACTGAAGATGTTTCACAAAAGATAGAAACTGTTTTATATGAGAAAAAAGAAATTTCATCACCAGCTATTAAATTAGCTAAACCAAGAGTCGTGATTCCAGTTTTCCCAGGAAATAATTGTGAATATGACTGTAGAAGAGCTTTTGAAAAAGAGGGGGCTAAGGTTTCGGAAGTAGTATTTAGAAATATTACAAAAGAAGCATTAGTAGAATCAATAGAAAGACTTAAATCTGAGATAGATAAATCTCAAATAATAATGATTCCAGGAGGATTCTCAGCGGGAGATGAACCAGATGGATCAGGTAAATTTATAGCAACTGTGCTTAGAAATGAAAAGATTAAAGAATCAGTAATGGAATTATTAAAGAATAGAGATGGATTAGCTTTAGGAGTTTGTAATGGCTTCCAAGCTTTAATTAAATTAGGATTAGTACCGTACGGTGAAATTGTTGATATAAAAGAAGATATGCCTACATTAACTTACAACAATATAAATAGACATATGTCTTCAATAGTTAGAACAAAAGTGGTTTCTAATAAATCACCATGGTTTAATGAAGTAAATGTAGGAGATATACATTCAATAGCAATTTCTCATGGAGAAGGAAGATTTGTTGCACCTGAAAGTTTAATAAAAGAATTAATAAATAATGGACAAGTAGCAACTCAATATGTTGATCTTCAAGGCGATGTGGCACTTAATATGCCATATAATCCAAATGGATCAATGTATGGAATTGAAGGAATAACAAGTCCAGATGGAAGAGTACTTGGAAAAATGGCTCATTCAGAAAGAATAGGTGAAAATTTATATAGAAATATTCCAGGAAACTTTGATCAAAAGATATTTAGATCAGGAGTTAATTACTTTAAGTAAGATAAGTGAGAGTCCAAATATATGATTTGGTTTTTCGAACTTAGCTAACAGTCGTAGGGTGTTAGCCTCATTTAAAAGTAATCTTAGGTGAATTACTTATTCGGAAGAGGATATAAATGGTTATGCTTTAGTAGCATGTTGATATATAAACACATATTTAAAATAGAGTCTAATAAATAAAAATTTTTAATACTTTAATCATTATTTAAATTGATATTGTAAAATACCCAGAATTTAAGAATTTAAGAATTTAAGAATTTAAGAATTTAAGAATTTAAGAATTTAAGAATTTAAGAATTTAAGAATTTAAGAATTTAAGAATTTAAGAATTTAAGAATTTAAGAATTTAAGAATTTAAGAATTTAAGAATTTAAGAATTAAAAATTGAGAATTTTAGGAGGATTAACTATGAAGGTAGCAATATTTTTTGGAAGTAAATCAGATACAGAAATCATGAAGGGAGCGGCAAATGCTTTAAAAGAATTTAATGTTGATTATAAAGCGTATATCCTTTCAGCACATAGAGTTCCAGAAAAATTAGAAGAAACTATAAAAATGGTTGAAAGCAAAGGGTGTGAAGTAATAATTGCAGGAGCAGGGCTTGCAGCACATTTGCCAGGAGTTATTGCATCAAAAACAATACTTCCTGTAATTGGAGTTCCTATTAATGCAGCACTTGATGGACTAGATTCATTACTTTCAATAGTGCAAATGCCAAAATCAATTCCTGTTGCAACTGTTGGAATAAATAATAGTTATAATGCTGGGATGCTAGCATTACAAATGATAGCTTTAAAAGATGATGAATTAAGAGAAAGATTAATTGAATTTAGAGAAAATATGAAAAAGAATTTTATAGATGAAAATGGGGAAGGGGTAGAACTATAATGGAAAAATTAGAAATGTTATATGAGGGAAAAGCAAAACAAATATATGCAACAGATAAGGCTGATGAAGTAGTAATTTACTATAAAGATGATGCAACAGCATTTAATGGAGAGAAAAAAGGACAAATTACAGATAAAGGTGTAATGAATAATAAGATTACTTCAATATTATTTGAACAATTAGAAAAACAAGGAATTAAAACTCACTTCATTAAGAAATTAAATGATAGAGAACAATTATGTAAAAAAGTTGAAATAGTTCCACTAGAAGTGATAGTAAGAAATGTTGCAGCTGGTAGTATGGCTAAAAGATTAGGCCTTGAAGAAGGAACTAAGCTTAAAACTACAGTATTCGAATTTTCTTATAAAGATGATGAACTAGGAGATCCATTAATAAATAGTTATCATGCAGTAGCAATTGGAGCTGCAACCTTTGAAGAAATAGACACTATTTTAGAGATGACAGCTAAAATTAACAACATATTAAAAGAAGCATTTGCAAAAGAAAATATTAATTTAATTGATTTTAAAATAGAATTTGGTAAATGTGCAGATGGAACTATAGTTTTAGCTGATGAAATTTCACCTGATACTTGTAGATTTTGGGATGCTACTACAGGAGAAAAATTAGATAAAGATAGATTTAGAAGAGATTTAGGTAATGTAGAGGATGCCTATATTGAAATTTTAAAGAGAATATCTAAATAATATTATTAAATTAGTTTATGATTTGGCAACGTCCTTATATAAAAATAAATTATTTAGAAAATAATATAAATTTTACATTAGAAGCCTTAAATTAAGTTGAGAAAGGAATATGTAGATGACGAATTCAGAGTTTGAATTAATTATGGATCCAAGCTTAGATAAATTTAAAGATGAATGTGGAGTTTTTGGAGTTTATACAAACAAGCCTTTAGATGTTGCGTCAATGACTTACTATGGTCTTTATGCACTTCAACATAGAGGGCAAGAAAGTGCAGGAATTGCAGTAGCTGATGGGGAAAAAATAGAAATGCATAAGGGGCTAGGATTAATTACAGATGCATTTAAACATGAGGATTTAGAAAAGTTAAGAGGTCATATAGCTATAGGTCATGTAAGATATTCAACAGCTGGTGGCA
This sequence comes from Clostridium botulinum, assembly GCF_000827935.1. NCBI lineage: Bacteria > Bacillati > Bacillota > Clostridia > Eubacteriales > Clostridiaceae > Clostridium > Clostridium botulinum. The sequence goes on from NZ_CP010520.1 coordinate 1,086,083, forward strand.
AGGGAATAGAAAATGCTCAACCAATACTTACTACTTCTAAAATAGGTTCAATTGCAATGGCTCACAATGGAAATTTAGTTAATGATGATGTTATAAGAGAATTACTTGAGGATGCTGGGCAAATATTTCATACATCAAGTGACTCTGAAGTAATAGCATGTCTTATAGCAAGAAGTGCAAAAAAAGGTCTTACAAGGGCTGTAGTTGATGCAATATCTGCTATAAGAGGGTCATTTGCATTAACAATTATGTCAACAGATAAATTAATAGGGGCTAGAGATCCTCATGGAATTAGACCACTTTCGCTTGGAAAAATTGATGAGGGATATATATTAACATCGGAAAGTTGTGCTTTAGATGCAATAGGTGCAGAGCTTGTAAGAGATATTGAACCAGGGGAAATTATTATTATAGATGACGAAGGAATTCATTCTTATAAATATTCTGAAAACACAGTATGTCAAACTTGTGCTTTTGAATATATTTATTTTGCAAGACCTGACTCTAAAATTGATGGATTAGAGGTTCATACTTCAAGAGTTAGAGCAGGTGAACAATTATATAAAGAACATCCAATAGATGCTGATTTAGTAATTGCAGTTCCAGATTCGGGAATACCAGCAGCGATAGGATATGCTAAAGCTTCAGGAATTCCTTATGATACAGGATTTATTAAAAATAGATATGTTGGAAGAACATTCATATCACCTTCTCAAGAAATTAGAGAAAGAGCGGTTGCCGTTAAATTAAATCCACTAAAAGTAAATATAGAGGGAAAAAGGGTAATTTTAATAGATGATTCAATTGTAAGAGGAACAACTTCAAAGCATTTGATAGAATCACTTAAACGTGCTGGAGTTAAGGAAATAAACTTTTTAATAGCATCACCAGGGGTTAAATATCCATGTCATTTTGGTATAGATACACCATATAGAAGTGAACTTATTGCAGCCAATAATTCAGTAGAAGAAATAAGAGATATTATTGGAGCTGATTACTTAGGATACTTAAGTGAAGATGGTGTAAAAGAAAGTTGTAGAGGTAAAAAAGGATTTTGTATGGGATGCTTCAATGGAATTTATCCAGTAGCTACGCCAATTGAAACGCCAAATCAGTTTGAAAGGTAGGATTAATATATGATTACTTACAAAGAAGCAGGAGTTAATATAGAAGAAGGTTATAGATCAGTAAAGTTAATAAAAGAATATGCAGCTAAGACTATGAGTGAATATGTTTTAAATGGGCTTGGAAGTTTTGCAGGTATGGTTGAACTTCCATCAGGATATGAAAAACCAGTGCTAGTTTCAGGAACAGATGGTGTTGGAACAAAGTTAGAAATAGCATTTAAAAATAAAAAGTATGATACTGTTGGAATTGATTGTGTAGCTATGTGTGTAAATGATATTTTATGTCATGGAGCAAAGCCATTGTTTTTCTTAGATTATATAGCTTGTGGAAGACTTGAAGCAGAGGTTGCTTCGGATTTAGTTAAAGGAATTTCAGATGGATGTATTCAATCTGATTGTGCTTTAATTGGTGGAGAAACAGCAGAAATGCCAGGATTTTATGATGAAGGTGAATATGATATGGCAGGATTTGCAGTAGGAATAGTTGACAAAGAGAAGATAATAAATGGTAGCAGAATTAAAGATGGAGACAAACTGATTGGTATTTCCTCTTCTGGAATACACTCTAATGGTTATTCTTTAGTAAGAAAAATATTCACAGATTTAAATGAAGATTTTAAGGGTGAGGAAGTTTGGAAAACATTAATTACGCCAACTAAGATTTATGTTAAGCCTATACTTAATTTACTTGAAAACTTTGATATTAAAGGGATGGCACATGTTACTGGTGGAGGATTTATTGAAAATGTTCCAAGAATGTTTAATGGTAGAGAATTAACTGCTGTAATTAATAAAGATTCTTATCCACTTCCAGCTATATTTGAAAGAATCATTGAAAAAGGTGTAGATAAAGATCATATGTATAACACTTTTAATATGGGAATTGGATTTGTTCTTGCAGTAAATGAGAAAGATGTTGAGCCTATAATAAAAGCTTTAATCGCAATGGGTGAAAAAGCTTATGAAATAGGATATATAACATCTGGAGGTGAGGGTGTTTGTTTAAAATAGCAGTTTTGGTTTCAGGGGGTGGAACAGACCTCCAATCAATAATCGATGCAGTAGAAAATAAAGAAATAGAATGCAGTATAGAAATGGTAATTGGAAGTAAAGAAGGAATATATGCGTTAGAAAGAGCTAAAAATCATAATATACCTACTTATGTTGTTAGTAAAAAAGAGTATAAAGATAAATCTTCAGATAAAATTTTGCACCTTATAAAAGGAAAAGTAGATTTAATTGTTCTTGCAGGATATCTAGCTATATTAGATGGAGAGATATTAAAAGAATTTAACAACAAAATAATAAATATTCATCCATCATTAATTCCAGCTTTTTGTGGATCAGGAATGTATGGGTTAAAGGTTCATGAGGCGGTTATAAAAAGTGGAGTTAAATTTTCAGGATGTACAGTTCATTATGTGAATTCTGAAGTTGATGGGGGTGCAATACTACTACAAGATATTGTACCAGTTTATTTTGAAGATGATGCAAAAAGTATTCAAAAGAGAATATTAGAAAAAGAACATATACTATTGCCAAAAGCAATTAAGTTAATTAGTGAAGGTAAAGTTGAAATTGTTAATGGTAAAACAAAGGTAATTGAGATATAAAAATAAGCTGTATTTAAAAATATGGTTGTTATATGTATAAGTAAAAGTAAATTGAGTAATTGAAGTTAATAATACTAAAATATCAATTATAATGCCATTTTATTTAGTACATATATCAATAAATATAACTTAATAAGTGGAGGTTTTTTATGAAAAAGAGAGCTTTAATAAGTGTTTTTAATAAAGATGGAGTTTTAGACTTTGCTGAATTTTTAGTTTCTAAAGATATTGAAATAGTATCAACTGGTGGTACGTATAAATACTTAAAAGAAAATGGTATTGATGTAATTGAAATTAATGAAGTTACTAATTTCCCGGAAATGTTAGATGGCAGAGTTAAAACATTACATCCTTTAGTTCATGCTGGTATTCTTGCAATAAGAGATAATAAAGAACATATGAAAGTATTAGAAGAAAGAGAAATTCATACAATAGACTATGTTGTAGTTAATCTTTATCCATTCTTTGAAAAAGTGAAAGAAGATTTAACTTTCGAAGAAAAAGTTGAATTTATAGATATTGGTGGTCCTACAATGCTTAGAGCTGCAGCTAAGAACTTTCAAGATGTAACTGTAATTTCAAACATAAATGATTATGAAGTTGTTAAGAATGAAATAGAAAATGCTGGACAAGTATCTTTAAAGACAAAGAAAAAGTTAGCAGGTAAGGTATTTAATCTTATGAGTGCATATGATGGTGCAATTGCAAACTTTATGCTAGCTGATGAAGAAGAGTATCCTGAGTATCTTTCAGTTTCATATAAGAAGATGCAAAACTTAAGATATGGTGAAAACTCTCATCAAAGCGCTGCTGTTTATTCATCAACAATGGTTGATGGGGCTATGAATACTTTTGAAACTTTAAATGGTAAGGAATTATCATACAATAATTTTAAAGATGTTGATATAGCATGGAAATGTGCTAATGAATTTGATGAGCCAGCATGTTGTGCATTAAAGCACAATACACCATGTGGGGTAGCAACTGGTGAAAACTCTTATGAAGCTTATATGAAAGCATATGAAGTAGATCCAACTTCAATATTTGGTGGAATTATTGGATTTAATAGAAAAGTGGATAAGAAAACAGCACAAGAAATGGTGAAAATATTCTTAGAGGTTATAGCAGCACCTGATTATGATGAGGATGCTTTAGAAGTATTAAAAACTAAGAAGAATTTAAGGGTACTTAAGTTCCACAATACTCCAAAGGCTGAAAAGTGCATGGTAACAGTTGATGGAGCAATACTAGTGCAAGATGAAGATAATAAACTTATTGATGAAATTAAAGTGGTAACTGAAAAGAAACCAAGTGATGAAGAGATGGAAGATTTATTATTTGGAATGAAAGTAGTTAAATATGTTAAATCTAATGCAATTGTTGTTGCACATAATGGAATAGCATTAGGTATTGGTGGCGGTCAAGTAAATAGAATTTGGCCAACAGAAGATGCATTAAGAAGAGGTAAAGGAGCTACAATATTAGCTTCAGATGCGTTCTTCCCATTTAGAGATGTTGTTGATAAAGCAGCTGAAGGTGGAATTAAAGCAATAATTCAACCAGGTGGTTCTATGAGAGATCAAGAGTCTATAGATGCCTGTAATGAACATGGAATAGCAATGGTGTTTACAGGATTCAGACACTTTAAGCATTAGATTATATTTTAAAATTGGATTGATATTGTAGTATAAAGCTCATGGACTGAGAAATTTACTTTAAGAACTCTAGAACAAAGCTTAGCCCAATTAATGTATGTTCCAATCAAAGATTGCGACAAGCAGATAATTTGACAAATCTTTATTAAGAGTTCTAAAAAGTAAATTTTAATGCCAATTCGCAATTATACTACAATATCAATTGTTATAAAGAAGAGTCAAATATGATTTGGAGTTTGGAGGAAGGTTATATGAAACTACTTTTAATTGGATCTGGTGGAAGAGAACATGCTTTAGCTTGGAAACTTGGAAAGAGTGAAAAGGTTGAAAAAATATTTGTAGCACCAGGTAATGGCGGTACTGCAACTCATGATAAATGTGAAAATATAAATATAACTGATATAGATAAATTAATAGCTTTTGCTAAAAAAGAAGGAATTGATATAACAATAGTTGGACCAGAAGATCCATTGACCGAAGGAATAGTTGATGAATTTAAGAAAGAAAACTTAAAGATTTTTGGGCCAGCGAAAGATGGAGCAATGCTTGAAGGTAGCAAAAGTTTTTCAAAAGATTTTATGAAAAAGTATGGTGTAAAAACAGCAGAATACGCTACATTCACTAATGTTAATGAAGCATTGAAATATTTAGAAAACTGTACTTATCCAACTGTTGTAAAAGCAGATGGACTTGCAGCAGGAAAAGGTGTTATAATCTGTGAAAATAAAGAAGAAGCAATAGAAGCTGTTAATACTTGTATGGTTGATGATGCATTTAATGGTGCAGGGCAAAAGATTGTTATTGAAGAATTTTTAGAAGGCGTTGAGGCTTCTATACTTTCAATAACTGATGGGAAAACTATAATTCCATTTTTATCAGCTAAAGATCATAAGCAAATATTTGATGGTGGAAAAGGACCTAATACTGGTGGAATGGGAGTTTTAGCGCCTAATCCATATGTTACAGAAGAAGTTTTATTAGATTTTAAAGAAAACATAATGAACAAAACATTAGTTGGAATAAAAGAAGAAAGCTTTGACTTTAAGGGGATTATATTCTTTGGTCTTATGATAACTAAAAAAGGAACATATCTTTTAGAATACAACGTTAGAATGGGTGATCCAGAAACTCAATCAGTTCTTTATTTAATGGAAAGTGATCTTTTAGAAGTAATTGAAGCAGCATTAAATGAAGAGTTAGATAAAGCTCAGATTAAGTGGAATAAAGGGGTATGTATAAATGTAGTTTTAGTATCTAATGGATATCCTAATAAATTCAATAAAGGGTATGAAATAAATATAGATGAAAAAGTTAAGGATAAGGTATTCTTAGCCGGAGCAAAATACGAAGATGGAATCTTAAAGACAAGTGGTGGCAGAGTTTTATCAGTTATTGGATGCGGAGAAAATGTTGAAGAAGCTAGAAAAGAAGCTTATTTAAATATTAATAAAGTTACATTTAAAGGGGCATATTGTAGAAAAGATATAGGAATTTATAAGTAAATATTAATTATAGAAAGTTTATTTAGGCTTTGATAATGATTAAGAAAAGGTTACAACAGGATTTTGTTGTAACCTTTATTTTTTAGTACCAATATGCATTATTTGCAATCATATTGAATAAGTTTTTCTTTATATAAATCACAGAATTCAGAAAAGCAATCAGGCAAGAAATTAGGGTTAGTTAAACTTAAATCTTTAGCATAATCTTTCATTTTATCTATAAAAGGCAAGAAATTACGATTATTAGTTCCATCAGTAATGAAAGAGGGAACATCAATTCCTTCATTTTCCATAACACTAATAAGTGTAACATAGTATAAACTCATATCAGAACCATTACCACCTAAAGTTTCCACATATCCAAATTCAGAACATGCATCTTTAAAAGCATCATAAGATTTTTTAGTATTAATTACATCTTCATTTTTCTCATTTATTTCTATTCCATCATTAGAAGTTAAATTTTTAGCATCAGCTTCATTTGGAATTCTATTTAATATTGTTTGTTTAACAAGATCATTGTCAGTTATATTAAGTTTTTTATGATAATTATTATTATAAATTTTGTACATAAAAATTCTCCTTTAAAAAGTACATTATAAATACTATAATCGAAAAGGGAATAAAAAACTTAATAGTTAAAAATAAACATAAATTAGATTTTATAATATACATTTAGAAAACATTAATTATGAGTAGTGATTTAGTTTGAGATGGATTAATTATAGAAAGTTTATTTAAGCTTTGATAATGATTAAGAAAAGGTTGCAACAGATTTTGTTGTAACCTTTATTTTTAGTGTTAATAGTTATTATTTGCAATCATATTGAATAAGTTTTTCTTTATATAAATCACAAAAATCTAAAAATTCATCTGTAAGAGGCATTCCTCCTATTTGATGAAAATTTGGATCAATCATTAAATTTTTAGCATATTCTTTCATTTTATCTATGAATGGAAGAAAAGCAGTTGTATTATTTGAGGTAAAATCTGGTACATCTATGCCATCATTTTTCATCGCATCTTTTATTATGGCATATAGAACTGAGTTGTCACCAACCTCTCCTTGATTAGCCTCTTTAAAAGCATCATAAGCTTTTTTTGTATTAATAACATTAAAATTGGTTTCATTAATTTCAATTGAATCAGTAGTATTATTAACAGTACTTTTATTATCTAAATCAGATAAATCATTTTTATAAAAATTAGAATTAATTATATTTTTGTAGTTTAAATTATTATTTATTTCCATAATAATCTCCTTTAATACAAAGTAATTTATAAATATATAATCGAAAAGGAAATAAAAAACTTAATAGTAATAAATAAGCATAAATTTAGACTTTATAATATGTATTTAGAAAACATTGATTATGAGTAGTGATGTAGTTTGAGATGTATTAATTATAGAAAGTTTATTTAGGCTTTGGTAATGATTAAGAAAAGGTTACAACAGGATTTGGTTGTAACCTTTATTTTTAGTGTCAATAGTTATTATTTACAATCATATTGAATAAGTTTTTCTTTAAATAAATCACAAAATTCAGAAAAGCAATCAGGTAAGAAATTAGGATTAGTTAAACTTAAATCTTTAGCATACTCTTTCATTTTATCTATAAAAGGCAAGAAATTACAATTGTTATTTCCATCAGGAATGAAAGAAGGGACATCAATACCATCATCTCGCATCATGTCAACAATTGTATTATAATATAAACTCATATCAGAACCATTTCCACTTGAAGTTTCCACATATCCAAATTTAGAGCAAGAATCTTTAAAAGCATCATAAGCTTTTCTAGTATTAATTACATTCTCATTTTTCTCATTTATTTCTATACCGTCAATAGAAGTTAAATCTTTAATATCATTTTTATTGGGAATTCTATTTAATATTGTTTGCTTGACAAGATCATTTTCAGTTATATTAAGTTTTTTATGATAATTATTATTATAAATTTTGTACATAAAAATTCTCCTTTTGTGATTAAATTTTAATTATAGAATTATTATATATTCGTACAAAAAATACAAAACTTTACATGTAAAATAAAAATAAAAAAGTTGAATTTTTACATAATAAGGTTTATTATGTAAAACTGAGAGAAGGGGGATTTAAAATGAAAATTAACTTAAAAAAAGTCTCTGCTATATTTGCGATGATTTTATTTTTTATAACATCACAAGGAGCAGATGTAGTTTTTGCAATTGGACGTCCAACCAATAATGTGTCCTGGGATTTTAAAATAAGTCAAGTAGGAGATGCTAAAAGATGGTATCATAATGATAATAAGTTTAGTTTCTTATCTGATAATATGAAGGATATAAATTATTTAGAAAAAAACTATAATGTAAACACAAAAGAAGTCGCAATTCAAACTAAACTTACTAGTCATGTAACTAGTGCATATGTTTATGTAGATGGAGCTTTTATTGGAAATGACGATTATAATCTAATAGACTATCAAGAAAAAGGGAATTCCAATTACAAAACATTTGTTATAGAAAATTTAACTCCAGGCAATCATAAAATTTCAGTAACAGCTGATCCACCATATCATATGGGAGAGGTACCTCAAAAAAAGGATTTTCTTTATGTAAATATTCCAGTAGTTGAAGATGAAAAAATAAAAAAATCTATTGAACAAATAAAAAGTGGTAATGCTAAATTAAGCGATTATACAATTGTAGGTGTTGATAAGGATAGAATAAGTGATTTAAATTTATTAAATGCCAAGATTAAAGATAAAGACTTAAATGCAGGAAATGTACAACAAACCACTATTGACATATTAAATTCAATAAAAAAAGAATTAAATGAAAATGATGCTTGTAAAACTATAAATTCAGGAAATGGAACTTTAAGTTCATACAAAACAATAGGAATTGAGATAAAATCAGATGTTTTAAAATCAATTAATTCTGAAATAATAAAATCAAAAAATAACAAAAATGCTAATTTAACTGTGGACGAAATAATAAATGTTGTTAACGCAACTTTAAAGAATATAGATGAAGCTAATGAAAGAATAAATCAAGGACAAGCCAATTTAAATGACTATATTTTAGTAGGAGCAGTTAATGTAACAGAATCAAATTTACTTGACATAAATGATGGAGTAAAAGGAAAAGACAATACTACATTAAGTAAATTACAAGGAAACATAAATGTAATTTTTAATGCATTAAAATATATAAATCAAGGTAATACTAGTTTAACCAATTATAATATATTAGGTATAACATCAGTAAACTCTAAAAATATTAATGAGTTAAGTAAAGTTATAGTAGCAAAAAAGAATAAAAAAGGACAAGATCTAACAAAAGAAGAAATTAACAATATTATAGTTAAACTGCCTGATATAATAAGTGGAGCATTTAAAGAAATAAATGCAGGCCAAGGAACATTAGAAGATTATCAATTAGTAGGATCATTATATGTAACAGACATAAATTTAGTAGATGTAAATTGGTATGTAAAGGGAAAAGACAATAGTACATTAAGTAAACTACAAGGAAATATAAATACAATAAAAAATGCACTTAATTATATAAACGACGGTAACGCAAGTGCAAGCTATTATAAAATATTAGGAATAATAACAGTAAATGAAAATAATGCACCAGCAGTGAAAAATGGAATATTAGTAGCTAAAAAAGCAAAAGGAAATAATTTAACAAAAACAGAAATAGAGAAAGTAGTATTAGAAGCTTTAAACAATGTAAGTAGTTCATATGTAAGAATAAATGCGGGACAAGGGACATTAGAAGATTATCAATTAGTAGGAGCATCTAATGTGACAGATATAAATTTAATAGATGTGAATTGGTATGTAAAGGAAAAAGATAATAGTACATTAAAGAAATTACAAGGAAACATAAATACAATTTTTAATGCATTAAAAAATATAAATGGTGGAGACACAAGTGCAAGCTATTATAAAATATTAGAAGTAACAACAGTAAACCCTAATAATGCGCCAGCAATTAAAAATGGAATATTAGTAGCTAAAAAAGCAAAAGGAAATAATTTAACAAAAGCAGAAATAGAGAAAGTAGTATTAGAAGCTTTAAATAATGTAAGCAATTCATATGTGAAAATAAATGCAGGCCAAGGAACATTAGACGACTACAAAGTAGTAGGTGCATCATATGTAACAGATATAAATTTAGTAGATGTAAATTGGTATGTAAAGGGAAAGGATAATAGTACATTAAGTAAATTACAAGGAAACATAAATGCAATTTTTAATGCATTAAAGTATATAAATGAGGGTAATACAAACACAAGTTATTATAAAATATTAGGAATAACAACAGTAAATCCTAATAATGAATCAGCAGTAAAAATTGGAATATTAGCAGCTAAAAAATCAAAAGGAAATAATTTAACAAAAGCAGAAATAGAAAAAGTCGTATTAGAAGCTTTAAATAATGTAAAGAATTCATATGTGAAAATAAATGCAGGCCAAGGAACATTAGATGACTATAAAGTAGTAGGAGCATCATACGTAATAGACATAAATTTAGTAGATGTAAATTGGTATGTAAAAGGAAAGGACAATAGTACCTTAAGCAAATTACAAGGAAATATAAATATAATAAAGAATGCGCTTAATTATATAAATGGTGGTACTACAACTGCAAGTTATTATGAAGCACTAGGAATAAAAACAGTAAATGCAAATAATTCATTAGCAGTGAAAAATGGAATATTAGCAGCTAAAAAAGCAAAAGGAAATAACTTAACAAAGATAGAGATAGAAAAAGTAGTATCAGAAGCTTTAAACAATGTAAGTAATTCATATGCAAAAATAAATGAAGGTCAAGGAACATTAGAAGATTATCAATTAGTAGGAGCATCATATGTAACAGATATAAATTTAGTAGATGTAAATTGGTATGTAAAAGGAAAAGATAATAGCACATTAAAGAAATTACAAGGAAATATAGACTCAATAAAAAAAGCGCTTAGTTATATAAATGGTGGTACTACAACTATAAGTTATTATGAAACACTAGGAATAAAAACAGTAAATTCAAATAATGCATCAGCAGTAAAAACTGCAATATTAGCAGCTAAAAAAGAAAAGAAAAATAATTTAACAAAATCAGAAATAAAACAAGTAGTAGAAGATGCATTAAAAGTTAAAGCTGTGAAAGCTAGAAGTATTTTAATGGAAGAACCTAAAATAAAAAATACAGCCAATGAAAATGAAGAAAAAGTTAAAGAAGTAACAAATTCAAAAATAGATGATATAAATAAAAAAGAAGAATCAAATATTTTACAAGAAAATATAAATGATATAAAATTATCAGATAAATTAGATTCAGAAAAACAAGATAATAAAAAAATAAGTGTAGAAGAAAATATAGATTCAACAAAATCATCTGTTGAAAAAGTTGATTTAATTAATAAAGATGATAATAAACAAGAAGTAAAAGAAAATAAAAAACTTGATGAAAAACAAAAGGAAATTATTACAGAGAAAGCAATAGAAAAAGTTAATTAGTTTAAAATTGATAATTATGCTTTTAATGTAATGAATATTGAAAGAATTGCATCAAAACAATTTTGATATACATTGGTAAATAAAAAAAAGGAATTCAATTTAAATAAGAATTGAATTCCTTTTTTATGTATATTAATATTAGTTCTCTAAATTGATGGAAAATATAATTCATAAATTGGGAAATAACTAAAAATCATTTCTAGGGAACTATATATTTTTTTATTAATAATTGTATGTACTGCATATTTTTTTTTATTAGTAGTATGTATGTAATGTGATTAATATTTTCAAAAAAATATTAAAAATAATATAAATTATTAATAAGTAATGCTTTATTATAATTTTTATATATTAATAAATAAGACATGTGGAGTAATTGAACTGATTGATTCTAAAATGAGTATGGTTCAGTTCTATTAGCGTGTTTTAAATATAAAACAATATCTTATTAATATAAAAATTTAAGGAGTTGAAGGTATGTCAGATAAAAATTATGAATTGGGCACTGAAGAGAGACAAGGTTGGATGGATAATTACTTTTTTAGACCTAGAGGAATTGGATTTACTGAAAATGGTACTGTACCTTTAGATAGTGCAGAAATGAGTGCTTATAATATTGCTAAGTCATGCTATCAAATATATCCTGAAGTTTTTAATTTAAATTATATTTCAGAAGTAACTAAAGTAGAGAAAGAAGAAATAAAAAAGAGAATTAGAAGAATGTATGATGAGCATTTGATTATGTTTGTTATGAATCCAGCTACTCAAGTTTATGGTTGGGGGCTTTATTATTGGGTAGTTAAACTAAAAGAAGGCACTACTAAGGAACAAAAAGCAGTTCTTTCTAAATGGTTCCAAGACAAAGATGACATATGTACAGGCTATGAAACAGATGGTGAATTTGATTTCTTTAATGGAAATCATATGAGAGTATTAGATAATTTATTGAGTGATGTAATAGCTCCATGGAAGGAAAATGAATATGTTGACTACGTACATTTATGCCCTATAAGAAGAGATGTAAGAGAATCAAATGTGAATATGTGGGATGTTAAAGGTGATGGGTATAGAAAACATGTATGGGGAAAAGATCAAATAAAAAAATTATTTGAAGTTCAAGATAAAATAGATGAAATAGATTTTGCAATAATAGATGCTATAAATAGTACAGAATCAATTGGTGATATGTTAGATTATGATGTTTTAGCACAGTTATCAGGACTAGATAGTGAAACTATGAAAAAAGATTTGATTAAAATAGTTGATGAAAAAAGAATAATACTTCCAATGATTTATTTAAATTTTAGAGCTTTAGATTTAAGCATGAAGATGTACTTGATAAGGTTGTTCCAAATAATACCTAGTGCTAGAAAGGCTGAAATTGTTGATGAATTATCAGAAATACCAGAATTAAATAATGTATTAGAATTTAGCGATTCTTTATACGACATAATGGTTACTGCTTATAATGAATTAACTGATTTAGATAAAATAAGAGATATATTAGATGGCTATGGAGAGATTGAAGAAATTAAGGAAGCTGATACTAAAAGGCAATATAGAAGATGGGTATGTCGTTTAGATGATGAAAATGGATATTGGGAAGAATGTGTATTTACAGATGATTTCCTTCAAGATAGAACACAATATAAGACAGTAAGATGCTGTAATAGTGTAGAGGAGGGGAAATAAATGAAGGTTGAATTTGCTCGTGATTATGTAGTTAATAACTTAAAATATGCGTTGAATCCTAAATCAATAGCTGTTGTAGGTGCTAGTAGATATGATACTAAAGTTGGATATAAGGTAATTCAAGGATTAAATAATTGGGGATATAAAGGAAAAATATATCCTGTAAATCCTAGAGCTGATTATGTATGTAACTTAAAAGCTTATAAGAGAGTAATTGATATTCCAGATGAAATAGATTTAGTTTTTATAGCAGTTCCAGCTCATATTGTAAAGATGATACTTAAACAATGCGTTGAGAAAAAAGTTAAAATAGTTGTTATAGCAACTAGTGCATTTAAGGAAATTGGAAGAGGAGAACTTCAAAATGAATTAACTCAATATTGTAGAGATAATGAACTTCCATTGATAGGTCCAAATCTTGTTGGAATGGGAAGTCCTTATTTGAATTTTAATTGTGGATTTATACCTTATTTACCAATCAAGGGGCCAGTGGCTATGATTTCACAATCAGGTGCTAACCTTTTAGCAGCACTTGGAACTTCTCAAAGTGACCACTTTGGAATGAGTTTCTTTGTTGGTCTTGGAAATAAGGCAGACGTAGATTTTTGTGAATTTATAAGTTATGCAGGAATAGATGAAAATACTAAATGTCTATCTGTATATATTGAAGGGTTAGATAGTCCAGAAGCATTTATAGATGTATGTAAGAAGTTTAATCATAAAAAACCAATAGTTACAATAAAAGTTGGTGGATCTAAGATAGGAGTTAAAGCAGCTTTTGCACATACTGCATCTGAAAACGAAGGAACTGATGATGCGTATTATGATGAAATATTTGAAGAAGCAGGCGCAATAAGGGCAACAACATGGCAAGAATTTTTAGATATGTCTTTAGCACTTGGAAGTCAGCCTTCATTAAAAGGTGAAAACGTTGTTATGATAACTAATGGGGGAGGCTCAGGATTATTAAGTTGTGACCACTTTGAAAGATGTGGAATGCCACTTAAGGAATTAAAAGAAATATCACCAGGGCTTGGAGAAAGAATTAAGGCTTATATGCCTATGTTTGGCTCACCATTAAATCCAGTAGATATTTCAGGAACAGCATCTCCAATACAATATAAAGGTGCATTTACACAAGCTATGAGGGATCCAAATGTTCATGGTGTTTTAGGCTCAATTTGTCCAACAGCAGTAACAGATGTTGATGTTGTAGTTGATATTGTAATTGAACTTCATGAGACATATAAGCATTTAAATAAACCATTTATTATGGAATGTCAAGGTGGAGAAGAGTGTCATAGAGCAATAATGAAATTAAGAGATCATGGAATACCAGCATATCCAACAGCAGAACAATCAGTAAATGCTATGTTGGCATTGTGGAAATATGGAAAAATTAAAGGGGATATTTAATTTGGACATTCAAAAAATGAACTGCAATTAAATAATTAGAGGTTAAAGATCACCATAAAGAAAGTTAAAGATGTTTAATTAATAGAGATTAATCTAAATTGTTATTTAATAATGTATATAAATAATGGAGGAGAATCAAGTCTAAACAATGGATGTGGTTCTCCTTATTTTTTACGTTCTATTAAGGCATACTATAAATTATGTAAATTACATTATGTAGTTAAATACAACATATACATATAAGAATACCACTTACAAGCAATAATTAACCACTTACTGTTGTTATATTTACAATGCAAGAAGTAATTAATATAATAAAAAATGTGGGGAGTGAAAATATGAAAATACGGATTGAAGTAGATAATAAAATTAAAGAAAATGAAGTGATTATTAGATGCAATGAACTAAGTGAAGAAGTTAAAAATATTCAAATTTTGCTTGGTGATATGTTATCAAATAAGAAGTGTATAACTTTTTACAAAGGTGATACTGAGTATTATCTTTCATTGGAAGAAATTTTATTTTTTGATACTGAAGAAAATAGTATTTGTGCACATACTATTGATAATATTTATAATGTAAAATATAAGCTTTATGAACTTGAAGAATTGTTGCCAGGATATTTTATGAGAGTTTCAAAATCAACAATTCTAAATACAAATCATATTTACTCCATAACACGTAGTTTATCATCATCAAGTAAGGTTGAATTTGAAAATACTCACAAACAGATATATGTTTCAAGATATTATTATAAACCTTTAAAAATTAAATTATCAGAAAAGAGGAAATGATATGAAAAAAGAAAGAATTTTTTGGGGAGCTTTATTTATATTAGCAGGTATTTTTTTAATTATAAGTAAACTTGGATTTTTCCCAGATGTGAATGTATTTAGTTTATTATTAACAGTTTTTTTAGTAGTAATTATTGTGAAAAGTGTACTTCGTTTAAATTTTTCGGGTATTTTATTTCCTATGGCATTTATTTGCATAATATATGATAAAGAATTAGGAATTACAGCAATTACCCCTTGGACTGTATTAATGGCCGCATTATTTGGTAGTATTGGTCTTTCTATGATATTTCATAAACATGTTAAATGGGGTAATTACAATCATGAGTGTGAAAACTATGAATTTGAGAAAATTAATATAGAAGATGAAAGTAATGTTAGATTTAAGAATTCATTTGGTGCTAGTATAAAATATATAAATACTGATAAGTTTGAGCAAGGTTATTTTGAGTGTTCTTTTGGAGCTATGAAATTGTATTTTGATAATGTAGATATGAGCAACAAAAGTGCTATTGTTAGGATTGATGCTTCCTTTTCAGGAATAGAATTATATATACCAAAAACTTGGAGTGTTCAGGATAAAACTAATGTATTTTTGGGTTCTGTTAGTGAAAAAAATAGAAATAATCAAATAACAACAAATAGTTTAACATTAGTTGGTGATATTAGCTTTTCAGGAGTAGAAATAATTTATATCTAAATTAAATAAGAAAAGAACTCATATTAATTTAAACAATAAATAAATAAATAAATAAATAAATAAATAAATAAAAGGTTGTCCAAAATTAAAATTTTAGACAACCTTTTTTTATACAATTTAATATGATATTAGCATATCCATGATATCCCAAAACTTCTAGACCCCGTATGTACGCTTATTACAGGTGATAGCTCATCAATTAATATTGTATGTTTAGGATATAATTCTAATACTTTTTCTTTTAATTTTAATGCAGAATCATAACCATCTGCATGAGCAATAATAATTTTTGAAGTCTCAGTTAAATCTTCATTTTTTATTAGTTCAATTAAATTATTATATACTTTATTCATGGTTCTTACCTTATTTTTTAATACTATTTGGCCTTCTTCAAAAGATAAGATGGGCTTTATATTTAACAATTTCCCAAAAGAAGCTGCAGATAAAGAAATTCTTCCAGTTCTACGTAAATGAGATAAATCATCTACTACTAAATATATTTTTGAATTCGATCTTATATATTCAAGATTTTTTAAAATATCATTAATAGAGCTTCCATTTTTAATTAATTCTAAAGTTGTGATTGCCATCTGTTTTTGGATAGTTGATGTAAAAAGAGAGTCAAAAACAATTATTTTATCATTTGAAATTTGATTTTTAGCTAACATTCCAGTTTGAAATGTACCACTTAATTTAGAGCTAATTGTAATGTATATAACGTGGTCATATTTATCTACTAGTTCTTCAAAAAGTTCAAAAACATCTCCAACAGAAGGTTGCGAAGTTGTTGGAAGATTTGCACATTCATTCATTTTAGTACAAAATTCGCTTGGAGTTATATCTATTCCATCATTAAAAGAATTATCGTCAATTATTAGTTGTAGTGGTAATGAATATAAGTTGTTATTATTTTCAAATAACTTTTTATCAATTACAGCAGTACTATCTACAACAACAGCTATTTTATGCATAGAGTTCACCTCCGAAAAATGTTATAAATGTTACAAAAGGTACACTTGTAACACTTACATATTCATCATATAATATTGTAAAGTATTAAGTCAATATTATGTAACAAATGGTACAAATAAGATAGGAGGTTACAAATGAGTCAATTTAATAAAAAAGTTAATCCTATAACTTTAAGATCAAAAAAATGGATTGTAAATTCATTAATAGAATTAATGGAGAAAAAACCTTACAATCAGATTACTTTAAAAGAAATTGCAGAAAATGTTGATTTAGCTAGACAAACAATTTACAGAAATTTTTCAACAAAGGAAGCCATATTGGAATATCACGTTGATGGATTATACAATGAATTTATAAGAATAATTTCTGCTAAAAAGGAAATAACATTAAATGATTTACTCATTACGTATTTTGAATATTGGTATAAAAATAAAGAATTTTTAAAAAAATTGATAGATGATAATGTATATTCAATATTGCTTGATTTACATTTAAAATATTTAAATTCAATGGCAACAAATGAAGAACTTAAAAAGTTAACTTTTGTATCAGAAAATAGTTACTTTAATCATTTCACAGCAGGGGGATTATGGTTTGTATTAAAAAGATGGATTGAGGATGATGCACAAAAAACACCTAAAGAAATGACTGATATTATTTTGAATTTTTATCACATTAAAGGATTGAATACAGAAAGCACTGAAGAAAAATGAATATAAGAGTTAATGTTAAATAAAAAAAGAGCTGTCATATTTAATCAAAACTATCCAATGTAAAATATATATGGAGTAGTTTGAAAGACAGCCATTTTTTATTAACTTACAGTATTAAAATAATATATTGAAGTTATAAAATAGTAGATTAAATAAATTATTAGATAAGGAACAATTGTATACAACATTAATGTAGCTAAGCTAATATGGAATAGTAAAGCAATATAGCTTAGTGCAACTGTGCTATGTATTGTAGCCATTATTAGTGGAACTGAAAATACAAATCCAACTTGCTTAAAGATAGAAGTTTTTAAGACATTATTTGAAACACCAATATTTTTTAAGATCTGGTATCTATTAACTTCCTCTTCAGCTTCAGACATTTGTTTAAAGAATATAATGCTACCAGTGCAAACTAGAAATATTAATCCTAAAAACATTCCAATAAACATTATAGTTCCGATATCAATAGAAGATGATGCATAATCCTCATAAAATGTTAGGGTAATATTTTTTTCTAATAAAGTTGATTTATATTTTTCTTGAAGATCTTTTATATCGTTGCTTATTCCTTGAGATTCTTTTTTATTATCAATTTGTAATATTGTATAGTTTGTTTTTTCTGTTAAATTTAAAGTTTCATATGTAGAGTCTTTAACAACAATAGTAACAGTAGTTAACATATGATGAATTAAGCTCTGATAAGTATTACCAACCATGTTTAATTTAAGCGGACCATTTTTTGAATCTAAAGATAAAGTTGATATTTTGCTTTCTGAATCAAATGAATTTAATATAAATGCATCATTTTCATTAGTAAGTTTAGGTAGATTAATTGAGTAAGAATTGTGACTTAAAAGTTTATTAAGTTCACTTTCTTTAATTACTGTATATGAATTGATATGAGATGCTCTAGTACTTCCATTAACAATTATAGTATCAATTGATTCTTCATAAAGTAATTTATTATTATCATAATTATTTATAATATTTTTTATGTCATTTATATAATTTTCATTAGTTGAAGTTGTAACAATTCCAAAAGGTATTGTTTTAGTTATATTTTTATTAAAATCCATTTGTAAAGCAACAGCTGTACCAACAGCTGTAAGTGTTGTAGCAGTTAAAATTGTAATAGTTGCAAGGGTTCTACTATTTCCTTTTATTCTATACAACAATTGATTTGTTGAAATAATATTCATTCCATTATACAAATGCTTTTTGTTCTCTCTTTTCATCTTCACAAAAAAGAATAACATTGAACTAAAGAAAAGATATGTTCCTACAATAACTAATATTAGCGTTATAAAAGAAATACTAACATTAGTTTTAACAGCAAAGAAATAAATTCCATAACCAATAAGAATAAATGCAACAGATAGAATAGCTGAAATTATTGAAGTTTTTTTCTTATCTTCTTTTTTACTGTTTGCTTTAAATAATTCTATCAGTGAATATTTATAAATAATTGTACTGCTTTGAATAGAAATAATTATAAAAAATAGTAAAAAGGTAATTACTGTACTTAAAATGGCCTTAGGAGAAAATAAAAATACAAATATAAATTTTTCAAGTGATATTTTAGATAAAATTGAAAAAGAAATTGAGGCAAATAATATTCCAAATAAGGTTCCTACAATTAAAGCAACCATTCCAAGAATTAGGGTTTCAAAAAATAAAAGAGTGGCAATTCTTTTATTTTCAACACCTAAAAGAGCATAAAGTCCTATCTCTTTTTTCCTCTTTTTTATAAAAAAGTTACTTGAATAATAAATAAATATAAGTGAAAAAACACTAATAACAATGGATGAAGAATTAAATACTATTAACATGTTAGAAGCACCTAAAATATTTTTAGTTGCAGCATCTGAGTATTCTAGTGTTTTGAAGCTTTCAAATATTGATACAGTAAAAATAAGTGAAAATAAATACATACCATAATTTTTAAGGTTTTTAGTTACATTGTTTTTGGCTAAGTTATATAAATTCATTTTATTCTCCTCCAATTGAAATTAGTGTATCCATGATTTCATGGAAGAATCCTTTTTGACTGTCTTTACGAATTAATTCCTTATAAAGAAATCCATCTTTAATAAAAATAACTTTTTTACAATAACTAGCGGCAGTAGCATCATGAGTTACCATCATTATTGTTGCTCCATTTTCTTTGTTTAGTCTTTCAATAGATTCGAGCAAGTTTGCTGATGATTTTGAATCAAGGGCACCAGTAGGTTCATCAGCAAGTATTAATGATGGATTTGTAATAATTGCTCTACTGGCTGCTGTTCTCTGTTTTTGTCCTCCGGAAATTTCATATGGATATTTTGATAATAAATCGGAAATTCCAAGGGTAGTAGCAATTTCTAAAACTTGTTTTTCAATTATCTTTGGATTTTTTCCAGCAAGTGCTAGGGGAAGCGCTATATTCTCTTTAACTGTTAGTGTATCTAAAAGATTAAAGTCTTGAAATATAAAGCCAAGTTTACTTTGTCTAAATTTTGCAAGTTCTGCTTTTTTTAATTTTGTAATATCCATTCCCTCAATTAATACTTCTCCATTAGTAGGAGTATCAATAGTTGAAGTAATATTTAATAATGTACTTTTTCCTGCACCTGAGGGTCCCATTATTCCAACAAATTCTCCTTTTGAAATATCTATATTTATATCTTTTAATGCAATATAGCTATTATCACCTTTTCCATAAGTTTTTGATAAATTTTTGATTTCTAATATTTTACTCATACAAATCATTCCTTTCAGTTTGTTTTCTACAAGTAATACTTTAAAGTAAATTTGATTAAAAAAACATTGAATAATATGTCTTTTACATTACATTTTTGTTAGATAAAAAAATCCTACATTTCTGTAGGATTAGGTATTGAAAAATATATTTCCATATAATGAATTTAGATATTTTATAGTGAAAATTATAGCTAAAATAATATGAGGAATAGCTAAAATAAATGGAACAAAAAAATAAATTGTATTTATAAAGTAAGAGGAGACTTTTAAACAATTGCTATCACTGCCTATATCCTTTAATATTATATAGTCTCTTTTTCTGTCTATTTTTTCTATTAATATTTCCATTACTATTAGGCTTATTGCAGTAAGTAGAGAGGTTATACCAATATAAAAAGAGACTAATAAAGTTATTAGAGTGTTAATTTTACCTTCATCAATAAAATAAAGCTTTCCTTGTAAGCTATCTTGGCTAATTTTATGGAGCTCTTTAATTTTATTACTTAAATTCATAATTTGTTCTCTATTATAGGGGGAATTTATTTTAATTAAAATTTTTCTTAGAGAATCTTCTTTAATGGGTTCACTTTCTTTTAAATCAATATAAACTTCTGTTAAGGAGAAGTCTTTTATGTTATTTTCAATTAAGTAATATTCTATCTCTTCTCTTTTTAATGTTTCTTTAATAGAAAATTCTAGGTCATTTGTTGAGCTGGGAGTGTATGTA
Organism: Clostridium botulinum; assembly: GCF_000827935.1. Classification (NCBI taxonomy): domain Bacteria; kingdom Bacillati; phylum Bacillota; class Clostridia; order Eubacteriales; family Clostridiaceae; genus Clostridium; species Clostridium botulinum. The sequence continues at coordinate 1,107,249 of NZ_CP010520.1, forward strand.
TTTTTTAGTGTAATGTTAAATATTGCTCCAAGAAAAATAGACACAATAGAAAATACTAAAAGCAGTGATATAGTAGCTAAAAAAAACCAAGTATTTTTAATTTTGTTACAAAGGTTTTTAAAAGTAAATAAATTAATTCCTTTATAGTAAAGCTTGTTAAATCTTTCGAAAATCAGGTAAATTACATCGCAAAGAGAATAATAAAATAAGTATGTTAGACCTATTAAAAATGGGGAAAAGTTTAAAAGTTTAATTAAAATATCTTTATTAAAGTGGAATGAAAATAATTTTATATAAATCCCAAGCAATAAAATTAATGATACAAAGCACAAGCTTATATTAATTTTTTTTATTACTCCATTAGTCAGCTTTTTTTGACTATTTAAGCGTATCAGATTAATTGGGGTATAAAAGTAAAGAGAAAAACAATTTATTAACCATACTATTATAAATAGAAGAAAAAATAATAAAATGGTATTTTTAAATGTTGAAAATGAAAAGGAAAAATGAATCCACATTGGATTTATATCAAATAATGAGCAAAGAAAGAAATCCCATCCTTGGCATAGTAGAGAACCTAAAAATAATCCTAAAATTAATGAAATCATTCCAAGTATTAAGATTTCAACTAAAAGTATCAGTGAAATATACCAGATTTCCATTCCTAGGGATATGTATAGAGCAAATTCACTATATCTTCTTTTTAATACAACTTTATTTGTAAGCCTAACGAGTAAAAATATAGATAAAAATACACAAAATGACATAAGTGGAATTATAAATTCCATGCTTACTTTAAAGTCATTTGACAAATATGAAATAGCACTACTGTAAGGTAGGGATGAAAAAAAGAAGAATAAGGCAGTTTCTATAGAAAGAAGAGTTAGGTAAACTATGTAGTTATTTATGTATTTTTTACTATTTATAAAAGCCAACTTAAATATCATTAGAAGTATTCCCTCCTAAAAGTGAAACCACATTTAAAATTTTATTAAAAAAGATTGAATTATCTAAATCACCCTTATATATTTCAGTAAATACCTTTCCATCCTTAATAAATATAACTCTTTTACAGTATGATGCAACAATTGGATCATGGGTAACCATTAATATTGTAGAATTAAAATTTTTATTTAAATCAATTATTGTATTTAAAAATAATTTAGCTGATTTTGAATCTAAGGCGCCAGTGGGTTCGTCAGCTAAAATTAGAGTAGGTGAGGTGGAAAGTGCCCTTGCTGTTGCTACTAGTTGTTTTTGTCCACCTGAAAGTTCGTCAGGATATTTGTTGAGTATATAATCAAGATTAAAAAGTCTACTCAATTCATCTATTCTTTCTTCAATTTTTCTAGGAGAAAAGTTATTTATGCTTAATGATAATTGTATATTTTCCTTAGATGTTAGGCCATCTACTAAATTGTAATGTTGAAATATAATTCCAATATTTTCCCTTCTAAATCTTGGAAGGGCTCTTTTGGGAAGGTTATTTAACAGTGTATCCTTAAAGTATATTTCGCCTGATGTAGATTTATCTAAGGTGGAAAGTATATTAAGTAGAGTAGATTTTCCACTACCAGATTGCCCCATAAGTCCTACAACCTCACCATCCTGAACTGAAAAACTAAGACCATTTAAGGCCTTAGTAATATTTTTTCTTCCTCCATAAATTTTTGTTAGATTTTTAATTGTTAATAGTGTCTCCATATAAGCTCCTTAGTCTATTTCTTTTAAGATTTCATTGTAATTTGATTTTGGGAATATCAATGAAACTGTAGTGTATTCGTTTTTAATTGAGTCAATGATTATTTTATGTTCAAGCTTTTCACATATTTTCTTTACTAAATAAAGTCCAAGACCTGTTGATTTTTCATTAAGTCTTCCATTACTGCCAGTGAAACCTTTAGAAAATACTCTAGGCAAATCATCAGCCCCTATACCAATACCGTTGTCTTTTATATTCAATACAATGTTGTTTGAATTTTTTATTACATAAATAGAGATTACTGCTCCTTCATTTTTAGAATAGTTAATTGAGTTTAAAATAATCTGGTTTATTATAAAGGAAAGCCATTTTTCATCTGAAAAAATTGTTTCTCCGCTGTTTTTTATATCAAGTGAAATATTACTTTTATTTATAAGGGTTTTGTTTTTTATAATAACCCCCTTTATAACTTTCATAATTGGAAATTCTGATACAAAATAATCATTTTGAGAATATTCCATTCTTGAATAGTAAAGGGTTTGGTCTATGTAATTTTCTATTTTTTGAAGCTCAGCTAATTCTTCATTATATAGTTTTCCAAGTAGTTCTCTTTCAGTTTCTATAATTAGTTTTAATGATGAAATAGGCGTTTTAATTTCATGAACCCACTGCTCTATATATTCTTGATAGGAATTACTTTGATTTGAATACTTTAAAAGCTCTTGATTAAATGCATGACTTAAAAGTAAAAGAGCAGTATAAAATGGCTTTCCATCTATAAATGTAGGTTCTTCTAAAAGCTCAGTTAAAGAAAATAAATCACTTTCATCAAAAAATCTTGAAAGATTATTGTAGTAATTCCTTCTTATAAAATATGAAAACAAAATATAAAATACCAATATACTTACTAATGTAGCACACAAAAAATATATAGCTAAAGGAGGTATGTTAAATAACCTTAGAAAGAGAATTAATAAAATAATATAAAAAAGATTTAAAAGTATTAAAATTTTATTTCCATTAATATATTCTTTTAAACTCATGATATTATATATCCTAATCCACGCCTAGTTTCGATAAAGTCAATAATATTAATTTCTTCTAATTTTTTTCTAAGTCTATTTATATTAACTGTTAATGTGTTATCATCTAAAAATACATCATCATTCCATAAATAATTCATTAAATCATCCCTTGTAACAATACTTCCTTTATTCTGAAGTAAATTATGAAGTATTTTAAGTTCATTTTTAGTAAGATCAATAGTCTTATTTTGGTAGGTTACATTTCCTTTTCCTAAATTTAAACCAACTCCCTTATATTCAAGAATATCATTTGATAAATTATTGTAACTTCGTCTAAGTACAGCAGTTATTCTTGCAATCAATATTTGAGAGTCATAAGGTTTAGTTATAAAATCATCTCCACCTACAGTCATACTCATTATTTCATCCATATTACTATCACGGCTTGTAACAAATATAATAGGAATATTAGAATGTTTTCTTATTTCCTTGCAAAAGTGAAATCCATCAAATATAGGAAGATTTATATCAAGAAGAATAAGGTGAGGATTATTTTTATTAAAGTCCTCAATTATATTTGTAAAATCTTTAGGTAAAAACACCTCGTAACCATATTTAATCAATAAATCTGCAAGTCGTTCTCGAATGGTTTTATTATCTTCAATTATCATTATTTTAAACATATAATCACCGTATTTCCTAAGTATTATTAATTTAGTATTTACATTTAAAAGCTTTAATATTTAATTATATAAAGTTAAATGTAAAAAGAGTATAACATGGGAAAAGGATTATTTTAGAAATCTTACAAAAATGTTAGCAAAATGATAGGTGATTAAGAGGTTGAAGAAAATAAAACATAATATAATTATTTTTGTAAATAAGGAGGAGAAACAAATGAAAAAATTAAATTCATTTACATTAAAAACTTTTGCAATTATTGCAATGATTATGGACCATATATTTACTTATTTAAGGAGTGTACCAATAGATGTACCATTATGGTTTAGTTGTATAGGAAAACTTGCATCACCAATATTTTTCTACTTAATAGTTGAGGGTTTCTTTCATACAAAAAGTAGGAAAAAATATTTTGCAAGATTAGCTATTTTTGGTGGAGTTATGATTATATTAGATACTATTTTAGGGATACATAATAATATTTTTCTTTCACTGTCATTGTCAATACTATTGTTAATATGTGTAGACTATCTTAGAAATATAGAAGATAAAAAGAAAAAGTTTCTATTTATAATTCTAATATTGGGAATTGGATTTTTGTATTTTAATACAGAAGCATCTATTTTTGGTTTCGTTGAAACCTTAATTTTTTATTTTTGTAGAGAAAAGAAAGTTTTACTTTCATTATTATTTGTAAGTTTTTATGGATTATTTTTAGCAACAGTTTTACAAGCAACTAATCCGTTGATATTTACAGTAAACAATCAATGGATGTCAGTCTTCGCAATTATTCCAATACTTATGTATAATGGGAAATTAGGACTTAAAAACACTTTCACTAAATGGATTTTCTATATAGTTTATCCACTACATTTAACAATTATAATTTTAATAAGAAATGCATTAATGTAAGTATAAGATGATAACTAAAATATTAGCATCTATTTTAGTTATCATTAATAGATTAAAGAAAAAGTATCTATAAATATTTAGTTCAGTTCTTAGTTAATTTTCCATATGATTATTTTGTTTTAGGTTTATTGGATGAATCAAATAAATATTGAACTATTAATCTTATTAGGATTAGTGTTTCTTTTATTTGAGATTAATTTATATAGGAATTTTAAGAAATTTAATTTTAACATATTCACAACAGTTTACTTTAAATGTTAAAATATAATTAATATATTTAAGGATGTGTTGAAATGAATATGCAAAGATATGATGAAGAAAACCCCAATCTTGTTAATTCTATAGTATGTGCTATAGATATATTAGGTTTTTCTCAAATGATAGTAAATTCATGCAGTGAAGGGTATGGTAACAAATTACTTAAAGAAATTAGTTACCTTATAAATAAGAACAAGCAATGTATAATTCCGAATAAGTATAGTCAAGGTAAAATAAAAATATATACTGATAATATGATTGTTGGATATCCTATAAAAGATGATGGAGAAGAAGAGTTAAATGAAATATTAGATAATGTATCAGAGTATCAATTCAACTTGTCTTTAGAAGGGCTTTTTGTTAGGGGCGGCGTAAGTGTAGGTGAATTTTATATAAATGAAGACATTGTATTTGGACCAGCTCTTTTAGATGCTCATAATACAGAAAGTGAATTAGCTTGTTATCCAAGAATTGTATTAGATTATAAAACAGTTAATAGATTACAAAAATATATAAATTATTATGATGTTGCTCCACAGCACAATAAAATACTTATTGATAGTGATGGTCAATGGTTTTTAAATTATTTAAATACAATATTTAAATATTATACAGAATGTGATAATGAGTATGAGTTTGAAAAAGTGCAAATAGAACTACTCCTTAGACATAAAGTGAAAATTGAAGAAATGTTGGAATTACATAAAAAAGATATAATTGTGTGGGATAAATATGTATGGACTGCTAATTATCATAATTATTTTTGTGATTTGAATTTTCCAAATGAAAAGCAATTAAAGATATCAAGAAAGAGTCTACTTTCATGGCCTAGACAAATTTCTAATAGTGATGTTTAATATTCTATATTGTTTGTTATATAAATAAAATAAAATATATTTATAAATTTTATTTAAAAATATGTTGAAATAGAATTTATAACATGCTATACTAAATGAGTAGCAAATATGCTAACAAAAAAAGTTTCATTTAGATAGATAGTTTCTCGTAAGTTAGAGATTATTATTATCCATTTAGAATCTTTAAATTTAGGAGGAATATTTATGACAGATAAGACAATTGTATGCAGAGATTGTGGAAGTGAATTCGTATTTACAGTAGGAGAACAAGAATTCTACAAAGAAAAAGGATTCGATAACGAACCAACAAGATGTGCAGCTTGTAGAAGAGCTAAGAAAGAACAAAATAGAAGATAATTTTAGATTATTATAAGGTTGTAGTTTTATACTACAACCTTTTTTGTCGTTTATATTATTAGTAAATGAATTTATAAAATTAGGAAAGTAGCTTCAAAAGTACCAGTAGAGCTACTTTTTTGAACTTTTTTGTAAGAAAAACTACTGTTATTAATAATGGGATTAAGAATAAACCATATTGAATTAGCAAAATTAAAATAATTATTTATAAAAAAATCTAGATTTTATATTGTTATAGGTTTAAATCTAATAAAGTTGAAATATGCAAAATAAAGTGATAATATTTTAACCTAGTATGGAATTTAATAGATATTAATGAATAATTATCAACCAAATATTATTCAAGAATTATTAAAGGAGGTTATTTTGTGAAAATATTAGTAGTGGATGATGAAAAAAGTATAGTTAACTTAATTAGATTAAATTTAGAGGTAGAAGGATATGAACCTATTATAAGTATGACTGGAGAAGACGCAATTCATAAATTTGAAACAGAAAAGCCAGAACTGGTTATATTAGATTTAATGTTACCAGATATAAGTGGTCATGATGTAATAAAGCGATTTCAAAAAATAGATAGTGAGGTACCAGTTATAATGCTCACTGCAAAAAGTCAAATAAATGATAAACTTTTGGGACTTCAATTAGGTGCTGATGATTACATTATAAAACCATTTAATAGTACAGAACTTATTTTAAGAATAAAAGCGGTAACAAAGAGGATTACAAAAAAGTCATGCTCGAAAAACAATAATGAAATAAAGATTGAAAAATTAAAGATTCTAAAAGATGAGAGAAAAGTTTTCATAGAGGAAAAAGAAATTTTTATGACTTATAAAGAATTTGATACATTATTACTTATGATGGAAAACCACAATAAAGTTTTTACTAGAGAAAATCTTTTAGAAAGAGTATGGGGAGATGAGTATGATGTTAATACAAGAGCAGTTGATATTTTAATACAAAGAGTTAGAAAAAAGATGGGCAAGTATTCAAATAAATTGAAAACTGTTTATGGAGTGGGATATAAATTAGAGTTTAAAGAATAGGCTATTTAATTTTATAAATAAAAATATTAGGAGGATGCATTTTTAATGCGACTGAATTTTAACATAAAAACAAAAATTATTCTTATGAATATGGGGATCTTGATTCCAATAATAATATTTATATATATAACAATAATAAATAATTTATATAATAACGTAATAAAAAGTAATATTGATTTGTTAACAAAAGAGAGCTACAACACTCAAGTGTATATATCAAATTATATTGAAAAAGATAATGTAGAAGATATTGAAAGAAATTTTGAACATAAAGCTCCTTTGATTAATACATATCTGTCTAAAAAATTAAATTATAGAATTCAGATTTATGATAAAAACGGTGACATAATGACAGATTCTACTTCTAATAGCGTTACTTTTTTTGATGAAGATATAACTAATGCTATAAAGGGAAGCAAGGCTTATGTAGTTAAAAAAATTGATGGAAACATATATGTGTTATTTTCAAGTCCTATATATTTTAAAGATACAACCTTAGGGTGTGTAAGATACATATATCCTTTAGATAGTAGTGAAAAACTTATAAATAATATGTTTATAATTATGGGCATATTATCATGTACATCAATTCTTATATCATGGCTTTTAAGTAAGCTTCTTTCAGAAAAAATAGTTGGACCTATAAAAAAACTAAAGACAGTTTCTCAAAAAGTTACCCAAGGAGAATATGATAATAGAATAAAAATTAGAAGTGGAGATGAAATTGAAGATTTAGCACAAACTTTTAATGCAATGTCAGAGAGTATAAAAAATTATGTTGAGAGTTTAAAAGAAGAAAAACAAAAACAAAAGAGTTTTTTAGACAATGTAACCCATGAATTTAAGACTCCTTTAACAGCAATAATAGGATATTCTGAGATTATACCTAAATTAAAAAATCAAAATGATATAGATGAAAGTTTAGTTTATGTAAAAGAAGAAGGAATACGACTTCTAAAGTTGGTAGAAGAATTATTAGATCTATCAAAGCTAGGTAAAAGTGAGTTTAAGGTAGAGAAAGAAAAGAATAATTTAAAAGAAATTATAGAAGAAGTATTAGTTATTATTAATCCTAGAATAAAAAAATATGAAATAGAAATAGTTAAAAATATATTTGATATTGAAATTTTTATAGATAGGGACAAGACTAAACAAGTGATTTTAAATGTATTAGATAATTCTATAAAATATAGTGAATGTAGTAAGATAGAAATAAGGTTACAGGTTTATAGTGAGAAAATAATTTTAAATATTATAGATGATGGCATAGGTATAGCTGAAGAGAACATACCTAAACTTTTTGAGCCAACTTATAGAGTGAAAAATTTAAGTTCTATCAACAATAACGGAAATGGGTTAGGTCTTTGCATATGTAAAGAAATAATGAAAAAGCAAGAGGGAGATATAAAGATAAAAAGTAATTTAGAAGAAGGTACAACTGTAGAGATTATATTTAAATGCAATTAACTATGATAAAAAATAATAATGTTACATTTACGAAACATGAGTGAAATGTTTATGAGATGTTAAATTTTTATTATATGGGAGGAAACATAAGTGAAGAAAATTAGCTTAAAAGCTAAGATTATAGGCATATATACAACTATAATTATAATTTGTATTGTAATGACAAGTTTAAATTATAGACTTTTATATAACAGAGTCAAAATAATAAGTGATAAAGATGATGTTATAAATAAGATAAATATGTCTATACCTATAAAAATTGAGATTTTTAATGAAAAATGGGGTGATTATGTTTTTGAAAATGAGAATTCTATACAAATGATATGGAATTCTATAAATGAGATTATGAATGATTTTTCGGAAGAGGAAAACTATATTACAGAAGGAAGTAATATAAGCATTGATGCAAATGTTTACTATCTAAATGGTATGAAAGATAAGTTTAAAATAAGTGATGTGCTTATTTTAAACAATCGAATGTATCATGATAATAATAAATTACCATTAATAAATAGATTGAAAAATGATTTGCTAGGTTATTTATATTCAACTTCTAATATAGCTAATCTCATAAATACTAGAAATAGAATAGTTGTTAATGATTCTAATAATAAAGTAAAAGAATTGAATGATTTAGATAAAGAAAAGTTAAAAAATTTAATAAGCAATTCAACTAAACTTGATAGTGATGATGGAATTAAAGCTTTAACAAAAGAAAAGAAAGAAGCGTTATCGCATATAAAAATTTATATTTATGATAAAGATGATACTTCTACAAAAGTTAAAAGCTGTAATGTTGTAAATATGGACGTATATACAGATGGAATATTTGTTGTTCAATATATGGGAGATGAAAATGGACAACACACATATTTTAAGGGGGACCTTAAATGGATATGTGAAGAAATACTAGAAAAGAACATTTGAATTTTATCATCATTAGAGAGGAAAATTAGTAATGAATATTAAAAAAATTATTTGTTTTATCATAATCATGTGTATGTCTTTTAATCTTATGGCTTGTAATAAAAAAAGTTCAAAAGTAATTTATAAAGATGGATATTTAAATCTGGAAGGAAAGCATATTGTTGTTTATGTAGCATCTAGGGATGAAGTTGGTAGAACACTTTTAGAAATGTTTAAGGAAAAAACAGGATGTACATACGAATATATAAGAATGTCTACACAAGAAGCATTAGAAAGAATTAGATGTGAAAAAAAATATCCTAAGGCAGATATATTTATCGGTGGAACTTGTGATGCTCATAATCTAATGAAAAAAGAGCAACTTTCAGAAAAATATATATGCAAAAATTACGATAGCATACAAAATGTATATAAAGATAAAGATGGATATTGGACAGGTTTAGAAGTGAATCTTTTATCTATTATTATTAATAAAGATAGATGGGATAAAGAATTTGCAGACAAGGGATTAGAAATGCCAGAAAAGTATGAGGATTTGCTCGATCCAATGTACAAAGATGAAATTATAATACCAGATCCTAATATATCAGGAACAGGATATACAATTATAGCATCAATTGTACAAAATATGGGTAAAGAAAAAGCTATAGAATTTTTAAAGGAACTGAAATCTAATGTAGGACAGTTTACAACTAATGGATATATTCCAGCACAAAAAGTTGCAACTGGAGAATATTTAATAGGTGTGAATTTTATAGCAGATCAATTATTAGTTAAGAATTCTGGATTTAATGTAATAACTAATATTCCTAAAAAGACAGGTTGGAATATAGATGCAATTTCAAAGATAAAGAACGGTCCGAATGAAGACATTGGCAAATACTTTATAGATTTTTGTACAACCAATGAGAGTGAGGAAACAATAATAAATATCTCTCAAGGTAAATCTACAAGAAAAGATGTAAAAGATGATGATTATGAACAAAAATGTGAAATAAATATGTATGACAATTATGATTTCAAGAAGGCCAGTGAAGACAGAGAATGGTTAATTAAGATGTGGAATAGTTTTAAAGCGTAAATTTATAAATAGGGAATACTTAAATTTAGATTTTTTGAAATAACGTAATTAAAATAGATACTTTAACTTTTTAAATTAATAACTTAAAAAACTTTCAATTTCTAGTATTTAGAATGTTAGAAAATTAAAATTTATTATTTGGGAGATAAATTTTAATGAAAAAAGATAAAAGATAAATATTATTTATAAGGTATTTATCATAATAAGGTAATATTGGAGGATAGATATGAATAAATTGACAAGTTTTTTTAGTGTTAATAAAAAAGAAGTTACCATATCAATTGAAGATCAAAGAAAAATGTGGTTAAAGGAATTCTTAAAAGCATTCTTAGTTGTATTTTCTGTATATGCTTCTATGTATTTAATTAGAAACAATCTTAAAGCTGGACAACCACTTTTAAAAGAACAACTAGGTTTTACAACATCTGAACTTGGATATATAGGTTTTGGATTTTCTATAACTTATGCACTTGGTAAGACGTTGTTAGGATATTTTATTGATGGTAAAAATGCAAAGCGTATAGTGTCATTTTTACTTATGATGTCTGCAACAATGGTCTTTGTAATCGGTCTTATATTAGTATCAGGAAATAAATGTACTGGAGCTGTATTATTACTGTGGGGATTAAGCGGATTTTTCCAAGCTCCAGGTGGACCAAGTGCTTATTCAACAATTACTAGATGGACTCCTACTAATAAAAGAGGTAGATATTTAGGATTTTGGAATATGTCTCATAATATAGGTGGAGCATTAGCAGGAATGCTAGCATTATGGGGAGCAAATAAATTTTTCCATGGTAATGTAGCAGGAATGTTTATAGTTCCATCAATAATAGCAGCTGTTATTGGTTTTACAATGTTATTTGTAGGAAAAGATGAACCAGAAGAGTTAGGTTGGAACTGTGCAGAAGAAATATTTGGTGAAGTTAAAGCTGAAAACAGTGAAGAATTGGATAACATGAGTAAATTTGAAGTGTTTAAAAAGTATGTTTTAAAAAATCCATGGATTTGGGTACTATGTGTAGCTAATGTTTTCGTTTATATAGTTCGTATAGGAATAGATAACTGGGCTCCTTTATATGTTACTGAACAATTACATTTTGCAATGGGAGACGCAGTTAACACAATATTTTATTTTGAAACAGGTGCACTTATAGGTAGCCTTAGTTGGGGATTTATATCTGATTTATTAAAAGGAAGAAGAGCAATAGTTGCAGTGTTTTGCTTAGTACTTACTGGTTTTGCAGTTTTAGGATATAGATATGCTACAAGTGTTACAATGGTAAATGTCTCATTATGTGCTCTTGGAGCATTAATATTTGGACCACAATTATTAATAGGGGTATCTCTTGTTGGATTTGCGCCTAAAAAGGCAATTGCGGTTGCAAATGGTTTGAGTGGTACTTTTGGATATTTATTTGGAGATTCTACAGCTAAAGTTATGTTAGCTAAAATAGCTGATCCTAAATCATCGGGTGTAAATATTGGAGGGATGTGCCTTCATGGATGGAATGATGTATTTATTATATTCTATGGTGCACTTATAATCGGGATTTGCCTTTTATTAGTGGTGGCTTATGGTGAAGAAAAAAAGATAAGAAGCTTAAATAAAGAGGAAAAAGAAGTAGAAGAATTAGTAGCGTAATATATAAGTAGTATTTAATAAAATAATTAAAATATTTAGACATAGTATTAGAAAATAATTATAATATTATTAAATATAGGGGAGATAAATTTATAATTAAATAATTTTTGAATAATAAAATTTTATTTTATGCAGTTGTTTTTTTATCAACTGCATATTTTTTTAGATATTTTAAGGGATAGATCCAATTATAATTGGGTTTATTACAGTTTATTAAATATTTAGATTAGCAAATAAGTATATGTTTTAATTGAAAAATAGACTTAAGAGTATATTAATAATTATTAATATACTCTTAAGGATAATCATGATTATAATACTATATAATGTTATTATGTATAGAATATTACATTGTAAAAATAATTGCATAAATGAGGAGAGGTTTTTGTGATAAAAAATAAAACAAAAATATTAATATTAATTTTAGCTGCAACTATAATTATAATACCTAGTTCAGCTTTCGCATCAACAAATAATCTTAAAGTATCAGCAGATAAAGTTGATCTATTACATGAAAATAATAATGGACAAGTTGCTACTTCAGAAAATAATAATGAAGAAAATTATAGTTATGAAGCTATGATAAATGAATATAGCTTTTTATCAAAAAATGAAAAAGATATTCTAATAAATACTAATAAGCAAGAAGAAGATATCTATAGTAAAATTGATAAAATTTATGAGGAAAACGAAATATTAAGTTCGGAAAATAAATCTAAAATAATAGCATATGAGAAAGAAATATACAATCTGCAAAAGAATACTAAAAATATAAATAAAAAAATTTGTATATATAATAATAACGAGTTAATTGATAGTTATGTATCTTTATCAGAAGATGAAAAAAATCTTCTATTAGAAACATATAATCAATTTGATGATATATATGAAAAAAGAAATAATTTATTTAATGGTCATACATTTGATGAATTAAATTTACAAGAAGAAGGAAAATTAAAAGAATATGATGATAAAATTAATGTTTTAGAAAGCAAAATTAAAAATATAAGACAAAAAATTAATATAGAGACAAATGAGAAAATGGTAAAAGAATATACATTTTTAACACAAGAAGAAAGAGATAAATTATTAAATGCTTATAATGAAATTGATTGTATAAATTTAAAGATAGATGAATTGTATTCTTTAAATTTACAAGAAAATAATCAAAGTAGTAAAGAATTAATAGAACTTCAAGATAGAATTAATAATATACGAAATTCAATTAAAGACCTGAATAAAAAATTACGAATTCACAGTGATAAAGAAGCCGTAGAAAATTATACACACCTAACATCTACTGAAAAAGATACATTATTAAAAATGTATAATGATGTATATGAAACACAAGATAAACTAGATAGCATATATAATGGCAAGGAAGAATTATCAACTGAAGAACAAAAAGAAGCTGATAAATTAAATTCTAAGATAGATAGCTTATATGAAGAAATCTATACTCTTGAAGAAAAAATTATTAACTAAGTATATATTTTTTGTATGACAAATGTATATGAATTTAAGAAGTAAATTATCAAATTTTAATAACAGATCAATGTGAAATGAAAAAATAATAAATAATATATTATAATAAATGCTTTTCTAATGACGAAATAAGTTTTTAGAAAAGCATTTTGTTTTTTGTAATATTTTGCAGTTATTAATTATCAAATAAGTATAATAATCAATAAAAATACTTGTTAAATAATCTATAAATTAAAAAAAATTACCTGAGATACTCCTAAGGAGTTATAATTATTTTCTATAAAATTTAAATGATAAAAGATATAAAAATATAATTTTTTTAGTTAAAAATTAAATTTAAAATAATTATAGTATTATATCTAGTTCTAAAAAGTCATTATTTTGTTGCTTTATGAAATAAATTGTTATATTTTTAACTAAATGTATTGCAATTTATTTTTAAATATGATATATTTACTCTCGAAAAGTTAGTTGTACATACAAATGACAGGCTTATATATAAATTTAAATTAAAAATGACACACTTATATATAAATTAAAATTAAAATAGCTAACTTTCAATGAATTACTAGTAATTTATCTAAGATATAATTTTAAAAATTAAAAAACTAACTGATAAAAAATAAACAATAAAAAATTAGAATGATAAAAAATAAAATGGGAATGATAAAAATAAACAATTATTAAAAAAAAATTTATAAATAGGAAGAAGAGAGATATGACACAAAATAATAATAATACTCAAAAAGTTAAGTTAACCCCTAAAGATTATTTAAACAAAATTTTAGCAGGAACTGCAACAGGAATAGTTGTTGGATTAATTCCAAATGCAATTTTAGGTTCAATATTTAAAGGACTAATGGATGTTTCACCAATATTCGTTACTCTTTATAATGCTGTAAACATAATGCAATTTATAGTCCCAGTTATGGTAGGTGTATTAGTAGGATTACAATTTAATCTTAATGCAATGCAATCAGTTGTTATAGGAGCAGCGGTATTCTTAGGATCAGGTGCTTATAAAGTTACTGAACATGGGGTACAAATGGTTGGTATAGGTGATCTAATAAACATAATGTTAGTTGCATGTATAGCAGTATATATTGTTAGATTAATAGGAAATAAATTAGGATCATTAACAATCTTATTGTTACCAATCGTTGGAGCAGGAGTAGGAGTTATAGGAATACTTATGCTTCCTTATGTAAAACAAATAACTATAACAATAGGAAATGTAATTAATAATTTTGCAGTTTTACAACCATTTTTAATGTGTATTTTAATTAGTATTTCATTTTCAATATTAATTATTTCACCAATTTCAACTGTAGCAATAGGTATTGCTATAGGAATAACAGGACTAGGCGCTGGAGCTGCTGCTATTGGAGTTGCTGCGTGTACAGCTGTTTTAGTAATTGGATCAAGAAAAGTAAATGAAAGTGGAGTTACGTTATCTGTCTTATTAGGAGCTATGAAAATGATGATGCCAAATTTAGTTACCTATCCGATAATAGCAGTACCTATTATTGCAAATGGTATATTAAGTGGAATAGGTGCTTACATATTTAATATTTTAGGTACACCAAATAGTGCGGGATTTGGATTAGTTGGACTAGTTGGTCCGTTAGCTGCTATAGATGCTGGAGGATCAATGTTTGGTGTAGTAATGGCATTTGTAGTTATACCTTTTGTAGGGGCATTTGTTATTGATTGGTTCTGTAGAAAAGTTCTGCACTTATATGATGAAAATATTTTTAAATATATTTAATTTGGAATTGAATCAAAAGAGGAGAGTGAATTGAAATGAAAATTGCAATTGTTGGAGCAGGAGCTATGGGCTCACGTTATGGATATATGTTACATGAATCTGGAAATGAAGTTTTCTTAATAGATGCATGGAAGGATCATGTAGATACTATAAATAAAGAAGGATTAACAGTTGAAGAAAATGGAGAATGCAAGAAGGTAAAAATACCAGCAATGCTACCAGAAGATGCTAAAGAAGTTCCAGATTTAGTGATTTTATTTACTAAATCAATGGGATTAGAATCTATGCTGAAATCTGTAAAGAATATTTTAGGAAAACATACAAGAGTATTATGTCTATTAAATGGATTGGGTCATAATGAGACTATTGAAAAATATGTTGATAGTAAAAATATACTTATGGGTGTAACTTTATGGACAGCTGGATTAGCAGGTCCTGGACATGTTGTATTAACTGGAGACGGAAGTTTAGAAGTACAAAATATTGATTCTAGTATGGAAGTAGAAGCAAGAGAAATTTGTGACATATTAAATCAAGCAGGATTAAAAGCTCATTATAGTGAAAATGTTATATTTTCAATATGGCGTAAAGCATGTGTAAATGGAACTTTAAATAGTTGTTGTACAATTCTAGATTGTAATATTAAAGAGTTTGGAGAGCTAAAAGAAGCACCACAACTTATTCGTAATATTATAAAAGAGTTTGCTGATATTGCTGCTAAATATGGAGTAGAATTAAATGTTGAAGAAGTTGCAAAGGGAATAGAAAAAATATATGATCCAAGCCAAGCTGGAGAACATTATCCTTCAATGCATCAAGATTTAATTCAAAATCATCGTCTTACAGAAATTGATTATATAAATGGATATGTATCTAGAAAAGGTAAAGAATTTAATATAAATACAGAATGTAATGATTTATTAACAACTATGGTTCATGCAAAAGAACAATTACTTGTTAAATAAATATAGTTTTAAAAAAGTTGATTATTATTTTAATAATAATCAACTTTTTTTATATTATTTATACAATTAAATAATTATTAAAATAATAAAATATGGGTAAAGAAATACTTTTATATAAAATAGTGGTATTAATTTAGTTGCAAATTTTTAAAATTATCTTTAATATATTACTTATATAGATAATATAGATAAAATTATAAAAAGTTAGAACGGAGGACATAATGCTTGAACAAAATTTTTGTGAGTGTTTATTTTTCACTGCAACTAGATTAAAAAAGATAGCAGCTAAAATAGCTGAAGACGAGCTGAAGCCACTAGGATTATCTCCTACATATGTATATATACTTCTTGGAGTAAAGTTTAAATCTGGAATAACACAAAAGGAATTAAGTGAAGAACTTCATTTAAAGCCATCTACAATAACTAGACTAATAGATAAATTGGTTATAAATGGTTTGGTTGAGAGAAGAGCTGAAGGAAAGTTATCTCATATATATTTGACTAATGACGGAGAAAAAATTCAAGAGGATATACAAAAGTATAGATTAAAGTTACATAATCGTTATAGAGAAATATTAGGAGAAGACTATAATTTATTAACTAAGATAACAAATGATTCTGCAAGGATATTAGAATCTAAGTAGAGCATTACACAAGTAACTGAAATATGGACAATGTATTAAAAATATATTATAGTAAATGCTTTTCTAATAACTAAATAAGTTGTTAGAAAAGCATTTTATTTTTGCAACTTTTTATAATTGTTAATTGTCTAATAGATGTAATAATGCATTAAAATAATTTATAGTTTATTTTCAAAGGGAACTTAGATAGTATATATACATATTTAATATTTTAGTATTGGTTTAGAACTTGTGGGATGAGCGTAAAAATAAAAATTATTATGATAAGGGAGATAATATGATTAATGAAAATACATTAATATATAGATTTTATAATAAAAATCCAATGAAAAATGATTTAGTAAAAATGGCAATGAAAGGAGATTCAAAAGCATTTACAAGCTTAATAAGGGAAAATAAAGAATACCTTTATAAAATGGCTTATAGCTACGTAAAAAATGAACAGATGGCGTTAGATATATTACAGGAAAGTATATATAAAGCATTTGTTAATATAAAAAAACTAAAAAGAGAAAATGTTTTTAAAACATGGATAACAAAAATACTCATAAATGAATGTATAAATACAATAAGAAAAAATGCAAAAGTTACTTATTTAAATAATGATATATTAATTAAAAATGAATCTATATCTATTGATGAAAAACTTGATTTATATGAAGCGATTGACCAATTGAGGGATGGATATAAAACAGTAATAATACTTAAGTATTTTAATGATTTACCATTAAAGGATATTTCTTATATTATGGATATACCAGAAAATACGGTTAAAAGTCATTTGAAAAGAGCTAAAAATGATTTAAGTAAAATTTTAAAGGAGGACTTTTTAAATGAATAAGAATTATGAAAATATTAGTATACCAAATAATATAGATGATTTTATAGACGTTGGGGTAAAGAGAGCTGTAGATTTAAAAAATATTAAAAGAAAAAAACTTATTAGAAGAAAATTAGGGATTACAGCAGCTTCTTTAATTATTATTTTAACTATAGGTTTTTCAAATCCAGCAATGGCAGCTAAAATACCTATTTTGGGAAATGTATTTCAAGCTATTGAAAAAAACATATATTATCCAAGTAATTATTCTGAATATTCTACATCAGTAAATGAAACATCATATTCCAATGGTGTTGGTGTAACATTGTCTGACATATTATGTGATGGACAATCATTATATGTAACATATAATATTGAAAGTGATAAACCATTTAAATATACTTCATGGGGAGATGGACCATTAACAATGAATCAGCTTATAACGAGTGAAAAATATAATAAAGTGGATTTTTCACATAAAGAATTAGATAATACTGGTTTTGCAGGACTTGAAGGAAAATTTATTGATGATAACACTTTTGTGGGTATGGAAAAATATAAACTTTCATCACTAAAAACATCTATTCCAGATGAGTTTATATTTCAAGTTAAATATGCATCATTTGAAACACATTCACTAGAGGATGACGAAAAACGTGATATTAAATCTGGTACATGGGCATTTAAAATACCTGTAAAAGTTAATAAAGACATTAAAAGAGTTGTTAATTTAGATAACATGGGCAATGACAGTGTAACTTTAAATTCATTATCAATAACACCTTTTGATATGATTTTTAGTTTAACTTATAACAAAGGTAAATGGAATGACTATGAAGTTTCCATTTATGATGAAAATGGAGAAGAACTTAATCTTTCAGATAGTAGTATAGATGAAGAGAATAAAACTGAAAATATAATTTTTAAAGCGCCTTCTAATGAAAGTAAGAGTATTAGGATTATAATAAATAAACCTATATTAGAAAAAGGTGAAACAATAACTGACTCAGAAGGTCAATGTGAAACTTCTTATGAAGAGCTTGGAAAAGAATTAATATTTGATGAGATAATAAATATTAAATAAACATAATATGATTAGATATTGTTATTCAATATAATAAATGTAAGTATATTATAGAAACAAAAATATGGCATGGAGAAATTGCACATAAAAAAGGTTTAAATCAATTAAAAAATTATCTCGAAATAGAAGGTTTAAATAAGGGATATTTACTAATATTTAATTTTAATCAAAATAAAGAATACACTCATAGTAAATATTATGTAGATGATAAAACTATAGTTGAAGTTAGAGCTTAAAAGAAATAGTAGCGTCATAATTGAAAGTGAAGCTACTATTTTTGTATTTATAATAATGTATGGAGAACCTTATCGAAAGTAATGAAGTTATAAGTAATATATCTATTCAAATATTAAATTACTATGCTATAATTATTTAAATTTATAATAGAATTTTAGATAGGAGATTAACATATGATGAATACAGATGTGTTTATTAATATAATGAGTAATTATAGTAATATAGCATTATTGATAAGTATTTTTGCTAGTGTGATTATAGCAGTATTAGGAGTAGTACCATCTATATTTGTTACTGGTGCTAATATTATTTTCTTTGATCCTATAAAAGGTTTTTTCATATCATTAATAGGGGAGACTATAGGTGCAGCTATATCATTTTGGTTATATAGAAAAGGTTTTAAGAAAAAGATAGAAAACTTTTCAGTTAATAATAAATACTTGAAAAAATTAGTAAAGAGTAAAGGTAAAGAGAGCACTTATCTAGTATTTTTAATAAGATTATTGCCTTTTGTGCCTTCTGGATTTGTAACATTAGGTGCTTCAGTAAGTAATATGAATATTGTTCCTTTTACGATAGCAACTTTTTTAGGGAAAATCCCTTCTATTATATTAGAAGCATTGGTAAGTTACGACTTTATTAATATACAAGATAATTGGATTAGACTAATAATTACGTTATTAGCATTAATATTAATCATGATTTTTATGAACAAAAATTATAAATCTAATTAGGTATAACTTTAAAATGTATAGGTGAAAACAATTATATATGATAATAAATGCCTTTATAATCAATAAAATAAGTTATTATGAAAGCATTTTATTTTTGAAATTTTTAGTGATATACTAAATTAGTTATTATAAAGAATTAGCAAGGATGAAGTATAAACATGGAAAATAAAAATTATTTGTACGATAATTATTTAAATATGGCTAGAAATCTAAAAAGTGAGAGAAACTTATTAAAAGCTTTAAAATTTTATAAAAAAGCATATGCATTAAATATAGGTAAAACTGATATAGAATTTTTACTTGATATGGCATTATTATATGATGAAATTGGTTTAGGAAAAGAAGCAGAAGAAAAATATTTAGAAATAATTAATTTAGATGAAGATGAACCCAGAGCTTATTATGGCTTAGGCACTATACATGATGAATTAGGTAATTTATCAAAAGCAAAAGAGTATTACAAAATATCAATACAAAAAGATTCAAGTTATGATAAAGCATATTTCTTTTTAGCCAATATATATGATGAATTAGGTGATAAAGAAAAGGCAATTTTAAATTATAAAAAAACTATTGAATTAAATAACAAGGATTTATGGGGATATGCGAACTTAGCTTGCATTTTTGAAGAATTAGATAAAAATAAAGAAGCGTTAAAATATATAAATAAGGCTTTAGAAATAAATCCTAAACATTATAGAATATTATTTAATAAAGCTGTAATATCAAACAAATTACATAAAAAACAAGAAGCTATAGATTATTATAAAAAGTCTATAAAAGCAAATCCCACATATACATATAGTTTTTTAAATTTAGCTGTGATATACAGAGAAGATAATGATTTCACAACTGCAATAAACATAATAAATAAAGGAATAGAAATAAATCCAGAAGAAGGATTCTTATATTACAATAGAGCTTGCTTCTATGTTAATACAAAGGAATTATTAAAGGCTTTAAAAGATGTAGAAAAGTGTATAGAGCTAAATGATTTATTTTTAGATTATATGAAAAAAGATAAAGAACTTGATCCTATAAGAGATTTAAAGGAATACAAAGAATTTATAAACAACATTACATAGAATAATATGATATTATTTTATATAGTGATGTAAAAATGATATGTTTAAAGCTGTGTTTATATATGTAATAGGTAAAGTGGCATTTCAATTTTTCTTAAGTTGAATTGTTTTCATTATATTTGCTTATACATATATAAATGCTTTGCTAAAATAAATATTAAAAAAAGTGGGGGGCGAAGGCTTATGAAAGAAACTTTTACAGAAGGTTTAGAGATTTCAATGGATAATCTTTATAAAACAGGAGCATTTTTAACTTGTGGAAACGAAAATAAAGCTAATACTATGACAATTAGCTGGGGAAGTGTCGGTTATATTTGGAGACGACCTATATTTATGGCACTAGTTAGAGAAACAAGATATACTAAAGAATTTTTAGATTCTGGTGATAATTATACCATTAGTATACCATTTGAAGGAAGTATGAAATCATCACTTACTATATGTGGAACAAAATCAGGTAGAGATGTAGATAAAGAAAAAGAAGCTAATATAAAATTTCTACCTAGCAAAAGTGTAAGTAGTCCTATAGTTCATGGATGTAATAAATATTATGAGTGCAAAATAATGTTTAAACAAGAAATGGATTTAGATAATATTGATCCTGAAATTAAAGATAAATTCTATGGTGAAGGTGAATCAAAGCATGTATTATATTTTGCTGAAATATTAGAAAGCTATACTAAATAATAAGTATTTATCTATGTTTTAAAATATGTTATTAAACGTAGTCTTTTATTTTCACAATAAAAAGCTATTACTTAACTGGGTTGTCCAATCAAGTAATAGCTTTATTGTTATTTTAATAATTATTTTCTATAATTAATTTGTGATAAATTAGGTGTATGCTCAAATTCAATTGGTTCGTTCTTGTATAAGAATTTTACACCATCAATCCATTCACCTTTATATTTTACTTGAAGAAAAGTTTCTAATAAACTATTTTCAGTTATTTCTCCACCAGTAGAACCTTGCAATTTATCAGCTGTCCAGTTTGGTTTCTTTAAATCAGCATTGCTAGTAACACCTTTGTTAGCTGCGCTTTCATCTAAGTTTATAGTAGCGATTTTTTTACCATCTATAGTTTCAATAGATTTAACTTCTATTGGTAATTTATCGAATACTTTTTCAGAAAGTGTTTTTGATAATTGTTTTAATTTATCTTCTAAACTTAAATTTTTATTTAACTCAATTGTTGAAATTTCTTTAATTTCCATACTGTTTGCATCTTCAGTGTATATAGAAAATGCTTCAGTTTCTTTTTTATTATCATTCTTTTCATCTTTAGAACTTTCAGTAGGGGTGTCTTTTTTAATATCATTTTCATTATTATCTGTCTTAGAATTTTCTACTACAGTATTGTCTTCTGTCTTTGTATTAGTAGCTGAATTTTTAGAAGAACAACCTACTAAAGCTATGCTTAACATTAAAACAGTAGCTAAAATCAATTTTTTTACCATTATTTTTCCTCCTCATGTAAAAAAATAAGTAATATTTAAAAATATTATAATAATTATAGCATATGTACTCAGGAATTAAAAGTTTGGGTATATAGTGAAAATAATGGTAAATAATAAAAATATATTTTCAAAATAATTGACAATTTATTTTGAATGTAGTATATTTTGATTATCAAAATGTTTGATTGAGAAATTAAATTCAAATTGCTAAATCAAATATTTAATGTTTTATCTGGAGGAAAATAAATAAATGGATCAATCTAAAAAGATAGTCAATGAGATATTAGTAGAATTATTTAATGATATTTTACAAATAGAAGAACAAACAATAAGAGAAGGAGTAATTTCAGATCTTTCAATTACTGAAATTCATACTATTGAAGCAATTGGAATGTACAAAAAAAGAACAATGTCTGAAGTAGCTCAAGATTTAAAAATAACAGTTGGGACTTTAACAACTGCAATAAATAAGCTTATTAAAAAAGGTTATGTGGAAAGAAGTAGAATAGAAGAAGATAGAAGAGTTGTTTTAATTGCTTTAACTAAAAAGGGAAAACTAGCTTATAGATTACATGAGAAATTTCATAATGATATGGTTAGCAATTCAATAGAAAGCTTAACACAACAAGAAGAAGAAATGCTAATTTCAGCATTAAATAAGATAAATGAATTTTTAAAACAAAAATATAAATTGAAATAATTAAGGAGAAAAGTATGAACATTAAAATAGGGGGAGTAGGGGGATATTTACCATCACTTGCTGTTACAAATGATAAGATTAGTGAATTTGTAGACACTAATGATGAATGGATAGTTGAAAGAACTGGCATAAAAGAACGTAGAATCTCAGAAGGTGAGAATACTTCGGAAATTGCTGTTAAGGCCGCTAAAGTTGCTCTTGAAAGAGCAAAAATTGATTCTGAAAATTTAGATTTAATAATAGTAGCAACTATTACTCCAGATATGTTTATGCCATCTGTAGCATGTTTAGTTCAAAAAGAATTAAATGCTAATAATGCTACAGCATTTGATATAAATGTTGCTTGCTCAGGATTTGTATTTGCATTAGAAACTGCAAATTCATTAATGAAATCATTAAATTATAAGAATGCACTTGTTATAGGTGCAGAAACACTTTCTAAAGTTATTAATTGGAATGACAGAGGAACTTGTATATTATTTGGTGATGGTGGTGGAGCAGCAGTACTTGTAAGAGATGAAAAGAATGGAATAATTAATTCGTATTTGAAAACAGATGGGAAAAAAGGAGACTCATTGACTATAGGTGCACTTGATTTTAACACTCCTTTTACTAAAGAAAATTTTATTAGCAACCAATATGTAGAGATGAATGGTAGAGAAGTTTTTAAATTTGCAACTTCAGCTATTATTAAAGCAATTGATGGTGCATTAGAAGGTACTGATATTTGTTTAGATGATATAAAGTACATAGTGCCTCATCAAGCTAATATAAGAATATTAGATTATGTTGCTAAAAAATTAAAAATAGATATAAATAAATTTTATACAAATTTAGATAAAACAGGAAATACATCTTCGGCTTCAGTACCATTAGCTTTAAATGAAGTTTATGAAAAAGGTCTTTTAAATGAAGGCGATAAAATTCTTTTAGTTGCTTTTGGTGGAGGATTAAGTTATGGAGCTACATTATTAGAATGGTAGAAGTCAAATTATTAGACTATGTCTTAGAAAAGAATATATATGTAGATATCTAAGACAAGGAAAAATATTGATTAAAAATAAATATTATAAGGAAAATTAGGGAGGAAATAAATTATGTTATTTGAAGAAATTAGAGAAATTATATGTGAACAATTAGGTGTAGAAAAGGATGGAATAACTTTAGAAACTACATTTGAAGATTTAGGAGCAGATTCTTTAGACTTATTCCAAGTTGTAATTGAATTAGAAGAAAAATTTGATATTCAAATAGAAGAAGTTGAAAAGTTAAAGAGTTTAAAAGATGCAGTTGAATATGTAAAGAATAAAACTAATAACTAAAATTTAAAATATTAACATCCAAGTTAAGTCGGGTATGCAAATAAGTATTCCCGATTTAATTTATATAATGTAAGTATTTTTATAAGAACACTATTAGGAGGAATTATTTGTGGCAAATAATAGAGTATGTGATCTACTTGGTATAAAGTATCCGATATTTCAAGGAGGTATGGCTTGGATAGCAGATGCATCTTTAGCAGCAGCAGTAAGTGAAGCTGGTGGAATTGGAATAATAACAGGAGCAGCACCAACAGAATGGGTAAGAAATCAAATCAGAGAAGCTAAAAAATTAACAGATAAACCTTTTGGTGTAAACATAATGCTAATGTCTGAAAATGCAGAAGAAATAGCAGAACTAGTATGTGAAGAAAATGTAGCTATTGTTACTACTGGAGCAGGAAGTCCAGGTAAGTACATGGAAAGATGGAAAGCAAACAATATAAAAGTTATACCAGTTGTTGCATCAGTAGCTCTTGCTAAGAGAATGCAAAAAGCAGGAGCAGATGCAATTATAGCAGAAGGTACAGAATCAGGTGGTCATGTAGGTCAGCTTACTACAATGGCGTTAATTCCACAAGTTGTAGATGCAGTAAGTATACCAGTTATAGCAGCAGGTGGAATAGGTGATGGAAGAGGAGTTGCAGCTTCTTTTATGTTAGGAGCAGAAGGGGTTCAGGTTGGAACTAGATTTTTAGTTGCAAGAGAATGTACAGTTAATCAAAATTATAAAGATAAGATATTAAAAGCTAAAGATATAGATACAGAAGTTACAGGTAGATCTACAGGTCATCCAGTAAGAGTGCTTAAAAACAAGCTATCAAGAATGTATAACAAGTTAGAAAAAGAAGGTATAAGTTCAGAAAAATTAGAAGAATTAGGAGCAGGTACTTTAAAGAAAGCAGCTGTAGATGGGGATATTGAAAATGGCTCTATAATGTCTGGACAAATTGCAGGCTTAATTAACAAAGAACAAACATCAAAGGAAATTATTGAAGAGATGTTTGAAGAAGCACAGCAAAGGTTTATGTTATTTGGAGGAAATCATGAATAGTGAAAATATTGCATTTCTTTTTCCAGGTCAAGGTGCTCAATATGTTGGAATGGCAAAGGAATTCTATGATAAAATACCGGAATGTAAAGAAATAGTTGATAAAGCAGAAAAAATATTAGATATGCCAATAAAAGATATGCTATTTAATGGTCCAGAAGAAGTATTAATGCAAACAGAAAATGCTCAACCTACAATAGTAGTGGCCTCTTTAGTAGCATTAAAAGCTTTGGAAGTAAATAATATTGAAGCAAAGTACACTGCCGGATTAAGTCTTGGTGAATATGCTTCCTTAATTTTTTCAGGAGCACTTTCTTTAGAAGAAGGATTACTTCTTGTGAAAGAGAGAGGTAGGATAATGGGAAGCTCTCTTCCAAAAGGTCTTGGAAAGATGGCAGCTATTTTAAAACTTGATAATGAAAAATTAGAAGAGCTATTAAATAGAGCAAGTGAATTTGGTGTTGTAGAAGCAGCAAATTATAATTGTCCAAAGCAAGTGGCAATAGCTGGTGAAAATAAGGCTATTGATGAAGCAGTCAAAATAGCAAGGGAACTTGGCGGCTTAGGAATACCTTTAAAAGTAAGTGGACCTTTTCATAGTTCGTTATTAAAGAGTGCAAGTGAAGAATTTTATAAAACATTAAAAGATACAAACATAAATTCATTAAATAAAGTTACTTATTCTAATGTGAAAGGGTTACCTTATGATGAAAAAGATGATATTAAAGAGTTGTTAAAAAAGCATATAAGATCATCTGTACTTTTTGATAAGACTATTGAAAATATGATAAAAAGTGGAGTTAATACATTTATTGAAGTTGGACCAGGTAAGGTTCTTAGTGGATTTGTAAAGAAGATTAATAGAACTGTTAAAGTATTAAATATAGAAGATATGGAATCATTAAATAAATTATTATTAACATTAGAAGAAATTTAGCTTAAGGAGGATTTTAATTAATGCTAAAGGGAAAATGTGCAATTATTACAGGTGCAGCAAGAGGAATAGGTAAAGCAATTGCTTTAAAATTAGCTTCTCTTGGTGCAAACATAGTATTAAATTATAGAAGTAGTGAAGAAGAGGCAAAAATAGTAGCTTCTGAAATAGAAAAAATGGGTGTAGAAGTTTTAACTGTTAAAGGTGATATAAGCAAATTAGAAGACGTAGAAAACATTATAAGTGAAGCAAAGAACAAATTCGGAATTATAGATATTATTGTAAATAATGCTGGAATAACAAAAGATACCCTTATTCTTAGAATGAAAGAAAAAGATTTTGATGATGTTATAGATGTAAATTTAAAAGGAGTTTTTAATTGTTTAAAATCAATTACTCCTGTTATGGTTAAGCAAAGACATGGAAAGATAATAAATATTTCATCAGTAGTTGGTGTTGCAGGAAATGCAGGTCAAGTAAACTATGCAGCTTCTAAAGCAGGGGTTATAGGTATGACTAAATCTTTAGCAAAAGAGCTTGGAGCAAGAGGAATTAATGTAAATGCAGTTGCTCCAGGATTCATTGAAACAGATATGACAAGTGTTTTAGGTGAAAAGGTTAAAGAAGAAGCTAAAAAGAATATACCATTAAAGAGATTTGGAACTCCAGAAGATGTAGCAGGTGTTGTAGCTTTTCTTGCAAGTGAAAATTCAAACTATGTTACAGGTCAAGTTATAAATATTGATGGCGGAATGGTAATGTAATGGAGGAGTATAGAGTTATGGAAAGAAGAGTTGTTGTTACAGGAATGGGAGCATTAACTCCAATAGGAAATGATGTAGATACATTTTGGAAAAACAATAAAGAGGGTAAATTAGGAATAGATTTTATTAAGTTAATAGATAATGAATTAATTAATGTGAAGATTGCTGGAGAACTTAAGGATTTTAATCCAGAAGAAGTTTTAGGTAAAAAAGAATGTAAAAGACTAGATAGATTTTCTCAAATGGCATTAATTGCAGCTGATGAGGCAATTAAAAGTTCTAAAATAGATTTAGAAAAAGTAGATAAAAAAAGATTTGGTGTTATGGTAGGTTCAGGAATAGGTGGATTTGCAACTATAGAAACTGAATGTACTAAATTAGTTACAGGTAAATCAAAGAGAATGTCACCATTCTTTGTTCCAATGGCAATTATCAATTTAGCTGCTGGAAATATATCTATTCAATATGGACTTGAAGGTTCTTGTACATCAGTAGTTACAGCGTGTGCAACAGGTACAAATAATATTGGAGATGCATTTAGATCTATAAAACATGGATATGCTGATTTTATGTTAGCAGGTGGTGCAGAAGCTCCAATAACAAGAATTGGTGTTGAAGGATTCCATAGTATGAAAGCACTTAATTCTTCAAATGATCCTATTAAAGCTTCAACTCCTTTTGATAAGAATAGAAGTGGCTTTGTAATGGGTGAAGGTGCAGGAATATTATTACTTGAATCTTTAGATTCAGCTTTAGAAAGAGGAGCAAATATATTAGGCGAAATTGTAGGATATGGTTCAACTTGTGATGCATACCACATTACATCCCCACATCCAGAAGGTTTTGGAGCAGCAGAAGCTATGAGTCAAGCAATTAATGAAGCTAAAATAGATAAAACTGAAGTTTCATATATAAATGCTCATGGAACTTCAACTCAATTAAATGATAAATTTGAAACTGCAGCAATTAAAAAAGTTTTTGGAGAAGATGCATATAACATTCCAATATCTTCTACAAAATCAATGACAGGACACTTATTAGGTGCAGCAGGAGCTATTGAATCTATAGTGTGTTTAAAAGCACTAGAAGAAGGATTTGTACCGCCTACAATAGGTTATGAAACTAAAGATGAAGAACTAGATTTAGATTATGTTCCGAATAAGGGAAGAAAAAAAGAACTTAAGTATGCTTTAACAAATTCTTTAGGATTTGGTGGACATAATGCAACTTTATTATTTAAGAGATGGGAAGAAAAATAGGAGGCAATTTTATGGATTTTCAAAATATTAAAGAACTTATAAATATTATAAATTCTTCGGATTTAGCTTATTTTGAATTAAAATCAAATGATGGCTATGTAAAAATGGATAAGTCTTTAACTAGAAGCTTAAATAGAAATGTAGAAGAAGAAGAGACTACAAAAAAGGAAAGCAACATTCATACAAAAGAGGAACCTATACAAGAAAAGAATAATTTCCCAGAAAATAAATCGAGTAATATGCAAGAAGAAGCTGTAGAAGAAGACACAGTAATAATTACATCACCAATGGTTGGAACATTTTATTCATCACCATCTCCTGAGAGCGAGTCATTTGCTAAAGAAGGAGATTATGTGAAAAAGGGAAAAGTAATTTGTATAATTGAAGCAATGAAGTTAATGAATGAAATTGAAAGCAATTATAATGGGAAAATAGTAAAGTGTTTTGCAAAAGATGGAGATATGGTTGAGTTTGGACAAAAACTCTTTGAAATTAAGGAGGATTAATATTTATGTTAAAGATAGAAGAAATAAAAGAAATTTTACCTCATAGATATCCATTTTTACTTATAGATAGAGTAACTGAAATGGATATAGAAGAAAAACTATTTGTTAAGGGATATAAGAATGTCTCTGCAAATGAACAATTTTTTCAAGGCCATTATCCACAAGAGCCAATTATGCCAGGAGTTTTACAAATAGAAGCTTTGGCACAAGCAGGAGCTGTGGCTATTTTATCAATGGAAAAGTTTAAAGGAAAAACTCCATTGTTTGCTGGAACTAATAAGGTTAGATTTAAGGCAAAGGTTGTACCAGGAGATAGATTAGATTTGTATTGTGAAATAGTAAAACTTAAGGGGCCAATAGGAATAGGTAAAGGAATAGCTTCAGTTGATGGTAAAACAGTTTGTGAAGCTGAAATACTTTTTGCTATAGGATAGGTGAAGGATATGTTTAAAAAGGTACTTATTGCAAATAGAGGAGAAATTGCAGTTAGAATAATTAGAGCTTGTAGAGAAATGGGAATACTTACAGTTGCTGTTTACTCAGAAATTGATAAAGAAGCACTTCATACTCAATTGGCTGATGAAGCGATTTGTATAGGTCCAGCAATAGCTAAAGATAGTTATTTAAATATTGCTAATATTTTAAGTGCATGTGTACTTAGTGGGGCTGATGCAATACATCCTGGATTTGGATTTTTATCTGAAAATGCTAAGTTCGCAAAGATGTGTAAAGAATGTAATATAAAATTTATAGGTCCAGATTATGAATCAATCGAACTTATGGGTGATAAGGCAAGAGCTAGAGAAATAATGAAAAAAGCAAATGTTCCTGTTGTACCTGGATATGAAGGGGAAATAGAGAATGAAACACATGCTTTAGGTATTGCTAAAAAAATAGGTTATCCTATAATGATAAAAGCAGCTGCTGGTGGTGGTGGAAAAGGAATAAGAATTGCCAGAAGTGATGAAGAATTTTTAAAGGGATATAAAACTGCTAAATCTGAATCTAAAGCTTGCTTTGGTGATGATAGATTATATATAGAAAAATTTATTGAAAAACCTAGACATATTGAATTTCAAATTTTAGCTGATGAGTATGGAAATGTTGTTCATTTAGGAGAAAGAGAATGCTCTCTTCAAAGAAAGAATCAAAAAGTTTTAGAAGAGGCACCATCTAATATATTAAATGAAGAAATAAGAAATACGATGGGAGAAATAGCTAAGAAAGCAGCCAAGGCTGTTAATTATAAAAATGCAGGAACTATAGAATTTTTATTTGATAAGGATAATAACTTTTACTTTATGGAAATGAACACAAGAATACAAGTAGAGCATCCAATTACAGAAATGATTACAGGTGTTGATTTAGTTAAAGAGCAATTAAAGATAGCATCAGGAGAAAAGTTATTATTAAAACAAGAAGATATAAAGATATCTGGTCATGCAATTGAATGTAGAATTAATGCAGAAGATCCAGAAAATGATTTTAGACCATGTCCTGGAGAAGTATCAGAGTTATGTGTTCCAGGTGGAATGGGAGTTAGAGTAGACTCGGCTATATATTGTGGATATAATATACCTTATTTTTATGATTCTATGATTGCAAAGCTTATAACTTTTGGAAAAACTAGAGAAGAAGCTATTGTAAAAATGAAAAGAGCCTTAGGTGAATTTGCAGTAGGTGGAGTAAAAACTAATATTGATTTTCAATTTTCTATACTTGAAATGCAAGAGTTTTTAGATGGAAATTATGACACGTCATTTTTATCAGAAAAGATGGTGAAGAATAATGCTTAAGGATTTATTTAAAAAAAGTAAATATGCAACGGTTAATCCATCAGCATATAAAAGTAAAGTAGTAGAAGAGAAGCCTAATATTCCATCTGGAATGTGGACTAAATGTAGTAATTGTAATAGCATGATTTACTATGAGGATTTAGAAAACAACAAATATGTATGTACTAAGTGCAATCAACACTTTAGGATATCACCTAAGGAAAGAATAAAGCAGATATTTGATAAAGATACTTTTAAAGAAATGTGGAAATCATTAAAAACAAATAATCCTATTGACTTTGAAGACTATGAAGAGAAAATAAATAAATCTCAAAGCAATACTGGAAGTAAAGAGGCAGTAGTTACTGGAGTAGGTAGAATAAATGATTTGGAAGTAGCTTGTGCAATAATGGATAGCTTCTTTATGATGGGAAGCATGGGGACTGTTGTTGGTGAAAAAATTACTAGAATAGTAGAATATGCTACAGAAAATAATCTTCCTATTTTGATTTTTACAGCTTCAGGTGGAGCAAGAATGCAAGAAGGTATTTTTTCGCTTATGCAAATGGCAAAAATAAGTGCTGCTCTTGCAAGGCATGATGAAAAAGGGCTATTATATATAACAATATTAACTGATCCAACTACTGGAGGAGTAACAGCAAGTTTTGCTATGGAAGGCGATATTATATTAAGCGAGCCCAATACTTTAGTTGGATTTGCAGGTAGAAGAGTTATAGAAAATACAATAAATGAAACTCTTCCAGAATCATTTCAAAAATCAGAATTTCTTCTTGAAAAAGGATTCATAGATAGCATTGTAGAAAGAAAAAATATGAGAGCTTATTTATATAAGATTCTTATTTTACATGGAGTGAATAAGTATGAATAAAGAGTTTATAAAATCAATAGTAGTATCAAGCCCTTGGGAAAAGGTTGAAATAGCTAGGCATAAAGATAGACCTACAGGAAAATATTATATAGATAATATTTTTAAAGATTTTATAGAATTCCATGGAGATAGATTATTTGGTGATGATAAAGCTATAATTGGTGGAATAGCATCATTTGAAGATATTAGCGTTACAGTAATAGCAATAACAAAGGGAGCTAATACAAATGAAAATATAGAAAGAAATTTTGGAATGCCAAATCCAGAGGGATATAGAAAAGCATTAAGACTTATGAAACAAGCAGAAAAGTTTAATAGACCTGTTATTTGTTTCATAGATACTCCAGGAGCCTTTTGTGGAGTTGGAGCAGAAGAAAGAGGTCAAGGTAGTGCTATTGCAAATAATTTATTCGAACTTAGTAGATTGAAAACTCCTATAATTTCTATAGTTATTGGAGAAGGGGGAAGTGGAGGAGCTTTAGCATTAACAGTAGCAGATAAAATACTTATGTTAGAGAATGCAGTTTATTCAATACTTTCACCAGAAGGGTTTGCATCTATATTATGGAAAGATAGCAAAAGAGTAAAAGAAGCAGCAAATGTTATGAAAATAACAGCACAAGATTTAAATGAGTTTGGGATTATAGATACGGTAATAAAAGAACCAAGAGGTGGAGCACATAAAAATCCACAAAAACAAGTAACGCTCATAAAAAAAGAAATTATGAATGCAATGAATGAAATGAAAAACATTGAAACAAATCAAATGATAAATGAACGTTATGATAAATTTAGAAAAATAGGAACTTTAGAGTAATTTATGATATATAGTGATTTTTAATATAAGCTCAAAAGATTGCAATCTTTTGAGCTTTTTTGATTATACATATTTTAATATATTTTTTAAGCTGAGAAAGTTAAATATGAGTCATTGACAATATATACTATTTAGAAATAATATAATATTAAAGTTAAATTTTTTTAAGAGGATGATGATTATGGATGTTGATCTGAAAAGTAAGGTAGATATATTTAAAGATTATTATAAAGATATAAGCAGAACATTAATATTTGATAATAATAAAGTTAAAGTATTAGAAAGCTTACTCTATATAATAAATAAGAATGAAGTAGATAAAAGTGAATTAAAAAGTATTAGAAGATACATAAGTAAAAGTGAACTAAATAGTGTATTTAATGGAAATGTTAAAAAAGCAATGTCAGCTTTTTTATGTTCAAATTTTCAATATGAAAATATAGTTAAAGATACAATTATAATATATGATAATTTAGTTAATAAAGGTTTTAAAAAGGACAAGTACTTAGAGCTTTTATCGTTTATTATTACTTTAAGATTTCATAAAAAAGAATATGATAATATATTAAATAATATGTTAAAGGCAAAAACTGAAATAAAAAGCAAAATACAAGGAATAGATGAATTTAAATTAATGAATATATGTTTTATAAATTTATCAATGTTTTCTAGAGAGTATGATCAATTAGTTAGAAAGTATTTAAAAATATATTTTAAATTACTTAGGAAAAACTTTGATAAAAAAGAAGCTTTTTTTATTGTGCTTGCCATGATAAATTTAGATGAGATAGATTATACTAGTTATATAAATAATGTTATAGAGATAAAGTCACATTTAAACAATACTAAAATGGAAATAAAAGAAGAGCATTATTTATTGTTAGGTTTATCTTCATTAATAATTGAAAATAATAGTGAATTCGTTAATAATATTAGTGAAGTATATAATGAATTATGTGAAAAAAGAGCTATAAAAAAAGATCAGCTTGTATTAGTATCTATTACATTAGTATTATATGAATACATTGAAATTATTTCAGAAGATGATGAGGATTTGTTTACTGAAAATGAAATAAACATAGTTAAGAAGTTAATAGAATATCTAACTGTATTGTTAATATAATAAAATAAATTAATATTAAAGGAGAAGAATCTTATGGAGAGTAATAGCACAAGGGTTGCTAAAATAGCAACTAAAATGGCTATATGTGATAGATTTGAGGAAGATGATTTAAAAAAGATATATAACAAAGAAGGTATAAAAGTTACAGCAGTAAATATAGGTGGAAATATTAATTCATCAATATCTAAGATATTAGAAAGTGCACTAGTTGCATCAAAAAGAAATGGTCTCATAAGAGAAGAACATTTACATGAAGGTGCAGTAATAGGAGCGACTAGAGATGCTATAATACAAGTTTCTAATAGAGCTAATGCACAAAATGTAGGTGGAAAGATTGGAATCGCTAGAGGTGGAGAACACATTTCTGTATGTATATTCTTAAGTATTGGATTGCTTCATTTAGATGAAGTTGTTATAGGTATAGGACACAGGGCTATA
The DNA here is from genome assembly GCF_000827935.1 of Clostridium botulinum. NCBI lineage: Bacteria > Bacillati > Bacillota > Clostridia > Eubacteriales > Clostridiaceae > Clostridium > Clostridium botulinum. Next base: position 1,141,064 of record NZ_CP010520.1, read on the forward strand.
CCAGAATAAAAATATTATGATATGTTTTTGTGAATTTTTGATATACGTATAAGCAAAATGGATGGAGTAATTGAAATTATGAATACTAAAATAATATAATTAAATAGAGAGAAATAGTAAATAGATATTTACTTATATTGTTAGGATAGATATTAAGATAAGAAGAGTTATTTTAATATCTATCCTTTTTATTATAGAGATTAAAATAAGTGTGTTTTGAAAAATAAATTTAAAGTTTAAAGGACAAGTGCATAACAGCTGATTTAATTTTAGGATAGTTTTTTATAATATGGATTAAAAAATATTATCGAAAATTTGTATAATCATTACTTTTTTGTTATATTAATGAATGTGGAAAATAATAGTTAAATTAATAATAACTATAAATTTTTATAATAATATAAATACAAGAAAAGGAAGATGGGGATTATGAACAAAGAATTAATTAATCAAGTTGCGATTGTTACAGGAGGGAACACTGGAATAGGTAGAGCTGTCAGTGAAGAACTAGCTGAAAGAGGCGCTAAAGTTATGATTTTAGCTAGAAATGAAGAAAAAAACGAAGAAACAAAGAAAGCTATTGTGGCAAAAGGGGGATATGCTGAATCATATAGAGTAGATGTATCTAATAAAGAGCCTGTGGATGATGCTATCAAAAGTATTTATGAGAAACATGGTAAAATAGATATATTAGTTTGCAATGCAGGAAACTCAACACCTTTAAATTATCTTACTAAAATGCCAATGGAAGATATAGAAGCTATTATAAATACACACGTTTATGGAGCTATCTATTGTGTAAAGGCATGCGGAGAAAAAATGAAAGAAAGGAAATATGGAAGAATTGTAATAATGTCATCACTTGGAGCTTATCATGGGGTTACGGGAAATGCACATTATTGTTTAGCTAAAGAAGGCTTGGTTGCTATGGCACAAAGCTTAGCTAAAGAATTTGGACGATATGGAATAACAGTTAATTCAATTCAACCAGGATCTATTAATACTTCTATGAGTTCTCAATTATTACAAGTAGCTAAGGATAAGATTGTGAGTGAAACACCAGTTGCAAGAATAGGGGAACCAGAAGATATTGCTTATGCTACAGCATTTTATTGTAGCCCAAGAGCAAGTTTTATAACAGGAGATACAATGCGAGTTGATGGTGGATACATTATTGAAAGTGGAATGGATAGATTAATATTAAGCATGATTGATCCTGAATTAAATTAATATCATAATATTTATAAAAAGCATGTGGCTATAAACGGTCATATGCTTATTTTATTATAAAGAATTAAAAAACTATATAATAAATACTTAGATTTTAGAGAGAATTTTATTTAAATTTAAAAAGAAATAAATAAAAATTAGCTTTAAATTTAAAAAGTGATGTTTATAACTAAGTAAAATATAGGGATACATTTTATAATATTAAAAATATTAAAAAGGAATATTTACAAATATATCAAAATATGATATTATAATTTAAAAGATTTTCATAATATAATTGATAGTTTTGATATTTTAATATAAAAGCAAATAGATATTTGCTAAAATAATAAAATGAGAAAAAGGAAATTTATTAGTTTTATTATGAATAAGTAGCAGGAGGATAGAAATATGGTAGGAAAAAGAAAATTAGCGTTAATTTTATGTAGTGCTTTAATTGGATGTTCTTTGATTGGATGTTCAAATGGAAGCGGAAGCAAATCAACAAGTGTTTCATCAAATAAAAGTGAAATAAAAAAAATTGGGGTAATTCAATTAATACAGCATGATGCATTGGATTCAGCAAACAAGGGATTTTTTGATGGATTAAAAGAGCTAGGGTATGAAGAAGGGAAAAATATTAAAGTTGAGCAACAAAATGCACAAGGAGAAATAGCAAATGCTCAAACAGTAGCTACTCAATTTGCCAATGATAAAAAAGATCTGATATTTGCAATAGCTACTCCAGCAGTACAAGCAACATATAATGTAACAAAGGATATACCTATAGTTTTTACAGCGGTAACAGATCCTGTAGTTGCAGAAATAGCGAAAGATTGGAGGAACTCAGGAAATAATGTTACGGGTACATCAGATAAAGTTCCAGTAGACAAGCAATTGAATTTATTAAAAGAATTAATTCCAACTGCTAAAACTGTTGGAATAATATATAACACATCAGAAGCAAATTCACTTGTACAAGTTAGCGAGTTTAAAGAGGAAGCTTTAAAGCAAGGATTAGATGTAAAAGAAATAGGAGTTACTAATGTAAATGAGATAAATCAAAACTTAACTAATGCTTTAAAATCTATAGATGTTTTATATACTCCTACGGATAATACTATAGCATCAGGTTATGCTTTGATTGGGCAGATATGTTTATCTAGTAACATACCTATAATTGGAGCCGAAGAAGCAGTAGTAGATAAGGGCGGATTAGCTTCAATTGGAATTGATTATTATAAGTTAGGAAAGGAAACAGCTACAAAAGCTGTTGAAATATTTGAGGGAAAAGCTCCAAGTGATGTGGAGATTACTACATTAAGTGAAATGTCTTTTACTATAAATACAGATGTTGCAAGTAAACTGAATATTAAAATTCCAGAAGAAATAGATAAAAATGCTAAAAAGGTAACTGGGGGAATTTGATAATGGGTGTTTTTATTAACATTCTAGAACAGGGATTATTATTTTCTTTAGTTGCAACAGGCGTATATATAACATATAAAATATTAGATTTTCCTGATTTATCTGTAGATGGAACATTTCCATTAGGAGCAGCGATATGTGCTGCACTTTTAGTAAAAGGTGTTAATCCATGGATTACACTTATTATAGCATCTATAGGTGGAGCTATAGCAGGTGGTGTTACTGGTTTTTTACATGTTAAATTAAAAATAGCTAATCTTATGGCAAGTATATTGGTTATGATAAGCTTATATTCTATTAATTTAAGAATAATGGGGGGAAAGTCAAATATTCCATTATTTAATACGGAAAATATATTTAAATCATCAATACCAGCTATAATAATAATTGTTATTACAGTTTTTATAATTAAAATAATACTAGACTTATATTTAAAAACTAAGGCAGGTTTTTTGCTTACTGCTGTTGGAGACAATGAACAAGTTGTATCGTCTCTTGGTGTAAATAAAAATTTAATTAAAGTAATTGGTCTTATGATTAGTAATGCTTTAGTTGCATTAGCTGGAGCGATAACAGCTCAATATCAAGGACTTAGTGATGTAGGTATGGGAACGGGCACAGTAGTAATGGGATTAGCTGCGGTAATTATAGGTTCATCAATATTTGGAAAATTATCTTTTATGAAGGTTACTACATTATCAATACTTGGTTCGATAATTTATAAAGCTGCCATAGCTATAGTTTTAAAAGTGGGTCTAAATGTTAATGATTTAAAATTAATGACAGCTGTAATTGTTGTTATAGCACTATGTACTAATAGTGGATTATTTAAAGTAAAAAGAAAAAGCAATAAAGGTGGTGTTAGTGAAAATGTTAAAAGTGAAGCAACTATGCAAAGTGTTTAACTCTAATACCATAAATGAAAGTAGAGTATTTAATAATTTATCTTTAGAAGTTAAAAAAGGAGATTTTATAAGTATAATAGGGTCTAATGGTGCAGGTAAATCTACATTATTAAACATTATTTCAGGAACAATAGAAAGTGATTCAGGAATAATATTGATAGATGGAAATGATGTGTCTGTAAAATCTGAATTTATTAGATCTAAAGATATAGGACGAGTTTTTCAAAATCCTTCATTGGGAGTAGCTCCTAATATGACAATACTTGAAAATATTTCTTTAGCAGATAATAAAGGTAAAAAATATGGCTTGACTTTTGCTATAAATAAAAAAAGAATAGAAACATATAAAGAAATATTAAGTGAACTTCATTTAGGTCTTGAAGATAAACTTTATAATAAGGTACAACTCCTTTCAGGAGGACAAAGACAAGCACTTACGTTATTGATGGCAGTTATGTCAAAACCTAAATTATTGCTGCTGGATGAACATACAGCAGCATTAGATCCTAAAACATCTGAAAAAATAATGGATATAACAAGAGGTATAGTAAAAGAAAGTGGAATAACAACATTGATGGTTACTCATAATCTTAAACATGCATTAGAAAGTGGTAATAGATTATTTATGATGCATAGAGGTGAAATTGTTATTGATGTAAAAGGAAAAGAAAAGTACGATTTAAATACAGAAAAACTATTATCTTTATTTGAAAGAGTAAATGTTAAAGATGAATTAAGTGATAGAAGTTTATTCGCTTAATAATTAAAAGATAACTTAATTTATTAAATTATAAGTTGAAAAAATAGCGCTAATTATCAATTTGATAATTAGCGCTATTTTTATTCATAGTAAATTAAGAATCTTATATAATAGAGACTTATCAAAATGATAAGTCATTATCACTTTGATAAACAATTATTTTTATAGATAAATAATTTTAAGATAATATATTAAAAATGAAAGAATATTCAGAAATATAAGTAGATAAAAGATAAATAAGTTGAATTTTTATATAAAAAAGTGGTATAAAATTTGCTTATGAAATTATTAAGTAAAATTAAATGATTTTATATATAGAAATAAAACAATACAGATAATAATGAGTGTAAAGGGGTTACAATATTTAGAGGCGATGGGAGGATATTAATGTATAAGATAAATGTAAATGGAAAAGAGTTCACGTTAGAAGAAGATAAGAAATTATTGTCTTTTTTAAGAGATGATTTAAGAATTACATCAGTAAAGGATGGCTGCAGCGAAGGGGCTTGTGGAACATGTACTATATTAGTAGATGGAAAGGCAATGAAGGCATGTATTCAAAAGGTATCTAAATTTGAAGGAAAAAAAGTAATTACAGTTGAAGGGTTAAGCAAAAGAGAACAAGATGTGTATACACATTGTTTTGCAGAAGCAGGAGCTGTTCAATGTGGTTTTTGTATTCCAGGAATGGTATTAGCTGCAAAGGGGTTATTAGATAATAATTTAAATCCAACAAGAGCTGATGTGAAAAAAGCGATACGTGGGAATATATGTCGTTGTACAGGATACGTAAAAATTGAACAAGCTATTTTAATGGCTGCTGATTATTTTAGAGATAATATGGAAATACCTGAAAAGGAAAAATCAGCTCATATATCGGAAAGATTTAAAAGAGTGGATGCTGAAGAAAAAATATTAGGAACAGGCATATTTGTGGATGATGTTCAATTACCAGGAATGATTTATGCAAAAGCGTTACGTTCTAAATATCCACGTGCACGTGTAAATAAAATTGATTTAACACAAGCATTAAAACATGAAGATGTTGTTAAAATTTTGATCGCAAAGGATGTTCCTAATAATAAAATAGGTCATTTAGTTCAAGATTGGGATGTTATGATTGCTGAAGGCGACATAACTAGATATATTGGGGATGCATTAGCATTAATTGCCACTAATCATAAAGAGACTTTAGACGAAGTAATTAATTTAATAGAAGTAGATTATACTGAATTACCAGCTGTAACTTCTCCAACAGATGCGTTAAAGGGTGATGCACCACTTGTTCATTCAACAGGAAATATTCTAAGAAAAGAATATTTAAAAAGAGGAAATGCAGATGAAGCTATTAAAAATTCTAAATATGTTGTAACAAGAAAATATAAGACACCGTTCCAAGAACATGGATTTATGGAACCAGAATGTGCTATAGCGATGCCAGAAGGTGATGATGGAGTGTTGCTATATACAGGCTCTCAATCTGTATATGATGAAAGACGTGAAATTTCTAATATGTTACAAATACCAGAAGAAAAAGTACATTGTCAATCTAAATTAGTTGGTGGAGGATTTGGCGGAAAAGAAGATATGAGTGTACAACACCATGCCGCATTAATGGCATGGTATACTAAAAAGCCAGTAAAAGTTAAGTTTTCAAGACAAGAAAGTTTAAATTATCATACAAAACGTCATGCTATGGAACTAGAATTTACAACAGCTTGTGATGAAAATGGTAAGCTTACTGCAATGAAAGCGATTTTAATTGCAGATACAGGTGCATATGCATCTTTAGGTGGACCAGTGCTTCAAAGAGCTTGCACACATGCAGCAGGTCCTTATAATTATCAGAATATTGATATATTAGGTATGTCAATATATACAAATAATGTAGTTGGAGGAGCTTATAGAGGTTTTGGAGTAACTCAAAGTTGTTTTGCAACAGAAAATAATATTAATTTACTAGCAGAAATGATTGGTATGGATCCATGGGACTTTAGATATATTAATGCTGTTAGACCAGGAGAAGTATTACCAAATGGACAAGTTGCAGATGAGAGTGCAGCTATGGTTGAATGTTTAGAAGCAATAAAAGATGATTATAAAAATAATCCAAACGCTGGACTTGCAATAGGGTTTAAGAATAGTGGTACAGGTGTAGGATTAAAGGATATTGGTAGATGTATATTATCAATTGAAGATGGAATTATACACATTCGTACTTCAGCTTCATGTATGGGGCAAGGAATAGCAACTATGTGTACTCATATGGTTTGTGAGACATTAGGGATTGATCCAAATTTAACCTATCATGAAAGACCTGATACTGTTCGTACTCCAAACTCAGGAACAAGTACAGCATCTAGACAAACAGTGTTAACAGGGGAAGCAACTAAAAGAGCAGCATTAAAATTAAAGGAAGCTTTAGATAAAGTGGAATCATTAAAAGATTTAGAAGGAAAAGAATATTTTGGAGAATTCTCAGCAATTACTGACCCTATGGGATCTCCAAAAGAAAACCCTGTAAGTCATGTTAGTTATAGTTATGCAGCACAAGTTGTTTTACCAGATGAAGATGGAAAAATAAAAGAGGTTATAGCTGCATATGATGTTGGGACAGTTGTAAATCCACAATCTGTTGAAGGTCAAATTGAAGGTGGAGTTATTATGGGGCTTGGATACGCATTAACAGAAAATTTTGCTGTAAAAGATGGATATCCACAAATTAAATTAGGAACATTAGGTTTAATAAGATCAACAGAAGCACCTGATGTAAAAGTAAAACTTGTAAAAGGACCAGGAGAAATACCTCATGCTTATGGAGCAAAAGGTGTTGGTGAATTATGTTTAATTCCAACAGCTCCTGCTTGCGCACATGCTTATTATAAGCTTGATAGAAAACTTAGAACGGAATTGCCATTAAAGAATACATTCTATAAAAAATAATGTTATAAAAGGGATATACTATCTTAAGTTTTAGATGGTATATCCTATTAAAGAATAATTCTAAATTGAATTGAAGGGAATTTAAATGTTTTTTGAAGATAATGAAAAATTAAATAAATATAAAAATAAGCTAAAAGTTGGAGGCGTAATTGTTGCAGCAGGTTTATCAAGCAGAATGGGAAAATTTAAACCGTTGTTACCTTTAAACAATACAACAATTATTCAGTCGGCAATAAATAGTATGTTTGAAGCTAATGTTGATGAGATTAGTGTTGTTTTAGGATTTAGAGGAGAAGATATTGAGAAAGTAGTAAAAAGTGAATATGATATTAATAATCTAAAGAATCAAACTTTAAAATTAGTATATAATAATGAATATTTTAAAACAGATATGTTAAAATCTATAAAAATAGGAATAAATAAACTGGAAAATTGTGATATAATATTCATATTACCGGGAGATATGCCGGCAATTTCAAGTGAAACATTTAAAAAATTATTAATTAAGAAACTGGAAACTGACTCAAAAATAATTTTTCCTACCTTTTTAGGGAGAGCTAAGCATCCAGTATTACTTGATAAGAAATGTATTCCGTTTATATGTAATTATCAAGGCGATGGTGGATTAAGAAAAGCATTAGAAAATATACCATATGATATTTTGTATATGCCAACAGATGATTATGGTTGCACATTAGATGCTGATACGAAAGACGAATACGAAAATTTAATAAAATACTACAATAAAGGAGCGAAAGCTTGATGAAACTTATTGATACAAAAAATTCAGTAGGTCATGTTCTTTGTCATGACATTACTCAAATAATAAAAGATGTAAAAAAAGGAACTGCGTTTAGAAAAGGTCATATAGTTACAGAAGAAGATATACCTGTATTATTATCTTTAGGAAAAGATCATTTATATGTATGGGAAAAGAAAGAAGGTTTTTTTCACGAGAATGAAGCTGCAGAAGTATTACTTAAAATATGTGAAAATGACAATATGACTAACAGCGAAGTTAAAGAAGGTAAAATAGAATTGATTGCTAGTTGCGAAGGATTATTAAAAATAGATATTGACAAGCTAAAAAAAATAAATATGCTTGATGAAATTATAATTGCAACTAGACATAATAATACCATAGTAAAAAAAGGTGATAAATTAGCAGGAATGAGAGTAATTCCATTAATTATTGATGGAAAGAAATTAGAAAGTGCAAAGAAAATAGGGGAGGGCGTACCTATTATAGAACTTAAGAATTTTGTAAAGAAAAAAGTAGGTATTGTAACCACTGGAAATGAAGTTTATTATGGAAGAATTAAAGATACATTTTCTCCTGTAATAAAAGAAAAATTATCAAAGTTTGATGTTGAAATAATAGGACAAACTATTGTGAATGATGATACAGACAATATAACTAATGCAATTAGATCGTATATTGATAAGGGTGCAGATATGGTTATTTGTACTGGCGGAATGAGTGTAGACCCAGATGATTTAACACCAAGTGCGATTAAATCAACAGGAGCTAAAATAATATCTTATGGCGCACCAGTTTTACCTGGAGCAATGTTTTTACTTTCTTATTATAATGACAATATTCCTATTTTAGGATTACCAGGTTGTGTTATGTATGCAAAACAAACTATTTTTGATTTAGTTTTACCAAGGATTATGGCTGATGAAAAAATATCTAAGGATGATTTAGCATCACTAGGTCATGGGGGATTATGTCTTTCATGCGAAAAGTGCACATATCCTAATTGTGGATTTGGAAAGGTATAGGGGATATTGGATATGGAAAATAAATTTAATCATTTTGATAATGAAGGCAATGCAATTATGGTAGATGTGGGTAATAAGAATGCAACTGAACGTATTGCTATTGCATCAGGAAAAATAAGAGTAAATAGAGATACATTTTTAGCTATTGAACAAGGAACAGCAAAAAAAGGTGATGTTTTGGGAGTGGCAAGAGTAGCTGGAATTATGGCTGCTAAAAAAACATCTGAATTAATACCATTATGTCATCCTTTAATGATAACAAACTGCACTATTGATTTTGAGCTTTTACCTAAAACTTTAGAAGTTGAAGTTACTTCTAAAGTAAAAGTAACAGGAAATACTGGTGTTGAAATGGAAGCGTTAACAGCTGTATCAACAACTCTTTTAACTATATATGACATGTGTAAGGCCATAGATAAGGCTATGGAGATAGATAATATTCATTTAAGAAGAAAAACAGGTGGAAAAAGTGGAGATTTCATTAATGAATAACTGTATAAATATTGATTTTTAGATTTTATTCCAAAGGCTCTAATAGAGAGGAGAAACATAATGAAAGATCAGTATAATAGAACAATTGATTATCTTAGAATTTCAGTTACAGACAGATGTAATTTGCGTTGTAAATATTGTATGCCAAAAGATGGAGTGGAATATTTACAGCATGATGAAATATTAACTTTTGATGAGATAATTACTATATGTAAAAGTATGGTTAAGTTAGGGATTCGTAATATAAAAATCACAGGTGGAGAACCTCTTGTAAGAAAAGATATAGTTAATCTTATAAAAGATATAAAGAGTATAAAAGGAATTGAAAATGTTACTCTTACAAGTAATGGGATACTGTTATATGACTATTTAGATGATTTAGAAGCCGCAGGATTAGATGGAATTAATATTAGTTTAGATACTTTAGATAGAAAAAAATATGAAGATATTACTAGAAAAGATGGTATAAGCAATGTTTTAAAATCAATAGAAAAAGCTGTTAATAGTAATATTCCTTCAATTAAAATAAATTGTTTGATTATGAAAGATTTTAATGAAAATGAAATTTTATCTATTGCTAGATTTGCAAAAGATGAAAGAATTGATGTTAGATTTATAGAAATGATGCCAATTGGATTAGGTGATATGAATGAAATTGTTTTTCAAGAGAAAATTAAAAATATCATAGAAGAAGAGTATGGAACTATGAAGAATAACTTTAGAAAGATTGGAAATGGCCCAGCTAAATATTACACATTAGATAATTTTAAAGGGAAGCTTGGCTTTATCAGTGCTGTAAGTCATAGATTTTGTAAAACATGCAATAGAATTAGAATGACATCAGATGGGGTGTTAAAATTATGTTTACAATATAACTATAGTCTGGATTTAAAAAAAGCTTTAAGAGCCGGAATCAATGAAGAAGAATTTATTTCTATGGTTAAAAAAGCTATTTATAATAAACCTAAACATCATAATTTCTTAGAATTTAAAAGAGAAGATAATTTAGAAGAAAGAAAAATGGTACAAATAGGAGGATAATTATGGGTAAAGTAATGGGAATTTGTATTAGTGAAAAAAGAGGTACACAGAAAAAAAGAATTGATAAGGCAAATTTTATTCAGGACTTTGGAATAGAAAATGATGCTCATGCTGGAAAATGGCATAGACAAGTGAGCTTACTATCATATGAAAAAATAGAGGATTTTAAAGCTAAAGGTGCAGAGGTAAATGATGGCGCATTTGGTGAAAATATTATAGTGCAAGGATTTAATTTAAAAGCTTTACCAATAGGGAGTGTATTAACTTGTGGAAACATTATATTAGAAATAACTCAAATAGGAAAAGAGTGTCATGCTCATTGTGAAATTTATAAAAAAATGGGTGAATGCATTATGCCTACTAATGGAGTGTTTGCAAAAGTAATAGAAGGCGGGCAAATGAAAATTGGAGATGAAATTGAGATTGCATCTGGTATAGAGAAAATGTATTAAAATAAATATTCAATAAAATGGCATTAAATAAACATTTAATTTAAATTATTTTGTTTATTTAATGCTTTTTTATTTTTCTTTTTTGATATAATATTATTTGATGAATATAATTGTAATTAAAAATTTAGATTAAATATATACCAAGAATTTTTGATTATATCAAAGAGGTGAAGTTATGAGTCCTTTAGCTGATTTGATGCGACCAAGCAAAATTGAAGATTTTGTTGGACAGAGACATATATTAGGTAAAAATACTCCATTATATAATTTAATAAAGAGTAAAAAAATATGTAACTGCATATTTTATGGACCACCAGGAACAGGGAAGACTACTTTAGCAAATATAATGGCTAAATATGTTGATAAAAAGTTTTACAAATTAAATGCAACAACAGCATCGGTAAAAGATATACAAAATATAACCAGTGAGTTAGATAATTTGTTGAATTATGCAGGTGTAGTTCTTTATATAGATGAATTATGCTAAACTAAATGTAGTTAATTAACTAATATTTATATATTTATACTTATAATACTGATAAATACTATTATTATAATTAAAAACAGTATGCAGATATGTATATAATTAAAGAAGGTGTTTATAATAAGCAATGTTATTGAGTTAAGAAATACTAATTCAAAATATAGATTTAAAGTAAAGGTTTGCAAATACAAAAGAGAAGGAAGATGTGAGGATCATCTTTTTCAAAAAGCAATTATAGTGTTGTTTGATAATATTACAGGAAAATCCAGAGTGCATGAATTTACTGAGTTTGCAATTAGAGAGTTTGGGAAGAATAGAATTAAAACTCAAGTTGATTATTTAGGAAAATTGGTCAAATTTTTAAATTATGTAATAAAAAATAAAGATAAGAAAAATTTTAAATATCTAGACTTTTATGATGTAGAAGAATTTTCACAAGAAATCGTATTAGATGTTCAAATAAATACGTTTAATATTTATAAAATGGTTTTATCTAGATTTTATCGATATTTAGCTCAAAAGGAATGGTTAATTAATGTTAGTATAAATGATTTTATTATAAAGGAATCTGAAAAAAATGGTGGAGTAATGATAAAGTATGACATACCTATTTGTAATATTGATATTCCTAATAACATTCACAGAAGAAATACACATGTTATGGAATATGAACTACAAGCTATGCTTTTAGAAGTAGCAATAGAAGAAGTGAATATTATTGCATTAGCAATTTTTTTTCAAATGTTTGGAGGCTTGAGGTCAGGGGAAATTGTAAATTTGACCCATAGTGCTGTTCAATGTATAGGTCCATATGGTAGATATGGAATGTTATTAGATATAACAGATAGAAATTTAAGATTAGATTTGAAGAACAATCAAGCTAAGGGATATTCAAAGAAATCAAGAAAACAAAAGGTAATATCTCCATTTAATATGTTAGAAAAAATATATATTCAACATATGAAAAAATATAAGTGTGTAGATGATAGTGGAGCAATATTTGTAAATAAAGATGGTATGCCAATGACAATTGGTAGTTATAATTATTATTTTGATAAATTAAAGAAAATTTTTCTAAAAAGATTAAAAGAGAGTGATAATCCAACACTAAAAGTACAAGGAGATATTTTGTGTGCAGCAAAGTGGAAAACACATATTGGAAGAGGAATATTTTCAAATAATTTAGGTGAGTTTATGTCTGCATCTGAATTAAAGATTGCAAGAGGAGATAAATATATTAATTCTTCAGATAGTTATATTGAAGAAACAAAAAAAATTGGAAAATTGTATGAAGAAAATGCAGAAGGTGCATTTCAATTATTGATAAAAAAGATTAATGAATAAGGAGAATGTTGTGATTGAATTAGAGGATGCAGCTAAAGAAATTAATCCTAAATGTTATAAATATTTTATGAAAAAATTAAAGACTTTAAATAATATTAATATTTTTGATAAAAATGGGAAATTGTTTATTACTAAAAATGATTTTGAAAAGTTAAAAAGAAACAAAGCTAGTAAAATTCCGTATCATATAGACATTCCTAATGGATACGCATCTAGAAATGAAGCAGTAAAAAAATATAATATTAATTATAATTCTTTAAGGCATAATGAAGAAAAAGGTATAATAAAAACTGCAATTAGCGGTGGAATTGCTTTTCTAGAAAAAGAAAGCATTGAAAAACACATTGAATTTCTAAAGTATATTGAAAAAATAAATAATGATGATAATTGGATTAAAGTTTCATCATTACGTGGAAAAGCATATTATGATAGGATTAGTTATACAGTTAGAAGGAATGATTTTAAAAATGATTTAATTAAAATAGGTATAGGAAGAACGGCTGAATTTTTTATAACAAGAAAATTATATAAAGAAATAATAAATGGAAAACACAAAATAATAGTGACATCACAACACAAAAAAAAGATTTTAAAGGATGATATTGAAGGTATTATTACAAAATTATTAATTGAAACAGGAGTAAATTCAATTAGACAAAAAGCAAAAATGAAACAGTTGATTAAAGTCAAAGAAATAAGTGAATTAAGTGGTATAGATTATGAAGAAATAATTGAGTCAAGAAGATACTTTAATGGTGAAATAGTTAAAGAACAGAATATAGAATATATGCATAGATATGATATTGAAAATATTATGAAAAATTTTGGGTATTATTCAATAAAAAAATTAAGTAAAATCTGTGAAATTTCTTTTTCGACTTTAATTAGAGACTTCAACATAGCAAACTTTTTGGGTATCTATATTAATTTTAAAATCGATAAAGATTTCTTTGTTGATATAAATGGGGTTGAGATAATACTAAAAGAATTTTCTAAAAATTATATAGCAACATTAACACTTGATGAGATATACAGAGAAAGAATGAAATTATTTCCTGATGAATTTTTTAAAACTTATAAATTAGCAGATGAGTTTATAGTTAAGAAAAAAAGAAATTGTTATAGACCTTATGGAGAAGATACTACTAGCTATAATAGAGTAATTAATTCAATAGAAAATTTAGTGAATTATCTGGATAAAGAAATATTTGAGTATTCTGCAGAAGAATTATTAAAATTAGTATCAAATACTAATATAGTAAAGAGAGGATATCAAGCACATGTATGTCAATTTATTAACTATGTTAAAAGAAAAATGAGAAATGATTGCGAATATAACAAAGTATTTGGATTAACTTTACTTACACAATATAAAATTGAAAAAGGTGAGAATTATTTAGAAAAAATATATGATAAGGAAACTTGGAGTAAGTATTATATATTATTAAAAGATATTGATAAACATATAGTAAATGCTATAAAAGATCCACGATATGCTCAAAGCTGGTTGTATTGCATTTTAAATTTATCTGTTACATGGAGAAAAAAGAATATAATATTAAGTTTACCTCGAATTAAACTTCAGGAAATAGGAGTATATGAATTTGAATGGTTCTCTTCAAAAAACGTCTTCACATATTCTATGGCTGAATTGGTTTTAAATCAAATTAAGTTTTCATTAGATGGTGTAATAGCATATAAAAATAGACGACATTTGCATATTAATATTCCAATGTCATTAAAAATACCAACTGCAATTGCATTTATAATTTGTGAAATTCATTGTAGAGAAAAAAGTAAAGACAATATAATGTATGAATTAGCACAATCTTATATTAGAAAAAGTGATTATAAGAAGCTATTTGAAGATGATAAATTGTTAAATTTTGAAAATCTAAAATGTACTAGAAGCATAATTTCATATGGATTTTCTCATGCCATCAATACTATTGGAACTGTACCTGCAGCATACAAGATTTATAGTAATAGAAGATCTCATTCAGATTCAGAACAAAAAATTACAAATGTAACTGGTGATCATTATATTGCTTTAGATGGAATTGAAAATGGCGCGAAAGAGTTTATGTTTCATGTTGTTGAAAGAGGCGCATTTGGATTTATGTACTATAAATTATTTAAATGTTTTTTTGATAAAAAAGATTTTGAAAATATTTCTCAAGAACAATTGACTGATTTAACAAAGTATTCAGATCAAATATTAAACCCTAGAACATTAGAAAATATAGCAGATAAGTTTATTGAGAATGATAGGATTAATAAATTAAGTATTTTTGAAATATTATGGTATAGTTCTATAATAAAAAATAAGGGAAAAAGAGATTTATCGAGTAAAAGCAATATTTTTTTAGCTATTATGATAGATTTATATAAAAAACAATCCGAAGATTTATTAGGTAAAAGTGATGAGTTTAAGACGTTTGTCGATGAAAAATATTTACAATTAGATGCTGAAATAGAAGATATATTAAAAAATAAAATAAGTACTTCAAAAATTATAGACAATATATTAAACGGGAGCAATTGCTGTTATTCAAAAGATACTAATTGCATTTTTGATAGGATTGAAAGAAAAGAGTTATGTCCTTATAAATATGAAGATAATGGTGGTAAGAGTTGTGTTGGATGTAAATATAACTTGTTAACAGTATATGCATTGAATGAAATTAATGAAAAAATGCAAACGTTGTTAGATAAAATTCAGAAAAAGAGTTATTTTACAAAAGAAGAAATTCAAAAAAATAGCTATATATTGAAAAATTATGTAAGTATTATATTAGAAGCATCTGTTCATTTTAAAAATGAAGAATTTCTATCTAATTATATTAATTTAAAAATGATAAAAACTAAAATATATAAATTAAAAAGTGAAGGTAAAATCATTAATATTTAGGGTGAGAATATGAATAATAAACAACAGTATAAACTAGCATTGAGAGGGGGGTTATTAGTGAATCAGATTGCAAATAATTCCGACTCATTGGTTATTGTAACAAAAGAATTAAAAATTTACAAGGAAGAAGAATTAGATTATTACAAAGAGAAGTTTAATTACTTCAAGAAAAAAGGAAGAATTGTTAATTGCGTATTCAATGATTTAATATGGACATTAAGCGAAACAGATGAAGGTGGATATAAATCAAATAGAAATATAAAATTTAGTATAAATTTTATAAATAAAAATAATATTATCAAAGCATATTTGATAAATTTATTAATAAACTTAATTAATATCAATACTATAGTTGAACGCGTTCGAGTAGTAAGTGATATTATTAACATTTCGAATTTCTTTGATATAGACAAATTTAATGAGTTTGAAGAATATATAGAATCAACCTTTGATAATAATAAATTAAATATGAAAGATTATACTATGAATTTTATTAGTTTTATTAGAGATAATGTTGATGAAGAGTACTGTAATTATTTGGTGAGTCTACCTAATGAATATTTTTCTAAAACAAGAGAAATACCAGACTACACTAGCATACTGAAATTTGACTTTCTATTAGATAAATATTTAAAAAATAGTGATGAAAAAGAATTTTTCAGGTATTATCCAATTGTATTGTGGTGGAAAATATGCTCAAAAATACCTCTGAGGCCTTGTGAATTTATGATATTAAAAAAAGATTGTGTATATGAGAAAAATAGAAAATATTATATAAGAATACGGAGATGTAAACCGCATGGGTTTGTAAATAAAGCCTTAAATATTAGAAAAGAACAGTCCTTTAGGATTAATAAAGAAATTTATGACTTAGTAATGAAAGTGGTAAGTCATAAGTCACATGATTGTGAATTTTTACTTAGTAAAAATTTATATAATAAATATTATACTCAGTATACATATAAAGAAGAATTGGTACAAGGTCGCGTTATGAGAAGCTATAATCTTGATAAATGTCTTAAAGATTTTTATTATTATGAAATAAATAATAAAAATATTCAAACAGTAATAAGTAAAAAAGATGTAAAAGAAAGTTTAAGTCAACAATTTTATAGGGATTGTATGGTTTCATTGCAACTAGGAGATGCTAGACATTTAGCCATTATAAACTTAGTTTTACAAGGAACTAATAGTTATCTTATTAGAGAAATGTGTGGGCATAGAGATATAAATTCTCATTTACATTATATTGATCATGCAAAAACATACATTACTTCTAAGGTGTTAGTGCTTACAGACATAAGAAAATTAGAAATTAAATTAGCTAACATTTACTCAAATGAAAGCTTTGAATACGGAAATAAAAGAAATAATAAGGTTTCCAATCTTTTATATAATGAATATAAAAAAGTAGGTGATATTTATTGTAAGAGATATGTAGGTAGAGAAGAAATGTTTCCTTTTTTATGTTTAACTGATTGTGATGAATGTAATGATAAAGTAGAAACTGACTTTACAGGGAATAATGATGAGGAAATAAAAATAAATAAAATGGAAATAGAGAGACAGTTTCAAATAATAGAGAAGTATTTAAAAGATGCTCAATTTAACAGTATAATTGATAGTAAAAATGAAAGGGTTTTATTTGATTCGCAAAAGAATATTGAGGAATCGGCAAATAAACTTAATTATTTAATAAGTAAAGAAGCGGAATTGGAAGCTAAAATTTTTTTTGGAGGAATTATTACTAAGGAGGAGTAAATGGGTAAAGCAGGAAGAAAAGAAAATTGTAATATTAGTGATAATGATATGTTAGTAGCTTTAGAACGATATACTAGAGAGTTTCCGAATGAAAAAATAAATATTAAAAAGTTAGCAGATTTCTCGGGTATAGAGCGACATTATTGGTATAGTAGAAAAGGACTCAGAGAAAAAATTGAAGAGATAAATAGTATTAGTTATGAAAAATATGATATTATAAGCGATGGAGATAGAAAAAAAATAAAATTTCCAAATGTTGATGAAGTTGTAGATAATAATTTCAGAAATAAGAAACGATTAAAATTTATTCTTAACTCATTTTTTTTAACTTATCAAGACTTTTATGAATCTTCATGTGAAGCGTATAAACTAAAAAAAGATATAAATATATTAAAAGATAAAATTATTAAGTATGAAGATGAAATACAAAAATTAAAAAATGAAAGAGATAAGTTTAGAGAGTTGAGTAATTATAATGAAAATAAATATTATGAAATTGCGATAAGGAGTAGAGAGAGGAATTTTAGAAAAGAAAATAATATAAAAAGTAATGTTATTGAAATAAATAATAAAAATATAAAAGCATATTCAACTGACGAAGATGATTTAGATTCTTTGCTAAATAGGATTGATGATTAAGATTTCAATAATATAAACTAGGGGGATGTATCATGACGCCATTAGCTGAACGAATGAGACCGACTAAATTAGAAGATTTTGTAGGGCAAAAACAAATTATCGGTGAGGGGAAACCATTATATAATATTATCAAAAGCAAAAATATAGTTAATTGTATATTATATGGACCACCAGGGACAGGAAAAACAACATTAGCTAATATTATGGCTAATTATGTTGATAGAAAATTCTATAAATTAAATGCAACTACAGCATCAGTAAAAGATATTCAAGAGATAGCTTCTAGTTTAGATACTTTATTAGGATACAATGGAGTTGTGGTTTATATAGATGAACTTCAACATTTTTCAAAAAAACAACAACAGTCTTTGTTAGAATTTATTGAAAAGGGTCAAATTACATTAATTGCAAGTACGACGGAAAATCCATATTTTGTTTTACATAAAGCAATTTTAAGTAGGTGCAATATATTTACTTTTAAACCGTTAACTACAGACGATATAAAATTTGGCGTAGTAAAAGCTATAGAAAGAGCTATTGAAAATGGAATGGAGATAAAATATACAGATGACGCAATTTCATATATAGCTGAAATCTCACAAGGCGATTATAGAAAAGCTTATAATATCCTGGAATTAGGTATAATATCTAGTTTAAAGAGAACTTTAGAAATTACAGCAGAGTATATTGAGGAATTAGAGCAATCACACATACGATTTGATGCATCAGGAGATGAATTCTATAATTCATTAAGCGCATTGCAAAAGAGTATTAGAGGTAGTGACGTAGATGCAGCAATTCACTATTTAGCTAGATTAATAAAAAGTGGCAATCTAACTGCTATTGTTAGAAGGTTAGGAGTTATAGTTGCAGAAGATATTGGTTTGGCTCATCCAAATGCATTAACAGTTGTAAATTCCGGTTTAGAATTAGTGCTAAAAGTTGGATTACCAGAAGCTCAATTAATTCTATCTGAATTAGTTATTTACCTTGCAACATTACCAAAGTCAAATAGTGCATATTTAGCAATAAAGAGTGCAATGCAAGATTTAGAAAATAAAAATGTAGGAGATGTGCCTATGCATCTAAAGGATGCTCATTATAGTGGTGCACAGAAATTAGGGGTTGGAGGATACAAGTACCCTCATGATTATTCAAATAATTATGTAAAACAACAGTATATGCCACAAGAATTAAGAGATACGATTTATTATATACCTCAAGAAAATAAATATGAGGGTAGTATAAAGAATTATTGGAAGAACATAAAAGAATAGATGTGATTTAAGGTTAAAGCAAATAATGTGGAATGGATATCTTAGGATAATCATTCCACATTTTAATTTTGTATAAAGAGTTCATCAACTGATATATCTAATGCTTCAGCAATAGCCTTAACTTCAAAATCATATACTTCTCTAGAATCAGTTTCTATTCGAGAGAGCATTGGTCGATCAATGCTTAGGCATTTCAGTTGTATTATTGCAATAAGCTCTTCTTGAGTTAAATTTTTTAATTTTCTTATTATTCTTACTTTTTTACCAATAATGTTTCTATTCATAATAAAAATCAATACAATCACTTTAGTTATGTATTAATTGTAATAAAATGAACAAAATATAATGTGTGGGTAACTACACATTGAAAAAATTTTTAGAGGTGATTGTAGATTTTAAATAAAGTTTAATCAAAATTTCTTTTGGAAGTGGATCAAAATAGTTAAATTAGAAATTAATTTTTGAAACAAAGTTTAATCAAAAGTATTCAACTCTAATAAAATTTTTATCTATTTATAAGGATATAATAACCAATTAAAAAAGTCCTGTAAATAAGTCCAAAGTTAGCCATGGGAAACTTCATAATTATAATAAACTATGATGAGAATTTATGTCATGAGTAGCAACGAATCCTGTTTTTTTTGCTAATCTTTAATATTATATTATTATACTATGATGTAAGTTTATTTAAGAAAGTGAGACTTTGTTTAAAAAGTCTAGACTTTAATTAAAAATAATAGTAAATGGTAGTTACGGATATTGAAGAATTATAATGAATTTAAATAGAAAGCTAGGTGAAAATTTCAACCACAAGCACGTTTATAGATTTATGAAACTTGTAGGAGTATAATCTGTAATTAGAAGAAAGAAAAAAATTATATGAAATTTAATCCACAGCAAGCAGCAGAAAATATTCTGAATCGTAGATTTACAGCGGATAAACCGAATCAGAAATGACTTTAGGTATGGAAATTCTAAGAAGACATATTTAAGTGCTATATTAGATTTAAATGAACTTGTATTTAAAACTTTAAATTTGACGTTTACAGCTTAGCCTGATGCAAGGTCTATGATTTATAGTGATTGATGATTCTAGTATACTTAATATGGATTTGAACGTAAATTAATGTTGGCAGAAATGATGCAAAATATGTCTAGAGTAGAACAATGCTATAGATAACAGTCATACGGAAGTATTTGGGGGAATTCTAAAGTGAGAAAAGATATGATACATATGAGGAACTTTCTAATCAAATTGATGAATATATAAGTTTCTACAATGCTAAAAGATTAAACGGCCTAAGTCCTTTGGAATTTATGACTTTAGCCGTTTAATCTAATTTTTATTTTTCTTGCCATCCATGTTCTTCAGAAATAAAGTTCCAAAAACATCCATTGCTGTTTGTATGATCTCTCATATGTGTATAATACCAAGTACTAGCAACTACAGTATCTGCCTTGAAACCTAACAACCCAATATTATTTCCATTATTATTTTTAAAATTCATTGTACAATTATTTCCTACTGAATTCATAACTACTACTTGATTAAATCTATTGCCAGATGATGATATTTTTATTGTTTTCTCTTTATTTGTGGTAGCTGTATCAGCATATAATGGAAATAAGTGAGTTTTGCTGGCTACAAAATTAATATATACCTGATCATTCTTTCTAACAAGATTATCGTTAGTACTACTATTATTAACTCTTTGTATTTTAACTTTTATTCCACTATATAATCTATTAGCTAAAAGAATAGTGCTTCTTATATTATTAATGCTTAAAGTAGAATCTTTTCTCCTATCAATAAAGTTATTTGGTTTTAACACATTTAATAAATAGTATTCTTTGTCATAAAGCAAATAATTTCCCCAAAAATCCTTCAAAATATTTGTATTAGGTTCATTGCTATATAAAGTTTGAATTTCTGTTTCATCTAATTCTTTATCAAAAATATTAAAATATCTAATACCAATATATCTTGTATAACTACAATTAACTATTTTAAATAATATATTGTCACTAACATGAATATTACCTAAATTTAAAATTGATTTTTGATCTATTAAATTTCCATTAATATAAAGTTTAGAATCTCCTAATCTATCATTAGTTATAGTTACAAAAATCCACTTATTTATATAATCAGAAATACCATTTGCGTTACCATAGTTAAATGCTAATTTTTGATTAATTCCTGCATTATCTTGCAATGTCCAAATTATTTCATTATGATTAAGAGATACTTTCCATCCTGAATTATTATCTCTCATACAATTTATTATAGTGTATTCATTATTAACATTTACTATCTTATTATCATAGTTAGGAATTCTTACCCAAAAACTAATACTAAAATTTTTATATTTATTATCATATATAATGTAATCATTTTGAGATATATTAACTTCACTAAGTTTATCATTATATATTCCAAATTGATTTTTATTAGTTGGATATTTATATACATCTCCATTAATATTTATATTTGAATCATATCCTGAAGTATCTACGTATTTATCATTTTTATATCTCATATTTAAAACTGAACTACTTTTAATTCTCTTAAAGAATTTATTAAAATATGAAATTAAAATTTTATCATCTGTATAAGAAGAAAGCTTAAAAGGAATACTATTATTTAGGGTATCAGTTACCATAGAATTTAGTTCTTGCTGACTCTCTCCCAAGATTGATCCATGTTGTATAATATAATTCAATAAATACGTTTTGACATTCTCATCATATTCTCTTAATTTATTAATTTTTACTTCATTTATTAATTTCATTAAATAGGATATAGAACTTTCAGTTAAGAACCTGTCTATATTATTCATTGCTATAGAAACCTTTTGATTAAGTTCATTTTCTATTTGCTTAATATCATATTTATTTGTAAGCTCATTTTTTTCCTCTAAAGTATAACTATTATACTTAGATTCTATTATTGTTTTAATTGCATTTACTTGATTTTGTAAAGCTTGATACATTTGTTCTTTTCTTTTATTAAATTGTGTATTAATTTTAGTCATCCAATTCGATACTATAAAACTATATACTTCTTTCCATTTTTCATCTCTTTCTTTCAATGCATTATTTATTGCTTTAATAACTTTATTTTTATTATCAGATGAACCTAAAAAAGATTTTATCGTGAATACTAAAATTGTAGGAATTAAAAGCTCGGGTTCAAATTCTAATAAAATACCTGCTCCTAATAATTCAAGTGCATCTTTAAAATTTCCTTTTTGTGCTTCATTTCCTATATTTAAAGCAAGACCTATATATGGAACAACTATAGAAATATCTGCAATTTTATCAACAGTACTTTTTTGGTTAGCTTCAGTAGTAAAATCTACTAACACTTGTTGTATCCAGCTTACAAATAATGCTGCTTGCACAGGTTTATTGACATTATTAATAAATTCTGATGAAAAAAATGTATATATTTTAGGTTGTTCTAATAATGCTGTATCAATTGAAGAGGTGAGATTGACATTATTTTCACCTTCGGGCACTTTCTGTGCATCTAAATAGAAAAATACATTAAGTTCATTAACATCATGTTGTTCTATATCACTTGTTCCATTAGAATCATATTTTGGTATATAAGCATCATTTTGGATAGTTAAATTTAATTTTTCATCTGAAAGTCCAGGTGCTGATTCACTATTAAAATTTAAAATAACCTGATCTAAATCATTTTCATAATTATTATTTGAAGTTACTGTATCGTCAATTTCTTTAGGAGTATTTATATTATCATCATTATAACTATTCTCGGAAGCCACAAAAAATAACTCACCATTATTTATTTCGATACATATTGATTTCCTTATGCCTTTTACAGAAACAATATTTTTACAAAATCTAATGATTTTTTTTACTAGTCCTCTACCTGTAATTGGTGTAATAATTCTAGGATTTAAATTTGCATTCTGTCCTCTAAAATTTACCTTTAAATTATTTATATTATAGCCTTCTGATATATTATAAATAGAATCATTTAACAAGTTTGAAAGTTTGAAGTATTTATACTGTCCAATATAAGTTTGCCTACATTTAACTTGAAATTTAGTTGCTAAATCAAATTCCGTAAAGCTGTATAATTTTTTAAAAATATCATTAAATTTGTTTATATTTACCGAATAAATTCCGCTAGCATCTTTATCTAATCCATACTTTGCTTCAAAAACATCTTTATAAGGATTAAGTAGTGGATTAGATACTTGTACTTTGCTAAGTTTAGACGCTATTTTTTTATAATCAGCTAGAAGATTAGTATAGATATCATTGGACTGAGCACTAGTAATAATGTTTAAATCAGTACCTCCAAAAGTTAAGAATTCTTCAATATTTGTACCTCTTATATTTGTTATTAGGGGATTTTGTTTTTGTGTTATAGTATACTTTGTAGTAATCCCTTTAGCCCCATATAGTCCATGTAATGAATGTATTAATTCATGCATTAATGTAAGAGCAGGATCTTGAATAAATTCATTCATACTATTATCATTAAATCTAAAAGAATATTCAGGTGAGAATGTTACTATAGCTATTGATCCAAAACCGTGATTGCTTGGCATATAATTATTTCTTAGAGAAATATTGGAACTGTTAGTTTCAAATAAATCAGGCTCTGCTCCCATTATAATAACATTAGGTAATAGTATGTCTTGGATACCATTTGAGAATTTAATCTCAACTGCTGATGCATCACCAATATGGAATTGATTATCTGGAGTATTATCATTCCCTAAATATGGATTAGCTTTTGACAGTTCTTCTAATAAAATCCCTCCTGAAAGATTATTATTTATTCTATTAAATATTTTTGTGACTATTTTTAAAAATCTATCCTTTTCTTCATCACTTTGTAAATAATTAGGGTCATAATAACTACTATCTCCATTTTTTAATGAAGTAGGCGGATGAAAATCTTGGGGGGTTGTACCAATTACATTTCTCTCTGGAATTATCCAAATATTTTTCATAATATTAAATGATTTATAAAATTCTTGACAACCGCCTGGTTTAATATATAAAATTGTTCTATCATTAACAGGATCATTATAATTAAAACTATTAATTTTTGGCATATACAGCATCTCCTAATTTTAAATTTATATATTTTTTAATATCCATAGATATGACTTTTTTGGTATATCATGATTAAGATCACATATAACCCAATTGTAATCTTGATTTTTTATAGACAAATATATATTTACATTGTTATAAGTTAAAGTTAAACAGTTAGAGATAAATATATCATTATTAATAATAAAAATCTGTGCATTATTTTTATTATCTACTAGTTGAATTCTATTATTAGTAGTAGATATATCTAAATATTTTTCTGTACCATCTAATACAGAAAATATTACCTCATCCCATTTTTGAACATATTGTTTGTTTGGATTAGTATTTAATAATTTAAATTTTAGAGGTTTAAAATTTAAATTATTTTCATTGTTAATTGATAAGTATATATTATTATTTTGCTCAATTTTATTTATAGCGATTTCTGGAAATACATAATTAAACAATTCATATGTTCTATTATATTGTAATATTTCTTCATCAAAATTTCTTATATATGAATTGTTTAAATCACTAAAATAATCAGTTAAAATTTCATTACTATTAATAGTTTTATTTAAAACAGATAATCCTTCAATATAGACATTATTATTATCACTTAATAATGAAATTATATCACTTGAATAAATATTTAAAATTTCTTTAATATCTTCATTTGCAACAAGTATATTATCAATAAATATTAGTAATTGATCTTTCAAACGATTTATAGATATTACTATATAATGCCAACTATTATTAGAAATATTAGATAAATAAATATTTTTTTCATTTCCATTAGAATCTATTATATTAAAAACTAATCCATCATTTTCAAAATAAATTTCCCAACCACAATTATCTTCTTTACTACCTATTAACTTAGATTTAATAGTATTTTGCTTTAAATTTCTCAACCAAAAATAAATTGAAAAGTTATTGGTTAATCCATTTTCAAAATAATCGTTGGTAAACTTTATATTTTGATTAGCCCCAGTTAAATGTATTGCATTATTATTTATTCCATAAACTAATCCTATATCTTTAGGGTATTCTACTAATGTATTTTTACCGGATGTATCTCCAATAACATTGTTATCTTGTTCTTGAAAAGCATATAATGATAATTCATAGGGTGAGGTTTGTTCTTTTATAAGTAGTTCTGTATATGAATTAAATAGGTTCTTCATATTTTGAATATCTAAAAAATCAAAATCTAAATTACTAAAACTATTTTGCATAATCAAGTGTGATTTTTCAGTTTCATTAATATTAGTACATTTTAGTATAAACTCTTTGGTGCTTTTATTTATATTTTTAATACATTGTTCCATAAAAGAAGTGAATTTAGGATAAATATTGTTTTCAAAAACACACATAGCAGCATTATTAAAAAATTTATCTATATTATTTATTGCTATTTGTGATTGATTTGAAATATCTCTTAATGTATTTGTGGTTGTTAAGTTTATCAATATTAAATTAGTAGAGGATATATTAGAATTTTCCATTAAATACCTTAATTGTTTTTGTATTAGTTTTTTTATTAACTTTTCTTGAGCTAATACTGATTTACTAGCCATACAAATTAGATCAAAATATTGACTATAATATTGTGTCCACCATTGATCTAAAAAATTATAGTAAATTTTTTTTAGATAAAAATTATTTTTACAATATATATTAAATAAATTTTCACTTAAATCTTTAAATGAAAAATTCAACATACTACTAGGTATTTCATCAATTTTTATTTTAGGAATAGTTATATTTTCTTTTTTATTAATAAGAGAAATTGGTCCTAAGTTTTTAAATTCCTCCACAAATGAATTATTTGTATTTAGAATATTTAATGCTCTACCAATCCATGGTATTATCTTAGTATCTCCAAATTGATTACTAATTTCTTGAGTTTCTGTTATATCAAGAGAGTAATTTCTAAAAATTGCTTTTAACCACTTATAATATTTTTTATCTGTATCAATGGGTTTATCGTATTTTATAAACTCTAAATAATCCATTGTATTATTTAAAAACGAATATACTAAAGATCCCTTAGAAGAAATTACTTTTAGAAAATCTGAGGATAAGTTAATATCATTACTATCTATCATTTGAGCCTGTAAATAATTTACTGGTAATGGTGTGGTAGTATTAATTTCCTTAGCTTTTGTAATATTATATACTGGTATAAATGTATCAGCATTTTTTCTATAAGGATATATATCTTCATCATTAATAGGAGGGATTTTTTCTATTTCTTCGATATTTACATTATCTAAATAAGAATAATTAATAGAATGTTCATAATTTAGATTATAGGGAATTATATAATTAGAATAGAAATTATCCACAGTACCTTTTAATCCATCTCCATAAATATTACTTTTCATCAATACAGTATTATTTTGATTTATCAAGTTAACTATTAATTCAGGCTTATTTATAATCTCTTTGTTATATTTTGATAAAGGTAATTTTGTTTTAATTTGACCATTTTTAAAACCATTTATATTGTAATTTTTAAAATAATCTATTACATAATATTCTTTTCTGTAATAATGATTAAGTGCATTATTGTATCTTTCTGGCATCATGATTTGAAATTCTTTAGAAAAATAACTTAAATTTAATTCCCATATATCTTTTACATTAATCTTAAACTTTTGTTCTAAATATAATTTAATACTATTAGCAATATAATTATTATTTTTAATTTTTATTTCATAATCATTTTTATATTTTTCAAAATTTTTCGAAGTATCAATAAAATACTTATCTATAAACCAATAAGGATTAGTATTTAAAAGTTTATAATCAATTCCTCCTGATATTAAAAAATCAATCATATCTAACTCTGAATATTCTAAACTATTAAACTCATTTCTTAATCTATATGGAATATTTAAATTATCATTAGGTTTTATTCCATATAAATAATAAAGAGATTTTATTAAACATTTTATTAACTCTAAAGCTGGATCAACATAGAATTCATCATATTTATGTGTTAAAAATGGTTGAAACCATATTTCTAACATGGTTCCCATTCCACTTTCTGCATATTCTTTTTTATAATAAATAACATTATTTTTTATTATATTTGATCCTGGTCCAAAAATAACTAAGTTAGCTGTATAATAATGTTCATTATTCTTAGAACTAAGGTAGTTAGTTTGTCTATAATCTTCAGTATTATTTTCATAAGGAAAAGGAATAGCTGTAGAAATTAAAGATAATAACTTTGCACCTACAACATTGTTATTTATTCTTTGTAATAACTTGATTGTTGCTTGCAAAAAGTCATCCTTTTCATTATTTGTTGAAAGAAAATTAGAATCATAAATTCCACCATCAAATTTTTGATCTTCATTTATCTTTAATGATTCTCCATAATATCTTTCTGGGACTATCCATATATTGGGAGCCACTTGAAATGCTTTAAAAAAAACATCTGATTTTCTACTTCTAACAATTGCTACATTCTTATTATCTACAGGAGAATCAATATTTAAATTACCATTTATTTTCATAAATTTTCACCCTCTTTAATTCATATTTCCTTGTATACAAAATCCAACATTTAAAATAATATTTGTAACCTCTGAAATTTTTAAATTATTCCAATTTACAATATCATTTATTATATCTGTAAAATTATTTGCTAATTCAAAAGCTAAGGAATCACGAAAGCTTTTTAAAGACCAATTTCCTACCGATTTTGCAACGGCTGCTGGTATACCATCTAACAATCCAAAAATTGGTCTACATTCCATAATAGGTGTGCTATAAATTTCAAAACTAACTTTTTTATTTTTATTATCATATATAAATTTAGTTATACATTCCATATTAAGCTTTGAATATATACGTTCATATCCTGTAAGCTTTACTATTCCAGATAACCTAGTTTTTAACTTATTTCCTTCAAATAACTCCATAGAAAAATCATTTATTTCTGGATAATAATAAAGTGCTGCTACTTTAATCCCATACCAATTTAATGTATTTTTATTTTTAATTATTCCTGTAGTATCAGAAGTATTAATAACATTAAAATTATTTGAAGTAATATTAGAACCCATATTGCTTGAAAGTTTAGGTAAAAGTAAATTTTCCATAAATAATTTTTCAGATATAAGTAATCCTACTTCACTATTCTCTGATAAGATACTACTATCCACATTAGTACTTAATTTAGAAATATCCCTATTTGTTACTACTGATAAAATACACAAGTATCCATCATTATTATCAGTTGGAGAATAATATACAAATTTAAATTGCTTAGGATTCATCCATACTATATTAGATGTAACATTTAAACTAGCAAATATATAAGAAACTTGTTTTTCATTATTAATAAAAGCAGATATTAATAATTTATTAAAGTAGAATTCATCTTCTTCATATAATTTTCCACTAAGATCTGAAACTATGACCTTAATATCATCATTAGTTTTGTTTCCAAAACTAAATTTAAGTTCTTTAATATGAGGATTTGAAGCATCGTTAAAAAAATCAAGTTTTATTTCTAAAATTGGAATAACTCCACTTAAATCAACTGTTGTATTTCTAAATTTAAAGTATCCTTCCTTAATAAAAATTTTAATTCTTAAAAAATTTGATGTTCCGCCATTAATAATTTCCCAATTATCAAAAATCATCTTTATTTCTTGTTTTTTATTTATATCAGAATATAAAAATTCAATTTTATTCTCATCAATATAATTTTTCAGATGTTTATTTACAACTCTATTACTACATCCATAAACGATATCCCAACCATAGGTATTCATATAAAATCATCTCCTTATTTTTAGTATAAATATACATCTTGATTTTGTTCTTGTAAATTTATATTTTTTGTATAATAATAATAAATTATTAATTTCAAAAAATAATAAGCTTTTTATTGATTTATTCGAAGTTTTATTTGCTATTTTTAATTAAAGTATAAGAAAACGTGAGCTATATATATAAATATTACAAATAAATCAATATATTGAAATAAATGGTTGAAAATAAAAAGTGATAGATATATAATATGTACAAATAATTATTTAACTATTGAGAAGGGAAGGGATGGAATTGAAACAAGCATTTGTTTTTGAATTCGATGAAAATTTATCTAGTTCTAGTGGATCAATTCATTTGGAAAAAGTAAAACAGAATTGCAGTCCTAATTATGATTATTTTAAAATTACATTTATTGATGGTTACCTGTATATAAAAAACAAGTCTGGAGTTATATTAGATAAATATGATTTAAAAAATGTAATATCTTTGGTTGCTTTAAAAAGGGATTATTTAAGTTTATCTTTGTCAAATAATAAACAGATAAAAAAATTTAAAAATATAAAAAATAAACATTTAAAAAATAAATTTAATCTATATGTTATCAATGAGGACATTGAAAAAAGGATAACTAAAAATGGAATTCTAGAAGAAGTAATATTAAATAAAATGTTATTATCAATTTTATTAGGTAATGAAGAAAATTTATTACAAATTTCATAAGGGAGGAATATTAATGACTAATTTAAAACCATATATAATTTATGATTGGAAAGAAACAATTTTAAAAAATTCAAAAGATAACTATTATATAAATGAAAGTATACCTAAAACATTTTCTAAAAAAATATGTGGAGGAAGATTTTTTAATTCTACATTAAGTGGTAATTGGAAATCTTGGACTTTAACAGATGAAGGTGAAGGCCCACACCCTGTTTTAAAATGTACAATTGATAATGGCTATTTGGAAATATACTCAAATACTTTCTCTGAAAAACATTCTTTAAAAGATATAGAAATAAAAGTTTGTATGTCAATTAAGCCTAATTCAGACGGTACTCATTCATTATGTAAAAATAGTTTTTATATAAAAAATAATTCTTTAAAACTCTCAGAAGATAGATTAATTGTATCTCATTGTTTAGATAAATTAATCCTTGCTTGGTTTAAAGATAATCATAAATATATAGAATTATTTATAAATAGATCTAGAATTCAAACTCGAGTTGAAGGAGATTTAAGTTTATTAGGATGGGATATAGAAAGCTCAGTATCCTATAAAACAATGAATGAATTTATTAAAAAAGATAATCTATATGAGAAAAAGTTTTATGAATCTGTGACTTTTAGAAAAATGAAAGTTACAATTGATGGTGAATTTGGTCCTTGGCAAATGACTACAGGTGCAGATGGAAGAAATATTAGATTTTTATGTCCAATAAAATCAGCAACTTATAAAATTGATGAAGATGTATATATAGCAAAGCCTGATAACTTCATAATAATTCAAGTAGACTTAAAATATTTTGACTCTAAAACAACTATAACAGATCCTTCTGGATTGAATAATGGTCAACAACTCAATTTAAAAATAAAAACAGATAGTACAGATGAGATTGATGCTGTTATACTAGTTGGTTCTAAAATAACTGATGTCAATGATGGCTTTATTGAAGGAGATGATGTTTATTTAGAGATAGTTTTTAGAACCTGGTTTAATAATAATATACAGAAATTCACACAAATATTTTCATATATACTTTTAAATGAAACATCTAAGATTCCTGAATATCAATGGTTAAAACCTACCCAAATTTCTTATGGTTCAGCAAGTGTAACAATGCCTGATCCTAGTAATCCAAATAAAGAACTTTCTAATTTGGATGCAAGTACTTTTGCAGCTATGGCTATGGTAGAAAACCATAAAAACGATAGACCAAATCATGCTGTAGATAATCGATTTTTAGAATTATCAAAAACTCCAGCAGCTTTTGCCATAAGTATGCCTGAATTCTTAAAGCATTTTTTGGTAACTGGTCTTCAAGCCATGCAAATAGATAATTTAGATGCTTTTGAAGTTTCTTCAGAAAATCTAATTATAACTAATAAAAAAAAGATAAACTTCGGAAAAATTCAAGATCAAAATAGACAAGTTGATGCATTAATAGAACCTAATAATTTTAAATTGGCGATACAAAATAATCAAGTTGTTGTAGAAATAGTTGATGCAACGTGGCAACAAGTAGTGGGGGTAACAGGACACTTTGGTTATAGACAAGCATATAATCTTATTTTAAAAAATGAAAATAATGTATATAAACCTATGTTAGAGGAATCTGGTGAAGTTACCATAAGTTATATGGTAACAGAAGAAGCTTGGAAAACTAAACAAGATGCCATAATTTCAGCCACAGTAGGTCTAGTTGTAGGTACTATAATTGGAACAGCATTTTCTAAATTAAGCGATAAATTATATAAATTTTTAAAATCAAAATTTATAGTAAAGAATAAAAAAGCTTCTCTGAAAATATCTGGGAAGGATATAAATGAAGTTATTGAAATGTCAGATCTTTCTAAACCACAACTATTATCTATAAAAAAAGCCAATGCTAAAATTTCAACAGAAGAGGTTGGTTTGATATCCCAAAATGGTTCAACTAGCATTGAAAATTTAGCTCTATTCAAAAATAAACCTAGACCAATAGGTGAAAGGGTTCAAATTTTAGGATTAAAATTAGTAAGTGGTTTAATAACAACATTTGGATGGTCTATAGGTTTTGTTTTGCCTGATATTCTTAAAGATGTAATTAATGCTAATATAAATAACGATTTTGAAGTTTTACCAGGAATCCAACAATTTACACAACAATGTATTGGTTCTATACAATGGCCTGATAATAGTGAATTAAAAATAGATTTTGCTAAACTTCAAGGAGTGTATTTATTAGGTGGAAATTTAGTAAAAATTCCAGAGAGTAATTAAAATAAATTTTACTAAGAAAGGACTGAGATTAATGCAAACAACAACATTAAATTGGGATACAGTTTATGCTGTTCCAATAAATATTGTTAATGAAGCTATTAAACTTAAACATCCTACACCTGAAAATTTTGAACTTTTAAATGGCAAATACGGAAATTGTAGTGGTAGCTTTGAAGAGTGGCAGATCACAAATGGTGGAGATGGTAGTAACATTAGACTTAAAATTCCAATTAAAAATTTTAAAGCTACTATAATAGGAAACCGCTTAAATGGTAAAGGTGGATTTGCTTTTGCAAATTTAGAAGTTCAAGTAAAACTTAAATATTTACCCCATTTTCCTCAAAGTAAAAATAAAGATATAGAATTAGTTGATTTAAAAATAAGAACACAATCAGATAATCCAGAAGATCCAGCTATTATAGTTATTTCATCATATAAAAATATACAAGGATTTTACTTTGAAGATGAATATAAACTAACTGAAGATGATGAATTTGTTGTAAGTTATTTTTATCGATTAATTAAAGAATGGTTGGAAAAAAACTTACATTTTTTTAATTATATTTTTAATACAGTTAATTTAAATTTATATATATCTGATAAAGAGAAATGGGAATGGACTAAGCCAAGTTATGTAGATTATGCTTATTCAGAAATAGAGGGTGACTTATCAAGAAGTGCATTAGGAGTATTATGCATGACTGGTGGTAGAACAGGATCAAAAAATCAACAACAAAAAATTGACCCTTATGCTATACCTAAAAAATCTCAATCTGGATTCTTAATTTCTGAAGAACGATTATTAAGAAATATATTACTTCCAACTATCCCAAAAAAATTTCCTAAAAGCAAGGGTGATGAATTCGAAGTAATTAATGAAAGTAGTCAAGGTGGAGGATATAGTTATATATTAAAATTAAAAAAAGGTAAAAAAATTGATCTAGAAAATATACAGGCTGTTGGATATACTTGTACCCCTTATATTCAAGAAATGAAAATATATTTATTAGGAAGTTATTTAAAACTTGAAACTACTACAAGGGTAGACTTGCCATTAGGAGTTGCTTCAATTTGCGAAACTACTTGTGAATACAAATTTAAACTATCTACTAATAATAAAGGAGAACAAACTATAGCTTATGAACAAATTGGTTCTCCAGTTAATATACAGTACAGCGAAAATACTGGTAATGTTGGTTTAAACATTGTAGTATCATTTTTATCTGCAACTTTAAGCTTTGCATTAACATTTGTACCAGGTTTCGGAACATTCTTAGCTGTTGGATTAATAGGTGGTTGCTTAATAGGTTCCGTAGCACTTATTCCTACATTCATTGAAAGCTATAATTCTGATACCGCACCAAGTATAGATCTCTCATTAGAAAATTCCGTTTCTGAAATCACATGGAATTCTAGTGATGTTTTTAACCTGGACTATGTAGCTTTAGCTGGCCCACTTCAATTAGGTGGAACATTGCAAGTTCAAAATTCTTAATTATATATTATATAATAAATATTATTTTGAATTTCTATTTATAAAAATATATTTAAAGTATTTTCTGAATAGTTTTAAATTGGACAACATTTAAAATAAATGGAATGTAGCCATAAAATGAAACCTATAAAAAAGAGCTAATAAAACTTAAAAATAGTTTTGTTAGCTCTTTTACTATTATATTTATTAGTGGCTTAAAGGAGGATTATAACAACTAATGTAAAAATAACATCATATAAAATAGTAAAAAGTCATATCTTACTACTTAGAGTTAAATCTACTATATTTTTCTGCGTTAAAGGATTATATAGTAAATTTAGTTTCTGGAATAACCGTGACTGAAGGTAGCAAAAATCTTTTTTCAATCTATAGCAAACTTACTTGTAATAGACATAGAAGTACTGGTTCAAGATTACTAAGTTAATACTCATGGAATTTTAAGTATGTTGAGAATGAACGCATATTGCACACTATATCTGAAATCACAAATACATTGAAAGATGATTATATTGGAGTTTTAATTATTAATGATAATTTAAGTAAAAAGAATTCTTATACAAAACATATAGAAGATTTAGATTTTTAATTGTTAGAAGAATTGGAATCTACAAAAAAAGTTAAAAATAATTCAAATAATTATTCTAAACAAGAAAAAAATATATCACTTAAAGATAGGAAAATGAAGATAGGAATGTCGGATTTTTTTAAATAAAAATATATATTTTTAATCTGAACTTCCTATCATCTATACCTACTAATCTACAACATAAATAATGATCAAGATACACTAAAACCATCATAGTGTTGCAATGAGTATACAACATTATGGGCGTTTAATTTTTTATCTATTTTTTCGAGCATTCATAAAAAGACTTTAAAGCGGATATAAGTGTTAAGCCATTTTCAGTTAATGAGTACTCTACACGAGAAGGCATCTCTAAATATTGCAAATGGTCAATTATTTTATAGTATTTTAACTCTTGTAAGCAATTAGTCAAAGCCATATTGGAGATAGTATCTAATTCTCTTTTTAGTTCATTAAAGCATATTATATCTTTTATTTAGCACACATAGTATACGTGATTTCTATTTATCTCTGGTTATTTTTATTCAGTACATATAATTAGGCATTGGTGTGAAAAAGAATTTATAAAGCAAGATTCTAGATGTTTTTTTGATATCCAAACCTACAATTAATCGATAAAAAATTGAAAGAATTTGGACATGAGATATCAGATAACAATCACTACTATCTATCAGATACAAATGTATCTTGTATAGAGCCTATTACAAGTGTAAAATGATATGTGTATGGAGATAATTTCAGTGTAAGAGTGATTATAAATTTAGAGAAGCTCTTGATTTTGATGGAAATCATCCAGATGTGCTTGCTGTTGCCGCTTTTGCTGGACATAACATAATGAATATGGCAGGCACAAGTGCAGATAGCAAAATGATGTAGCAAATTTGTATTGATGTTTTGTATAAGTATCATAATAGATATATAGGAACAAACTTAGTTACAATATTGTGATATAACTTTATTCTAAATATATACTTACATCTTTTTCATTCACATTATTTATTAATATATAAAATGTTATAAATTTTCTACAAATAAATTAAATACACTTATTTAAACATCTTTAATACGCAAGAATAAAGTATTTATAAATTTTCTACACAAAAATCTTTACACATAAGATGAATTACAACATTTTAATAAAAAACAACAACAATCATTATTAGAATTTATAGAAGATGGAAGAATAACGTTAATAGCAAGCACAACTGAAAATCCTTATTTTGTAATACATAAAGCAATAATAAGTAGGTGCAATATTTTTGCTTTTGAACCATTAATAATATCGGATATAATAGTAGGATTAAAGAAATCTTTAGATAAATTAATAAATGAAGGTATAGAAGTGACGTATTCAAATGAAGCTTTAAAGTATATAGCTGAAATATCTCAAGGAGACTATAGGAAAGCTTATAATATATTAGAATTATCTATAAATTCACAAATGACTTTACACAAGGAAATTTCTGTAGACTATATTGAAAAGCTTGGCCAATCTAATATGAGAGCTGATAATAGTGGAGATGAATTTTATAACTTGTTAAGTGCACTACAAAAAAGCATAAGGGGGAGTGACTCAGATGCAGCAATTCATTATTTAGCTAGACTTATAAAGGGTGGAAACATAGCAGCTATTATAAGAAGAATTTCTGTTATAGTAGCTGAAGATATTGGTCTTGCACATCCTAATGCACTTACTGTTGTTAATTCAGGCTTAGATTTAGCTATGAAAGTAGGCTTTCCAGAAGCTAGAATAGTTTTAGCTGAACTAGTAATATATTTAGCAACATTACCTAAATCTAATAGTGCTTATTTAGCAATAAATTCTGCGATGAATGATTTGGAAAGTATAAATTTTGGCGATGTTCCTAAACATTTAAAAGATGGTCATTATGCGGGAGCAGAAAGTCTTGGTGTTGGAGGATATAAATATCCTCATGATTATCCAAATCATTATATAAAACAAGAATATTTACCAACAGAATTAAAGAAAAAGCGATATTATATTGAACAAAACAACAAATATGAAGAAAATATAAGGAAATATTGGTCATCTATAAAAAATAATTCTAATGAATTGACAAAAGCCGAGTGTTTTGATAAGATATAAATAAATTATTGATAAGTAATTAGAGAGGGTGAATATATGAAACTTTCTACAAAAGGAAGATATGGAGTTAGAGCTATGGTTGACTTGGCTTTTAACTATGGTGGACCCCCGACATCAATAAAGACTATATCTAAAAGACAAAATCTTTCAGAGTACTATTTAGAACAACTATTTAGCCCACTTAGAAAAGCTAATATAATTAGAAGTATAAGAGGTGCTCAAGGCGGGTATGTTTTATGCAAACCACCTTCAGAAATAACAGTAGGTGATATTATGCACGTCCTAGAAGGACCTGTTGAAATAGCTGATTGTATTGATGGCGTAGAGTGCTCTAATGTTGATAGTTGTGCAACAAAGTTATTATGGCAAAAGATAAAAGATAGTATAGATGATGTTATGAATTCAATTACTTTAAAAGATATAATAGATGATTATGAAGGGGCGAGAGCTTCAATTGAAATTGTCGATAGGAGTGAATAAATAATGAGAAACGTATATATGGATTATGCGGCTACAACTTATGTAAAACCTGAAGTGTTAGAAGAAATGTTACCATATTTTACGAAGAACTTTGGTAATCCATCTTCTTTTTATGAAATATCAAGAACAACTAAGATGGCTATAGATGAAGCAAGAGCAAAAGTTGCAAAAGCATTGAATTGTGAAACGAGTGAAGTATATTTCACGGGTGGTGGATCAGAAGCTGATAACTGGGCAATAAAAGGTATTGCTTCTGCTCATAAAAATAAAGGTAATCATATAATAACAACAAAGGTAGAACATCATGCAGTTCTTCACACATGCCAATATTTAGAAAAACTTGGTTTTGAAGTAACTTACTTAGATGTTGATGAAGAAGGTTTTATTAATATAGAAGATTTAAAAAATGCTATAACAGATAAAACTATATTAGTTTCAATAATGTTTGCAAATAATGAAATAGGAACAATTCAACCAATTAAAGAAATTGGGGAGATATGTAAAGAAAGAAATGTTTATTTCCATACTGATGCTGTTCAAGCAATTGGGAATGCTCCGATTGATGTAAAAGAAATGAATATAGATATGTTATCATTAGCAGGCCATAAGATTTATGGACCTAAAGGTATTGGTGTTTTATATATTAAAAAAGGAATAAGAATTGAAAACTTGATTCATGGTGGTGGTCAAGAAAGAACAAGAAGAGCTGGAACAGAAAATATAGCTTCTATAGTAGGTCTTGGCAAAGCTATTGAATTGGCTACAGCAAATTTAGAAGAACATATTAAGACGATGAGTGAATTAAGAGATAGATTAATAGATGGACTACTTGAAATACCGTATTCACATCTAAATGGTCCAAGAGGAGATAAGAGATTACCTGGTAATGTAAATGTAAGATTTAGATTTATAGAAGGTGAATCAATTCTTTTATCTTTAGATTTTGAAGGAATATGTGCATCCAGTGGAAGTGCTTGTACATCAGGATCGCTAGATCCATCACATGTATTATTAGCAATTGGGTTACCACATGAAGAAGCACATGGATCATTAAGATTAACACTAGGGGATGGATCTAACATAGAAGATGTAGATTATGTTATAGAAACATTACCACCTATTATTCAAAGATTAAGAAACATGTCACCATTATGGGAAGACTTTTTAAAGAAGGGAGAAAATTAATATGATATATACAGATAAGGTAATGGATCACTTTAGAAATCCAAGAAATGTTGGGGAAATTGAAGATGCAAATGGTGTAGGTGAAGTTGGAAACGCTAAATGTGGAGATATAATGAAAATATACTTAAAAGTTGAGGATAACATCATAAAGGATGTAAAATTTAAAACTTTTGGATGTGGATCAGCAATAGCATCATCATCAATGGCAACTGAAATGATAAAAGGTAAGACTTTAGATGAAGCCTGGGAACTAAGTAATAAAGCAGTAGCAGAAGCATTAGATGGTCTTCCACCAGTAAAGATGCATTGTTCAGTATTAGCAGAAGAAGCTATTCACAAGGCTATAAATGATTATAGAGCTGCTAATGGATTAGATGTAATACCAATGAAGGAACATGATCATGATGAATTACATAACATGGTTCATGGAGAAGAATAGATGAGTTTAACTAAGAAAAAGGTATTAGTAGGTATGAGTGGCGGAGTTGATAGCTCCGTTGCTGCGTATTTATTAAAAGAACAAGGCTATGAAGTAATTGGTGCTACAATGCAAATTTGGCAAGAAGATAAAGAAGTTGAAGAAAGAGAAGGCGGTTGTTGTTCACTTTCAGCTGTCGAAGATGCAAGAAGAGTATGTGATAAGCTAGATATACCTTTTTATGTTTTGAATTTTAGAGATTCTTTTAAAAAAAAGGTTATTGAACCATTTATTCAAGAGTACATAGACGGAAGAACTCCTAATCCATGTATTGAATGTAATAAGCATTTAAAATTTGATGAACTTTTAAGAAAAGCACAAGGAATAGGAGTAGACTATATAGCAACAGGCCATTATGCTAAAATTGAGAAAAAAGATGATAGATATATGTTGATAAGATCTGATGATGATAGAAAAGACCAAACGTATGCTTTGTATAATTTTACTCAAGATCAATTAGCACATACACTTATGCCTTGTGGTGAGTATACTAAAGACAGAATAAGAGAAATAGCAAAAGAAATAGGATTAGCTGTTCATAATAAAAAAGACAGTGAGGAAATATGTTTTATTTCAGATAATGATCATGGTAAATATATATTAAATGCTAAACCTGGTG
This sequence comes from Clostridium botulinum, assembly GCF_000827935.1. Taxonomy (NCBI): domain Bacteria; kingdom Bacillati; phylum Bacillota; class Clostridia; order Eubacteriales; family Clostridiaceae; genus Clostridium; species Clostridium botulinum. Next base: position 1,180,310 of record NZ_CP010520.1, read on the forward strand.
CTGTAAAGAGTGGAAATTTTGTTGATAAAAGTGGAAATGTACTTGGAAAGCATAAAGGTATTGTATATTATACAATTGGTCAAAGAAAAGGTTTGGGTCTTTCGGTTGGTAGACCTGTATTTGTTACTGATATAAACCCTAGAACAAATGAAGTAGTAATAGGAGCAGAAGAAGATATTTTTAAAACTGAATTAATAGCTGGAGATTTGAATTTTATTACTTTTGATAAGTTAGAGAAAGAAATAGAAGTTGAAGCTAAGATAAGGTATTCTGCAAAACCAGCTAAAGCTACTATAGTACCGTTGAAAGATGGTAGGGTTAAAGTTGTATTTGATGAAAAACAAAGAGCTATAACAAAGGGCCAATCAGTTGTTTTCTATAACGGAAATATAGTTATTGGCGGCGGAATAATAGAAGCGATTATTTAAAAAAATGTGGTTTTTAAGCGATGATACTAGAATTTTTGGTATCATCGCTTTTTATTGTACATAAAATTATATGGCCTTGGGTGTTTAAAGTCTGATGAAATTAGTGTTATAAAAGCTTATGTATAAAGAGAAAAGAAGACTAAATAAATTATAATGCTCAACTATTATTCTAAAATTGAATTTGGAAAAGTGAGAGTAAGTAAAAAGTTCATGGTCTCCTTGACGATTTTTTATTATATAAAGCAAATCCAAGAATTAAATTATTGCTTATGGATATAATAGGAAGTATGATGCGGGAGTTTTAATAGATGGATATGTATTAAATATGTAATCATATACTCAAACAAAGTTTAAATACTTGTTCATATATAAACACGCCGCTAAAACAAATCATAATATATTAAAGGAGTAGTAAAAGTGAAAAATGATTAGAACTAAAGATTTTTATTTAAAGAAAATATATAATTTAGATGGTAAAAAAATAGGTACTGTGAAGGATATTTATATAAATTTTTATGAAAAAAAATTAGAAGGATTTGAAGTATCTAATACAACTTTTTTTTCTAAAAAAAATTATATATCTATTGATGATGTTATAGATGTTGGCGAGGATATTGTAGCTAAAGATTTGAAGAGTGGAAATGGATTGAAATTTAAAGATATAAAAGATTTAGATGTAATGGATACACACAGTAAATTAAAAGGCGCTGTTGAAGACTTATTAATAGATAGGGATAATTATAGGATTAAAGCTATGATAATAAATTCTGGATTTGTTGATAAAGTTCTAAAAGGTAAAGACGTGCTTTTGCTAAATGAATGTATACTAGGAGATGATTATGTATTGTATACAGGAAAAGAAAATATATCATTTAAATCCATTCCACACAATATGACTAAATATGACTTTGATAAAAAAATATAAAAGTAAGTTAGTAATTGTATTACTAACTCTATTATTAATAATTTTTATATTAAGCTACGTATTTAACAATTCTATAAAGAGTATTGTAAATATACTTATGATTTCTTTTATATTAGCATATATTATAGCACCTATTAGAGATTTGTTTCAAAGTAAATTTAAGATTAAAAAGAAAGTTGCATCAGTATTAATTATATTAATTATATTAGGTTTATTTATTTCGTGTATAACACTTGTAATTCCTGAACTTGTTAAAGAAATATCGAATATAGGAGTTATATTTGATAATATTGCAAATTTTTTAGAAGATATGTATATTAAGTTTAGAGTGGATAGTTTTCCTATATTAAAGTCTATTTATAATGAATTAATGGAAAAAGGAAATATTTTATTTTTAAATTTATCTAAATCATTATTTAACAATATTGTATTAATTGTAGAAAATATAGTGTCCTGTGCAGTTATACCTGTGGTAGTGTATTATTTTTTATGTGATGGAGATAAAATATATAATAAATTATTATTTATATTGCCAACAGAAAAAAGAGAAGTAACTAAAAAAATTTTAAATGATATAGATAAAGTTTTAGGTAGATATATTACAGGACAGGTTTTTCTTTCTATTATAATTGGATTTTTAACATTTATATTGCTAATAATATTTAAAGTCAAATTTCCTATATGGATTTCAATATTAAATGCAATATTAAATATAATACCTTATTTTGGTCCTATTTTTGGAGGTGTGCCTGCTGTGTTGGTGGCGTTGTTAGATTCACCAATTAAGGCTTTATGGGTAACTATAGGTGTATTTATAATTCAACAAATAGAAGGTAATATATTATCACCTAAAATAACTGCTGATAGTACTGATATGCACCCTGTAATGATTATTATATTATTACTAATAGGAGATAAGTTTGGTGGTTTTATAGGAATGCTTTTAGCAGTACCAGTAGGAGTAATAATAAAAGTGTTATATGATGATATAAATTATTATTTATTTTAATTTTTACTACATTAAGTAAGGATATCTAGTTATATATTGACATAATTATATATATGAAATATAATTTTTGATGAAATAATAAAATATTAAGTGATGATTAGGATTAGTAGATTTTATATAGATATTAAGAGAGGAAGTGGATGGTGAAAACTTCTTACTATATACTTCGAAGCTGCCTAGGAGCTATAAATTACTAAGTGATGTATTGATATTTATTTAATGCATAATTAGGGTGGTACCGCGGAAATAATAGCTTTCGTCCCTTTGTTATAAGGGAGAGAGCTTTTTTTGTATATGAAATTATACATTTGTTTTAACTTTTAAAGTTTAATAAAATTAAAAAAAGACAAATACATATTTATGGAGGAATAGTTATGAAATTTACAAAAACAAATGACTTAAGAGATGCTTATTTAAAATTCTTTGAAAGCAAGGATCATTTAAAACTAGAAAGTTTTTCTTTAGTTCCACAAAATGATAAAAGCTTATTGTTAATAAATGCTGGTATGGCCCCACTAAAACCATATTTTACTGGTTTACAAGAACCGCCTAAGAAGAGAATTACTACTTGTCAAAAATGTGTTAGAACTGGTGATATTGACAATGTAGGAATAACAAGTAGACACGGTACGTTTTTTGAGATGCTTGGAAATTTCTCGTTTGGAGATTATTTTAAGAAAGAAATTATTCCATGGGCTTGGGAATTCTTAACGGGTGTTTTAGAATTACCTAAAGAAAAATTATATGTAACTATATATCTAGACGATGATGAAGCATATGAATACTGGACTACTCTTACCGATGTAGATAAAACTCATATATTTAGATTAGGTAAAGAAGATAATTTTTGGGAACATGGAGCAGGTCCTTGTGGTCCGTGTACAGAAATTCATTTTAGTAGAACTGATGAAGTACCTACGAATTCAGAAAAGTTTGTAGAGCTTAGTGATGAAGATAAGATCATAGAAGTTTGGAATCTTGTATTCACTCAATTTGATGGTGATGGAAAAGGTAACTATGAAAAATTAGCTAGTACTAATATAGATACTGGAATGGGTCTTGAAAGACTTGCAGTTGTAATGCAAAATAAAAATAGTATATTTGAAATTGATACATTGGAAAATATATTAAAAGAAGTTGGAAATCTTGCAAATGTTAAATATGGAGAAGATAATAAAATTGATGTGTCTTTAAGAATTATAACTGACCATATTAGATCTATAACTTTTATGATTTCAGATGATATTATGCCGTCAAATGAAGGAAGAGGATATGTTTTAAGAAGATTACTTAGAAGAGCTGCAAGACATGGGAAAACTCTTGGTATTAAAGATGCATTCCTTTGTAATTTATGTGATGTAGTTATTAGAGATTGTGGTAGTGCATATTCAGATTTAGAAGCAAAAAAAGACTATATTAAAAAGGTAATAAAAATAGAAGAAGATAAATTTAGAGAAACTTTAGATTCTGGTATGGAAATACTAAATAACCTTATAAGTGAATTAAAAGAAAACAATGAAAAAGTTCTAAAGGGTGCTGATGGCTTTAAATTATATGATACATTTGGATTCCCAATGGAACTTACTAAAGAAATATTAGAAGATGAAGATTTATCTCTTGATGAAGATGGTTTCCATAAAGAAATGAAGGAACAAAGAGAACGAGCTAGAAGTGCTAGAAAAACTTCTAATTATATGGGCACAGATGTAAAAACATTAGATGTAATTTCAGGTGAAATTGAAACTACTTTTGATGGATATGAAAATGATAGTTTAATTGCTGAAGTTAAAACTTTAGTTAATGGAGAAGATTTTACAAATTCAATAATAGAAGGTAATAATGCTGTTGTAGTTACAGATGTTACTCCATTTTATGCTGAAATGGGTGGCCAAATAGGAGATACAGGTACAATATACAATGATAACTTTAAGGGAAAAGTTTTAGATACTAAGAAAAATATTGGTGGTAAGATAATTCATTTTGTTGAAGCTATAAGTGGAGAACTTAAAGTTGGAGATAAAGTAAAATTAGAAGTTGATAATGCTAGAAGAGAAAATATAAAGAGAAATCATACAGCTACACATCTTTTAGATGCAGCATTAGTTAAAGTATTAGGTTCTCATGTTCATCAAGCAGGTTCATATGTTAGTGCTGATAGATTGAGATTTGACTTCTCTCATTTTGAAGGTGTAAAAGAAGAAGAATTATTAAAAGTAGAACAATTAGTAAATGAAGCTATAATGAGTGTTACACCTGTTAATACTACAGAGATGGACTTACAAGAAGCTAAAAATTCAGGTGCTGTAGGTATATTTGATGATAAATATGCTGAAAAAGTAAGAGTAGTATGTGCTGGAGAATATTCTAAAGAATTATGTGGAGGAACACATATAGATAATACAGGTAAAATTGGATTATTTAAAATAATATCTGAAAATGGAATAGCAGCTGGAACAAGAAGAATAGAAGCAGTAACTGGTATAGAAGCGTATAAATGGGTAAATGAAAAAGCTGAATTATTAAAACACATTTCAGGAAAATTAAAATGTTCAGAAAAAGAAATTACAATTAAATTAGATCAGCAATCTAAAGAAATTAAAGAAAAAGAAAAAGAAATTACTAACTTAAAATCTAAATTTGCTTCAATGGAAATTAATGATATAATTAATTCAGTTAAAGATGTTAAAGGAATAAATGTTGTTACTTATGCATTGACAGATGTTGATGGTGAGGCATTAAGAGGGCTTTGTGAAAAGGTTAGGGATAAAGTTAATAATTCATTAACTTTACTTACAAGTTCAATAGATGGAAAAGTTGTAATATGCGCTATGGCTGATAAAGAAGCAGTATCAAAGGGTGCTCATTGTGGCAAAGTAATTAAAGAAGCAGCAACAATCCTTGGCGGAGGCGGTGGTGGAAGACCCGATATGGCCCAAGCTGGAGGTAAATTACCAGAAAAAATAAGTGACGCACTTGATTCTGTTTATAAAATAGTTGAAACTTTAGTAAAGTAGTATACTTTTTAATAAATATAGGTTATAATCATATATAAGAATACTGTATATATTATAGATTTGTCATTAAGAATCATATTTCATTAATAGGTGAATAAATTATAACAATTATGGTGATGATATATATATGAAAATAGTTTCTTTTTGATATATTGTAAGGGGGTGAGCTGCAAGAGCAGCAATCTTATGAGTAAAAATATTGAACATACAATGCAATTTGATTTAAACAAAACTAAGGAAGCTTTAACAAAGGCGATATTAACAGAGGTTTATGATTCACTACAACAAAAGGGTTATAATCCTATAAATCAATTAGTTGGATATTTAATTTCAGGAGACCCTACTTACATTACGAATTACAACGGAGCAAGAGCTTTAGTAAGAAAGCTTGAAAGAGATGAAATACTTGAAGAAGTTATAAAATCTTATTTAGAGATAAAGTAAAGAGTGCCCGTATTAGCGGGTGCTCTTATTTTTTAAGAGGTGCTTAATTTGAGAATATTAGGTTTAGATTTAGGAAAAAAAACTATCGGAGTAGCTATATCTGATCCACTAGGCTTTACAGCACAAGGTATAACTACAATAAGAAGAGCGAATAAAGAAAAAGATATGGAAGAATTAAGAAAAATTTGTGATGAATATAAAGTAGAAACTATAGTTATAGGACTTCCTAAAAATATGAATGGAACAATAGGACCATCAGGAGAAATAGCGATGGAAATGGGAAAACTAGTAGAAGAAGCTTTAAATATAAAAGTAGAATTTTGGGATGAACGTTTAACAACTGTTGCAGCTCACAAAGCTATGCTTGAAGCAGATCTTTCAAGAAGTAAGAGAAAAAAAATAGTTGATAAGGTGGCATCAACATACATACTTCAAGGTTATTTAGATAGAATATCTAAATAATATTAAATTTTATAATAGATTAATATAGACAAAATTCGTAGTTTCATATAGAGTTATGTTAAAATATTAAACTTGAGAATGGATATCGTTAAGTATATAACTAATATATCTTAATAAAGATTAATAAATTTTGAAATTATATAGTTTAGAGTATTGTTTATATTAGTTATGTTAACAGAATATAGAAAAGAGTTATGAAAGGGGCATTTAAAATGCAAAAAGACGTAGAATATATAGAATTATTAGATGAACAAGGAGAACAAACTAAATTTAAGGTAATAACTTATTTCCAAATAGATGAAATAAATGGAGAATATGTTGTAGTTACTCCAGCTGAAAATGATGATTGTGATGAAGCATTTGTTTTAAAAGTTATATCTGATGAAGAGGGTAATGAGACTCTTGTTTCAATAGAAGATGAAAAAGAATTTGATTTAGTTGAAGAAGCATATAATCTTGTTATGTCAGAACAAGAGTAAAATTTTATAAATTAACTTATATTTTATAAAGTGAGGTGTTATTATGGAGCAATCAACTTCAATAGATATGAATGCCTTGAAAGAAGATTTAAAGAGAAAAGGGTATAAATTAACGGCTCAAAGAAGATCTATTGTTAATGCTATTATTGAAACAGAAGGAAAGCATTTAACAGCAGAAGAAATATATGATGAGGTTAAAAAAGGTTGTCCTGAAATAGGATTAGCAACTGTATATAGAACTATTATTCTTTTAGAAGAACTAGGTATAATATGCAGATTAGAGTTGAATGACGGTTGTAGTAGGTACGAGTTAGTTCACTCTAATGAAACGCATAGACATCATCATCTTGTATGTAATATATGCAATAAAGTATTAGAAGTTGAAGATGATTTATTAGAAGATTTAGAAACACAAATAGAGACACAATATAAATTTAAAATATCTGATCATAGTGTTAAATTTTATGGATTATGTGAAGAGTGTCAGGAAAAAGAAAAAAATGAATAAAAGAATTTCTTAAATTAAGAAATCTTTAATTATAAAATATTAAAAGAAAAAGGAGGGGAAACATGAAAAACGAAAGAGCTAAGGTTAGGATTATTCCTTTAGGTGGTATAAATGAAATCGGTAAGAACATCACAGCCATTGAGTATAAAGAAGATATCGTAGTAATTGACTGCGGGCTTAAATTCCCAGATGACGATATGTTTGGGATTGATATTGTTATTCCGGATGTTTCATACCTAATTAAAAACAAAGACAGAGTTAGAGGAATATTTTTAACACACGGGCATGAGGACCATATAGGTGCATTACCTTACGTTTTAAAACAACTTAATGTTCCTATTTATGGTACTAAACTTACTCTTGGAATAGTTGAAACAAAGTTGAGAGAGCACGGTTTACTTTCAACTACAGAATTAGTTACAATAAAGCCAAGAGATACAATAAAGTTAAATAATGTTTCAGTAGAATTTATAAAAACTAATCACTCAATTGCAGATTCAGTAGCAATTGCAGTTCACACGCCACTTGGCGCGGTACTTCATACGGGGGATTTTAAAATCGATTATACTCCAATTGACGGAGAGATAATGGATTTCGCAAGATTTGCAGAATTGGGTAAAAAAGGCGTTTTAGCAATGTTAGCAGATTCAACAAATGTTGAAAGACCAGGTTATACAATGTCAGAAAAAACAGTAGGCGAGAGCTTTATTAGACTTTTCGATAATGCGAAAGGCAGGATTATAGTTGCTACATTTGCATCTAATATTCATAGAATTCAGCAAATTATAACAGCAGCACAAATTTACGGTAAAAAAATCGCTGTATCTGGAAGAAGTATGGAAAATATAGTTCAAGTTGCAATAGAATTGGGATATTTAACTATAGAAAAAGATGTATTTGTATCTGTAGATCAAATATCAAAATATCCTAATGAAAAAATTGTTATAATAACAACAGGAAGCCAAGGAGAGCCGATGTCAGCATTAGCTAGAATGGCAGCATCTGAACATAAAAAGATAAATATAATTGAAGGTGACACTGTAATTATTTCAGCGACCCCAATTCCGGGTAATGAAAAGCTAGTTTCTAAAGTGATTAATCAGTTATTCAAAAAAGGTGCTGAAGTAATATATGAATCTTTAGAAAAAGTACATGTTTCTGGTCATGCTTGTCAAGAAGAATTAAAATTAATGCAAAGACTAGTAAAACCAAGATTTTTTATTCCGGTGCATGGGGAATATAGACATTTAAAGCAACATGGAGAATTGGCTATAAGTCTTGGACTTTCAGAAAAAAATCTTTTAATACCTGAAAATGGTGATGTAATAGAGATTACAAGAAAGAGTATTAAGAAAAGTTGTACTGTTTCAGCTGGCCAAATATTTGTGGACGGACTAGGGGTAGGCGATGTTGGGAATATAGTATTAAGAGATAGAAAACATTTATCTCAAGATGGTATATTAACTGTTGTAGTTACAATGGAAAGACATACTGCTAATGTAATTGCAGGTCCAGATATTATTTCAAGAGGATTTGTATATGTAAGGGAATCAGAAGGTCTTATGGATGAAGCAAAAGAACTTGTTAGAAAAGTTTTAAAAGATTGTGAAGAGAAGAATATTACTGATTGGGCTACGTTAAAATCTAGAATGAGAGACGAATTAAGAGAGCTTCTTTATGAAAAAACAAAAAGGAAACCGATGATTTTACCAATAATTATGGAAATTTAAAATTATTGGTAAAGAGTATCGTGTATAATTGAGTTGACTTTTGTAGAATAAAAGTTTAAAATAAAAAACAGTGGTTACAGGAGATTGGATACTTTTTGTATCCAATTTTCTTTTGGAGAAAAAAAGTTATAGGTTTACATAGAGTAAAAATTAAACTGTCCATACATTAAATAATTATTTTTGGAGGAATGTACATGGAATTAATCAAGAGAGAAGACATAAGAAATATAGCGATTATCGCTCACGTTGACCATGGTAAGACAACTTTAGTAGATGCGCTATTAAAGCAAAGCCATGTTTTTAGAAGTAACGAAAAAATACAAGAAAGAGTAATGGATTCAAATGATTTAGAAAAAGAAAGAGGAATCACTATTCTTTCAAAAAATACAGCAGTACAATATAAGGATATTAAAATAAATATAGTAGACACACCAGGACATGCTGATTTCGGTGGAGAAGTTGAACGTGTATTAAAAATGGTAGATTCAGTTTTACTAGTAGTAGATTCTTATGAAGGTCCTATGCCTCAAACTAAGTTCGTTTTAAAAAAGGCATTAGAATTAGGATTAAAACCAATAGTTGTAATCAACAAAATAGATAAGCCGGATGCAAGACCTGAAGAAGTTATAGATGAAGTTTTTGATTTATTCTTAGAATTAGGAGCAAATGATGAACAATTAGACTTCCCAATTATATATGCATCAGCTAGAGAAGGCTTTGCTAGAAATAATGTTGAAGATACTAACAACGATATGATTCCATTATTTGAAAAGATAATAGAACATGTTCAAGCACCAGAAGGTTATATTGATGAACCATTACAAATGCTAGTTACTACATTAGATACAAATGAATATGTTGGTAAAATTGCTATTGGTAAGATTCATAGAGGAAAAGTGAAGAAAAACCAAACAGTTGCCTTAGTAAAAATTGATGGAAGCACAGCAAATTATAAGATAACAAGCGTATTTACTTATGATGGATTAAAGAGAATAGAAGCAGAAGAAGCGGCACTTGGAGATATAGTTGCAGTAAGTGGTGTTACAGATGCAAATATAGGGGAAACTATTGCAGATTCTCAAAATCCAGAAGCTTTACCGTTCGTAAACATAGATGAACCAACTCTTAGCATGAACTTTATGGTAAATAATTCACCTTTTGCAGGAAAAGAAGGAGAATTCGTTACATCAAGACATTTAAGAGATAGATTATTTAAAGAATTAGAAACTAATGTAAGTTTAAGAGTAACAGAACTTACACCAGATTGCTTTGAAGTTTCTGGTAGAGGAGAACTTCATCTTTCAGTACTTATTGAAACAATGAGAAGAGAAGGTTATGAATTCCAAGTTTCAAAAGCAAGTGTTATCTTTAAAGAAGAAAATGGTCATAAAGAAGAACCGATGGAATATTTAACAATTGATGTTCCAGAAGAATTCATGGGACCAGTTATGGAAAAATTAGGACCAAGAAAAGCTGAAATGGTTAATATGACATCAGCTGTTAACGGATATACAAGATTAGAATTTATAGTTCCAGCAAGAGGATTGATTGGATTCAGAAATGAATTTATGACTGATACTAAAGGAAATGGTATAATGAATCATGTATTCCATAGTTATGACAGATATAAGGGTGAAATCCCAACTAGAAGTAGAGGATCTATAGTTTCATTTGGAGATGGAGAATCTATTGCTTATGGATTATTTAATGCTCAAGAAAGAGGACAATTATTTATAACATCAGGCCTTCCAGTATATGAAGGAATGGTTGTAGGTGTATCATCTAGAGCAGAAGATATAGATATTAATATCTGTAAGGGTAAAAAACTTACTAATACAAGATCTTCAGGTGCTGATGAAGCAGTAAAATTAATTCCACCATTAGAAATGAAACTTGAACAATGTTTAGAATTCATAAATGATGATGAATTAGTAGAAGTTACACCAAAGAATATAAGAATGAGAAAAACTGTATTAGGTAGTTCTGAAAGAAAGAAATTAGTAAGCAGAAGTAAAAAATAATATAAGTTCTTATGTTTAAAATAATATAAAAAGATATTATAATAAAGTAAATGGTCTTCTGACTATTTACTTTATTATATATTACGGAGGAACTTTATGAAGAAGATTAAATCCTTTAAAAATCAAATCATATTAATTCTAAGTCTTTTTTTAGTGATTTTATGTGTTATATTATTATTTTCCTATAAAAGAAGTATATCTAAACCCTTAAAGGGAAATGAAAGTGTTATTTCTGTAGAAGTTAGACATGGAGAGGGAATTTATTCAGTATTAGATAGATTAAATAGAGAAAATAAATTATCTAATAAGTATTTTATAAAACTTAACTTAATGTTTAATAAAAAAGATATGAGTCTTCAAGAGGGAATATATGAAGTTAACTCTAATGTTAATTTACCAGAACTAATAAATACATTAAATAATCAAGAGGATAATAAAAACGTTAAAAAGTTAGTGATTCCAGAAGGATATACAATAGATCAAATATCTTCTAAAGTTGAAGAAGAGGGAATTTGTTCGAAAGAGGATTTTATAAATGCGGTAAAAAATTATAAATTACCAAATTTTATAAAGGAAGATTCAAATAAGAGGTATAGCTTAGAAGGATTTTTATATCCAGATACATATTTTATAAAAAATGGTTCTAATGCAGAGGCAGTAGTTAACCTTATGTTTAATAGATTTATGGAAGTATTAGTAGAAATTGAAAATGAATATGGAATTGACATAAAAGACAATGAAATTGAAAAAACAATAACTATTGCATCCATGATAGAAAAAGAAGCTAGATATGATTATGATAGGGATTTAATATCTTCTGTTGTTTATAATAGATTAAAAGATAACATGAAATTGCAATTAGATGCAACAGTAATATATGGTCTGGGCTATCATGTGGATGTAGTATTAAACAAGCATTTGGAAGTAAATTCTTTATACAATACATACAAGTATGCTGGTTTACCAATAGGACCAATAGGAAGTCCAGGAAAGGCATCTATAAGAGCTGCATTATTTCCTAAAGAAACAAATTATTTGTTTTATATATTAAAAGAAGATGGATATCATTATTTTACTGATAGTTATGATGATTTTTTAAAGAAAAAAGAAGAATTGGGATATTAGTTTAATATGGAGGATTTAAATGAGTAAAATTACATATGATTATATGGAAGATTATATAAGAGGTCTAATTCCTGATAGAAAAGGAATATTAAAAGAAATAGAAGATTTTGCAAAAGAAAATGCCGTTCCTATAGTTCAAAAAGAAACAGGGGTATTTTTAGAGTTTATGGTAAACATGAAAAGACCACTTAGAATTTTAGAACTTGGTACAGCAATAGGTTTTTCATCTATATTAATGTATGAAGCTGCAAAAACTAATCCAGAAATTATAACAATTGAGAGAGATGAAAAAATGATAGAATTTGCTAAATTAAATTTGAAAAAGTTTAATTTAGAAGATAAGATAAAAATAGAACAAGGTGACTGTCTTGAAGTTTTAGAAAAATTAGAAGAACCTTTTGATTTAATATTTATGGATGCGGGTAAAGGTCACTATAATCATTTTCTTCCACATTGTTTAAGATTATTAAAGCAAGATGGAGTCATTATAGCTGACAATGTTTTATTTAGAGGTATGGTAGCTTCTAACGAGCTTGTTAAAAGAAGAAAGATAACTATAGTTAAAAGAATGAGAACATACTTAGATATGGTTACTAGCGATGAAGAATTAATAACAACAGTAATACCTATGGGCGATGGTATTGCAGTCACAAAAAGGAGGTAATTAAAAATGAGAAAACCAGAAATTCTAGCACCAGCTGGAAATTTAGAAAAATTAAAAATTGCAATAGACTTTGGAGCAGATGCTGTATATTTAGGGGGAGGAAAACTAAATTTAAGAGCATTTTCAAATAATTTCACTAATGAAGAAATGGCAGAAGGAATAAAATATTGTCACGATAGAGATAAAAAAGTATATGTAACTTTAAATGTTTTCGCAAGAAATCACGATTTAAAAGGTGCAGGAGAATATATTAAAAGTTTATATGATTTAGGTGTTGATGCAGTTCTGATAGCAGATCCATCATTAATTGCTATAGCAAAAGAAGTAGCACCGGATCTTGAATTACATTTAAGTACTCAAGCTAACACTGTTAATTGGGTCGCAACTAAATTTTGGCATGATTTGGGAGTAAAAAGAATTGTATTAGCAAGAGAATTAACTTTTAATGAAATTAGAACAATAACATCTAATATTCCAGAAGATTGTGATATAGAAGCATTTGTTCATGGGTCAATGTGTATAGCATATTCAGGTAGATGTTTAATATCTAACTATATGCTTGGAAGAGATGCTAATAAAGGTGTATGCTCAAATGCATGTAGATATAAATATCATCTTATGGAAGAAACAAGACCTGGTGAATATTATCCAGTAGTTGAAGATGAAAATGGTACATATATAATGAATTCTAAAGATTTATGTATGATTAACTATATACCAGAACTTGTACAAAGTGGAATATACTCATTTAAAATAGAAGGTAGAATGAAAAGTGAATTTTATGTAGCTTCTGTTGTAAAAGCATATAGAGAAGCATTAGATGCTTATTGGGAAGATCCAGAAAATTATAAATTTAAAGACGAGTGGATGGATACATTAAATAAAATAAGCCACAGAAAATACCATACTGGATTCTTCTTAGGTAAAATGGGAGAACAAACTTATGAAGAATCATCTTATGTAAGAGATTATGATATTGTAGGTATGGTTAAATCATATGATCCTGAAACTAAGATAGCTACAATACTTCAAAAAAATAGAGTGTTTGAAAATGACGAAGTAGAAGTGTTAAGACCTCACACTCCATATTTTAATGTTAAGCTTTTAGAGATGTTTGATGCAGAAAAGAATGTAAAAACTGATGTGGCTAATAGAGCACATATGACATTTACAGTAAAAGTTGATGAGCCATTACAAGAAAATGATATGTTAGTAAAATCTAATAAAGTACTTTCTTTATAAAATAAAATATTTAATTTTTGAATAAAACACCTTATCTAAGGCTAAAATTTAAGCTGAAGAGAGGTGTTTTGTATTTTTACTGATAAATATAGCATAAAAAAGAGATTGTTAAAGATTCTGTCTTTTTTTATTACAATAATAATAGTACTTAGTATGAGATTGTATATGTTACAGGTACATCCATCAGAAAAAGTACAGGTATCTTATCAAAATCATCAAATGGAGAATATAAGTAATATAAAGTATATGATCTTAGATACTAATGGAAAAGATTTGATGAAGTATAATAAAAAATATGTTTTAGTTATTGATATTAAGCCTTTTAGTTTGAATAATTATGAGGAAACACTAGAAGATTTAATGGCTTTAAATTTTATAATGAAATCTGAAAATCCAGATTTTAATTATTCAGAAATAATGAAAGCACAAGGAAAGATTTATTATAATATTTCAGAAGAAACTTATAATAAAATAAATAAACTTAAAAATATAAAAGGAATTTACACATATATATCTGATGAGGTAGATACAAAAAAAGCTTGGAGCGTCAGTAGTTTTTTAGCAAACATACTAGATGAAACTCAAGTTGAAGGGTCGTTGCAAGAAAATCTTCAAGGATATTTAAAAAATAATGATTTGCCTAAAAAGAATTTTTATTTAGATGATAAGTCTATATATGCTAAAGAAACAGTTAATATAAGTGATGATAACAATAATTTAAAGTTAACTATTGATAAAGATATGGAGGATAAGATAAGAAGTATACTTGAAAAAGATGAATATAAATATTTAAAAAATGTTGGAGTAAGCATTGTAGAGAGTGATACTGGAAAGATAAGAGCTTTAGTCCAAAAGGATGAAAGTGAAGCTAATATAAATTTAGGTATCCAAGAAATAGGATATGAACCTGGATCAATATATAAAATAATAACATTGGCTTCAGCATTAGAAATGGGATTAGTAAACGTAAATGATACATTCAATTGTTCTGGGAATATATGTAGAGAACATCATGGGACATTAACTGTAAAAAATTCATTGGTAAGATCATGTAATGATATATTTGCTAAAATTGGTTCTTTAGTAGGATATGATAAATTAATGGAATATTCTAAAGAACAAGGTTTATATAATAGAGTTTTAAATTTAGAAGGAGAAAATAAAAATGAAACCTGTGGAATACAACCCAAAGAAGATGCAGGAATGAATAATATATCAATAGGTCAATGCATGAATGTTTCTCCAGTTCAAATGTTAGGCGCTATAAACACTGTAGTTAATAATGGAGTGTATATAAAGCCATATATTGTGGAAAGTATTTTAGATAAAAATGATAATGTAGTAAAGGAATTTAAAAGTGATGAGAAAAAAATTTATAGTGAGATAACATCAAGACTTGTTAAAGATGCAATGAGAGAAGTTGTAGTAAGAGGTACCGGAATAAAAGCTTATATATCAGATTTTGATATAGGAGGAAAAACAGGTTCAGCTACAGCTAGTGATGGAAATACACATGGATGGTTTTCTGGATATTTTAAATTCAATAATAAAACATATACTATGGTAGTATTTATACCAAATATAGAATTACAAAACTTAGAGACTAATGTTGAACTTGGTGGTGGAGATACAGCGGCACCTATATTTAAAGACATAGTTAAAACATTAAATAATAAATAAATATAATAAAATAGAAATGAATAAGCAACTTTTTTAATTTACAAACATATTATAGTATCAAGCACTGTTATGGAGGAAAAAGGTGTTTGTATTAAATGGTTTCATAGAATTGATATGTAATTCGCTATTTTTAACCGGATATATAAGTAGTGGAAATACATTTCCTAGTCCGCTTAATGAGAGTGAAGAGGAGGAATACTTAAAAAGACTTAAAGATGGAGATAAGACAGCTAAGGGTGTTTTAATTGAAAGAAACTTAAGACTGGTAGCACATATAGTAAAGAAATATTCTTTTCCTAATAAGGATGTTGATGAATTAATCTCTATTGGAACTGTTGGATTAATTAAAGCGATTGATTCGTTTGATTCTGGTAAAGGTACTAGACTGGCTACTTACGCCTCTAGGTGCATAGAGAATGAGATCTTAATGTTGTTTAGAAATAATAAAAAACAAAAAAGTGAAGTGTATCTGCAAGATCCTATTGGGGTGGATAAAGAAGGAAATGAAATTTGTCTTATCGATATATTAAGTAGTGATAGTGATTCTGTTTTAGAAAAAGTAGAGAGTAACCTACAAATTAAAGATCTATATATAAAAATTAAAGATTCTTTAACTAAAAGAGAAAGCACAATACTTATAATGAGATATGGATTGATAGATGGAAATCGAAAAACTCAAAGGGAGATAGCGGGAGCGTTAGGAATTTCTCGTTCTTATGTATCTAGAATAGAAAAAAAAGCTTTAAAAAAATTAAGAAAAGAATTATTTGGTAAAATTTAAAGTTAAAATAAGGTGTGGCTAAAAAAGCACACCTTATTTTAATATAAAAAACTATTAATTATATTGAAAAATATGATAATCTTATTGTAGAAGATTATTTTTTAGAATAAATTAAAAAAAGGTTTTATTTTTTTGAAATATATTTTAATATTTAATGGAGGAATGAATATGTCAAATATCGACAAATTGATAAAAAGTATTGATTTAAATAATGTTTCTGACATTCATATTTCTTCTGGATTACCTCCAATGATTAGAATAGATGGTAATTTAAAAAGTGCTAGTAATCTAGTGATAAATCATGAAGAAGTAGATAAATATATTAGAGAATTAGCACCAGAAAGATTTGAAGAATTTTTAGAAGAAGGAGATATTGATTTTAAGTATCAACTTGAAGGTGTGGGGAATTTTAGGGTTAATGCATATAAATGTAAGGGAAAATATTCTATTTGTTTAAGAGTAATAAAGCAACGTATACCTAAAATTAGTGATATAACAAATGCACAAATATTAAAGGATTTAACAAAATTAAATGATGGCTTAGTATTAGTTACGGGGCCTACCGGGTCAGGTAAAAGTACAACACTTGCAGCAATGATAAATGAAATTAATAATACAAAAGAGAGACATATAATTACGCTTGAAGACCCTATCGAGTATATATATGAAAATAATAAATCAATAATAAATCAAAGAGAAGTTGGTCAAGATACTAAAAGTTATGTTATGGGATTAAGAGCTGCATTAAGACAAGATCCTGATGTTATATTAATTGGAGAAATGAGAGATACTGAGACAATAGAGGTGGCATTAAGAGCCGCTCAAACAGGTCATTTGGTGTTTTCAACACTTCATACAATGGGAGCAGCTAATAGTATCTATAGAATAATTAATTCTTTTGATAATAAAGAACAAAATGAAATTAAGGTTCAACTATCTTCTTTGTTAAGAGGTGTGGTATCACAAGTTTTATTACCTAATGCTACAGGAGTTGGAAGAACAGCAGCATTAGAAATAATGACATGCACTACTAGTATAAAGAATTTAATAAGAGAGGGAAATTATGAACAAATTAATAGTTTTATTCAAATGGGATCTAAGTATGGAATGCAAACTATAGATATGGATTTGAAAAGATTAGTTAATGAAAATATAATAGTTAAAGAAGAGTATATGAAATGGAAATCAAATAATAATTAAAATTAATAAAGTAATAAAAAGGAATTTTAATTATTATGTTGAATATATAGGAACATAGTATACTTTTCTGCAAGGAGGTAAGAGATAAAATAATGCAAGAAGAAATAATTGCATCAGTTGACTTTGGAAGTAAGAAGCTATCAGCTTCTCTTGCAGTAAAAAAAGATGAAGAGGATATGCAAATACTTGGTGTTAAGTACTGTAAGTCCAAAGGAATTGAAAAAGGAATAATTAAAGATGTTGACAAGTGTCGAGAGGGTTTAAAAACTCTTTTAAAAGATTTAGAAGATAAAACTGGTAGGAATATAAAGAATATTTCAGCAGGAATATCTACAAGAAATATTAGAATAACAGAAGTTACTGTTTCTATTTCATTAATAGAAGGGATTGTTAGAAAAGAAGATATAAAAGAAGCATTAAAAAAGGCTAGAAATGCTACTTCTATTAGTGATAATGAAATTTTAATTGATACTTTGATTAATTTTTATATCTTGGATGGAAAAGTTTTGCATAGAGATATATTAAATTGGAGAGGTAATAAATTAGATGTAAATTTAACATTGATAATAGGATTAAAAGATGAAATTATTAAATATTATGAGGTTTTTAAAGGCACTAGTTATAAGCTATCTAATATAAAGTTAAATGTATTATGCGGTAAGCAAATATTTTTAACTGAAGATGAGGTGGGCGATAAAGTTTTAGTTGATATAGGTGCAGGTAATATAGATATGGCTATATTTAGCAATGGAATTCCTAAATATATTGGCAGTATACCTTTAGGCGGAAGTAATATTTCTAAAGATTTGGCGATTTGTGGAGAACTTTCTTTTTCAGAAGCTGAGAATATAAAAGTAATTTATTCTAGTAATTATGAAACTTTGTATAAAGATAATAAAATAGCGGACGAAATAGAAGTTGGGACATTAAAGATATCAAAATCATTATTTTATGAAGTTATTAATGCTAGAATTGAAGAAATACTAAATTATATTAATAGGGAGTTAAAAAACACTGGTCATTATGATAGAATTTGTAGTATAATTCTATATGGTAGTGGATTAAACTATTTTGAGAATATAAGCAATTTCGTTAATGATATTTTGAAAATTCCAGCTACAGTTATAACAAAAGATGAGTTAGGGATAAAAAATCCTGAGAATATAACATCTTTAGCTGTAGTGAAGGAAGTTTATGATAATTTAGATTTAATTTCATATGAGTATAAAAATTCACAACAGGTTAATGATATTGTTATAAGTAAAAATAAAGAAGAAAAATCAGAAAACAAAGCAAGTAAGAGTGTTTTAAAGAAAGTCAGAGATTTTTTAGAGGGAATTTTCTAAAGGAGGAGTTATTTTGTTAGATTTTGATGGGGATATTCAAGAATTAACTAATATAAAAGTAATAGGCTGCGGAGGTGGCGGTAGTAATGCTGTAAATCGAATGATAGTTGAAGGTTTAAAGAATGTAGAATTTATAGCAATTAATACAGATAAGCAAGCGTTAATGCTTTCACATGCAGATCAAAAAATTCAAATTGGAGAAAAGTTAACAAAAGGTTTAGGTGCTGGAGCAAATCCTGAAATAGGTAAAAAAGCAGCAGAAGAAAGCAAAGAAGAAATTTCAGCTGCAATAAAAGGTGCCAATATGGTATTTATAACTGCAGGAATGGGTGGCGGAACTGGAACTGGTGCTGCACCAATAGTTGCAGAAATAGCTAAGTCTATGGAAATATTAACAGTAGGTGTAGTTACAAAACCTTTCCCATTTGAAGGTAAAAGAAGAATGAGACATGCAGAGATGGGTATAGAAACATTGAAACAAAAAGTAGATACATTAGTGATTATTCCTAATGAAAGATTACTTAGAATGGCAGATAAGAAGACTACATTATTAGACTCATTTAAATTAGCTGATGATGTGTTAAGACAAGGTGTACAAGCAATTTCAGATCTAATAACTATTACTGGTGTAATTAATGCAGATTTTGCAGACATAAAAGCAGTTATGCTTAATAAAGGATTAGCTCATATGGGTGTTGGTTTTGGAAGTGGAGATAATAGAACTCAAGATGCAGTTCATCAAGCAATTTCATCTCCATTGTTAGAAACATCAATTGAAGGTGCAACTGATGTTATAATAAACTTTACAGGTGGAGTCGATTTAGGTGCGTTAGAAGTTTACGATGCAGCTGATGTTGTACGTGAAGCAGTAGATCCAGATGCTAATATAATCGTTGGTGCGGTAATTGATGAAACACTTAATGAAGAAATTAGAATTACTGTTATAGCTACAGGATTTGAAGTTCCTAACAATAACATTGCTCCTTCAGAAGTGATAAACAAGGTTAATCAAATTCAAAGAGAAGAGGCACCACAACCTAAGACTCCTACACCAGAAGTTGCAGCGACAGTGGAACAACCTAAGCAAGAAAATAATTTTGATGATGATGATCTATTAGATATACCTGTTTTCTTAAGAAGAACTAAAAAGCATTAATACTTAGTATTTTATGAATTTATATATAAGAAAAAAGCATGTAAGATGAATTAGTCTTGCATGCTTTTTTTTTGCATACAAATTTTAGTGTTTTAATTCATGTTATAAAATAATTAATTATAAAATCATTATCAATTATTAAAAAAATAAATGTAAATATATGTAAAAAGTTATGTTCTAAAAATGATAAAATCGTATGCTATTGTGACAAATTTTTAATCGATATAAGTCTATAATAAAACTCAATAGGGGGATTCGTATGGAGGTATATATAGATATTTTAATTTTAGAAAATTTTATAATTAATTTATTTCTTATGATACTAACAATGAAAATACTAAAGTATAAAGTTAAAGATATTTTATTAATATGTTCAGGATTTATAGGAGCGTTGTATACGATTGTATTATTATTTCCTAAATTAGATATATTAACTTCATTTCCTTGTAGAATAATAATTTTATATATAATGATTAGAATAAGTTATGGTAAAAAAGGTTTTATTAATATAATTAAAGCTATGGGTATATTTTTATTATTAACATTTACATTAAGTGGATTATGTTTTATGTTTTCATTAAATCAGAATGAATATTTATTAGGCGAAAGTTTTGAAATAAGTAAGTACTCAATGAAATATTTGATATTAGGTGGAATGATAATATATATGTTTTTTAATAGATTAATAGAATATGTTAAAAACAAATTGATGGTAAATAATTTTAAGTTTAGTATACAGTTTGAGGTAGCTGAAACTATGTATGATATAAAGGGTTTTTTAGATACTGGAAATGAACTTAGAGAGCCTGTTAGTAATCTTCCATGTATTTTAATAGAACAAGATCTTGTAAGTACAATCAATTTTAATAGTAAGGATGTTTATTACATACCTTATAGTGCAATTGGATATGGGGGTAATCTAAAAGGAATAAAGGTAGAGTCAATAAAAATAAAGGGTGAAAAATTTTATAATGAAGTAGATGCTATTATATGTCCATGTAATGAAAAATTAAGCAAGGAAAATGATTTCAATGCATTATTGTCAAGAGGAGTAATATAAAGGGGTGTATTATGAGAAGAATGATTTTATTTTTAAATAAATTATTATCTAGATTTAAATTATTTAGAAGAAAGTTATATTATGTAGGTGGTAGTGATGCACTTCCACCACCATTATCAAAAGATGAAGAAGAAACATTAGTAAATAATCTTATGCATGGAGATGAAAGCATAAGAAGTACATTGATAGAAAGAAATTTAAGACTAGTTGTCTATATAGCAAGAAAATTTGAAAATACAGGTGTTCATGTTGAAGATCTAATTTCAGTTGGAACTATTGGATTAATAAAGGCGGTAAATACTTTTAATCCAGAGAAGAAAATTAAATTGGCGACATATGCATCTAGATGCATAGAAAATGAAATTTTAATGTATTTAAGAAGGAATAGTAAAATAAAAGCAGAAATTTCATTTTACGAACCATTAAATATAGATTGGGATGGAAATGAATTATTATTATCAGATATTCTAGGGACTGAAAATGATGAAGTGTATAATTTAATTGAAGATGAAGTAGATAAGCAGCTATTGTTAATGGCACTTAGAATTTTAAATGATAGAGAAAAAGAAATTGTAAGGCTTAGGTTTGGCTTAAATGGAACAAGAGAAAAAACTCAAAAGGAAGTTGCTGATATGCTTGGAATATCTCAATCGTATATTTCAAGACTAGAGAAAAAAATAATTAGAAGGCTAAAAAAAGAAATAAGTAAAATGATTTAGCTTGTCTTTAGTATAAAAGTAATATCTATCGGAGATAATCTTTAATGCAGCAGATTATTACTTCCGAAAGGGTTGGTACTTATGATTATTAATAAGGTGGAAATATGTGGAGTAAATACTTCTAAACTTCCAATGCTTAAAGAGAAAGAAAAAAAACAACTTCTTTTAGCATTAAAAAAAGGAGATTTAAGTGCTAGAGAAACCTTTATAAAAGGCAACCTAAGATTAGTACTTAGTGTTATTCAAAGATTTAATAATAGAGGAGAGAACGTTGATGATTTATTTCAAGTAGGATGTATTGGTTTGATGAAATCAATAGATAATTTTGATTTATCACAAAATGTTAAGTTTTCAACCTATGCAGTGCCTATGATAATAGGGGAAATTAGAAGATATTTAAGAGACAATAATTCTATAAGAGTTAGTAGATCATTAAGAGATATTGCATACAAGGCATTGATAGTAAGAGATAAATTTATAAAAGACAATAATAGAGAGCCGACAATATCTCAAATAGCAAAAGAACTAGAACTACCAAGAGAAGAAGTTGTATTTGCGTTAGATGCAATACAAGACCCGGTATCTTTATTTGAACCAATCTATCATGATGGTGGAGATGCAATATTTGTTATGGATCAAATAAGTGATTCTAAAAATACAGATGAAAGTTGGCTTGAAAATATATCTATAAAAGAAGCCATGAAAAAGCTAACGGATAGAGAAAAATTAATTTTAAATTTAAGGTTTTTTAGGGGAAGAACTCAGATGGAAGTTGCGGATGAAATTGGAATTTCTCAAGCACAAGTATCTAGACTAGAAAAAACTGCTTTAAAGCATATGAGAAAGCATGTTTAAATTTAATCCATATGATATAATAAAAACTGATATTTAATAAATATCAGTTTTTGTTATATAAGGAATTAAGTAAAGTTATCATACATATAAATAAATATATTATATATATAATTTTTATTTTCATTTGCAATTTATTTTGTAGTTAAAGTAAATGAAATATGCAATTATGTATTTGAAGGTTGTAAAAACATAATTCTTTAGTGGTAAATTTTTTTACAAAATATCACAAGTTACTGTTGGAGAATAAAGTATTAATTTTTATAAGTAGGGGGATAACTATGGAAGCGGAAATGTATTCACTTAATGCAATGAGATCTATGGAAATAATAGATATATCTACAGGCCGTAAGCTTGGTTTTATAAAAGATTTTAAAGTTAATTGTGATGAAAATAAAATAACGTCATTAATTTTACCAAGCACAACTATGAAGTCTTGGTTTTTAAAAGATGATGAAATAGAAATTAAGTGGAATGATATAGTAAAAGTTGGAGTTGATGTTATATTAGTTAAATCTAATGATATTACAGAATATGATTCGAATAATGGGTAGTAATCATAACAAAAACTATATATAATGAATTTATAAATACTTTTTACTAAAGTAAAAGAGGTGATTAAAGTGAAATGTCCATTTTGTAATTTTGAAGAAAGCAAAGTTGTTGATTCCAGAGCAACAGATGATAATACTACAATTAGAAGACGAAGAGAATGCTTAAATTGTAATAAGAGATATACTACTTATGAAAAAATAGAGGATTTTCCTGTTCTTGTTGTAAAAAAAGATTTAACTAGAGAAAACTTTAATAAAGAAAAAATTATTAATGGTCTTATTATTGCTTGTCAAAAAAGACCTGTTTCAAGAAAGCAAATAGAAGATATAGCCTATGAAATAGAAAAATCAATTTCTAATAGAATGGTTACTGAGATTGCATCTAAAGATATAGGCGAGATGATTATGGATAAACTTAAACAAGTTGATGAAATATCATATGTTAGATTTGCATCTGTTTATAGACAGTTTAAGGATATAAATACTTTTTTAGAAGAAATCAAAAATCTCGTAGTTAATTAAATTTAAAATAATTGTTTTTAAGAAGGATTTTGAATATGTTTGAATTAATATTCAAATCCTTTTTATATATTAATATATAAAATAATATGTTATATATATATTATATGAGTGTTAAAAGTTAGTTAATATAATTAATATAAAACTTATAAATGATAAAATTAAGATATAAATTTTTGGAGGGATAATTCTGAAAAAGCTGGAATTAAAAGATATAAAAAATGTAGAAGATTTCATGATAATAGAGTTGGATAATGTTGCTAAAATAGTGTTTTCAAATGCAGAATTTAATAGGAGTTTTAATAAGAATACTGATGAAGGAGTTAAGCAATTAGAATCACTTAAGTGTAAATTTAATGTTAATGAAGTAATATATTTAAATCAAGTACATAGTGATAATATATTTATTTATAACAACAATAATATTACAAATAAAGAAGGTGATGCAATAATAACAGACAATAGAAATGTTATTATTGGAGTTTTTACTGCGGATTGTGTTCCTATTATATTAGTAGATCCAATTAAAAAAGTATGTGCAGCCATTCATAGCGGTTGGAGAGGAACATTTAATTCTATTACTTTAAAAACAATAGAGAAGATGAAAAATGAATTTAATTGCAATGCTAAAAATATTAAAGTTTATATAGGGCCTCATATAAGAAGCTGTTGCTATGAGATATCGGATGAACTAAAAGAAAAGTTTTTAAAGAAAAAGAAAGAAATTAAAGAAGCTAATCTATTTAATAAAAAGAATTTAAATTTAGAAGAATGTATATTAAACGATTTGAGTAATTCAGGAGTTAAAGAAGAAAACATAAATACTTTAGATTTATGCACATATTGTAGTGAAGAGATTAAATTACATTCATATAGAAAATCAAATGGAAATTATGGTAGGATGTTTACTTTTATAATTTTAGAATAAGGAGAAAAATTATGTCTGATGAAAAAATATTAATAGTAGATGATGAGGAACATATAATAGAATTATTAAAGTTCAATTTGATAAATGCTGGATACAAGGTTATTTCTGCGAACAATGGTATAGATGCGCTTAAAATAGCAAAGGCTGAAAATCCTAAATTAATATTATTAGATTTAATGTTACCAGGATTAGATGGTTTTGATGTTTGTAAAGAAGTAAAGAAGAATAAGGAAACTCAAAATATATCTATAATAATGTTGACAGCAAAAGGAGAGGAAATTGATAAAATATTAGGTTTAGAATTAGGTGCCGATGACTATATAACTAAACCATTTTCTGTAAGAGAATTGCTAGCACGAGTTAAAGCGGTTCTTAGGAGGACTTATCCTGGTGTAGATATTGAAGAAAATTCATATGAGTCTCAAGGTCTTAAAATAGACTTTGATAGACATGAGGTTTTTATTAACAATCAAAAAATTGAGTTAACTTTAAAGGAATTTGATCTTTTAAAGATATTGATAAAAAATAAAGGAAAAATTCTTCAAAGAGAAACTCTATTAGATAAAATATGGGGATATGAATATATAGGTGAAACTAGAACTGTAGATGTACATATAAGATATTTGAGAAAGAAGATAGAAGAGGATGATAAAAATCCTAAATTTATAGAAACAATTAGAGGAGTAGGTTATAGATTTAACCCAATTGATAAATAATGAAAAAGAAAATATTAATATCATCGATGATGACAGTGTTCTTTGCACTAATAATAGTAACCTCTTTTTTTGTATTGTTAAGTAATTTTCAAGAAATTAGAGATACTAAAAATGAGCTTAGAAATTTCAATTTACTTATTGATAAAATAGATGATTTAGGATCATTAAATAATATAGATAAGCAAAATTTTAAGGATATAAAAATAAATAATGTAGCAGTTAGGTTTACGTTGCTTGATGGAGCTGGTGCTGTATTATATGATACAGAGAATGAATTAGAAAGCAATTATAAAGAGCATATAGAGTTTAAACAAGCTATGGAAAATGGAGAAGGATCTTCAACTAAATATAGTGATGATTACAATTTAAATTCAATATATTATTCTACAAAATTAAATGATAATTTAATAATAGTGAGTTCGGTTCCTGTTAATATGGTAAAGACATTTCAAAATAAAAATATAAAGTATTGTATAGGCATAATAACTGTTGTGATGTTTTTTTCTATATCATTATGTTTAAAATTAATAAAAATGATTATTGAACCTATTAAGGATTTAGAATCAGTCACTCATAAAATGGCTAATGGAGATTATAGAATAAGAGCTAAAATAAACAGTAGAGATGAACTTGGAAATCTAGGAATAAGTTTCAATAATATGGCAGATCAGCTTCAGATGAAAATGAATGAAATATTTGATAAACAAACTAGAATTGAATCTATTTTAAGAAGCATGGAGAGCGGTGTTATTGCGGTAGATAACAATAATGTTGTAATATCTATTAATCCTTATGCGGAAAGAATATTTGGTATAAAGAAGAATATTTTAGGTGAATCTATAATTGAATATATTTCTGATTATGATATAAATACTTTTTTAGAAGAAGATTATGAAATAGATAAAGAAATAAAAATACTTCATCCAATAGAAAGAGAATTAAAGATAAAAAAATCAAATATAATAAATGGAATTGAAATGATAGGTAAAGTAATAACCATACAGGATATAACGGACATAAAAAAACTTGAACTTATGAGGACTCAATTTGTTGCAAATGTATCTCATGAGTTAAAAACTCCATTAACATCTATTAAGGGTTTTGCAGAGACTTTAAGATATGTAGAAGATAATGAAACCAGAGAAAAATTTTTAAATATAATAGATAAGGAATCAGAACGATTATCTAGACTTATAAACGATATCTTAGTACTTTCTAGTATTGAAAGTAATATATCAACTCCAAATGATGAGTTTCTTCCTAAAGTTATAATAGAAGATGTTATTAATATGGTGAGAAAGCTTGCTAATAACAAAGATATTAATTTGGAATTTTATGATGATAATCAAGAACTTATACTAGGAGATAAGGACAAGTTTTATCAGTTAACATTAAATTTAGTTGAAAATGCAATAAAATACTCTGAAAATGGATCAAAAGTTAAAGTTGTAAGTTATAGTAAACAAGGATATTATTATTTGGAAATTAGTGATAATGGTATTGGTATCCCTAAAGAAGACTTACCAAGAGTATTTGAAAGATTTTATAGAGTGGATAAGTCACGAAAAAAAGGTGGAACAGGCCTAGGATTGGCAATTGTAAAGCATATAGTTAAAACATTTAATGGTGACATAAACGTAAAAAGTACCTTAGGTGAAGGTAGTACATTTAAAGTGAGAATAAAATATATATAATTATAAAGCTATACTTTGGCATTGTGCTTATATATAAATTTACATCTAACACAAGTTTAAAATATAGTTAACTATTCAAATAAGCTGAAAATAAAAATTTTCAGCTTATTTTATTTTGAATAAATTTAAATATAAGAACAGTTGAAATATTTCTAATGTTAAATTCATTTAACTTAGTCCTAATATAAATTAACTTTACTCTAATAATAGCTTAACTTACTGGTTATATTATAAGTATGAAAGATTTAATTAATGTATAAAAAAGTTGGTGGAGGAATTTTATATGAAAAAAAATACTTTAAAGCTTATAGTCAGTGCATTATTAATAACTATGATTGGAGGAAGTGTAGTTGGATGTGGAACTGGAGATAACTCAAGTGATGCAGACAATGGAACTAGTGGATCAATAACAGTGAGTGGATCATCAGCATTATTACCATTAATGGAACAATCAATTGAAAAATTTAATGAAATAAATTCTGAGGCAGAAATAAGTGCGCAAGCAGGTGGCTCAGGTACAGGTCTTACTCAAGTTTTAGAAGGAACGGTTGATATTGGAAATTCAGATATATTTGCAGAAGAAAAATTAGATGAAGAACAAGCTAAAGAGCTAGTCGATCATAAAGTTATAGCTCAAGGTTTTGGAGTTGTTGTGAATAAATCATTAGGAGTTGCAGATTTAAGTAAAGAGCAATTAAAAGGTATATTCTCAGGAAAGATAACAAATTGGAAAGAAGTTGGAGGAATAGATAAAGAAATATTCTTAATTCATAGAAAATCAGGATCAGGAACAAGAGGTACATTTGAAAATAAAATATTAGATGGAGATAAGTCATTAGAAAATGATTCATTAGGAGCGGTACAAGATTCAAATGGTGCAGTTCTTACTGCAATGAAACAAAATGATGGTGCAATAAGCTATTTAGCTCTTTCTTATATGAATACAGCTGAAGCTAAAGAATTATTGCAAGTTACTAGTATTGATGGTGTATCAGCACAAAATGAAAATATAAAGAATGGAAGTTATCCTTTCTGGTCATGGGGACATATGTATACAAAAGGTGAAGCAGAAGGATTAAGTAAAGAATTTATAAACTTTATAACAAGTGAAGATAATAAAGAAAGTATAGAAAATTTAGGGTTTATCTCAGGAGCTGAAATAAAAGAAAAATAAATAATTAAAGGATGATTAAAAGATGAAAAAGAGAAGTTTTAAGGAAAGGCTTAAAAATGAATATTTGGGTCAAGGCTTTGCAACTCTATGTGGAATACTAATAATAGTGATTACAGGCTTGATATTGTTATTTATAGCTTCGAAGGGAATCAAATCATTTACTCAAAATGGATATAGTATAACTGATTTTTTATTTAAAAATAATTGGAAACCAAATCAAGAACAGCCTTCCTTTGGAGCTTTAGCATTCATCTTAGGTTCCACATGTGTGTCAATAGGAGCTGTAATATTAAGTGCTCCTATTGCTATTGCACTAGCTATTTTTACTAATATTATTTCTAGTAAATTTGGTAATAAGGTGATAAAGCCATCATTAGAAATATTAGTTGGAATACCATCAGTTGTTTATGGTTGGGTTGGAATATCTGTATTAGTACCATTTATAAAAAATAATGTTGGAGGAATGGGATTTTCACTTTTATCAGGAATATTAGTTTTATCATTGATGATTTTACCTACAATTGCAACATTAGCTATAGATGCAATAAAGAATATACCAAATGATCATATAGAGGCTTCTTATGGATTAGGAGCTACTAGGTGGCAAACAATAAGTAGAGTAATAGTTCCAGGAGCTAAAACTGGAATCTTAACTGGTGTAGTATTAGGTATAGCAAGAGCTTTTGGAGAAGCACTTGCAGTGCAAATGGTGATTGGTAATACGGTTAAATTACCAGATGGACTTCTTTCTTCAATGTCCACTTTAACTAGTATTATAACAATGGATATGGCAAATACTGTGGGCGGTACATTGTGGAATGATGCATTATGGACCTTAGCATTGATCTTACTTGTTATTTCATTTATTTTTATACTAATAGTTAGAAAGATAGAAAAAAGGAGTGCAGTATAATGAATGCTAAAAGAGTTGATAAAATAGCTACCGTAGTATTTTATATAATAAGCATATTTATAGTAGGATTGTTAGGAGCGTTCATTCTTTATATATTATATAGAGGTGGAAATATGATAAAACCTTCATTCTTATTTGGAAAACCTAAATTAACAGGAGCTGGTGGAGGCATAGGTCCACAGTTGTTTAATTCATTTTATATGCTTATTGTTTCGTTGATAATAACAGTACCAATAGGAATAGGTGCAGGGATATATTTAGCTGAATATGCGAAAGAAGGGAAATTTTTAAATGTAATAAGAATGTCTCTTGAAACAATTTCATCATTACCATCTATAGTTATAGGTATGTTTGGATTATTAGTGTTTGTTAATATGGCAGGTTGGGGATATTCAATACTTGCTGGAGCCATATCAGTTAGTATATTAAATATACCATCTATGACTAGAATTTCAGAAAATGCAATAAAGGCAGCTAGTAAGAAGGTAAAAGAAGCTTCTTTAGGTCTTGGAGCAAGTAAATGGCAAACAATAGCTAAACTTACAGTGCCTACAGCCATGAGTGAGATTTTAACTGGAATAATATTATCAGCAGGAAGAATTTTTGGAGAAGCAGCAGCTTTTTTATATACAGCAGGATTAAGTTCAGGAGCTTTGAATTTTAACCAAATAAGTTTAGTTGGAAATAAATCAGCATTTTCTCTTTTTAGACCAGCGGAAACTTTAGCAGTACACATTTGGAAATTAAATTCTGAAGGCATAGTGGTAGATGCAGCTCAAATTGCTAACGGAACAGCCTCAGTTCTTATTATAGCAGTTCTTTTATTTAATATTTTAGCTAGGTTAATAGGAAATAGATTAATGAAATCTTATGGTGGAAAGTAGAGGAAGATAAAAAATGAGTATTATAAAAACTAAGAATTTAAATTTGTATTATGCTGAAAATCAAGCGCTAAAAGATATAAATATGAATATAAATAAAAATGAAGTTACAGCATTAATAGGACCATCTGGATGTGGTAAATCAACTTTTTTAAGAACCTTAAACAGAATGAATGATTTGATTGATATAGTTAGAATAACTGGAGAGGTTTTGTTTGAAGATAAAGACATATATAAAGATTACGATGAAATATATTTAAGGAAAAGAGTAGGTATGGTGTTTCAAAGACCTAATCCATTTCCAATGTCTATTTATGATAACATAGCATACGGTCCAAGAATTCATGGAACTAAAGATAAAAAAATATTAGATGAAATTGTTGAAAATAGTTTAAAGGGAGCAGCTCTTTGGGATGAAACAAAAGATAGACTAAAAAAAAGTGCTATGGGATTATCAGGAGGTCAACAACAAAGATTATGCATTGCAAGAACATTAGCAGTTTCTCCAGAAATTATTTTAATGGATGAACCAACATCAGCATTAGATCCAATTTCGACAAATAAAACAGAAGAACTAATAGAACAACTGAAAAAAGATTACACAGTAGTTATAGTAACTCATAATATGCAACAAGCAGGAAGAATAGCAGATAAAACAGCATTCTTTTTAAGTGGAGAAGTCATAGAATTTGGAAAAACGGAAGATATATTCTATAATCCTAGGGATAAAAGAACAGAAGATTATATAACTGGTAGATTCGGCTAAATGAAAGGGTGAGAGTTAATGACAAGAGAATCTCAAGATGCAAGAATTAAAGGTATTAATAGACAACTATCCAAAATGACAAGCTTAGTGGAAAAACAGATATATGATAGTATGATTTCGTTGAAAAATCATGATTCAAAAATGGCAGATAAAGTTATAGCGTGTGACGATAAAGTAGATGATTTGCAAAAGATAATAGAAGAAGATTGTATAAAGTTTATAGCAATGGAGCAACCACTTGCTACAGATTTAAGGAGAGTTTTTACAGCATCTAAAATAGTAACTGATTTAGAAAGAATGGCAGATCATGCAGTAGATATATGTAAAATTACTAAGAGATTAGACAAAGTTATATTTGAGGAAAATATAAGTGAGCTATGGGATATGGAAGTAAGGGTCAGAGAAATGATTAATCTGTCAATAGATGCATATATAAAAGATGATGTTGATTTTGCATACAAGGTATGTAAAATGGATGATGCAATAGATGATTTATATAAAAGATTATTTACAGTTTGTATAAGTGAAATTAAAAAGAATGAAAATTTAATTAATCAAGGTACTCAATTATTATTTGTAATAAAGTATCTTGAGAGAATAGCAGATCATGTTACTAACATATGTGAATGGACTATTTTTTCAAAAAATGGAACTTATGTAGATTTAAATGAATAAAAAGTTTAGGCTAGGAAATAAGATTTTCCTAGCCTTTATTTAATAAAAATATTATAGTTAAAAATAAATAATTTAAAAATATATATTAAATTAAGTACTTAATATGTAGAATAAAAGAAATAAAATTGGTTTAAAATATAGTGTTTGCAATAACTAGTCAGTTATTATATAATTAAACGTACTATAAACGAATATGGGATGTTATAATTAGGAGTGAAAAAATGAAAAATATTATAACAAAAGTAGAAAAATACAGTATTGCTGAAGAAGTAGGAATAGAAGTAAATGATAGTTTAATATCTATTAATCAAACTCCAATAGGCGATATTATGGATTATAAATTCTTGTCAGCAGATGAGGAAATAGTTTTAGAAATAGAAAAAACAAATGGCGAAATTTGGGAAATAGAAATAGAAAAAGAATATGGAGAAGATATAGGCCTTGAATTCGGTGGGGGGATAATGGATAAAGCAAAAAGATGTAGCAATAAATGCATTTTTTGTTTTATAGATCAATTACCACCTGGAATGAGAGATACTTTATATTTTAAAGATGATGATTCTAGATTATCTTTTCTTCAAGGAAATTTTGTTACATTAACTAATATGAAGGAAGAAGATATCGATAGAATAATAAAATATCATATAAGTCCAATTAATGTATCAGTACATACAACAAACCCAGAACTTAGGGTTAAAATGTTGAAAAATAGATTCGCAGGAAACATATTAGAGCGTTTAAAAAAATTAACGGATGCAGGAATTACAATAAATGCTCAAGTAGTATGTATACCGAGCATAAATAATGGAGATGAATTAAAGAGAACTATAAAAGACTTATATAATTTTTATCCATTTGTAGCTAGCGTTGCTGTTGTTCCAATAGGAATAACTAAATTTAGAGAAAAACTTCAACATGTAAAGACATTTACTAAAGAGCAGTCTAAAAAAGAAATAGATATGGTTAAAGAACTTCAAGATAAATTTATAAAAGAAGTAAATGAACCTTTTGTAAGATTATCAGATGAATTTTATATAGTTTCAGGCAAAGAAGTTCCAAGTAGTCAATTCTATAAAGGATATGAACAATTAGAAGATGGTGTAGGTGTTGTAAGATACTTTAAAGATATTATAGATGACACATTAAATGATTTAGATGAAAATTCTAAAGGGAGTTTTTCAATAGCAACAGGTGCTTTGGCTTATAAAGAGCTTATAAAAGCTAGAGATAAAATTTTGAAAAAAAATCCTAATATCAAATTAGATGTATACAAAGTAATAAATGATTATTTTGGAGAAACAATAACTATAACAGGGCTTTTAACTGGAACTGATATAATAAACCAACTAAAAGGAAAAATAAATACTAAGTATTTATTAATGGCTGATTGTATGTTTAGAAAAGGATATGAATTATCTGATTCCAGTGAGCAAATTATGTTGGATGATTTAAAAATTAGAGATATTGAAGAAGCTTTAGATGTAAAAGTTATAGTAACAGATTACACAGGAGAAGATTTAATTAGTATATTAAATGAATATAAGGAGGAATTTTAATGGGAAAACCGATAGTTGCAATAGTAGGAAGACCTAATGTTGGTAAATCAACATTATTTAATAAATTAGCAGGGAAGAGAATTTCTATAGTACAAGATACACCAGGAGTAACAAGAGATAGAGTTTATGCTGAGGCTGAATGGTTAAATTATAACTTTACAATGATAGATACTGGTGGTATAGAACCTACAAATGACGACATAATAATGAAACAAATGAGAAGGCAAGCAAATATCGCTATAGAAACAGCTGATGTAATAGTATTTATAGTTGATGGTAAAGAAGGTTTAACTGCTGCTGATCAAGAAGTTGCTAATATGTTAAGAAAAAGTAAAAAGCCAGTAGTATTAGTTGTAAATAAGATTGATTCTTTAAAATATGAAGAAAATAGCTGGGAATTTTACAATTTAGGAATTGGTGATCCAATAACAATATCAGCATCACAAGCATTAGGTCTTGGTGATATGCTTGATAAAGTAGTAGAACATTTTGATAGATTTGATGCTGATGCTGAAGATGATGAATATATCAGAATAGCTATGATTGGAAAACCTAATGTAGGGAAATCATCATTAATAAATAAATTATTAGGTGAAGAGAGACTTATAGTTTCTGATGTTGCTGGAACAACTAGAGATGCTATAGATAGTTATTTAGAAACAGAACAAGGAAAATTTATTTTAATTGATACAGCAGGTCTTAGAAGAAAAAGTAAAGTTAAAGAAGAAATAGAAAGATATAGTGTTATAAGAACATATGCATCAATAGAAAAAGCAGATGTATGTATACTTATGATAGATGCTCAAGATGGTGTGACAGAACAAGATGAGAAAATAATAGGTTATGCTCATGAGTTAAATAAAGCTATAATGGTTCTAGTAAATAAATGGGATCTTGTTGAAAAAGATGATAAAACTATGGAAAAATTCAAAAAAGACTTACAAGGTAGTTTGAAGTTTATGCCATATGCTGAATATTTATTTATTTCAGCATTAACAGGACAAAGAACTCATAAAATTTTAGAATTAGCTAAAAAATGTTATAACAATTACAATAAAAGAGTATCTACAGGAATATTAAATGATGTAATAAGTCAGGCTATATTAATGAAGGAGCCACCTATAGTTAGTCTTAAGAGAATGAAAATATATTATGCAACTCAGGTTGCTACTAAACCACCTAAGTTTGTATTTTTCGTTAATGATGCTAGTGCTTCACATTTTTCTTATGAGAGATATTTAGAAAATCAATTAAGAAATAGCTTTGATTTTAAGGGTACTGGTATACAAATCGAGTATAGACAAAGGAAGGAATAGTAATGAGTAAAGTAAGTTTTATAGGTGGAGGAAGTTTTGGAACAGCTTTAGCTATACTGCTTGCGGAAAAGGGGAATACTGTAAGTATATACAATAGAGATAAAAAAGTTGTTGATGACATAAATATTAATAGAAGAAATGATAAATATATAAAAAATTTACAAGTTCCTAGTAATATTAAAGCATTTGATAATTTAGAAAAAGCAACTGAAGATGCTGAATATATTGTTCTAGCAATACCATCTCATACAATACGCAGTATTTGCAAACAGTTAAAAAACAAGATAAAACAAGAAACGATTATAATTTCAATTGCTAAGGGAATTGAAGAGCATACAGATAAAAGATTATCTCTTGTAATTAAGGAAGAGTTAAATAATCCGATTGTTGTTTTATCTGGGCCTAGTCATGCTGAGGAAGTGGTATTAAAACTTCCAACAACACTTGTAGTTTCTTCAGAAAATATGAATGCTGCTAGTGAAGCTCAAAATTTATTTATGACTTCTTTCTTTAGAGTCTATACAAATGAAGATTTGGTAGGTGTAGAAGTTGGGGGTGCTGTTAAAAATATAATTGCACTAGCTGCTGGAATTTTAGATGGCTTAGGTTATGGAGATAACACTAAAGCGGCACTAATGACTAGGGGAATGAAAGAAATTTCTAGAATAGGTTCAGCGCTTGGTGGAAAAGAAGAAACTTTCTATGGGTTGACTGGAATGGGAGATTTAATAGTAACATGTACTTCTAATCATTCTAGAAATAGAAAAGCAGGATTGTTAATTGGAAGTGGTATGGATGTAAATAAAGCGATTGAAAAAATAGGAATGGTAGTTGAGGGCGTAAAAGCTTGCAAGGCCTTTTATGAACTGAAAGAAAAAATAGGTGTATCTATGCCGATAACTGACATTCTTTATAAAGTTTTATTTGAAAAAAAAGATCCTAAATCAGGGATTGAAGAACTTATGCTTCGTGAAAAGAAAAGTGAAATATTTTAATATTAGTCCTAAAAAGAATTTTTTAACCATATAACTGTGTTAATAAAGTCTTTTTAGGACTTTTCTATTTTTAATTTTATTTAATCTGTATATTTTTAGTTTTATAAGAATATATATATATTGGTAAAAAGAATAAGGAGGGAATAATGTGGACAGCTTTAACATATACAAGGATATAGCTGAAAGAACCCAAGGGGACATATATGTAGGAGTAGTTGGACCGGTAAGAACTGGTAAATCAACTTTTATAAAAAAATTTATGGACCTTATGGTAATACCAAAGATTGATAATACTTATAAGAAAGAAAGAGCGAAAGATGAGTTACCACAAAGTGGGTCAGGTAAGAGTATTCATACAACAGAACCTAAATTCGTGCCAAATGAGGCGGTAGAAATAAGTTTAGGAGATGAAACGAAATTTAAAGTTAGAATGGTAGATTGTGTGGGGTACATTGTAAAAAGTGCATTAGGATATTTGGAAGGTGAAGAAAGTAAGATGGTACATACACCATGGTATGAGTATGAAATTCCTTTCGAAGATGCAGCGGAAATAGGCACTAGAAAGGTTATCAGCGATCATTCAACCATAGGTCTTGTAATTACAACTGATGGAAGTATTACAGGAATACCAAGAGAAGATTATATGGAGGCTGAAGAAAGAGTTATATATGAGCTTCAATCAATAAATAAACCATTTGTGGTTGTACTTAATACTAATAAACCAAATTCTCAAGAAACAAAAGCATTAAAAAATGAATTGGAATCAAAATATAATGTGGCCGTAAAAGTTATGGACATATATAATATGGGTGAAGAGGATATAGAAGATTTGTTTGAATATGTACTTAGAGAATTTCCGGTAAAAGAAGTCAATATAGATATGCCAGAATGGTTGGAAAAATTAGATTGTAATCATTGGTTGAAAAAGAATTTCTTTGATGTAATTTTAACTATGAGTAACGAAATTTCAAAAGTTAGAGATGTTAAACATATATTAAATAGTTTTGAAGAGAAAGAATTTATGGGAACAACATCTATTAAAGAAGTTGATTTGGGAAATGGAACAGCCAATATACTTATGAAACCTAAAGATGGTGTATTTTATAAAATATTGAGTGAAATATGTGATTTAGAAGTTAATTCAGAAAGTGATCTTTTGAGTATAATAAAGGAGTTAACTCATGCAAAGTTAGAATACGATAAGGTCAAAGATGCATTAGAGGATGTGAGAGAATCTGGTTATGGTCTGGTAGCACCTCAACTATCAGAAATGAAATTCGAAGAACCAGAGATTGTAAAACAAGGAAGTAAATTTGGCGTTAAATTAAAAGCGAGTGCTCCAAGCTTGCATTTTATAAAATGTGATATAAAGACAGAAATTAGTCCTATAATGGGTTCGGAAAAAGAATCAGAAGAACTTGTAAAAGGTCTATTAGAGCAATTTGAAACAGACCCAGCACAACTATGGCAAAGCAATATGTTTGGAAAATCCTTGGAAGTGCTAGTTAAAGAAGGACTTCAAAATAAATTGTATAAAATGCCAGAAGATGTACAAGTTAAAATCCAAAAAACACTTCAAAAAATTATTAATGAAGGTAATGGTGGCTTGATTTGTATAATTCTTTAACTTTAAGGGATTAATAACTTAAAAGGAGTTTAAAGAACATTGTCTTTGAACTCCTTTTTAATACATATTAATAAACTTTTATATTAATATTTTAAAATTCATAGAAGGAGTTATCCTAATATTATATAATAAAATAAAGAATATAAAATGAGGGATATCATGAAGAAAATGTATAGAATCTATAAGAAAGTTGGCAATTTAAATATATCTTTAATTGAAGAACTTATAGAATATGACTTTCCATCATCTGTTTATATATCTTCTAGAGTAATAAATCATATAATAAAAAAGCATGGAAAACAATTTACTAAAACAGTTAAAAATAATATAATAAAAATTATGGAAGAAATAATTAGATGCCCAGATTATATAGGAATAGATCCTTTAAGAATTAATAGTGGGGCATTAGAATTAGTAAAAAAAATTGATAGTAATATTCTTTTAGCTTTAGAATATGATGAAGAAGGTCAATATATATATGTAGCAACTATGTATCCTATAACAGAATCTAGAATGATTTCAAGATTAAATAGCGGAAGATTAATAAGTTGTAATGATGAAGAAACTCAGGATATATTTTAATTAACTAAGTAAGTTTTAATGTAAATGTAGAATATTTAAACATTAACAAAATAATTTAAATACTCTTGGAATTCCAAGAGTATTTTTATGATAAAAATAAAAAATAATTATATATTATAGTTTAACTATGTTTATATGGAGGAGCAATAGATGAAAAAAATAGCAATAATATTTAATGGTGGAACTATATCTATGAAAGTAGATGAAAAAATAAAAGCAGCAGTTCCTAGTTTGAGCGGAGAAGAAATAATGCAAATGGTAACAGGTATTCAGGGGTTTGCAGAAATTGAAAGTCATACATTTTCTAATTTACCATCTCCACATATGACTTCTCAATTAATGCTTGAATTATCAAATTTGGTTCAAAAATTATTAGACAGAGATGATATAAGTGGTGTTGTAATAACTCATGGAACTGACACTTTAGAAGAAACAGCATACTTTTTAGATTTAACTTTAAATAGTGATAAACCAGTAGTTGTTACAGGCGCTATGAGAAGTAGTGATGAACTAGGATATGATGGGCCTTTTAACTTAGCTACTTCAATATGTACAGCTATTTCTGATAGTGCCAAAAATAGAGGCGTTTTAGTATGCTTTAATAGTGAGTTACATAGTGCAAAAGAAGTAACTAAAAGAAATTCAATGGCATTAAATGCTTTTAGTACACCTAATTTTGGGCCTATAGGAATAGTGGATAATAATAGAGTTATATTTTATAGAGAAAATTCTAAATCTACACATGTTAAAATAAATAGCACAGAAAAAGATGTAGCTTTAATTAAATGCGTTTCTGGTATGGATTCAAAGTTTATAGACTTTGTTATTGATAATGGATATAAAGGAGTAGTAATTGAAGCTTTGGGAAGAGGAAATG
The DNA here is from genome assembly GCF_000827935.1 of Clostridium botulinum. Classification (NCBI taxonomy): domain Bacteria; kingdom Bacillati; phylum Bacillota; class Clostridia; order Eubacteriales; family Clostridiaceae; genus Clostridium; species Clostridium botulinum. The sequence goes on from NZ_CP010520.1 coordinate 1,218,928, forward strand.
TACCTCCTTTAATGGTAGAGGGAATTAAGAGAGCTATAAAAAAAGGAATTCCAGTTGTGATGGTATCAAGGTGTTTTGAAGGAAGAGTATTTGAATCATATGGATATTTAGGTGGAGGAAAGAATCTTAGAGAATATGGAGTTATATTTGGAGACGTATTATCTGGACAGAAAGCTAGAATAAAATTACTAGTAGCTGTAAATCATAAAGATAATTTAATGAAAATAAGAGAAATATTTGAAAAAGATACATATGAAATATAAAAAAACTGAATAAAAATAAATAAATAAAAATAATCGTTCGGAAAAATAAGAATAATATAAGCTATTTAGCTTTTTAATATTGACAACGTTCGGATTAAAAAGTATAATAATATTCGTAAAAGGGATAACTCATATAATTGTGATAATAGGGTTCACAAGTATCTACCAGATTGCCGTAAAGAATTTGACTATGAGTAAGACTATATTAATTTCTTATTAATAATTAAGTCGCTATGAGTTATCAAATAAAACTATAGTGACTTTTTTTATTTGAATAATTTAGGAGGAATAAAAATGCAACAAGAAAAAAAGTCTGGGAGAATATTTGAAATATTTTCTAATGAAAAGGTTGATTTTAAAAAAGAAATAGTAGCTGGGGTAACTACTTTCTTAACAATGGCTTACATAATTGCTGTAAATCCTAACATGTTAAGTGCAACAGGTATGCCAAGTGGAGCACTTGTAACAGCAACTTGTTTATCAGCAGCTTTTGCAACAATATTCATGGGAGTATTTGCAAATCTACCTTTTGCCTTAGCATCTGGAATGGGATTAAATGCATATTTTGCATTTTCAGTTGTATTAGGAAAAGGGATATCATGGGAGGTAGCATTAACAGCAGTATTTGTAGAAGGTATTATATTTATTTTAATGTCATTATTTAAAATTCGTGAAGCTGTTGTAAATGCAATTCCAGAGAATATGAAATATGCAGTTACGGCTGGAATTGGATTGTTTATTGCATTTATTGGATTTGTAGGCAGTGGAGTAGTTGTAAACAATGATGCAACTCTATTAGGACTAGGTGATTTCACAATTCCTACAGTTATAATCACTTGTGTTGGATTAATAATTATAGCAGTATTAGATAAAAAGAAAATAAAAGGCTCAATTTTAGTTGGAATTTTAGTAAGTACTTTATTAGCTTGGGGATATGCTTTAAAAAATCCATCAGTGGCAGCTGACTTGGGGATATATTTACCAAATGGGATTTTTAAGTTTGAAAGTCTTGCTCCTATTGCAGGTAAGGTAGATCTAGGATATGCATTTCATCCAGATAATATAGGATTATTTATAACAGTAGTATGTACATTCTTGTTTGTAGATTTCTTTGATACAGTAGGAACATTAGTAGGTGTTAGTTCAAGGGCTGGAATGCTTGATGAAGAAGGAAAAGTTCCTAATGCAGGAAAAGCGCTGCTTGCAGATGCTATTGGGACAACCGTAGGAGCATGTCTTGGAACGTCAACAGTAACAACTTATGTAGAAAGCTCAACAGGGGTTGCAGCAGGAGGAAGAACAGGATGGACTGCTATTACAACAGGTATTTTATTCTTAATAGCAATGTTCTTTTCACCAATTTTTATTGCAATACCATCATGTGCTACAGCACCAGCTTTAATATATGTTGGATATTTAATGCTTGGAGCAGCTAAAAATATAGATTTTGATGAAATTACAGAAGGACTTCCAGCTTTTATCACAATTGCTTTAATGCCTCTTACTTATAGTATTGGAGATGGATTAACATTTGGTATACTATCTTATGTATTTATAAATGTGTTGTATAATCTTTTCTCTAAAAAAGAAAATAAGAAAAAAGTTTCTTGGGTTATGATAATATTAGCAATTATTTTTTTAGTGAAATTAGTAGTCTTATAATATAGAATTTTTATTTTAAAATAAAGCGAACTTTCAACTATGGATTAAAGTTTTTAGGGAATAATAAAAGTATGCCTCTAATATTTGGTGTCAAATGTTAGAGGTATACTTTATTTATAATTGAAGGTTGAAAATTGAAGTTTATATTAAAAAAACTATAGTCTCGTATATATACGTTGAATAAAAAAAGAGTGGAATTTTATATTTAAAATTTAAAGACTGATTGTAAAAGGAAATTGAAATAATAAAAAAATAACTACATAATGAATATCTTTAAGAAATAGTTAAATATGAATAAATTTAAATATGAATAAAATATGAACAAACAGTTGACTTAATGTAGTAAATTAATTATTATGAGTAAAGAATTACTTCTTACTAAATGAAGGAGGTGTACTAAAATGGTTAAAAGCATGACAAGTTTTGGGCGTGCTCAAAGTGATAAAAATAGTGGAATGGTTTTTTCAGTTGAAATGAAGAGCGTAAATCATAGATACTTAGATATTAATATTAGAATGCCTAAAACTATGCTATCTCTAGAAGAAAAAATTAGAGGACTAATTAATAGTAAACTAAATAGGGGCAAAGTGGATGTTTTTATAAACTATAAGAGCTATTCAAAAGAAAATATAGAGCCAACAGTTGATATTAAGCTGGCTAAAAAATACTATGATTGCTTAAAGTTAATACAAGAAGAATTAGACTTGGTAGATGATATAACAACTACTAAGATATCAAGATTACCTGATGTACTAACTTTAATTGAAAAAGAAGAAAATTTAGAAGAGATATTAAAAGAACTATTGCCTTTGATAGAAAATTCTCTTGATTTAATGAATGATATGAGAATAAGAGAAGGTGAAAAGTTAAAAAATGATATTCTAATGAAGATAGATGCTATAGAAAAATTTGTGATAGAAATAGAAAAATTAGCAGAGAAAATTCCTAAAAATTATAAACAAAAACTTGAAGAAAGATTGTCTGAATTATTAAGTGATGTAGATTTAGATGAATCAAGAATTGCTCAAGAAGTTGCGATTTTATCTGATAAAGCAGCTGTTGATGAAGAAATTGTAAGACTAAAAAGTCATTTAAATCAAGTTAGACAAACGTTGGGATTACAAGAACCAATAGGAAGAAAATTAGATTTTATAATTCAAGAAATGAATAGAGAAGCTAATACCATTGGATCTAAATCAGTAGATATTTGTATGACAAATATAGTTATAGATATAAAAAATACTATAGAAAAGATAAGAGAGCAAGTACAGAATATAGAATAATAGGAGGAAAAATATGGGAATAAAATTGATAAACATAGGTTTTGGTAATATAGTTTCTGCTAATAGATTAGTTGCTATTGTAAGTCCTGAATCAGCACCAATTAAAAGGATAATTCAAGAAGCAAGAGATAGAGGTATGTTAATAGATGCTACATACGGAAGAAGAACAAGAGCTGTAATAATAACAGATAGTGATCATGTTATATTATCAGCAGTACAACCAGAAACAGTTGCTCATAGACTATCTACTAAAGAAGAAGTTGTTGATGAGGTCGATGAATAATGATTGATAAAAAAAGAGGTTTATTAATTGTTATATCGGGACCATCAGGTGCAGGTAAAGGTACGATATGCAAAGAGTTACTTGAGAAGAATGACAATTTATTATTATCAGTTTCAGCAACAACTAGATCGCCAAGAAATGGTGAAGTAGATGGTGTTAATTATCATTTCTTATCTAAAGAAAACTTTATAACAAGAATAGAAAAAAATGATTTTTTAGAACATGCAGAAGTATATGGGAATTATTACGGAACACCTAAATCAAATGTGGATGAAATGTTAGATAGTGGTAGAGATGTAATTTTAGAAATAGATATACAAGGCGCATTAAAAGTAAAAGAAAACACAGAAGAAGGTGTATTTATATTTATATTGCCACCTTCTATGGAAGAATTAAAACAAAGAATTATTAATAGGGGAAGTGAAACCCCAGAATCTCTTATGAAGAGATTCAAATCTGCCTATAAGGAAATAAATTTTGTTTCTAAGTACAATTATGCAGTCGTTAATGATGAAGTAGATGTTGCAGTAGAAAAGTTAGAAGCAATAATATTAGCTGAAAAATGTAGGGTAGATAGATTAAAACACAGTATATTAGATTCAAAGGAGGACTTAATACATGAACAACTCTATGATTAATCCATCAATAGTAGACTTATTAACAAAGGTGGGGGACAGATATTCTTTAGTAATTTTAACATCAAAAAGAGCTAGAGAAATAATCGAAGGTGCAGAACCTTTAATTAAAGTAGATTCTCATAAACCATTAACAATTGCAATTAATGAAGTGAATGAAGATATTGTAAAATATGAAGAATAATTAAAAGGGATTTGGGTATTATGAAAAAGTGTGTGGTACTAGGAGTAAGTGGAGGTATAGCCGTTTATAAGGCTTTAGAAGTAATAAGTCTACTTAGAAAACAAGATATTGAAGTTAGAGTTATAATGACAAAATCAGCAACTGAATTTGTTACACCACTTTCATTTCAATCACTTAGCCAAAATATGGTTATATATGATATGTTTTCTGAACCGAAAGCATGGGAAATTCAACATATAAGTTTAGCTGAAAAAGCAGACGTTTTTTTAGTAGCACCAGCAACAGCTAACATAATTGGTAAAGTTGCAAATGGTATAGCGGATGATATGTTATCAACAACTATTATGGCAACTAAAGCAAAAGTGATTTTTGCACCAGCCATGAATACTCATATGTATGAAAATCCAATAGTTCAAGGAAATATAGAAAAGCTTAAGACTTTAGGATATGAATTTATAGAACCAGCCTCAGGCAGACTTGCTTGTGGGGATATAGGAAAAGGGAAGCTTGAAGACCCAAAAGTAATTGTAGATAGAGTGATATCACAATTTACAAAGAAAGATTTAGTTAATAAAAATATTTTAGTTACAGCAGGTCCTACAATATCGCCAATAGATCCTGTAAGATATATAACTAATAGATCAAGTGGGAAAATGGGATATGCAATAGCTAAAGAAGCTAGAGATAGAGGTGCTAATGTTACATTGATTTCTGGTCCAACTTCATTAGAAGTGCCAGCTGATATTAATTTTATTAGAGTTTCTACTAATAGTGAAATGAAAGAAGAAGTAAATAAATATTTTGATAATTCTGATGTAGTTATAAAATCAGCTGCTGTAGCTGATTATAAAGCAAAAGAATATAGTAATCAGAAGATAAAAAAAGGTAAGGGCGATTTAGAATTGGCTTTTACTAGAGATAATGATATTCTTATGGAGCTAGGAAGCAAAAAGAAAAATCAAATTTTAGTTGGATTTGCTGCTGAAAGTCAAAATTTAAAAGAAAATGCTAAAAGAAAGCTTATAAATAAAAATTTAGATTATATAGTTGCAAATGATATAACAAGTGAAGATACTGGTTTTGCTTCTGAAGATAATAGAGTAATTATTTTATCTAATAAAGATGAAGAGATCCCAATAGATAAAACAAGCAAAAATGAGATTGCTAGCAAATTATTTGATATTATTGGAAAGCGCTAAATGCGCTTTCTTCTTATTATACAAGTATATGCTAATAAGGCATCTTAAAAAGGGTGAATTTATATGAGCATTTATGCTGAAATAATTATAAATAGTGATGCAAGTGAAGTAGATAGACCATTTACATATAAAATACCAGATGAATTCATTGATAAAGTTGATGTTGGATATAGAGTTAAAGTTCCTTTTGGAAAAGGAAATAGAAATGTTGATGGCTTTATATTTAGAATTTTAACTGAAGAGTTAGAATTTAAATATAAGATTAAATGTATTGTAGATGTGTGTGAAGATTATGCTATCTTAACAAAATTAGATATTGATCTTATTAATTTTTTAAGAAATAAATATCTTTGTAAATATATAGATGGAATAAGACTTTTAATACCTGTTGGCATTATGAAAGGTTTAAAAAATAAAAAAAGACATGTGATATATACGGCTAAACAATTGGACGATGAAAAATTTAAAAAAGATAATTATATAAAATTATATGAATTTATATCACAAAATGAGGGTTCATTTACCAAAAGTGAAATAACAAAAGAAAATGGATTTTCAAGTTATTCTTTAAATAAATTAATAGAAGCAGGAATTTTAAAATGTGAAGAGCAAGTAGTTTTTAGATATAATATTAAAAGCTATTCTGAATATGCTTCTAAAACATTAACATTGGAACAACAAAAAGCTTTTGACATCATTGTAAATGGAAATGAAGAAAAATATCTAATAAAGGGAGTAACTGGTTCAGGAAAAACAGAAGTTTATATGCATTTGGTTGCTGATATGTTAAAGCAAGGTAAAGGATGCATAATATTGGTGCCAGAAATTGCATTAACGCCTCAAATGATTGAAAGGTTTAAAGGAAGATTTGGAAGCAATATTTCTCTTTTTCATAGTAGACTTTCTGATGGGGAAAGATTTGACGAATGGTTTAGAATAAAAGAAGGAAAATCTAAATTAGTTATAGGGGCAAGAAGTGCACTTTTTTTACCAATGCAAAATCTAGGTTTAATTATAATAGATGAAGAGCATGAAACTACTTATAAATCAGAGCAAAATCCTAAGTATAATACTATTGAAGTTGCAGAATTTATTACTGAAATGCAAGGCAGTAAGCTGATATTAGGATCTGCTACTCCAAGTATTCAAAGTTATTACAAGTCTTTAAATGCTGAATATAAGCTTATAGAGATGAATAAAAGAGTGAATAAGAAAGATATGCCAAGATTTGATATAATAGATATGCGAGAAGAGTTGAAATCAAATAATTTATCTTTATTTAGCAGGACTCTTTATAATGAAATTGATAAAAATCTTAAAAACAAGAATCAAACTATTTTGTTTTTAAATCGAAGAGGAATGTCAACTTTTATTTCTTGCAGAAGTTGTGGATATGTTTTTAAATGTCCAGAGTGTGATGTATCAATGACGTATCATAAAAATGGTTATTTAATATGTCACTATTGTGGAAGAGCAGAAAGAGAACAAAAAACATGTCCAAAATGTAAAAGCAAATATGTGAAGTATTTTGGTGCTGGTACAGAAAGAGTAGAAACAGAAGTGAAAAAATATTTTCCTAAAGCCAGAGTATTAAGAATGGATGTTGATACTACTAGGCATAAAAATTCACATGAATCTATCTATAATTCATTTAAAAATGGAGATGGAGATATTTTAATTGGTACTCAAATGATTGCTAAGGGCTTAGATTTTCCAAATGTAACGCTAGTTGGAGTATTAGCAGCGGATATTTCTATAAACATTCCCGATTACAGGTGTGGAGAAAGAACTTTTCAAATTATAACTCAAGTGGCAGGCAGGGCAGGAAGAGGAAAAAAGGATGGATTAGTAATAGTTCAAACATATACTCCAAATCATTATAGTTTAATACATGCTAAAAATGCCGATTATAAGTCTTTCTTTGAAGAAGAAATTAGATTTAGAAGTCTTATGGATAATCCACCATTTACAAAGATATTGGTGATTAATGGAATTTCAAAGTTTGAGGAAAAATTGAAAAGTTTTATGTATAATTTACAGAAAGAATTGGAAAAGTTAATAATAGGAACTGAACTTACGTTGTTAGGCCCAGTGCCTTGCATAATTACCAAATTAAAGGATAAATATCGATGGCAGATAATAATAAAAGGTAATTTAAGTGATGAATTTAATAAAAAAGTAAAAGATACACTTTATCTATTAAATAAGAGTGTATATAATGAAATAAGGATTAGTATTGATATAAATCCTAATAATATGACATAGGGGGAATTTTAGATGGCATTAAGAAATATAAGAAAATATGGAGATTCTGTTTTAAGAAAAAAATGTAGAGAAGTTGAAAAAATAGATGAAAGATTAGTAACACTAATTAAAGATATGCTTGAAACAATGTATGATGCAGATGGAGTAGGTCTTGCAGCACCACAAGTTGGAATATTAAAGAGATTATTTATTGTAGATATTGGAGATGGTCCGTTAGTGTTTATAAATCCTGAAATATTGGATACTGATGGAAAACAAGTTGATGAAGAAGGCTGTTTAAGTTTACCTGGTAAAACAGAACCTGTTATGAGACCTAATTACGTTAAAGCTAGGGCTTTAAATGAAAAAGGGGAAGAATTTGAAATAGAAGCTGAAGAACTTTTAGCAAGAGCTATTTTACATGAATATGATCACTTAAACGGAACTCTATTTATCGACAGAACTACTAAAAAATAGGAGGCCTTAATAAATGAAGATAGTATTTATGGGAACACCAGACTTTGCAGTTCCATCTTTTAGAAAATTAATAGAAGAACATGAAGTTAAGGCAGTTCTTACTCAACCAGATAAGCCAAAAGGAAGAGGAAAGAAACTTGCATATTCTCCAGTTAAAGAAGAAGCCTTAAAATATGATATACCTGTATATCAACCAACAAAATTAAAAGATGATAAAGAAATAATTGAAAAATTAAAAGAAATAAATCCTGATTTTATTATAGTAGTTGCATTTGGTCAAATATTAACTAAAGAAGTATTAGATATACCGAAATATGGTTGTATAAATTTACATGCATCATTATTGCCTATGTACAGAGGGGCAGCACCATTAAATTGGGTTATAATAAAAGGTGAAAAAAAATCAGGGAATACTACTATGTTGATGGATGTTGGTTTAGATACAGGCGATATGTTATTAAAAGAAGAAGTTGAAATTCATGAAGACATGACAACTGGAGAATTACATGATATTTTAATGATAAGTGGTGGAGAACTTTTACTAAAAACAATAGAAGGATTATGTAGTGGAAGTATAAAGCCTGTAAAGCAAGAAGGTGAAACTTTCTATGCTAAAATGCTTGATAAAGAATTAGCACATATAAATTGGACTGAGGATGCTTATGATATTCATAATCTTGTTAGAGGTTTAAATCCTTGGCCTATTGCTTACACTGAATATAAAGGTGAAAGAATGAAATTATATAAAACAAAAGTTTTATATAAGGAAGTTTCTAATAAGCCAGGCACAATAATAGAAGTTAATAAAGAGGGCGTTAAGGTTGCATGTGGCAAAAATGTATTAATAATTGAAAAGGTACAATTCCCTAATGGAAAACCACTTACTATAGAGCAGTATATAAATGGTCATAGTATAGAGAAGGATATAATATTAGGTGAATAACATATAAAAAGGTATAATTTAGAGAATAGGAGGAAAGCTTATGTTTTATTTTGATCCAACAATGATTATATTAGTTCCTGCAATAATAATAGCTTTTTGGGCACAAACAAAAGTTAATTCAGCTTATAGTAAGTATAGTAAAGTGAGTGCTATGAATGGATATACTGGAGAGCAAGTTGCAAGAATGATGTTAGATGAAGCTGGACTTTATGATATAAGAATTGAACTAGTAAATACAAAACTAGGAGATCATTATGACCCATCAAATAGAGTTTTAAGATTATCTCCAGAAGTATATAGAGGTCAGACAATATCAGCAGCAGGTATTGCAGCCCATGAAGTAGGTCATGCAATCCAGCATAAAGAAGCTTATAAACCCTTAATAATAAGAAATTCAATAGTTCCTGCTGTAAATATTAGTTCCAATTTTTCATGGATATTGTTTTTTGCAGGAATACTGATGGGATTAAAAAGTTTAGTAACCTTAGGAATAATACTATTTTCTGCGGCGGTAATATTCCAATTAATAACATTACCAGTTGAATTTAATGCTTCAAGTAGAGCATTAAATATATTAAAATCAAGAAATATTTTATATGGTGATGAAGTAAAAGGCGCAGCAAAGGTTTTAGATGCAGCAGCAATGACTTATGTGGCAGCAGCATTAATGGCAATATCACAATTAATTAGACTTATTGCGATAAGCGATAGAGATTAGGAAAAAAGAGGTAGCGTATGAATTGTAGAAATTTAGCAGTAAAAATATTAAAAAGAGTTATTGATGAAGGAGCATATTCAAATATTATTCTTTCAAATGAACTAAACGAAGCAAATTTAGAAGAAAGAGATAAAGCATTATTAACAGAAATAGTTTATGGTGTTTTAAGAAGAAAGAAAACATTAGATCTTATAATAGCTAATTTTGTAAGAGATATAAAGCTTATGGATCATGAAGTATTAAATATTTTAAGAGTGGCTATATATCAAATGACATTTTTAGATAAGGTACCAACATATGCAGCATGTAATGAAGCTGTTGATGAAGCGAAAAAAATATCTCCAGAAGCAGGAAAACTTGTGAATGGTATTCTTAGAAACTTCTCAAAAGATCCAGATGATATAACAATCAGTGGAAATAAGATTAATGAGTATGCATATAAGTTTTCTTTTGAACCATGGATGATAAGACTTCTAATTAAACAATATGGAGAAGATCTTGCTAAGAAAATAATGGTTGGCTTAAATCAAATTCCACAAACAACTGTTAGAGTTAACGATACTAAATGTGAGTATGATGAAGTATTTGAGAAATTAGAAGAGATAGGATATTGTGTTGAAGAAGGTTTTATGTGTCCAGAAGCTATCTTAATAAAAGGTGGAAGTTCAATACAAGAAAATCCATTGTTTAAAGACGGAGAAATTACAGTTCAAGATGAAAGTGCTATGTTAGTTGCACCTTTACTTGAATTAGAAAATGATATGAAAGTATTAGACTTATGTAGTGCTCCAGGAGGAAAAACAACTCATATAGCTGAACTATTACAAAATACAGGTGAAGTTAGAGCTTTTGATTTACATGAATCTAAACTTGGATTAATAAAAGAAAACTGTGAAAGACTTGGCCTGAATAATGTGAAAATTGAAGTAGGAGACGCAACAAAATTAAATGCAGATTTAGTTTCATATGCTGATAGAGTACTTATAGATGTTCCATGTTCAGGACTTGGTATAATAAGAAAAAAACCGGAAATAAAATGGAATAAGACAAGAGAAAATTTAAGAGAAATAATTCCTGTTCAAAGAGAAATAATGAACAATGCATGGGAATACTTAAAAAATGGTGGAGTTATGATATATTCAACTTGCACACTTAATAAAGAAGAAAATGAAGAAAATATTGAATGGTTCTTAAATACTCATAAGGATTGTAAGTTAAAAACTATATTTATAGGAAAAGAAGATAACTTAATTTACAATAAAAATGGTACATTAACAATACTTCCAAATGCAAAAATGGATGGATTCTTTGTTGCAAAATTAGAAAAGCAATAATAGTAGGTGAATAAATGAAAAACATATTAGATTATACTCTAGAAGAACTAACATTATGGATGAAAGAAAACAATGAAAGTTCTTTTAGAGCTAAGCAAATTATGTCTTGGATATACAAAGATGTTAGAAATTTTAGTGATATGAGAAATATGCCTAAATCTTTAATTGCAAAGCTTGAAGAAAATTTTGAAATATCATTGCCCGAAATTGAGGAAATATATAAATCAGAACTTGATGGAACGGAAAAGTTTTTATTTAAGTTTTCTGACGGAAATTTAATAGAGAGTGTTTTGATGAGATATAAGCATGGGAATTCTATATGCATATCCACTCAGATAGGTTGTAGAATGGGATGTAAATTTTGTGCTTCCACAATAGATGGTAGAATTAGAAATTTAACTACAGGTGAAATACTATCTCAAATATTAGTGGTTCAAAATTATATAGGTGAGAGAATTTCAAATGTTGTCTTAATGGGGAGTGGAGAACCATTAGACAACTATGAAAATGTAATGAAATTTTTAGAGGTAGTTTCTGCAGAATATGGACTAAATATAGGCCAAAGACATATAACGTTATCCACTTGTGGAATTGTACCTAAGATATATGAACTTGCAGATAAAGAACTTAGCATAACTCTGGCTATTTCATTACATGCATTTAGCGATGAAAAAAGAAAAGAGATTATGCCAATAGCTAATAAATATAGTATTGATGAAATTTTAAATGCGTGTAAGTATTTTATAAATAAGACCAAAAGAAGAATAACGTTTGAATACTCTTTAGTTAAAGATGTTAATGATTCTAAAGAGGATGCAAGAGCTCTAGGTAAATTATTAAAGGGTATGTTATGTCATGTTAACTTGATTCCTGTAAATGAAATAAAAGAACGTACATTTAAGAGATCATCTAAGGAAACAATACAAGATTTTGCAAACATATTAAGTAATTTAGGAATAGAAGTAACTGTTAGACGTGAAATGGGAAGCGACATTAATGCAGCTTGTGGACAACTTAGGAGAAGTTATATAAAGACCCAAGAAACAAGGGGGGAATAAAGTGGTTGGATTAGTTAGTGATGTAGGATTAAGAAGAGTTTTAAATGAAGATTTTGCAATTTATTTAGAAAAAGATGAGTTTAAACTATATGTTGTTACAGATGGAATGGGTGGTCATAATGCTGGTGAAGTAGCAAGCAAAATGGCTGCTGAACATATTGTGAAATATGTAGAAGAAAATTTTAATTCCGCAGAAAAGGATACTTTAATAGAGGATGCTATTAAAAAATCTAACGAGGTAGTTTTTAAATATTCTAAAAGTAATGAAAGTTTAAATGGAATGGGAACTACTGTAACAGCTTGTTTAATAACTAAAAAATTTATTCACATTGCAAATGTTGGTGATAGTTCATGTCTAGCTATAAATAATAGTGAAATTGTTAAAATAACAAAAGATCATTCACTAGTACAAGAGTTAATTGATTGTGGTAGCATAACAGAAAAAGATGCGTTGAACCATCCTAAGAAAAATATAATAACAAGGGCATTAGGAACTAGTGAAAATGTAAAAGTTGATGTTTTTACGTTAGAACATAATAAGTATGATAAATATTTATTATGTTCGGATGGATTAACAAATGAGTTAACGAATTATGATATATTGAATATAATTAATGAAGAAAATGATTATATAAGTGCAGCTAATAAGTTAGTGAGTTCAGCTAAAGAAAAAGGTGGAAGAGATAACATAACTGTATTGTTGTTTGGAGGAGATATGTAGTATGAATGGTGTGATACTAGGGAATAGATATGAATTGCTTCAAAAAATAGGCGAAGGTGGCATGTCTCAAGTTTTTAAAGCAAGATGTAATAAATTAAATAGATTTGTAGCAGTTAAAATTCTTAAAAAAGAATTTTGTGATAATGAAGAGATAGTTGAAAAATTTAAGGGGGAAGCCACAGCTATTGCTAAATTAAATGATAGCAATATAGTAAATATATTAGACGTGGGTACACAAGATGATATAAATTATATTGTTATGGAATTGGTTGATGGAAAGACCTTAAAAGAAATTATTCAAAAGACTGGTAAAATGAATTATGAATCAGCAATAGTTGCAGCAATTCAAGTAGCGAAAGCTTTAGATTGTGCTCATAGAAATAAAATAATTCATAGAGATGTAAAGCCACAAAATATTTTAGTAGCAGACAATGGAGTAATTAAGGTTACTGATTTTGGAATTGCTAAATCTACAACCTCTTCAACTATTACAAACACTAGCACTATAATGGGATCGGCTCACTATCTTTCTCCAGAACAAGCAAAGGGAGGCTTCATTGACTATAGAACAGATTTGTATTCACTAGGAGTAGTGTTATACGAAATGGTTACAGGAACATTACCTTTTGAAGCAGATACAGCAGTAACTATTGCATTAAAGCATTTACAGGAACAAGTTGTACCACCTAAAAACATAAATACTAAAATTCCTGATAGTTTAAATAAGCTTATCTTAAAATGTATGGAAAAAGAACCTAACAAAAGATATCAAACTGCACAAGAAGTAATAAAAGATCTTGAGAAGATAAAAGATAATCCTAATGCTGTCATAGATAAAGTTTGTGATGATCAACATACTATAATAATGTCCGCTGTTACAGAAGAAATAGCAAAACAATCAGCAATTAAATCTGTATCAGCAAATGACAATAATTATGACGATTATGATGACGATTATGATGATTATGATGATGATGAGTTTAAAGAAAAGAAATTTGATGGTAAAAAAACTAAAAAGATTTTATTGGGCGTTGGAGTAGGTATATTTCTAATATTATTATGTGTAGGAATATTTACATTATTCTCTTCAGGAGCAGGTAAAGAGGTAGAATTACCAAATATAATTGGAATGACTTTAGATGAAGCTAAATCTAAGCTTGAAGGAATGGAATTAACTTTAGTTGATGCTGGTTCAGAAAAAAGTGATGAACCGGAAGGAACTATCATAAAAAGTGATCCTAAGGCTGGAAGTTCTGTAAAGGCAAAAAGTAAAATTAGAGTAATTGTAAGTTCAGGGCAAACAAAAGTAAAAATGCCAGATTTACGTGAAGAAGATACTGATACTGCAAATAAAATATTACAATCACTTAACTTAAAAATAGATAATGTTACTGAGGAGTATAGTGATGATGTACCGAAGGGACAAATAATAAGTCAAAACCCTTCAAAAAATACAGAAATAGATACTACAACAAAAATAAGTGTGGTAGTAAGTAAGGGTGCACAAGTTAGACTTTCAACTGTACCTAATGTTATTGGATTAAGTTTAGATGATGCAAAGAGTAGATTGGATAATGCAAAATTAAAGATTTCTATTGTAGAAAAAGAAACAAATGATGAATCTAAAAATGGAATAGTATTATCACAATCAATAGAAGGAAGTAAAGTACAACAATGGACTACAGTTACTATAACTATAGGAAAATATGTAGCACCTGTAACGCCTACTCCAAATCCGGGAGATAATAACGGAAATAATAATAACAACGGAAACAATAATAATAACGGAAATAACAATAATAATAACGGAAATAACAATAACAATGAAGGACCTACAAATCCTGGAGATACAGGAGGTCCTACAAAACCACCTGTTGATGGTGATGGGGGAGATACCGATGTATCTGCTCAACATCCAAGTGCAACAGTACCAAAGGTAGAATAATTAAGAGACTGTCTTAAAAAGTAATTTAAATTACTTTTTAAGATGGTTTTTTATAGTTTCTTTATTTAAAAAAATAAGTTGCATTTTTAATATGATTTTGTTTATTATATTAGATAGGAAATTTAATTATGGAGGAATGTATGAAAGGAAAAATAATAAAAGGTATAGCTGGATTTTATTATGTAAAAGTGGAAGAAAATTTAATAGAATGTAAAGCTCGAGGAAAGTTTAGACACAAAGATGTTAAACCAATGGTTGGAGACAATGTGATAATACAGGTTGAAAACGGTAAGGGCGTTATTGAATCTATAGAAAAAAGAAGTTCTGAATTACTTAGACCGGCTGTAGCTAATATTTCATTAGCTTTTGTGGTATTTGCAATTAAAAGTCCTGATATAAATTTTGATTTATTGAATAAATTTTTAGTATTATGTGAGTATAATCATATAGAGGCAATTGTTTGTTTAAATAAAGTGGATTTAGTTTCAGAAGAAGAAAGAGAAAATGTTAAAAAAAGAATTAACGATATAGGATATGAAGTTTTGTACATAAATGCAAAAGAGGGATTAGGAACAGATATACTTAAAGAAAAAATTAATGGCAATATAACAGTGCTATGCGGCCCATCTGGAGCAGGTAAATCTACATTGATAAATAAGCTTACAGATAAAGAACATATGCTTACTGGAATCGTAAGTGAGAAAATTGGGAGAGGTAAACATACTACAAGACATAGTGAACTTATAGAAGTTTCAAATGGATATATAGTTGATACTCCTGGGTTTTCAACTTTAGAAATAAAAGAGCTTATGGAGAAAGAGGAACTTAAATATTGTTTTCCAGAATTTGAAGAGCATAATGAAAGTTGTAAGTATAGAGGTTGTTTACACAATAAAGAACCTAAATGTGCTATAAAGCAAGACGTTGAAGATGGTAAAATTAATAAATATAGATATGAATTTTATGTAAAAACATTAGAAGAAATAATAGAGGGGGAAAAAAATAAATGGTAAAAATAGCACCATCAATATTATCAGCAGATTTTTCAAGATTAGGAGAGGATATAGAAAGAATAGATAAAGCAGGCGCAGAGTTTATTCATATAGATGTTATGGATGGATCTTTTGTTCCAAATATATCATTTGGCTTTCCAATCATGAAATCAATAAGAAATAAAACTGAAAAGGTTTTTGATGTTCATTTAATGATAGAAAATCCATCAAAATATATAGATGATTTCATAGAAGCTGGAGCTGATTTAATAACTGTTCACTATGAAGCAGATAGACATATAGATAGAACAATTCAATATATTAAATCAAAAGGTAAAAGAGCAGCAATAGCTTTAAATCCAGGTACTCCAACTATGGTTTTAAAAGATTTAATACCTCAATTAGATATGGTTTTGATAATGTCTGTTAATCCTGGATTTGGAGGACAAAAATTTATACCATATTCATTAGAAAAAATTAAAGAAGTTAAGGAAATGAGTAAACATTCAAATCCATCATTATTAATACAAGTAGATGGAGGTGTTGATTCAAGTAATATTAGTGAAGTTGTAGAAGCGGGTGCAAATGTTATAGTTGCTGGATCAGCAGTATTTAAAGGAGGAAATATAGAAGAAAATATAGAAGCTTTAAGGAGATAAGTATAAAAATGAAAGTTATGATTGTAAGTGGGGGAAATACACCATCAGAAAAACTAATAAATCAGTATGTTAAAAAAGTTGATTTTATAATAGCAGCTGATAAAGGTGGAGAATATCTTCTTAAATATAATATTATTCCTGATTTGCTCATTGGAGATTTTGATTCGATGAGCAAAGAAAGCTTAAATACTTTAAATATGGTAGTAAAAGAAGTATTGAAATTTCCACCAGAAAAAGATTATACAGATACAGAAATGGCTCTAATGGAAGCAGTAAAAAGAGGTGGGAAGAAAATCTATTTATTAGGTGCTACTGGCACTAGGATGGATCATACATTAGGCAATATAGGTTTACTTTTATCATATAAGAAAAAGGGAATATATTTAGAAATAATAGATAATAATAATAAAGCATATTTAGCTAACAATAAAATGGTTTTACATGGAAAAAGTGGAGAAAATATTTCTTTTCACGCATTGTCTGATATTGTTAAAAATTTTAAAGTTACAGGAGCTAAGTATAATATACCAAATGGAAAAGATATAAATTTATTAGATCCAAGTGCAATATGTAATGAGTTTTTAGACACTTGTATAAATATAGAATATGATAAAGGTGAGATATTAATATTGCATTCTATTGATTAATAAGGTGATTTTTAAATAAAATATAAAAAGTAGGAACGTTTTCTAGAACTGTTGAATATTAATATAGTAATCTAAAAATTTTTGTATATTAATTTTCAGGAGGGTTTATTAATGAAAATAATAGCAATAAAGTTACCGAGATTTTTTTCTAGTATAATAAAATTTTTTAGAAAAAAATAATAGAGTGATACATACAACTCTAAAATAAAGGTAAAAAAATAAAAAATGCAATTCATATCATAATTGCATTTTTTATTTGAACTATATTGCTCTTTGAACCTTACCAGATCTAAGGCATCTTGTACATACACGAACAGTTTTTGGTGTTCCATTAACTAAAGCCTTTATTTTCTTTATGTTAGGAGCCCAAGTTCTCTTTGATTGACGATGTGAATGGCTGAATTGTACACCTGCTACAACGCCTTTATCACAAATTTCGCATCTTCTTGCCACTAGAAAACACCTCCTTATATTCTAAAGATAATTATCTTCAATAGGACAGATTGAATTATAACACAGAATGTATTATATATGCAAGCTAATTTTATAAAAGAAAAGATATTATTGAGATTATTACACATATATTTCTTGAATAAAACATCTTTCTAATATAGAATATACAATAAGGAATGTATTTAGGAGGAATAGCTATGGTTGGATTTTCAAATGAAAATGGTAATATAAATTATTCTGAAGAAGTCTTAGCTAAGATTGTTGGATTATCAACAATGGAATGTTATGGAGTTGTTGGCATGGTTTCTAAAAATGCTACTGATGGTTTTTGGGAACTTATGCGTGTAGAAAATTTAAGTAAAGGTGTAAAACTAAAACTTATAGAAAGCGATAGATTACAAATCGAATTATTTGTTATGGTTGAATATGGAACTAAAATATCGGTTATAGCTAACAATATAATTCAAAAAGTTCGTTATAGCGTTGAAAATTACACAGGATTAAAAGTTTCATCAATAACTGTAAATGTTCAAGCGGTAAGAGTCTAGGAGGTTAAATTAGATGGAATTTAAAAAAATAAATGGCCATGATTTTTATAACATGGTTGTAAATGCTAGTAATAGATTATTGGAGCAAAGTGAATTTGTAAATGCTTTGAATGTATTTCCTGTTCCAGATGGTGACACTGGAACTAATATGTCAATGACATTCAAGGCTGCAGTTAAAGAAATAGAAAATATAAATTCTAATTCAATAGGAGAAATATCTAAAAAATTAGCAAAAGGTGCTTTAATGGGTGCTAGAGGAAATTCAGGAGTAATTTTATCACAAATACTTAGAGGGTTTTCTAAAGGACTAGAAGGAAAAGAAGAAGTTGATGGAACTGAACTTTCAGTAGCATTCTTTGAGGGATCTAATGCAGCTTATAAGGCTGTTATGAGACCTACAGAGGGTACAATACTTTCTGTAATAAGAGCAGCGTCGGAATGTGCAGTAGAATGTGAAGCAAAAGATGCAATAATATTATTAGAAGAGGTTAATAAGGCTGCTAAGATAATGCTTGATAAAACTCCAGATTTATTACCAGCATTGAAGAAAGCAAAAGTGGTGGATTCAGGTGGTATGGGACTTTACATTATACTTCAAGGTATGCTTGAAGCATTAAAAGAAGGAATACAAGCCGAAATTCAAGATATAAAGATAAGTTCACCAGAAGCTAAGGTAGGAGCTCAATCTACTGAAGAAATTGATATAAAATTTGGATATTGTACTGAATTTATTATTCTTGGTGATGCAAAAAAAGCAAAGGAATTTCAAGATACAATAGAACCACTTGGAGATTCTATGATTGTTGTTGGATATGAAGATGTCATTAAAGTTCATATTCATACGAATGATCCAGGCTCAGTCCTATCTCATGCCGTGAAAATAGGAGAACTATCAAAAATTAAAATTGATAATATGAGAGAAGAGCATAGAGAGTTATTAACAGAATTACAATCAAATAAAAATATACCAATGGATGAAGTATCAAGCGATGAATTAGACCATAAAAAATATGCATTTATAACAGTTGCTATGGGTGATGGTATCGTAAAAATCTTTAAAGATTCAGGTGTTGATTATGTTATTGAAGGTGGTCAAACAATGAATCCATCTACTCAAGATATATTAGATTGTATAGAAAAATTAAATGCAGATCATATTTTTGTTATGCCAAATAATAAAAATATAATTATGGCAGCTAATCAAGCAGCAGAAATATCAGATAAGCATATAATTGTAATTCCTACAACAACTATTCCACAAGGAATAGCTTGTATAACTATGTTTAATCCTGAATGTGAAGCAGAAGAAAATGTTGAAGAGTTAAATGACGTTATAAATTCAGTAAAGACAGGATCAATAACTTATGCTGTTAGAGATACTGAAATTGATGGCAAAGAAATAAAACAAGGCAATATATTAGGATTGGTAGAAGGAAAAATTAAAGAAGTAGGGGAAGATAAAATTTCCGTTGCTAAACAAGTTCTTAAAGATATGTTAGACGATGATAGCGAACTAATAACTATTTATTATGGGGAAGAAATCGAAGAAGATAAAGTTAATGAATTTGTAGAAGAATTAGAAAATGAATTTGAGGATTTAGATATTCAAGCATATAAAGGAAATCAACCTCTATATTACTTCTTAATGTCAGTAGAGTAATAAAATTACTAATGTTATATAATTAAAAAGCACCTTAATTGGTGCTTTTTTTGGAGGAAAATTTAATGGATATATATAGTGAAATCTCTTCATTGAAGGGTGTTGGTCCTAAACTGACAGAAAAATTAAATAAATGTGGTATATTTAATATTCTGGATCTTTTATTATACTTTCCAAGAGATTATGAATTTATCGACTCTAATATATTATTTGAAGATATAAATGGTGATGAAAAGCAAATATTAAGATGTAAAGTTATAAGAATAAAAGGTGATATAAAAACTAAAACCGGAAAAATATTAACAACAATAGAATTTGAATATAATGGACATAAGGTTTATGGAAAATGGTTTAATCAAAAATATATCAAAAATACTTTTTATAATAACAAAGTATATAATTTAATGGGGAAATTTAAAAGAATAGGTAAGACTCTTGAAGTGGCTAATCCCACTGTTGTATGTGAGGAAGCATTGGATAACAGTATTTTACCTAAATACCCTTTAAAAGGAGATATAAGCAATAAGATTATCGAAAAATTAATTAATCTTGTTATTGATTCAATAATTATAAAAGAAAATCTTCCTCTGGATATGTTAAATAAGTATAATCTGGTATCCTTAAATGATGCAATAAGATCAATTCATTTTCCAAAAAATAAAGATTTATTAGAAAAAGCTATTATTAGATTGAAATTTCAAGAATTATTTACTTATTCATTAAAATTATTATTAGTAAAACATAAACTTAATAAAAATAAGAATGGAATATATTTTGAGTGGAATAATGAACTTAAAAGATTAAAAGATAGTATACCATACTCTTTAACGAATGCTCAAACAAAAGTTGTTAGAGAAATTTTAAGAGATCAGAAATCTCAAAAACCTATGAATAGATTAGTTCAAGGTGATGTTGGAAGTGGAAAAACTATAGTTGCATTAATATCTATATTTAATGTAATAAAGAACGGATATCAATGTGCTTTTATGGCTCCCACAGAAATACTGGCTAATCAACATTATGAAGAATCTAAAAATTTATTCCAAGATTTTAATATAGATGTTGAAATATTAACTGGAAGTACTTCACTGAAAGAGAAGAAAAGAATAAAAGAAAAAATAAAGCAAGAAAATCCAATGTTGCTTATAGGTACTCATACATTATTCCAAGATGATGTTGTTTTTAATAGATTAGGACTTATAATAACTGATGAGCAGCATAGATTTGGTGTTGAGCAAAGAAGTAAACTAATTAATAAAGGAAAGAAAGCAGATTGTTTAGTTATGACAGCAACACCAATACCTAGAACTTTGGCTCTTTATTTATATTCAGACTTAGATGTTTCAATAATTGATGAATTACCTCCGGGAAGAAAGAAAATAGACACTAGATTTTATCAGGAACATAATAGAGATATTGGATATGAAATAGCTTTAGAAGAAATAAACAATGGTAGGCAAGTATATATAGTTTGCCCTCTTATTGATGAAGATGAAAAAGAAGAATTAAATTCTGTAGAAACTTTATATACTAAATTAAAAAATGGTATATTTAAAGATATAGGAGTTGAGATACTTCATGGTAAAATGAAGTCAAGTGAAAAGCAAGATAAAATAAATAGATTTAAAAATAATGAATTTAAAGTATTAATATCTACAACTGTTATAGAGGTAGGGGTTAATGTACCTAATGCATCAGTTATGATAATAGAAAATGCTGAACGGTTTGGATTGGCTCAACTACATCAATTACGAGGTAGGGTTGGAAGAGGAGAGTATGCCTCTTACTGTATATTAATTGCTAAAGCAAAGAGCAATATAACTAAAAAAAGAATGACAATAATGACAGAATCAACTGATGGATTTCTTATTTCAGAAGAAGATTTGAAATTAAGAGGTTCTGGGGAAATGTTCGGTAGAAAACAAAGTGGTGATGCAGAATTTATTTTAGCAGATTTATATGAAGATATTAGTATATTAAGGGCTGCAAAACATGAAGCGATGGAGATGTTACATAATGATTATGAAGAAAATACTAAGCTTATAAATGAAATACAAAAAAGCTTGGAGAATAATAGTAAATACATTTGCTTTAATTAATTTGAAATATTATATACAAATATGTTAATATACTTAATATATGCCATTAAGGAGGAATAATTTTGAGAATAATATCAGGAAAAGCAAGAGGACGTAAATTAATACCTCCTGCAAGTATGGAAACAAGGCCTACATTGGATAGAGTTAAAGAGGCTATGTTTAGTATGATACAAGGATATATACCAGATTCTAATGTTATAGATGTTTTTGCTGGAACAGGAAGTCTTGGGTTGGAAGCTGCTAGTAGAGGTGCTAAAGAAGTTTACTTGATAGATAAAAGTTCTGAAACCTTCCCTTTATTAAAAGAAAACATAAAAAATTTAAAATTTGATGATTTTTGTTTTGGATTAAATATGGATTCATATGAAGCATTAAGAAAATTATCAAATCAAGGAAAAGTTTTTGAATTGATTTTTATAGATCCACCATATTGTAAGGAAATGATTCCAGAAGCTATTAAAATTATAAAAGAAAATAATATTTTAAGTGAAAATGGAATAATTATAACTAAAATTGACACTATAGAAGAAATTTATGATGGATATGAAGATATATTTTTAAGAAAAAGTAGAAAATATGGTAACACAACAGTGTGTTTTTATGGGTATAAGGAGGACTAACTATGAAAGTAGCTGTTTACCCAGGAAGTTTTGATCCTATAACAAATGGTCATTTGGATATAATTGAAAGAGGATCAAAGGTTTTTGATAAACTGATCATAGGCGTTTTGGTTAATGTTGATAAAAAGGGACTTTTTGAGATTGAAGAAAGAGTTGAACTTATAAAAAAAGTTACAAAGCATATAAAAAATGTTGAAGTTATAAGTTTTAATGGGTTATTAATAGATTTTTTAAAAGCATATAATGCTAAGATTATTTTAAAGGGACTTAGAGCTGTATCAGATTTTGAATATGAATTTAAAATGGCACTTATGAATAATAAATTAGATCCTGATATTGAAACAGTATTTATGATGACTTCTGCACAATATTCATACTTAAGTTCATCGTCAGTAAAGCAAGTTGCTAAATTTGGAGGATGTATAGAAGGACTTGTGCCGAAAGAAATTATATCTGATGTTGTTAGAAGGAGTAAAATTTAAGGGGTGGTATTATGGAAAAAATGGATGTAAATATAATGGAATTGTTGGAATATTTACAAGACTTGGTGGATAATTCACCTAAGGTTCCGATAAGTGGTAAGGTTGTAGTTGATAAAAAAGAGGTTCTTGAAGTTGTTGATCAAATTATAAATTATCTACCAGATCAATTTAAAAAGGCACAATGGGTTATGAATGAACGAGAAAGAATACTTGGAGAAGCTAAAAAAGAATATGATACAGTAAAAAAAGAAACTATGATGATTATGAGACAAAATGTTGAGAGTCATGATATAGTGAAAGAAGCTAAGATAAGAGCACAAGAAATTATAGCTTCAGCACAAAGAGATGCTAAAGCTATAAGATTAGGTTCAAGAGATTACTCGGATGAAATCTTATCACAACTTGATAGAGAAATAGAAGCTAAAAAAGGAGCTTTAATTAAAGGCCTTCAAAATAGCTTTGAAGTAGTGGCTAAAGATATAGATGAAAATTTAAGTACTGCCTGTTTAACAATAAGAGAAAATATAAAAGAGTTAAGAGGTATGAAAAAATAATCTATATATTATTTTTAGTATAACTGTTAAAATTAGAATTGAAAGTATTGGTAATAAATACATAAAAGAATTTATAGTACAAGTTGTTTGAAAACTAGATGTAACAATACTTGTAGGTATAATTTTTATTAATGAATATGTTATTACAAAGCTGAATATACCTTGAATTAATTTTAAACATATATATTTAAAATATGAGATTTTAAAACCATTCATAAATGAACTAATTTGTGCTATTACTGATAATCCTGAAAAAGAACATAAAAAACTTATAATTCCTAGTTTAAAAGGAAGTGAAATATTTAAGTTTGAAATTAAATTACAGCCATTTGTCATTTCTATACTTCCTAAGAATATAGAAAATAAAGTACCACTTTGCATATGGAATAAATTTTCTAAAAAAGTAAATATATTATTTATATAAGGACTATTTTTTATAAGCGATATTATTACGGAAAATATAACAATGAATCCACAAATTGATAATATTGTGTTTACTCCATTTCCAACGGAGTTTTTTATTGCTTGACCAAAATTTAATTTTTTTTCATTTATAGAACTTTTAGAAAGCGAATTTCTTAAGGTTCTATTTTTATTGGTAATTATACCAATAAATATTACGGAAAGATAATTAGCTATAAGCAGTATATAACCTAAGGTGGTATTATTTAGAAGCGCTGTTCCGACAGAGCCAATTAAGAATAATGGACCTACATTTGAAGCTATGTTTAAAAGTCTTTGGCATTCATCATCATCGATACTTCCTAAAGACCACAGATCAATAGAATATTTTGCACCTAGAGGATATCCACATAAAAAGCTAGCAACTATAGGAAATGAACAGTTTTTAGATAAACCAAGAGGCTTGCAAATTAATGGTCCTAATAATTTAGAATAAAGGGATATTCCATCGTAGGAAATTAATAGATTGCAAATAACCAAAAATGGAAATGTTACAGGTAAAACAGCAGTATACCATAATTTACATCCATCTATAGCTGCAGTTGTGCACTGTTTTATATTTAAGATAAATAATACTATAAATATAGAACATAATATACAAAATAAAGTATTGTTTTTTATATTTAATAATTTTATTAAAATAATAGTTAATATGATTATTGATAACCATAAGAAAATAATAGTATAACTCATTAAATCACTCCAATTTCAAGGATTTATAAAAGAGAGTAATATACCCTCATAAATTTTATAGTAGAAATAATTACAAATTAGTTAGAAGTTTATCCACATTCTTATGATTATGTTGAATATATTTATAATATGATTGGACTAGTTAAATAATCTTGCATAGGACTTAATTTAGGATTTAAGATAGAATAGCCTCTTGTTCCAAGAAGGTCTATCTCTAAACATTCATTGATATTATTTTGCGGAACTTTAGTTATTATATCAATAGTACTATTTTTTTTGATATTTTTTAAAAGTTCCTTGCCTTTTGAATTGAATCCTAAAACCCTACAATAAGGACAAGGATCTTTGGAAAGTTTAAGTAAATCATATTTTTCAAGACCTAAGAAAAATTGAGTCAAAATTCTATTTAATCTAGTATAAGTATATCTTTTACTTTTTGAGTTTAATATTAATTCATCTAAAGAATTTGATTTTAGTACTTCTTTTAATATTTTATTATCTAATCCTTCTGATATATCGGGAAGATTTTTTATTGAATTACCATCGGTTATTAGTTTATATTTAATATATTTAAACATAGATTCTTCGAAAATAAATGGGTTATTTTCACTAGATAACTTATATAAAATCTTATAACTATCTTCTGGTAAAAAATCTTTTAAATAATCTAAATTTTTATTTTTAAGATGATTTCTTATAGATGTTGCTGAAGAAAAAGCAGTATTTAGACATTGATCATTATATTTTGAACCT
This sequence comes from Clostridium botulinum, assembly GCF_000827935.1. Classification (NCBI taxonomy): domain Bacteria; kingdom Bacillati; phylum Bacillota; class Clostridia; order Eubacteriales; family Clostridiaceae; genus Clostridium; species Clostridium botulinum. The sequence continues at coordinate 1,244,499 of NZ_CP010520.1, forward strand.
TCCCTTTTTAAAGTTAAAGGAATTATATTGCTATTAAGAGCTTTTAAAGCTTTAATATATTCTATTCCTAAAATATTATTTGAACTTGAAATAGCTTCCATAATATGATTAGATTTGAAAAAATCACTTAATGCATTAGCTCTGCTCAAGTGAAAAGGAAGCCCTAAATTTAAATAATTTTTTAACATAATCTTATAATTATTGGGTTCATTTACTAATATTGAAGCTATATCTTCAAGAATTTTTACATTACCTTCCTCACTTCCAAAATATAAATTATCAATAATATTTAAAGAGTTAAGTAAGGAAATTGCACCAAAAGCAAAATGCTCAGCAGAAGATAATGAATATACTAATGGTAATTCAATTACTAAGTCAACACCGTTCTTAAGAGCCATTTCTGTACGTTTCCATTTATCTATAATAGCTGGTATACCTCTTTGCATAAAACTTCCGCTCATAACACAAACTATACTATCGGCATTAGTATTTATTTTAGCTTGTTTTAAATGGTATTCATGACCTTTGTGAAAAGGATTATATTCGGCGATTATTCCTGTTACCATAATAAAAAACACTCCTTATAAATGATTTTGTTATGTTATTATAACACAATTAAATCAAGAGAAAATGTTTGTTAAACAATTATCAATATTGCAAAAAAAATATACTAAAAAATACAAATTGGCAATATTAGTATAGAAAAATAAATAAAAGATAAAAGTAAATTATCAAACTATTCAGATTATTTCAAATCTAAAGACTTCTATTTTATTAAGAAAATTGGTTGAAAAAATCATGCGTATAGGAGTATATTATAAAATAGAGTAAGTCAATTGAAGGGAGAATCATTTATGCCACTTATGGAAAAAATATGGCTTAGAGCCAAATCAGATAAGAAGAATATAGTATTACCAGAAGGAATTGAAGAAAGAAATATAGCAGCTGCTAGAAAAATAGTAGATAATGGTTTAGCACATCCGATTCTAATTGGAGATAGAGAAAAGGTGTTAAAAAAGGCAGAAGAAATAAATGTGAATTTAGAAAATATACAAATAATAGATCCAAATGATTCAGACAAGCTAGAAGTTTATATAAAAAATTTCTATGAACTTAGAAAAAATAAAGGAATGACAATGGTCAAGGCCGAAAAGATAGTAAGAGACCCTCTTTATTTTGCAACTATGATGGTAAAATTAGATGATGCAGATGGAATGGTTTCAGGAGCAATCCATACTACAGGGGATTTATTAAGACCAGGATTACAAATCATAAAAACAATGCCAGGAGTATCGATAGTATCAAGTTTCTTTATTATGAATGTGCCAAGTAAAGAATTTGGGACTGATGGAACTTTAATATTTGCAGATTGTGCAGTTAATCCAAATCCTAATGAAGATGAGTTAGCAGCTATAGCTATTGCAACAGCTGAGACAGCAAAAAAGCTTTGTAAAATGGAACCAAGAGTAGCTATGCTATCATTTTCAACAATGGGAAGTGCTGATAATGAACTTGTAGATAAAGTGAGAAATGCTACGGCTAAAGCAAATGCTTTAAGACCAGATCTGATGATAGATGGAGAGTTACAATTAGATGCTGCTATAATTGAAAAAGTAGCTGCTCAAAAAGCTCCAAATAGCAAAGTTGCAGGAAAAGCAAATGTATTAGTTTTCCCAGATTTACAAGCAGGGAATATAGGTTATAAACTAGTACAAAGATTTGCTAATGCAGATGCAATTGGACCTGTTTGCCAAGGATTTGCAAAGCCAATAAATGATTTATCAAGAGGGTGTAGTGCGGATGACATCGTTAATGTTGTAGCGTTAACAGCAGTTCAAGCACAAGAAGTTTAATTAGCTGAAAGAGGAGAGGAAAAAAATGAAAGTATTAGTAATTAATTGTGGAAGCTCATCTTTAAAATATCAACTAATTGATATGACAACAGAAGACGCTTTAGCAGAAGGACTTGTAGAAAGAATTGGAATTAATGGATCAATCTTAACTCAAAAAGTTAAAGGTAGAGAAAAGTATATAGTAGAACAACCTTTAAAAGATCACCAAGATGCAATTGAATTAGTATTAAAAAGTTTAATTGATGAAAATCACGGTGTTATAAAATCAATGGATGAAATAAGTGCAGTTGGACATAGAGTGGTTCATGGTGGAGAAAAATATTCAAAATCAGTACTAGTGAATGACGAAGTTATGAAGAACATTGAAGCGTGTATTAAATTAGCACCACTTCATAATCCACCAAATATAATAGGAATAAAAGCTTGTGAAGAGCTTATGCCAAATACTCCAATGGTATGTGTCTTTGATACTGCTTTCCATCAAACTATGCCAGAAAAGGCATATATGTATCCATTACCATATGAATACTATACTGAAGATCATATAAGAAAATATGGTTTCCATGGAACATCTCATAAATATGTAGCTAACAAAGTTGCGGAAGTTATGAAAAAAGATGCAAGTGAATTAAAAACAGTAACTTGTCATTTAGGAAATGGAGTTAGTATTACAGCAGTAGATGGTGGAAAATCAATTGATACTACAATGGGATTCACTCCGCTTGCAGGTACAATAATGGGCTCAAGATGCGGGGATATAGATCCAGCAATAGTTACCTATCTAATCAAAGAAAAAGGTTACTCAGCTGATGAAGTAAATGATATACTAAATAAAAAATCAGGTATATTAGGAGTTTCAGGAGTGGGAACTGATTTTAGAGATATAAGAAGTGCTATGGGAGAAAATAATAAGAGAGCGATTCTTGCAACCGATATTTTTGGATATCAAATAAAGAAACAAATAGGAGCTTATGCGGCTGCTATGGGTGGACTTGATACAATAGTATTTACAGCAGGAATAGGAGAACATGCTCCAGAAGTCAGAATAAGAGCCTTAACAGGTCTTGAATTTATAGGGGTAGAACTTGATGAAGAAAAGAATAACAGCCATGATATAGGCGAAGGTCTTTTAATTTCAAAGGAAAGTTCTAAAGTTAAAGTTTATGTAATTCCTACTAATGAGGAATTAATGATAGCAAAAGAAACTTTAGCATTAGTATAAAAGTTATTTAATAATAAATTTCTTGACTTTTATCGACACACTTTATATAATAAATTGTGTTTGCTTAACAAATATAATATGTTTAAGGAGTGAGAAGGGACTTATTGTAAAAAAATAGGTTCTACTGATTATGAAAGTACGAGTTTCAGATCTTATTTCAAGAAAAGAAAGAAGTAAAAAAATTGACTACAAATTTGAAATACCTAAATTTGAATTTGAAGGAGATGTAATCACTCCAGTAAGTAAGTGCGAAGTATCAGGAGTAATAACATCTGATAAAGATATTGTAATAATGAAAGCTAAAGTAAAGGTTACTTTAGAAATGAATTGTGCAAGATGTTTAGATACCTTTATCTATCCAATAGATATTGATATAGAAGAGAGGTTTGCCAATGATAATGATCTTCAAGAAGAAGATGTTGTTATTGTGCTTGATGACGTTTTAGACATCAGTCAAATAATTGAATCTAATATAATATCAACTTTACCAATACAAAGGCTTTGTAAGAATGATTGCAAAGGACTTTGTCAGGAATGTGGTTCAAACCTTAATAAGCAGTCATGTTCTTGTAATAAATATGATACAGATATTAGATTTGATGTTCTAAAAGGTTTGTTTGACAATAAGGAGGTGTAGTTATGGGAAATCCTGCAAGAAAGTGTTGTAGCGCAAGAAGAGATTCAAGAAGAGCTCAAACATTTAAAGCTAGCTTACCTGGCATAGTTGAGTGTCCTCAATGTCATGAAATGAAGCTTGCTCATAGAGTATGTAAAAACTGTGGATTCTACAAGAATAGAGAAGTTGTATCTTCAGAAAAATAAAAGAAAGTCTTTAGACTTTCTTTTATTTTTATATTAGAATATTATTAAGTAAAATATTTTGATATATGAATGTAATTTAATTAAAAATGCTTTAGATTAATTAAATTTATTATGATTAATATTTTTAATTAATCTATTTTTTTATAATTTAACAGAAAAAAGGGGGTTATGTTTATGAAAATAGCTATTGATGGCATGGGTGGAGATAATGCACCTAGCGCAGTTGTGGAGGGTGTAGTATCAGCATTAAAAGAATATAGTGAGATGACTTTTTATATTACAGGTCCAGAAGATAAAATATCATTAGAACTCTCAAAATACGACTATCCAAAAGATAAAATTATTATAATAGATGCGAAGGAAGTAATATCAACCAATGAACATCCGGTTATGGCATTAAGAAGAAAAAAAGATTCTAGCATTGTTAAAGCTTTGAATTTGGTTAAGGATGCACATTGTGATGGTATAATATCAGCAGGAAGTACTGGAGCTTTTTTAGCAGGATGTACATTGATTGTAGGAAGAATTAAGGGCGTAGAACGTCCAGCATTAGGTCCTATAATGCCTGGTAGAAGAGGGAATTTTATGATTGTTGATGCAGGGGCTAATGTGGATAGTAAACCTGAATACTTAGTTCAATTCAGTAAAATGGGAAGTATTTACTATAAAAATGTATTTAACGTTGATATTCCAAGTGTAGGATTATTGAATATTGGAGCTGAAGAGGAAAAGGGAAATGATCTTACAAAAGCAACTTATAAATTATTAAAAGAAGAAAATAGTATAAATTTTGTTGGAAATATAGAGCCAAGATATATTCCAACTGGAGATACTAATATTATAGTAAGCGATGGTTTTGCAGGAAATACAGCACTAAAAATGTATGAAGGATCAGCAAAAAATATTTTAGGTATGATAAAAGATGAAGTATTGAAAGCAGATTTGAAGAGTAAAATAGGAGTATTACTATTAAAACCTTTTCTAAAAAGAATTATGAAGAAATTTGATTATAAAGAATATGGTGGAGCACCTTTTTTGGGAGTGAATGGTATTTGTATAAAAGCACATGGTAGCTCGGATGGTAAGGCTTTTAAAAATGCAATTAGACAAACAAAGATTTTTTATGAAAATAACGTTTTAGATGAGATAAAAAAAGAGTTTGAGAAGAAAAATTAAATCTTATTTGTAAAGATAGTCAAATTAATATTGACTATGGAAAAAATATATACTATTATCTAACTGTAGAGTTTGGGAGGTGAAATAAATGTTTGAAAAAATTCAAAATATTATAGCGGATAAATTAAGTATTGATTTAGGTAGTGTTACTATGGAATCATCATTTATTGAAGATTTAAATGCCGATTCATTAGATATAGTGGAACTTATAATGGCATTAGAAGATGAATTAGATATGGAAATACCAGATGAAGACGTTGAAAACTTTAAGACAGTTGGTGACGTTGTTAATTACGTAAAAGCTCATTACGATGAATAATATAATCCCGCGAGTGAGCGGGATTTTCTTTATAACTAGTTTATTCTTGAATTTGTTATGTTTTTATTAAATTTTATTTTTAGCAAGTTGAAGAATAAACTTCAAGGAGTGTATATAAATGAATAGATATAAATTTAATGATATTGAAAATCGCTTAGGAGTTTATTTTAATAATCCTTCGTTAATTAAAACTGCATTAACACACAGTTCATTTGGTAATCAATTTAAAGATGCTAAATATAATGAGAGATTAGAATTTTTAGGAGATTCTGTATTACAACTTTGTATTACGGAGTATCTTTTTAATAAGTTTAAAGATAAATCAGAAGGTGAGTTAACCAAGATTAGAAGCTTGATAGTTTGTGAGAATTCACTTTACGAAATAGCAAAGAAGTTAAGCCTTGGAGAATATATAAGAATGAGTAAGGGTGAAGAACTTACTGGAGGAAGGGAAAGAATGTCTATACAAGCAGATGCTGTTGAAGCAGTAATTGCAGCAGTGTATTTAGACAAGGGAATAGGTTTTGTAAATGACTTTATATTGCTTCATTTTGAAGAAATGATAAATAAAGCAATAAATAATGAAATAGTATTAGATTTTAAAACTAAATTACAAGAATTATTGCAAAAAGATGGAGAAATTTTAATACAATATGAATTATTAAAGTATGAAGGTCCGCCTCATAGAAGGAAATTTTTTACTAATGTAATTATAAATGAAAAGGTTATGGGGATAGGAGAAGGTTATAGCAAAAAAGAAGCTGAACAAAATGCTGCAAAAGAAGCTTTAAAGAGGTTAGAAAAGAACTATGAGTAAAAATTATTATATTATCCCTATATTTGTACCTCAGGAAGGATGCCCACATAAATGTGTATTTTGTAATCAAGACAGAATAACGGGGCTTAAAGATATAGTAACTACTGATATAGTAAGAAAAACAATAGATGAGTATTTAAAAACAATAACAAATAAAGAGGCTATTATAGAGGTTTCATTTTTTGGTGGCACCTTTACAGCTGTAAAAGAAGAGAAGCAAAGAGCATTTCTAGAAATAGCCAAAGGTTATAAAGATAAAGGCTTAATTGATAAAATAAGGCTTTCTACAAGACCTGATGCAATTGATAATTATATACTTACTTATTTAAAGGAATACAAAGTTGATATAATAGAACTTGGAGTGCAATCTTTAGATGATGAAATACTAAAAAGATCAGGTAGAGGCCATTATGTTTCAGATGTAGAGAAGGCCTCAGCATTAATAAAACAATATGGATTTGTTTTAGGACATCAAATAATGCCAGGATTGCCGGGGGATACTTTTGAAAAAGATATTCTAACAACAAAGTTATCTATAAAAATGAAACCTGATATTTGTAGGATATATCCAGCTTTAGTTATTAAAGATACACCTATGGAAAAGATGTATAAGATGGGAACGTATATACCATATTCTTTAGATGAGGCTGTTGAGATAAGCATGGCTATGTATGAATTATACTTAGAAAATAATATTCAAGTAATTAGAATAGGACTTCAACCAACTGAGAGTATAAATGAAGGAGCGGATATTGTAAGTGGTCCGTTTCATCCAGCGTTTAGAGAATTGGTTGAGAGCAGCTTAATAGTAAACTTAATTAATTCTAATGTAAAAGATCAAGATATTGTTGAATTAAGGATAAATCCTAAAGATATAAGCAAATTATATGCTAATAAGAAAAAATATTTTAATAGCATAAAAAACAAGAGTATTATCGTTAAACAAGATTTTGAAGTTTCAAGAGGAAATTTAAAATTAATAACTGAAGAAAAAAATATTAACATTACATATTAGCGAGAGGAAACTCTCGCTTTTATTCTGTAAGTTTTTTAAAATAAGAAAACTTTTTAATTTTGAAATTTAATAGAATAGAAGAAGAAAAAGATTTATGATCTAATTAATATTTAGAATTTTATTGCATTGATATTTAAAAGTCTTTAAGATAAAATTATTACAAATAAGGAGTGTTGTTTATGAAAAAGAAAACTAGAGAAAAGCTAAAAATTTTTATGGCTATTTTTATTATTTTAATTTTTATTATAGGATTATTACCAGCAGTATTTTTATAAGGAGTGGTGTATTTGTTTTTAAAATCCCTAGATATAAGAGGATTTAAGTCCTTTGCAGATAAGACAGAATTAAAATTTAACAATGGAGTAACTGCAGTAGTGGGTCCAAATGGCAGTGGAAAAAGTAATATTTCTGATGCTGTTAGATGGGTTTTAGGAGAACAAAGTGTTAAAACTCTTAGAGGTGGAAAGATGGAGGATGTAATCTTTGCAGGAACTCAATATAGAAAACCTGTGGGATTAGCTCAAGTTTCTTTAACTTTAGAAAATAGTGATAAAAAATTATCAACGGAATATAGTGAAGTTACTGTGTCAAGAAGAATATTTAGATCTGGAGAATCTGAGTATTTAATAAATAACAAAAAATGTAGACTTAAAGATGTTATAAATCTTTTCATGGATACGGGTATAGGTAAAGAAGGATACTCATTAATAGGGCAAGGAAAGATAGAATCTATATTAAGTGGAAGACCAGAAGAAAGAAGAGCACTCTTAGAAGAAGCAGCAGGTATAGTTAAATTTAAAAGTAGAAAAGAAGAGGCAGAAAAGAAGTTAGACAATACAGATGGTAATTTGGTTAGAATACGAGACATAATATCCACGTATAGTGAACGTATAGAACCATTAAGAATAGATAAAGAAAAAGCTTTACAGTTTAATTTGATTTCTGAAGACTTACGAAAGAATGAGGTTTCACTATTAGTTAAATATATAAAAATAAAAGAAAATGAGTTAAAAGAATTTGATAATGAATTAAGAAATAAAAATACGTTTATTGATGAAAAGAAAAGAGAATTAGATTTACTTAGAGAAAAGTTAAAATCATTAGAAGAGAAAATTAATTTATTAGAAAAAGAAACAGAGGAAGAAAAAACATATTATTATAAACTGAAGGAACTGATTAGTGAGGATTCTAAGGATATAGAATTAAATAAAGAAAGAATTAGAAATTTAAAAGAAAAAATTTCTAAAAACGATAAAGAAATAGAAGGTTTAATATTAAAGATTAAAGAAGTTGAAGAAGCTAAAATAAACTTAAGTGTGTATTTGAAAAACTATTTAAAAGATCAGCAAGAAAAGAATGAAATAATTGTTAATTTAGAAAAAATAAAGTTAACTCTTTTAAAAGAACAAGAGGAGATGGAAAAAGAGCTTTCTAAACTTAAAGAAGATGAGTTTGAGCTATTAAGGAACAATTCAGAAACAAAGAATGCCATAACTTTAATAAATAAAGAAATTTTATTAAAAGAAGAGAAAAAAGCTGAATTAGAAAAATCATATGAATTCATAAAGCACAATGTAGCTATAAATGGAGTTACTTATCAAAATTTATTAAATAAGATAATGAGTGATAAAAAAGACATAAGTTCATTAGAAGAAGAAATAAGTAGAGATAAAAGTGCTATGGCTTTATTGATGACTAAATTAACTAATAAACAAAAAGAATTAACTAATTTAAATAATTTAGTAACAAAGTTAGAGGCTAATAAAAATATATTAGAAAATTTAGAAAAACAATATGAAGGTTATAATAGATCTGTTAAGTATTTGATGGAAGCTATTAATAAAGGTCTAATTAATAATGTGAAAAATACTAAAATTCTTGGCGAAATTTTTAATGTTGATAAGGAATATGAAATAGCAATTGAAATAGCTTTAGGATCAATAATTTCTAATATTATTACTGAAAATGAAGAAAATGCTAAAAAATTAATTAAATATTTAAAGGATCATCGTTTAGGGAGAGCAACCTTTTTACCTTTAAATATAATAAAAGGTAAAAAGCTTATTTTAGATAATAATATTACTAAAATTGAAGGCTATCTTGGTATTGCTAGTGAAATTGTTTCTTATGAATCAACATATACAAATATATTAGATCATGTACTAGGTAGAACAATAATAGCAAAAGATATGAATTCAGCATTGCAGATAGCTAAAAAAGGAAATTACAGATATAAAATAGTTACATTAGAGGGGGAAGTTATAAGCCCTGGAGGTGCACTTACTGGAGGAAGTATATATGCTAAACACAGTAATGTATTAGGAAGAAAAAGAGAAATTGAAGAGATATTGTTAAAGAGTGATACAACTAAAAAAAGTTGTATTATTGTAGAAAAAGAAATTTTAGCAATAAGAGAAGATGCAAAAAAATTAGATGAAGAAATATTGAATAAAAGAGATGAGGTTCACTATAAAAATATTGAAATAACTAAAAAACAAGGTGAAGCTGAGAGATTAAAAAATGATACTAATAAATTCAGAGATAATCTAGAGATAACCAAAAACGAATTCCAAAGAGTTGAAAAAGATATAGATATATTAAATTCTGATCTTGAAAATAAAAAGTCTGAAATTAAAGTTATAGAAGATAAAAATACATTTAATAAAGACAGATATTTAAAATTTGAAGAATCTATTAAAGAAAAAAATAATCAGATAGATGAGACTACAAATAAGATTACGGATATAAAAATTAATAAGGCAACATTAGATGAAGCTATTCAAAATGAAAAAAATCAATTTATTAGATTAGAAAAAGAATTAAATGAATTAAGAGTGAAAGAAAAAGCGCTTTTAATTGAAAATAATAAGAGTAATGAAAATCTTATAAATTTAGAAAATGATATAAAGAGCAAATTGACTGCTACTAATGAAAATAATGTTAAAATAGAAGCATTAGAAAAACAGTTAAAATATAAGGAACTAGAAAAAGAAAAGTTAAAAGAAAGCTCTTTAAAACAAGATAACTTAATAACTAATATGTTTGAGATGATAAATTTAAAGGAACGAGATATAAATAAACAAGAAGTTATTAAGGCTAAAAAAGAGATGGAAAAAGATAATTATTATAAAAAATTAAATGAAGAATTAGAATTGACATATGTAGAAGCTTTAGACATAGCAGAAGATATTGAAAATGAAGAAGAAATTAAAGAATTAACTAAGAAGTTAAAGATGAAAATAACAGCCCTTGGAACAGTAAACTTAGCATCAATTCAAGAATATGAAGAAGTTAAAGAAAAATTTGATTTCATGTCTTCTCAAGAAAAGGATTTAGAATGTGCTAAAGAAGAATTGAATTCTGTAATACAAGAAATGACTATTAAAATAAAAGATTTATTTAAAGAGAATTTTAAGGTATTAAATAAAACTTTTAATGAGACTTTTAGAGAGTTATTTAAAGGGGGAAGCGCTGAGTTAATTTTATGTGATGGTGATGAATTGACTGCTAATATTGATATAAATGTTGAACCACCAGGCAAAAAACTTCAAAATATAAACTTGCTATCAGGTGGAGAAAAGGTTCTATCTGCTATAGCATTATTATTTTCAATATTAAAAATGAAGCCAACGCCATTTTGTATCTTAGATGAAATAGAAGCTGCATTGGATGATGCAAATGTATATAGATATGCAGAATTTTTAACTAAATTTTCTAAAAATACTCAATTTATAGTTATAACTCATAGAAAGGGTACAATGGAGGTAAGTGATAGAATTTATGGTGTTACTATGGAGGAAAAAGGGGTATCTAAAGTAGTGTCAGTAGATTTGACCGCTAGTTAAAGAGTAATGTTGAATATAGTATATTATATTTGCAATATTTTTTTTTGATAAAATTTACAACTTATTATTTAGAATTTAGGAAATATATTATATACTAAAGAAGAGTATGTTTTGCAGTGTATAGAAATAAAATAATATATGTATTACTAAGTAATGAAAATATATGTAGACTTAAAGTTTTAGGAGGAATTAAATTTGTTTGGAAATTTATTTAATAAACTAAAAGATGGATTAACCAAGACAAGAGATGGGTTAACTGATAAAATAAATGAAGCTTTAAAAATAGCTATAACAATAGATGAAGATTTATATGAGGAATTAGAGGAAATATTAATAACATCTGATATAGGCATGGATACTACCATGGATATTATTGAAAGATTAAGAAAAAAAATTCGTAAAGAAAAAATTAATGATCCTCAAGATGTTAAACCAGCATTAAAAGAAGTGATAAAGGAAATATTACTAGAAGGTAATTATGAAGATAATGATGATGAAAAGAAAGTAATGCTTGTAATTGGAGTTAATGGAGTTGGAAAAACTACATCTATTGGTAAGCTTGCAGCAAAAAATAAGAGAGCTGGTAAAAAAGTATTACTTATTGCAGCAGATACATTTAGAGCAGCAGCCATAGATCAATTAGAAGTATGGAGTAGAAGAGCAGAAGTTGATCTAATAAAGCATCAAGAAGGATCAGATCCAGCAGCGGTTGTATTTGATGCTATAGAAGCATCTAAGGCAAGAAATACTGATTTATTAATATGTGATACAGCGGGAAGACTTCATAATAAGAAAAATTTAATGAATGAATTAGAAAAAATTAATAGAATTATTGACAGGGAGTTAGATGGAGTTAAAAAAGAAACTTTATTAGTATTAGATGCTACAACAGGTCAAAATGCAGTAATACAAGCAAAACAATTCATGGAAGTATGTCCTATTGATGGAATAATACTGACTAAATTAGATGGTACTGCAAAGGGTGGAGTTGTAATATCAATAAAACAAAGTTTAAATATACCTGTTAGATATATTGGTGTTGGAGAATGCATTGATGATCTTCAAGAATTTGATGCTGAAAGTTTTGCAGAAGCAATAATTTAATAATAAAAAAGTATTTTAAATAAAGGCTAATGTTTTAGTTTTGAGTTATTTGAAGTAAAGTACTCTATCTAGAAGCATTTATAATAGGAGATAAACACTATTTAAAGCAAAGAAAAATAAAAAAATATGACTGTTAAGTAAAAATACTTGACAGCTATATAAAATCCTGTTAAAATCTCTTTTGTGGGTAAGGTGATCTTATGGAAGACCGAGTTGAAATTTCAATGTTGATGGATTTGTATAGTTCATTATTAACAGAGAAACAACGTAGCGTTATGGCATTATATTATGATGATGATTTGTCATTAGCTGAAATAGCAGAATTAAATAAAACAAGTCGTCAAGCAATTCATGATTTAATAAAAAGATGCGATAAACAGCTTCTATCATATGAAAGTAAGCTTAACTTACTTCAAAAGAGTATGAGAAAAGAAAAATATATTATGAATTTTTTAGAAGAACTAAAAGAAAAGTATTCTGTTAGTGATAAAGATTACTTAATGTTTAAAGAAAAACTAGAAAATTTATAGGGAGGTAATTAAACATGGCTTTTGAAGGTTTAGGCGAAAAATTACAGGAGACTTTCAGAAAGTTAAAAGGTAAAGGAAAGTTAACTGAAAAAGATATAAAGGAAGCCATGAGAGAAGTAAAGCTTGCCTTATTAGAAGCAGATGTTAACTATAAAGTTGTTAAAGGATTTATCTCAACTGTTAGTTCAAAATGTGTTGGGAATGAAGTTCTTGAAAGCTTAACGCCAGGACAACAAGTTATAAAAATAGTTAACGAAGAACTTACTAATCTTATGGGTGGAAGTGAGAGTAAAATAAATTACTCTAGCTCGGGAACAACAGTAATTATGTTAGTAGGTCTGCAAGGAGCAGGTAAAACTACAATGTGTGGTAAACTTGCACTTGAACTTAGGAAAAACAATAAGAAACCATTATTAGTTGCATGTGATGTTTACAGACCAGCAGCTATAAAACAATTAGAGATTGTTGGAAAGCAAATTGAAATTCCAGTATTTTCAATGGGGGATAAAGTTAATCCTGTTGATATTGCAAAAGCTGGGATAGCTCATGGAAAAGATAATGGAAATAATATTATAATAATAGATACAGCAGGAAGACTTCATATTGATGAAGCTCTAATGCAAGAACTTCAAGATATAAAAGAAAATGTTAATCCATCTGAAATACTTTTAGTTGTTGACTCAATGACAGGTCAAGATGCAGTAAATGTTGCAGAAAGTTTTAATAATGACTTAGATGTAACAGGTGTAATACTTACTAAGTTAGATGGAGATACAAGAGGTGGAGCAGCTCTTTCAATAAGAAATATCACAGAAAAGCCAATAAAGTATATAGGTACTGGCGAAAAATTAAGTGATTTTGAAGTATTCCATCCTGATAGAATGTCATCAAGAATTCTTGGTATGGGAGATGTACTATCTCTTATAGAAAAAGCTCAATCAGCTATTGATGAAAAAGAAGCAGCTGATTTAGGGAAAAGAATGTTAAATCAAGAATTTAATTTTAATGATTATTTAACAGCTATAGAACAAATGAAAAAGCTTGGACCTTTAAATAAAATTTTAGAAATGATTCCAGGAATGAATTCTAAAGAACTACAAAATGTAGATTTATCTAAAGGCGAGGATGCAATTAACAAAACAAAATCTGTTATTCAATCTATGACAGAAAAAGAAAGAAATAATCCTCATTTACTTACATCAGGTAATACTGCAAGCTCAAGAAAAAAGAGAATTGCAAGAGGTGCAGGTACAACTATACAAGAAGTTAATAAGCTTGTAAAAAGTTATGAGATGATGAAAAAAAATATGAAGCAAATGAAGTCGCTTCAAAAACAGTCTAAAAAAGGTTTGTTTGGAAAACTACCTTTTTAAATAAATAATATCTTTTGAAGGAGGTGAAATTAAAATGGCAGTTAAAATTAGATTAAGAAGAATGGGTTGTAAAAAAGCACCTTTCTATAGAATAGTTGTTGCTGATTCAAGAAGCCCAAGAGATGGTAGATTCATCGAAGAAATTGGTTACTACAATCCAATAACTGAACCAGCTGAAGTTAAAATCAATGAAGAAAAAGCTAGCAAATGGTTACAAGATGGTGCACAACCAACTGATGTAGTTAAAAAGCTTTTCACTCAAGCAGGTCTTAGCAAGTAATTTTGTGGAGGTGAGTTCTATAATTAATACATATTAGTTATAGAGGTTTATGAAAGAATTAGTTGAGTTTATAGCTAAATCTCTAGTTGATAATCCAGAAGCCGTTAGTATCAATGAGATAATTGGTGAACAATCAATAATCTTAGAGCTAAAAGTAGCTCCTGAAGATATGGGTAGAGTTATCGGCAAACAAGGGAGAATAGCCAAAGCAATTAGAACTGTTGTAAAAGCCGTAGCCATTAAACAAAATAAACGAGTTATAGTAGAAATCATTTAAAAATAAAGAGTTAGGGTTAAACCTAACTCTTTTTAAGTATTTAAAATAAAATATTATGTAAAGGATGTGAATTTTTTGGAAGAGATATTTAAGATAGGGCAGATTGTAAATACTCACGGTATTAAAGGGGAAGTAAAAGTATACCCATTGACTGAGGATGTTAATAAATTTAAAAAATTAAAAACTGTTTTAATTGACGGAGAACATAGGAATATACAAAGTGTTAAATTTCAAAAAGATAGAGTTATTTTAAAAATAGAAGGAATAGACACTATGAATGATGCTGAAACTTATAAGCAAAAGTATATTGAGATATTTAGAAGTAATGCACCTGAATTAGAAGCTGATACTCATTATATTGTTGATTTAATAGGTTGTATGGTATATGATGCTGATAATATGGAACTTGGAAAAATATTTGATGTTATTAGTACTCCAAGTAACGATGTATATTGGATAAAGCAACCTAAAGAATTATTGATTCCTGTTTTAAAAGATATTGTTTTAGATATTGATATAGAAAACAAAAAAATAGTAGTAAAACCAGTCAGGCAGTGGCAAGATGAAGATTAGTATACTTACTCTTTTTCCGGAAATGTTTTCAATTTTTAACCACAGTATAATAGGTAGAGCACAGGAAAATAAAATAATAGAGTTAGAAGTACTTAATATACGTGACAATACTTTAGATAAACATAAAAAAGTAGATGATTATCCTTATGGTGGAGGAGCTGGAATGGTGATGGCACCTCAACCAATTGTAGATACTATAAGAAAGGCTAAGGAAAATAATAAGGGTAAAGTAGTTTTTTTAGGACCTAGAGGGAAAACATTTAATCAAAAAATGGCGATGGATCTTTCAAAAGAAGAGAATTTAATATTTTTATGTGGTCATTATGAAGGAATAGATCAGCGTGTTTATAAACATATTGATATGGAAGTATCATTAGGAGATTTTATTCTTACAGGAGGAGAAATGGCTGCAATTCCAGTTATAGACTCTATTTTAAGGTTGATACCAGGTGTATTAGGAAAAGAGGAAAGTTTTATGGATGAATCTTTTTCAGAGGATCTATTGGAGTATCCTCAATACACTAGACCATATGAATTTGAAGGTGAGTGTGTTCCAGAAATACTTTTATCAGGACATCATGAGAACATAAGAAAATGGAGAAGATTACAATCTTTAAACTTAACTGAAAATAGAAGACCAGATTTATATAAAAATGTTATTTTAACAAAAGAAGATAAAAAGCTTTTGGGAAGAAAAAACAAATAAAATTTATTGAAACAAATAAAAAAATATGTTATGATTAAAAACGTGCTAGTACGGGCGTTCCTCTGTCATGCATATATACTTTGTTAAGAACGTCAAATTATCTTTTAAGGAGGGAATGCACAATGAACGAAATAATAAGAGCTATTGAAGCTGAACAATTAAGAACTGACCTACCAAACTTTAAAATTGGTGACAATGTAAAAGTTTATGTTAAGGTTACAGAAGGTACAAGAGAAAGAGTACAAATGTTTGAAGGTACTGTAATTAAGAAACAAAACGGTGGATTAAGAGAAACTTTCACTGTAAGAAGAGTTGCTTATGGATGCGGTGTTGAAAGAACATTCCCAATGCATGCACCAATAATCGAAAAGATTGAAATCTCAAGAAGAGGTAAAGTAAGAAGAGCTAAACTTTACTACTTAAGAGATAGAGTTGGTAAGGCTGCAAAGGTTAAAGAATTATTAACTAGATAATTAGATTAAAAGGTGGACTGATTCAGTCCTCTTTTTTTCTATAATAAATTAATTAGAAGCTTAAGCTTCTTTTCTTTTAATATAGAAAAAAAGAAGCGTAAGGAGGAAATAAAATGGCAATTAACTGGTTTCCAGGGCATATGAAAAAAACTCAAAGAGAAATAAAAGAAAATTTAAAATTAGTGGATGCGGTTATTGAAATAAGAGATGCTAGAATACCAAGAAGTTCTGCTAATCCAGATATAGATAGTTTATTACAAGGTAAGCCAAGAATAATACTTTTAAATAAGAGTGATTTAACAGAAGGTAAAGTAACTAAAGATTGGATTAAACACTTAACTAAAGATGAGGTTAGGGTATTAGAAGTAAATTGCTTAAAAGGTGATGGATTAAAAGCAATAAAACCAATGCTATTATCTTTGCTAAAGGAAAAACATGATAGATTAAGGGCAAAAGGGATGGTAAATATAACAACTAGAGTTATGGTTGTTGGAATTCCTAATGTTGGTAAATCTACATTTATAAATAAAATGGCTAGAAATAGTATTGCTAAAACAGGAGATAGACCAGGAGTTACTAAAAGTAAGCAATGGATAAAAACATCAATAGGTATAGAACTTTTAGATACACCGGGTGTATTATGGCCTAGATTTGAAGATGAAGAAACAGCATTAAATTTAGCTTTTACAGGTGCTATAAAAGATGAAATAATGGATATAGAAGAATTGTCATATAAGCTTGTTGAAAGGTTACAAAGCTTTTATACAGCAAACTTAAAGGAAAGATATAAAATAGATGAAGTTTCTGAAGACCCATTAGAAACTTTAAATGCAATAGCTAGAAAAAGAGGTACATTAGTTTCTGGTGGAGAAATTAATTATAATAGAATAGCGGTTATATTATTAGATGAATTTAGAGCAGGAAGAATAGGGAAAATTTCGTTAGAACGTCCTGGTGAAACGAATGAATAATTTCCTTGATTTAGATATAGATAAATTATCATATAAAATTGTAAAAGAAAAAACTTCAGAAATATCAATTTCAGATAGCTATAAATCTGAAGAATTAAGAGTGATAATTAATAGGTTATTAGATGATAAAAGAAAAAACGTATCATCTTTAGGGAAAACTATGCAAAAACACTTGGATTCATATATAAAAGAAATTAATAGAGTAAAATCTATGTATGAATTTGATAAATCTTTTGGAGAATTCAAATATGTAGCTGGTGTTGATGAAGTTGGAAGAGGACCATTAGCAGGACCTATTGTAGCATGTTCAGTGATTTTAGATTTAAATGTTATTGATGAAGAGTTAATATTGTATTTAAATGATTCTAAAAAATTAAATCATATCAAAAGAGAAGAATTGGCAATAATAATTAAAGAAAAAGCATTAGCGTACTCTATTTCTCTTTCATCAAACAAAGAAATAGATGAAAGAGGAATAGCATATTGTAATAATAATGTTTTTCTAGATTCTTGCAATAATTTAAGTATAAAACCTGAATTAGTATTATCTGATGGTTACTTAGTAAAGAATATAGATATAGCTAATAAATTTGTAATAAAGGGCGATACTAAAAGTGCAAGTATTGCAGCTGCATCTATATTAGCAAAAGTATATAGAGATAATTTGATGAAGGAATATTCAATCAAATATCCACATTATGATTTTGAAAATAACATGGGTTATGGAACTCAAAAACATATAGATGGATTAAAGAAATATGGAAAGTGTGAAATACATAGAAATAGTTTTTTGAATAACATATTATAAAAAATACCTTGTAAAATAATAATAAAATTATTTTACAAGGTATTTTTACGTTCTAAAAGCATCTTTTATATGATTAATTTTATAAGATGAATCAATTTTATTGAGATATACTTCTATAACATCAAAACGTACATTAAAATTATAAAGTTTTTTATAATTAATATAGGATTTTGTAACTTTTATAATATTTTTTTGCTTACTTACAGATACTGACTCTTTTGGAACTCCAAATTCATAATTATATCTACCTTTCACTTCTATTATTATTAATATAGAATTTCTTATACTTATAATATCTATTTCCCCTAGGCGGTTTTTAAAGTTACATTCAAGTATTTTAAAATTATTTTTTATTAAATAATCACATGCCAAGTTTTCACAATAAGTTCCTATGTCTTTATTAAATTTCTTCATTAATATAATCTCCTTAAAGATATAGATTTTTTTCTTAAATGTAATATAAAAATTATGTTAAGAATAATAATATACAAAATATAATAAATATTATTGACATAATTTAAAAAAAAGAAACATTCATATTAAAAGGATTAATAAAAGTTTAGATGTCTATAATGTTAATGGGTGATTTAATATGTCTATAAAAATAATAAGTGCGACACAAAATGGATTAGAAGGATTATTGATAGAAGTAGAAGTTGATATATCAAAAGGTTTACCATCATTTTCAATTGTCGGTCTTGCAGATACTTCTGTTAAAGAATCTAAAGAACGTGTAAGATCAGCAATTTTAAATAGTGGATATGATTTTCCACTAGGAAGAATAACTATTAATTTAGCACCAGCAGATACGAAAAAAATAGGCTCTCTTTTAGATTTACCAATAGCATTAGGGATACTTATGGAATCTAATCAAATAGAACACAATAAAGTAAACGATTATATAATTTTTGGAGAATTATCATTATCAGGACAATTAAAAGCGGTAAAGGGAAGTATACCTATAATAATTGAAGGAATAAAAAAAGGGAAAAATAAATTTATTTTTCCTTATGAAAATTTAGAGGAAAGTTATTATTTTGATCAAGGTGAATACTATCCATTTAAAAATTTAAAAGAAGTAATATCATATGTAACATACAAAGATTTATTACCATATAGAATATCTAAAGATGATATTGAAAGAAAAGATATACTGGAAAATATAGATTTTGGTGAAATTATAGGGCAATACTCATCAAAGCGAGCCTTGGAAATCTCGGCAGCAGGAAAACACAATATTTTATTATATGGAGAACCTGGTTGTGGTAAAACAATGCTTGCTAAAGCAATGGTATCAATATTGCCACCATTGTCTAAAAAAGAGTTATTAGAAATAGCAAAAATATATAGTGCATCTGGTCTTATGGAGAAAAGTACTTTAATAACTCGTCCTTTTAGATCTCCGCATCATACTACAACTAAGAATGCTTTAATTGGAGGTGGAAAAGAAGTTAAAGCTGGAGAAGTAACATTAGCTCATAATGGAGTGCTTTTTCTTGATGAGGTATTAGAGTTCAAGAAAGATGCTTTAGAATCATTAAGAGAGCCGTTAGAAGAAAAACAAATCAATATAGATAGAATTAGTGGGAATTATACTATGCCAGCTAACTTTTTACTTGTTGGAGCATTTAATCCTATTGAAGAAAAAGATGAGAGTGTATTGGAAAGTGGTTTATATTCTAGATATAATGCAAAAAAATATTTTAAAAAATTTTCTACTGCATTATTAGATAGAATGGATATTTTAACTTTTGTTCCAAGGCTTAAATATGATGATATTGAGAAAAGAGAGGACTCATATAATTCTACAGTGATGAAAGAAAAAGTTCTTAAAGCAAGAGCGATTCAAGAAGAAAGATTTAAAAATACGAAATATAAATATAATTCAGATATAAAAGGAAAAGATGTATTTGATATATGTAAGATGAATAAAGGATGTAGTGATATTTTAAAACACTATTATAATACATCTAGTGTATCTATGAGGGGATATAGTAAAGTTATTAAATTAGCACAAACAATAGCAGATATAGATGAAAGTAAAGAAATTTTAGAACATCATATAATTGAAGCTTTTAATTATAGAAAAAACATAGATGGGGAAATTATATAGCAAATATAAGGAGAAATTAAATGCTAAACTATGAACTTTGGTTTATTTTATTAGATATAACAAATAAAGAAAAAATAAATTTGATAGATAAGTATGAAAATGAAGAAAATATATATAATAATTTTGAGAATATATTAAAAGAAAATAAAAAATTACAAAAAAAACTTGGAAATTTTGAAAAGAATGATTTGATTTATCAAATTATATCTTTAAACAATACGTTAAATCAAAAAGACATAGGGTATATAACTTACTCTAATCCTTTGTATAAAGAGAGATTAAAGCTGTTTTCACCAGCATCATATTATTTATTTTATAAAGGAGATATAAGTTTAATAAATGATAAATCATTGGCTATCGTAGGTGCAAGAAAATGTTCGAATTATGCATTAGCTGTAACAAAGCTCTTGACAAAGGAGATTATTACTAATAATATAACGCTTATAAGTGGTGGTGCAAGAGGTGTGGATTCCATAGCTCATAAATCTGCTTTAGAAAATGGAGGGAAAACAATTATAGTTTTAGGATGTGGAATAGATGTTGTATATCCATCAGAAAATATAGATTTATTTTCAAAAGTAATTAAAGATGGATTAATTATTTCGGAATTTCCGCTAGGAACTAAACCTTTAAGACATAACTTTCCATTAAGAAATAGGATAATAAGTGGTTTAAGTGATGCTGTTATAGTTGTAGAAGCTAGTGAAAAAAGTGGTTCATTAATAACAGCTAGAATAGCACAAGAACAAAATAAAGATGTATTAGTTGTTCCAGGGTCAATTTTATATGAAGGAGCAAAGGGATCTAATAAGTTGATCAAAGATGGCTGTGATGTTTTAAGCAGTATGGATGATTTAAATAGATTTTTTAATACAAATCATATAAATATTGAACCAGTTAAAATTAGACCTGAAAAAAGAGAAATATTAGATATGATAACAGATGCACCAACTCATATCGATGATATCTTTAAAAAGAGTTGTGTTGACAGAGGGGCTTTATATGCGTTATTATTTGAAATGCAAATAAAGAATGAGATAATTTGCCTTCCTGGTAATTACTATATAAAAATAATTTAAAACAAATTTAGGGGGTGAGTACTTCATAAAATTTTTATGGAGTTATAAATATGGGTCAAAAACTTGTAATCGTTGAGTCGCCAGCAAAAGCAAAGACAATTGGGAAATATTTAGGAAAAAATTATATTGTAGAAGCTTCAATGGGTCATATAAGAGATTTACCTAAGAGTAAATTAGGTGTTGATATAGATAACAATTATACACCAAAGTATATAACAATTAGAGGTAAGGGTGAATTGTTAGATAAGCTAAAGAAAGCGGCTAAAAAGTCTGACAAAATATATTTGGCAACTGACCCTGACCGTGAGGGAGAAGCTATATCATGGCATTTAGCTAACATTTTAAAAATACCTGAAAATGAAAAATGTAGAATAGTTTTTAATGAGATTACTAAGAGTGCAGTAAAGGGTGCTATAAAACAAGCGAGAAGTATAGATTTAGATTTAGTTGACGCACAACAAGCTAGAAGAATATTAGATAGGCTTGTTGGATATGAGATAAGTCCGATTTTATGGAAAAATGTAAAATGGGGTCTTAGTGCGGGTAGAGTTCAATCAGCAGCATTAAAATTAATTTGTGATAGAGAAGAAGAAATTAAAGCATTTATACCTAAAGAATATTGGTCTGTTGATTGTATATTAAAAAAAGATAGAAAAAAATTTCCAATAAGACTGTCAACTTATAAAAGTAAAAAGATTGAAATTAATACAGAAGAAGAAGCTAATAAAATAAAGCAGGAACTTGAGAATGATAAGTTTATTATAAATTCGATAAAAAAAGGTAATAAGGTTAAAAATCCATTACCACCATTTACAACAAGTACACTTCAACAAGATGCTAGTAAAAAGTTGAATTTCATGACTAAAAGAACAATGTCTATTGCTCAAGCTCTTTATGAAGGTATAGAAATTAAGGGATATGGAACTGTGGGTTTAATTACTTATATGAGAACAGATTCTATGAGAATATCTGAAGAAGCTCAAGAAAATACAAAAATATTTATTGAAAGTACTTATGGTAAAGAATATTTGCCAAGTACTCCTAGGATATATAAAGGAAAGAAAAATATTCAAGATGCTCATGAAGCGATTAGACCTACATATGTAGAAATTACACCAGAAGTAGCAAAAGAAAATTTAACTTCAGAACAATATAAACTATATTCATTAATTTGGAATAGATTTGTAGCAAGTCAGATGTCATCATGTGTACTTAATACAAATTCTATAGATATATTAAATGGAGAATATAAATTTAAAGCGTCTGGATCAACAATAAATTTTGATGGATTTATGAAAATATACGAATATTTAAATGAAGATGATGAAAAATCTGTTACATTGCCTGTATTGGAAGAAGGGGAAGAATTAAAATCTGTATCTATAGAGGAAAAACAACATTTTACACAACCTCAACCAAGATATACAGAAGCCTCTTTTGTTAAGTTGCTAGAAGAAAAAGGTATAGGAAGACCTAGTACATATGTACCAACAATATCAACATTAGTTGGTAGGTCATATGTTATTCGTGAAAAGAAAAACTTAATTCCAACAGAGCTAGGATTTATAGTTAATAATATAGTTAGTGAATATTTTACTCAGATAGTAGATGCAGATTTTACAGCTGATATGGAGAAAAAGCTTGATAATGTTGAAGAAGGAAGTGAAAGTTGGACTAAAATAGTAGAAGAATTCTTCACGCCTCTAAAGATAGCAATAGAAAAAGCCGAAAAAGAAATATCAAAGGTTGTAATAGAAGATAAAGTTAGTGATGTTAAGTGTGATAAGTGTGGTCGCATGATGGTGATAAAAAGAGGACGATATGGTGAATTCTTAGCATGTCCTGGATATCCAGAATGTAAGAATGCTAAACCAATAGTAGAAGAACTAGATGTACCATGTCCTGAATGTGGAAAAACTATAGTTATTAAGAAAAGCAAACGAGGAAAGAAATTTTTTGGATGCTCAGGATATCCAGAATGTACTTTTGTTAGTTGGTATGAACCAGTAAAAGATAAATGTCCTAAATGTGAGTCATATATGGTACTTAAATATTCAAAAACTAAAGGAAAATATATTAAGTGTTCTAACGGTGAATGTGATTATACTAAAGAACTTAAAGAAGATAAAACTGAATAACTTGATTTTTGAATTTTAACGGTTTTATTATGTCGAAATAAAAAAAATACTGTTGTAAAGCATTATTTTATATGTTAGACTAAATTTAACAAGATATGAGAGAAAATTCATTAAATTAAGAATTTTCTAAAAGATTATATTCTGTTTGTATAATCAGAGATTATTGTGAGGTTAACAAGGAGGATAAGAAATGTCATCTCTATTAAGTAAAACAAGAAGATTAAATAAAATCTTGCAAAAGACGGGGACTGAACCAGTTGCTTTTCAAGATATATGTACACTTTTAAGCGAAGTTCTTGAATGTAATGCTTATATAGTAAGCAAAAGAGGTAAAGTTTTAGGCTATACTTTTTCTCCAGGTTTTGAATGTGAAGCTATGAAAAAGAAAGTCATAGAAGATAAAAAATTCCCGGAAGATTACAATCTTACCCTTTTAGAAAGTAATGAAACACTAGCAAATCTATCTAATCAAGGTAGATGTGTATTTGCGGAAATTGGTGATTGTAAGACAAAAGATAAAATTTCAACCATAATTCCAATAATAGGTAGTAGAGAAAGATTAGGTACATTGATATTAGCTAGATTTGGAAAAGAATTCACGGATGATGATTTAGTTTTAGTTGAATATAGTGCAACAATAGTTGGAATGGAAATGCTTAGAGCATTACAAGAAGATTTAGCAGATCAAACTAGAAAAAAAGCTGTTGTTCAATTAGCTATAGGAACTCTTTCTTATTCTGAATTAGAGGCAGTAGAACATATTTTCGAAGAATTAAATGGGAATGAAGGTTTATTGGTTGCTTCTAAAATTGCGGATAAAGTAGGAATAACTAGAAGTGTAATAGTAAATGCTTTAAGAAAGTTCGAAAGTGCTGGAGTAATTGAATCTAGATCCTTAGGAATGAAGGGTACTTATATTAGAGTATTAAATGAAAAATTATTAGATGAATTAAAAAAAATAAAATAATAATTTTATTTTAAGACTAGACGAGCTATAAATAGAAGAAATCAAGAAATTTGATTTCTTCTATTTATTTTTAGAGAAAAAGTGATTTTTTTGTTGATAGGTTAAATACCTTATGTTATACTGTTTAAGGTAACAAAATACACACATCATCCAATTTGTAAATTAGGTGCCCTATTAAGGGATTATTTGCAAGAAGAAGATGATGGAGGTAAAAACCAAGGAGGTAACAAAATGTCAGTAATATCAATGAAACAATTATTAGAAGCAGGTGTACACTTTGGACACCAAACAAGAAGATGGAACCCTAAGATGGCTCCTTACATTTTCACAGAAAGAAATGGTATATATATCATAGACCTTCAAAAAACAGTTAGAAAAGCTGAAGAAGCTTACAACTTCATTAAAGAAGTATCTACAGAAGGAAAAGATATATTATTCGTTGGAACAAAGAAACAAGCTCAAGATGCTATCAAAGATGAAGCAATAAGAAGCAGCATGCACTTTGTAAACAACAGATGGTTAGGTGGAATGTTAACAAACTTCTCTACTATCAAAAAAAGAATAAGAAGACTTTCTGAAATAGAAAGAATGCAAGAAGATGGAACATTTGAAGTTCTTCCTAAGAAAGAAGTTATCAAATTAAAAGGCGAATTAGAAAAATTAGAAAAAAATCTTGGTGGTATCAAAAACTTAGATTGCGATAACATAGGTGCTATGTTCGTAGTTGATCCAAGAAAAGAAAAGAATGCTATATCAGAAGCTAAGATTCTTGGAATCCCTGTAGTTGCTATAGTAGATACTAACTGTGATCCAGAAGAAGTTGATTACGTAATTCCTGGTAACGATGATGCTATAAGAGCTGTTAAATTAATAACTGCTAAAATGGCTGATGCTATCATGGAAGGAAGACAAGGCGAAGAATTAGCTGAATAGTTTATATATACTATTTTAATAGAAGACAAAACAATTTTGTTTTGTCTTCTAGCTTAGAAGCCACAATTATTTAAGATTTAATATTTTATATTAAATTTTAAATAATTTCTTCTAAATATTTAATTTATTATGAATATAATAAATTGATAAAATGCAATATATAATCGAGGAGGAATTTAATAATGATATCTGCAAAATCAGTTAAAGAATTAAGAGAAAGAACTGGCGCAGGAATGATGGACTGCAAAAAAGCATTAACAGAAACAGATGGTGACATCGAAAAAGCTGTTGAAGTATTAAGAGAAAAAGGACTTGCGGCTGCAGCTAAAAAATCAGGAAGAGTTGCTGCAGAAGGTTTAGTTAAAACATATATTTCAGAAGATAAAAAGAGCGGAGCTATTGTTGAACTTAACTGTGAAACAGATTTCGTAGCAGCAAATGAAGATTTTATTGCTTTTGCTGACGCTTTAGCTAAAATAGCAACATCAACAAGTGCTACAACAGTAGAAGAACTTGTTAATGAAAAATTTGATGCAGAAGCTACAATACAAGAAGCTTTAACAGGATTAATCGCTAGACTTGGTGAAAATATGACTGTTAGAAGATTTGTTAAATTTTCAGTAGATAATGGAGTAGTTAAAAGCTATATCCATGGTGGTGGAAGAATTGGTGTTCTAGTAGAAGTAGCTTGTGATGTTGAATCACCAGCAGTAGAAGAAGTTGCAAAAGAACTTTGTATGCAAATAGCTGCTGCAAACCCATTATTCCTATCTAAAGAAGAAGTTGATCAAGATTCTATAGAAAAAGAAAAAGAAATTTATAGAGTTCAAGCTTTAAATGAAGGAAAACCAGAAAAAATAGTTGAAAAGATGGTAATGGGAAGAATCCAAAAGTACTACAAAGAAGTTTGTCTTCTAGAACAACTTTGGGTTAAAGATAGCGATAAGACTATAACTAAGTTTATAGACGAAAAAGCTAAAGAAGCAGGTTCTGCAATCAAAGTAAATAGATTCGTAAGATTCGAAAGAGGCGAAGGAATCGAAAAAGTTGAAGAAAACTTTGCAGAAGAAGTTGCTAAACAATTAGGAAAATAGTAAAATATAAAAACTAAAGAGGACACTCTGTGTTCTCTTTTTTTAAAGAAAATAATAAAACATAAGGCATTGTTTTCTTCTAATGCCACATTTAGGAGGTAGTTTTGAATGACAAATTGTAAATATAAAAGAGTAATTTTAAAACTTTCAGGTGAAGCTTTAGCTGGAGTTAACGGTTTTGGACTTGATTTTAATGTAGCTAAAAGAATAGCTTTAGAAATTAAAGAACTAGTTGACATGGGAGTAGAAGTTGGAACAGTTGTAGGTGGAGGAAATATCTGGCGTGGAAGAAGCGGAGAAGGTATGGACAGAACAACTGCAGATTACATGGGAATGATGGCTACTTGTATAAATGCATTAGCACTACAAGATTCTTTAGAGCAAGTAGGTGTAAAAACTAGAGTTCAAACTGCTATAGAGATGAAGGAAGTTGCAGAACCTTTTATTAGAAGAAGAGCAATGAGACACTTAGAAAAAGGTAGAGTAGTTATTTTTGCAGCAGGAACAGGAAATCCATATTTCTCAACTGATACTACAGCAGCTTTAAGAGCAGCAGAAATAGAAGCAGAAGTAATACTTTTAGCAAAAAAAGTTGATGGAGTTTATGATAAAGATCCTATGAAGTTCCCAGAAGCAAAAAAATATGATACACTATCATATATAGATGTTTTAGATCAAGGACTACAAGTTATGGATTCTACAGCAACTTCATTATGTATGGATAATAGTATTCCAATACTTGTATTTGGTTTAGATGAGCCAGGTAATATTAAAAGAGCAATAACTGGCGAAAATATCGGAACATTAGTAACTAAAAAATAGGAGGATAATCATGATTAAGGACATCATTAAGAATGCAGAAGAAAAAATGCAAAAAACTGTAACTGTATTAAAATCAGAGTTAGGAACTATGAAAGCAGGAAGAGCTAATCCAAGCATGCTTGATAAAATTCAAATTGACTATTATGGAAGCATGTGCCCATTATCGCAAGCTGCAAATATTTCTTCACCTGAACCAAGAGTATTAATGATAACACCTTGGGAAAAGCAATTATTAAAGGAAATAGAAAAAGCTATTTTAAAATCAGACTTAGGTTTAAATCCTTCAAATGATGGTTCAATAATAAGATTAGTTATTCCAGAATTGACAGAAGAAACAAGAAAAGATCTTGTTAAAAAGGTTAAAAAAACTGGAGAAGAATCTAAAGTAGCAATTAGATCGATTAGAAGAGATGCTAATGATAAAATTAAAGCATTAAAAAAAGATGGAGATTTATCTGAAGACCAAGTTAAAAAAGGCGAAGACGATGTCCAAAAGAAGACGGATGCTATTATAAAAGAGATAGATAAGATAATAGTTGATAAAGAAAAAGAGATTCTAGCTATTTAATCTCAAAACCTGCTATTTAGCAGGTTTTTTTCCTTAATCTCGTCATTTAAATATTATTTAGCTGATTTATATATAAAACCAGAGAGGGGATGGAAAATTTGTTAAGTATATTCAAGTCAAAAAAAGATTCGACAAATGATGTTGTATTAGATATGTATAAAATACCACAACATATTGCAATAATAATGGATGGAAACGGTCGTTGGGCTAAAAAAAGAAAATTACCAAGAAGTATGGGACATAAAGCAGGCGTTGAAACAATAAGAAAAATTGTAAAAGAGTCTAAAAGATTAGGAATAAAATATTTAACTTTATATGCTTTCTCAACTGAAAATTGGAAAAGGCCTAAAGAAGAAGTAGGTGCATTAATGCAACTATTAGTAGTTTATCTTAAACGAGAAGTTGCAGAACTTAACAAAAATGGTGTTAAAATCAATGTATTGGGTGATATGTCAAAATTTCCAGCAGAATGTAGGGAAGAATTAAATAAAGCTATACAAATAACAAATAATAATACTGAAATAAACTTAAATCTTGCACTAAATTATGGTGGCAGAGATGAATTAGTTAGAGCTATCAAATTAATTATAGATGATTTAGAAGATGATAAAATAAAAAAAGAAGATATTAGTGAAGATTTGATATCAAATTACATATATACTAAAGGAATGCCTGACCCAGATTTGATTATTAGGCCTTCAGGTGAACAAAGAATTAGTAATTTTTTATTATGGCAATGTGCTTATTCAGAATTTTGGTATTCAGACATAGCTTGGCCAGATTTTAAAGAAGAAGATTTACAAAAAGCCATATTAGACTATCAAAATAGAGATAGAAGATTTGGTGGAGTAAAGTAAAGGGGTGACTGTTTTTGAAATCTAATAATAGATACTTAGGTGCACTTATGATTGCTCCATTTATAATATTTATTTTTCTTGGAGGAATTTATCTTAAATCATTTGTTATTTTATTATCAGCAATGGGTCTTTGGGAATTTTATAATGCTTTGAAAAAGAAGGATTTTAATCCAATATCAATCTTTGGATATGCATTATTAATTATGTATTATTTATTAAATAATGATTTTAATATAATGATGTATGTAATAGTTCTTGCTATGTTTATATTGTTGATTATTCCGGTAATAAATTTGGATTATACATTCATAGATGTTTCTTTAACATTTTTAGGATTTATATATGCTGGAATTTTATTTAGCTTTGTATATTTAGTCAATGCAAAACACCATGGTGAATTTTTAGTTTGGCTTATATTTATAGGATCATGGATGACAGATACAAGTGCATATTATTCAGGAAAATTTTTAGGGAAACATAAACTTTGTCCAAAGGTTTCTCCAAAGAAAACAATTGAAGGATCTATTGGAGGTCTTTTAGGCGCAATTTTATTTTGTGGTATATTTGGAATTATAGTTAATAAATATGTATATGTCATGCCATTACACCATTATTTTATCATAGGCGCTTTGTGTGGCATATTTAGTCAATTTGGAGACTTGGTAGCTTCATCTATAAAGAGATATGTAGGAATAAAAGATTACAGTAATTTAATACCTGGTCATGGTGGAATATTAGATAGATTTGACAGTATAATTTTTTCATCAACAGTAGTATTTTATTATTTAACTTTTGTTGTTGTAATTTAATATTTATTAAAAAATCTGTGGATTTAAATTTAAATCTATGGATTTTTTTGGTTATAAAAAATTATGGGCGTTATTTATAAAATATGGTTTTTGTTAGAGATAAATAATAATTAAATTGTTACTTAGAGCATATATTATAAAAAGTGATTTTTAGGTGGTGTATACTATTTTTAAAAAATATAAAAAGATAATATCTTTGACAATATTACTTTGTGTAACGATTATAATTACATATATTATAAAATACTATTTTAGGCCTTTTTTAGCTATGATATTTATATTTATAATAGCAAGTCCTCTATATAAATTTATGATAAAAGTTAATATCCCAGATAAAATTTCAGGAGCTTTAAGCATTGTTTTAGTTAATATATTTTTAATATTAATTATATTATATTTAGGTAATGAAATATTCAATGTATTTCAAAAGATATATTTAAGCAATGTAAACACGATAAATCAAATTATACAAGATATATCATTAGAACTGGATTTACAATTAAAAAAGCTTGACTTAGGAAAGAGCGTGATTTCTATAATAAATCAAGAAAGCATAAGACGAGGAGCATTAACTACTGGGGAAGGAATAATAGCGTATTTTATAGGAAATATATGTGCTTTCTTTATATTAGTAGATGGTGAAAAAATAAAAAAATTAATTTTAATGTTATTTCCAAGTGAAATGATTAAAAAAATAAAAAAACAAAAAGAAAATTTTAGTCAAATGTTTATGATAGAAATAAGTTTAGTTTTGATATCAACAGTTGAGATTATTGGGGGATTCTTTATATTAAATGTATCTAATTATTTTATATTAGGAATACTGTGTGGTATTTTAGATGTGCTACCTTATGTAGGAACTATAATTGTATTTATTCCAATTATAATATACAATATTGTAATGAAAGATTATCTTACTGCTTTTGGACTTATGTGTTTGTATCTATTAGTTCAAGTTATAAGAGAAATTTTAGAAGCAAAATTTTTAAGTGATAAACTAGATATACATCCTTTAATTATATTGATTTCTATATATATTGGGGTAGAGGTATTTGGAATTTTAGGAATACTAGTTGGACCTATGTACAGTATTTTAGCAAAAGAAATAGTATATAGTTCTAGTTAAACAATTTATAAGATTAGTAACATTTTATAATATACTTTAGGAGGAAAGATATGAAAAAGCTATCTATTTTAGGGGTTACCGGTTCAATTGGAACTCAAGCCTTAGATGTAATAAAAAACTCAAATGGAGAATTAAAACTAATTGGAGTAACAGCAAATTCATCAGTAGAAAAAATGATTAAAATTATTGAAGAGTTTGATCCTAAGTATGTAGGTATGATGGATAAAACCTGTGCAGGTGAAATAAAAGAATATTGTGATAAAAATAATAAATCTACAATAGTTTTATCTGAGATGAAAGGATTAAACAAAATAGCATCTTTAGAAGAAATTGACATAGTATTGACGTCTTTAGTTGGTATGATAGGATTAGAGCCAACTTTAGAAGCTATAAAAGCTAAAAAAGATATAGCACTTGCAAATAAAGAGACCTTAGTTGTTGCAGGTGAACTTGTTATGAGTGAAGCTAAAAAAAATAATGTTAAAATATTGCCAGTGGATTCAGAACATAGTGCTATTTATCAATCTTTAAGAGGAAATGATTTAAAAACTTTAAACAAAATAATACTTACAGCATCAGGTGGACCTTTCAGAGGAAAGAAGATATGTGACTTAAATGATATTAGTGTAGATGATGCTTTAAATCATCCTAAGTGGAATATGGGGAGAAAGATTTCTATTGATTCAGCTACTTTAATGAATAAAGGTCTTGAAGTAATAGAGGCACATTGGCTTTTTGAGTGTGATTATGATAATATACAAGTTGTTATTCATCCTCAAAGCATCGTACATTCTATGGTTGAATATTGTGATGGAAGTATAATTGCTCAACTTGGAGCAGCAGATATGAGACTGCCAATACAATATGCTCTTAATTATACAGAAAGAAAAAATTTAATAGCAAAAACATTAGATTTTTATGAAGTATCACAGTTGACTTTTGAAAAACCAGATTTAGAAACTTTTAAGCCATTAAAGTTAGCATTTAAGGCAGGAAAACAAGGTGGACTTATGCCAACTATATTAAATGGTGCTAATGAAGCAGCAGTAGCATTATTTTTAGATGAAAAAATTGAGTTTTTAGATATTTTTAATATTATAGAAAATTGTATGAATAGATTTGAAGAAGAAACTAAAAAGCCTTTAACTTTAGAAAATATAATTGAGTTAGATAAGAAGGTAAAAAAATATGTAGTAGATATGAAGTAGGAAAGGATGAAAAATATGAGTTTAGTAGCTATACTAGGTGCTATTTTAGCTTTTAGTGTTTTAATAATTGTACATGAACTTGGCCATTTTACATTAGCAAAATTAAATGGAGTAAGAGTAGAGGAATTTGCTATAGGAATGGGGCCTAAGGTATTTTCCAAGAAGGGAAAAGAAACAACATATTCATTACGTCTATTTCCTATTGGTGGTTTTGTAAATATGATGGGAGAAGAAGAAGCTGTTCAAGATGATAGGAGTTTTTCAGAGAAGTCTCCTCTTAGAAGAATAAGCATTATAATAGCTGGAGCAGTAATGAATTATATATTAGCTATAGTAATATTTGCATGTATTGCAGGGAAATTTGGATATAAGGTTCCAGAAGTAGTAAATGTTCTTCCAGACTATCCAGCGATAGAATCTGGATTACAAGAAGGCGATAAGTTTATAAAAATAGATGGATCAAAAGTTTTTACAGCAGATGATGTTACAGCAGGAATACTTATGGCAAAGGGTGCTCCAGTTGACCTTACGGTAAAAAGAGGAAATGAAATTAAAAACTTTAATATAACACCTAAACTAAGTGAAGAAAATCAATATATGGTAGGTATAGGTTTTGGTGTAGAAGCTAATCCAAGTATAGGAGATAGTATAAAGCACAGCGTAAATCAAACAGCTTCTTTAGTATCTCAAACATTTAAAGGACTTAAAATGATATTTACAGGAAAATCAAATTTAAAGACTGATGTTGGAGGGCCACTTACAATAATTAAAATGTCAGCTAAGACAGCAGAAAGTGGTATTTGGAATCTAATGTATTTTGTTGGTTTTATAAGCGTTAGTTTAGCTGTATTTAATATGTTACCATTCCCAGCATTAGATGGAGGATGGACTGTAATTTTATTAATTGAATTAATAACAAGAAGAAAAGTTCCAGATAAAATAGTTGAAACTTTAAATTATGTGGGATTTATGTGCCTTATAGGCCTTATGATTTTAGTAACTATAAAAGACATCATATTCCCGGTTAAGTTTTAGGAGATGAAAATATGAAAAGAAGAATTTCAAGAAAAGTTAAGGTTGGAAACATTTATGTTGGAGGAGATGCACCTATAACAATCCAATCGATGACTACTACGGATACAAGGAATGTAGAAGACACATTAAATCAAATAAATAATTTATATGAAGCAGGGTGCGATATAGTGAGATGTGCAGTGCTAGATATGGATGCAGCGAAGGCTTTAAAGGAAATAACAACTAAATCAAAGATTCCAGTAGTTGCTGATATACATTTTGATTATAGATTAGCACTTGAATCAATAGAAAGTGGTGTATCTGCATTAAGAATAAATCCTGGGAATATTGGTAGTGAAGAAAGAATTAAGTTAGTTGCAGAAAAATGTAAAGAAAAAAACATACCAATAAGAATAGGTGTTAATTCAGGATCTTTAGAAAAAGATATATTGGAAAGAGATGGAAAACCTACTGCTGAAGGATTAGTTGAAAGTGCTTTAAGACATGTTGAAATTTTAGAAAAACTAAATTTTCATGATATAGTTATTTCAATAAAATCATCAGATGTAGTGATGATGATAGATTGTTATAGATTAATAGGAGATAAATGTGACTATCCACTTCACTTAGGGGTTACAGAATCTGGAACTGTAACTAAAGGCACAATAAAATCAAGTATAGGTATAGGAACGCTTTTAGCAGAAGGCATAGGTGATACTATAAGAGTATCTTTAACAAGTGATCCTGTTGATGAGATTAAAGTTGGAATAGAAATACTTAAGTCACTAGGATTAAAAAAAGGTGGAGTAAACTTTGTTTCTTGTCCTACGTGTGGAAGAACTCAAATTAATCTTATTAAAATAGCAAATGAAGTTGAAAAAAGATTAGAAAATTGCAATAAAGATATTAAAGTTGCTGTTATGGGATGTGTTGTAAATGGTCCTGGAGAAGCAAGAGAAGCAGATATTGGAATTGCTGGAGGAAAAGGTGAAGGAATCATCTTTAAAAAAGGCGAAATAATTAAAAAAGTTAAAGAAGAAGAGCTAATAAATGCTTTGATGGAAGAAATAAATAATATTTAGTTTTAGAAGATAAAAAACATGGTTTGTGATTTGTAAATTAAGCATTATAATATAAAAAGAAATGTAGGGGGATGAAAATCCCTCTATTTATTCTTTAGAGAGGAGAGTGGTTCTTATTAGTCAAGACTTTATAAAACAATTAACAACAGAAATTAATAAGAATGAAACTTTAGAAAATAAAGAAATAAGACTATTAAGATTTCAGTTTTATAAAAAAAGTCAAATATTAAAAATAGTTCTGAAATCATTGGAATCACTTACAAGTCAAGAGGAAGAATATTTAAAAAAGTTAATTACAGATAACTTAGGATTTAATATAGATATAGAATTTTTATGTTATTTAGATGTTAGCAACACATCATTAGAAGAAATAAATTCAAAATATTGGATTAATGTTGCAGAAGAAATAGCAAAGAAACATCCATTATGTCGTTCTATATTGTATTCTAAGAACAGAAAAGTGGATGAAAAAGTTATAAATATATATTCTGGAAATGAAACTTTAATAAATCATGCATTAAATAAGAAAATAGATAAATTGCTTCAAAATAATATAAAAGATATTTTTAGTATTTCAACAAAGGTTAATTTTAGTTTTGATTCTAATTTAATGATTGGTGAAGAATATGAAACAAGCAAAAAAGAAGAAAATATTAAAATAATAAAAGAAGTAATGAATAATAGAAGTGTAAGCGCTGGTGGCTCTAGCTCGCAAGCATCTAAAGTTCAAAAATCTGGTGAAAATAATTATAGAAAAAATGATAATAAACCCAATTATGCTTCTTATAAGAGAGAACCAAAGGATGAAAACACTATTCTTGGAAGAGGTATAAGGATGGAATCTACCTCTATAAAGGATATAGATGAAACAACAGGATATGTAGCTATTATAGGTGAAATTTTCAAAACAGATATTATAGAAACTAAAACAGGAAAAACCATATTAACGTTTTATATTACAGACTATACAAGTTCGATCACTGTAAAATGTTTCTTAAAACCTCAAGAAAAAGAAGCTGTATTAGATGAAGTCAAAAAAGGCCTTTATTGTAAAGTTAGAGGTGAAGCTGTATTTGATACTTATGCAAGAGAAGTAGTAATAATGGGAAGAGATATAGCGAGAATGAAAAAAATTGACAGAATGGATGGAGCTCAGGAAAAGAGAATAGAACTTCATCTTCATACTAATATGAGTAGTATGGATGGTATTACATCTGCATCTAAAATGATAGAGACTGCTGCAAAATGGGGGCATGAAGCAATTGCAATAACAGATCATGGTGTAGTTCAGGCATATCCAGAAGCGCAACTTGCTTCTAAAAAAAATAAAATAAAAATACTATATGGCGTTGAGGGCTATTTAGTTAATAATGGGGTTCCACTTGTAGTAAATGAAAAAGGTTATACATTGGATGATACATTTGTTGTTTTTGATTTAGAAACAACAGGGTTTTCTCCAATTAATGATAAGATAATAGAAATTGGAGCAGTTAAGATTAAAAGTGGTGAAATTATAGATAAATTTAGCTGTTTTGTTAATCCAAAAAGAGATATTCCGTATAAAATTACACAGCTTACAAGTATTGATAACAATATGGTTAAAGATGCAGATGTAATAGAGAATATACTTCCGAAGTTTATGGAGTTCTGTGAAGGTACAGTGGTAGTTGCACATAATGCAGCCTTTGATACTGGATTTATAAAAAAGAATTGTAGAGATTTAAATATAAACTTTGATCTTCCAATATTGGATACAGTTACATTGTGTAGATTTTTATATCCTGAATTAAAAAAGGTTAAACTAAATATAGTTGCTAAATTCTTGGGCATTTCTCTTGAAAATCATCACAGAGCAGTAGATGATGCAAAAGCAACAGCAGATATACTTTTAAAATCTTTTGAGAAAATAGAAGAGGATTTTGAAATAAATGATTTGAAATCCTTAAATGATTTGTTTTTATCAAAAGTGGATATAAGAAAGCAACCAACTTACCATATTATTATTTTAGCTAAGACGCAAGCCGGGTTAAAGAATCTATACAAATTGATATCTAAATCTCATATAGATAATTTCTTTAGAAGACCAAGAACACCAAAGACACTACTTTCTGAATTTAGAGAAGGTCTAATTATAGGCTCTGCATGTGAAGCTGGAGAAGTATATAAAGCTGTATTGGAAGGACGAAGTGATGATGAAATAAAAGAAATCATAGAATTTTATGATTACGTTGAAATTCAACCTATAGCTAATAATAATTTCCTTATTGCAAAAGGGTCAGTTAAAGATGAAGAAGAATTAAGAGAGATTAATAGAAAAATATATAGATTGGGGAAAGAATGTAATAAACCTACAGTTGCTACAGGAGATGTACATTTCTTAAATCCTAATGATGAAGCTTTTAGAAAAATAATTATGGCAGGTCAAGGTTTTTCTGATGCCGATAATCAGCCACCACTTTATTTAAAAACAACAGAAGAAATGTTAAAAGAATTTTCTTATTTAGGAAAAGATATTGCAAAAGAAGTTGTTATTGATAATCCTAAAAAAATATCTGATAGTATAGGTGTGTTAAAGCCAATACCAGATGAAACATATCCACCTAAAATTGAAGGTGCAGAAGAAGATATAAAGAATATGACATTGAATAAAGCTCATGCAATTTATGGAGAAGTTCTTCCAGAGGTAGTTCAAAAAAGACTAGATAAAGAACTTAATTCTATAATAAATAATGGATATGCTGTATTATACCTAATAGCTCAAAAGCTCGTTGCTAAATCTACAGAAGATGGTTATTTAGTAGGTTCAAGAGGATCTGTTGGATCTTCATTTGTAGCAACTATGTCTGATATCACTGAGGTTAATGGACTACCACCGCATTATGTATGCCCTAAGTGTAAAAAATCAGAATTCTTTTTAGATGGTTCAATAAGTTCAGGAGCAGATTTACCAGATAAAAATTGTCCACATTGTGATGTACCATATATAAAAGATGGTCATGATATACCGTTTGAAACCTTCTTAGGATTTGAAGGAGATAAAGAACCTGATATTGACCTTAACTTTTCAGGAGAGTATCAAGGTGTAGTACATAGGTATACAGAAGTACTATTCGGTAAGGGTCATACATTTAAAGCAGGAACGATTGGAACAATAGCAGAAAAAACAGCTTATGGATATGTAAAAAAATATTTAGATGAAAGAGAAATTATAACCTCTTCAGCTGAAATAGAAAGACTTACACTTGGTTGTACAGGAATAAAAAGAACTACAGGACAACATCCAGGTGGAATAATGGTTGTACCAGCTGATAATGAAATTTATAATTTTTGTCCTATACAACATCCAGCTGATGATAATGATACAGATGTTGTAACAACACATTTTGATTATCATTCAATAAGTGGTAGACTATTGAAATTAGATATACTTGGTCATGATGATCCTACCGTTCTTAGAATGCTACAAGATTTAACCGGACTTGATCCGAAGACTATACCTTTAAATGATGAAAAAGTTCTTAGTCTTTTTACATCACCAGAAGCATTAGGAGTTACAAAAGAGGAGTTAGAATGTGAAGTTGGAAGTTATGGTCTACCTGAATTTGGTACTAAATTTGTAAGAGGAATGCTTGTTGACACACAGCCTAAGACATTTGCAGACTTAGTAAGAATATCAGGACTTTCACATGGGACAGATGTTTGGCTTAATAATGCTCAATATTATATAAAAGAGGGATTCACTACATTAAGAGATTGTATAGCAACAAGAGATGATATTATGGTTTACTTAATGTATAAAGGATTGCCACCCAAAAGTGCATTCACAATAATGGAAAAAGTAAGAAAAGGAAAAGGTCTTTCAGAAGATGATGAAAAACTTATGAAAGAACATGAAGTACCAGAATGGTATATTGGATCGTGTAAAAAGATAAAATATATGTTCCCTAAAGGTCATGCAGTTGCATATGTAATGATGGCTGTTAGAATAGCATATTACAAGGTTTATTATCCAGAAGCATATTATGCAACTTATTTTACAGTTAGAGCTGATGATTTTGATGCGAATTTAGTATGTCTTGGAGACGGTGCTGTGCATACCAAGCTCCAAGAATTATATGAGCTTGGAAATAATGCTAGTGTAAAAGATAAAGGATTAATAACTGTGTTAGAATTATGTTTTGAAGCCTATAAGAGAGGCGTGAAATTTTTAAGAGTAGATTTATATAAGTCAGAAGGAGTAAAATTTAAAATTGAAGATGGAGCACTTCGTTTACCATTAAATTCTTTGCCTGGAGTTGCTGATAATGCAGCCAAAAATATAGTAGAAGCAAGAGTAAAAGGTGAATTTATATCTAAAGAAGATTTAAGAATAAGAGCAGGGGTTTCAAAAACTGTTATAGAAAGTTTAAGTAATCATGGATGCTTAGATGGCTTATCAGAAACAAATCAATTATCTTTATTCTAAAAATATTTAAGTTGAAAAAATAAACCTTTAGTTTAAAATAAAGGAATGGATTAATATCTAAAATTTCAAGCTTTTATTTATAACTCTTGTATTTAGCTATTATTTATGATATTATGTATTTAGTTTTTAATGTCAATAGGCTATAAAAGTAGAGTGGGAAATTACCCGCTCTTTCTATTTGTAACGCAACTACTTTAATATAGTTGCGTTTTTGATTATGATTTTATAATTAAAAACGAATGCATTAATTTTAAAACTGAATATAGAAGAGGAGGTTTCATAAATTTGAGAAAAGATATGTTACTTGAAAAAGTAGAAGTATTAGTTAAACCAATAGTAGAAGAATTATCATATGAGTTATACTATTTGGAATATGTAAAAGAAAATGGCGAATATTATTTAAGAATTTATATTGATAAAGAAGAAGATAGTATATCACTAAACGATTGCGAAAAAGTTTCAAGAAGAGTTAGTGAAATACTAGACGTTGAAGATCCAATTGAAGATTCATACTATTTAGAAGTGTCTTCACCAGGATTAAATAGAGGACTTTATAAAGAAGAACATTTTAAAAAGTTTATTGGAAGAGAAGTTTTAGTAAGATTTAATGGATCTTTAGAAGGTATGAAGAAAATACAAGGTATATTAAAAGAAGCTGAAAATGAGTTTATAACAGTTGAGGGAGAAAAAGAATTAAAAATTCCAACTGAAAAAATAAAAGGTGCAAACTTAGAGGGAGAAATATAAATAAGGAGGAGATTAAAATGAATGAAGAGTTTGTAGGGGCTCTTAAAGAGATAGTAAAGGAAAAAGGAATATCAGAAGATTTACTTTTTACTACTATTGAAGATGCAATGGTTGCTGCGTATAAAAAGAATTATGCAAATTTAAATACATCAGCACAAAATGTAAAAATAAGTATAAATAGAGAAAATGGTGAAATACACGTATACGCTCAAAAAATGGTTGTTGATGAGGTTTATGATGAAGTAACAGAAATTTCATTAGAAGAAGCCAAAGCAATTAACCCTAAGTATGAAGTAGATGATATTGTGGATTTAGAAGTAACTCCTAAGAATTTTGGAAGAGTAGCAGCTCAACTTGCAAAGCAAGTAGTTACACAAAGAATTAAGGAAGCTGAAAGAAATATAATTTATAGTGAATATAAAGAAAAAGAATTTGATATAATAACAGGTACTATATTAAGAAAAGATAAAGGTATGGTTTTTGTTAGTTTAGGCAAGATTGAAGGTATAATAGGTCCTAATGAACAAATGTCAAATGAAGACTATAGATTTAATGAAATGTTAAAGCTATATATAGTTGAAGTTAAAAATACTTCAAAAGGAGCTCAAGTTCATGTATCAAGAACACATCCAGGATTAGTTAAGAGATTATTTGAATTAGAAGTTCCAGAAATATTCAATGGAGTAGTTGAAATTAAGAGTATTTCAAGAGAAGCAGGATCAAGAAGTAAGATAGCAGTGTATTCTAATGATGAAGAAGTAGATGCAATGGGAGCTTGTGTAGGTCCTAAAGGTGTTAGAGTTCAAAACATAGTAAATGAACTTAAAAATGAAAAGATAGATATAATAAAATGGAGCAAAGATCCAGCAGAATTCATATCTAATGCATTAAGTCCAGCAAAAGTAATAAATGCAGAAGTAAATGAAGAAAGTAAATCAGCTAAAATAGTAGTTGCTGATGATCAACTTTCATTAGCTATTGGTAAAGAAGGTCAAAATGTAAGACTTGCAGCAAAACTTACTAACTGGAAAATAGATATAAAAAGCAAGTCACAACAAGAAGCTTTAGAAGCAGAACAAGAAAAGGCTATTGATCAAGATGTAGATATGTCAGAGGAAGTTACAGAAAATGTAGCTGAATTAGATCTTAATTGTGAAGATATAGAAGAATAGGCGAGGTGTTTTTAATGAAAGTTAAGAAAATTCCTCTAAGAATGTGCACAGGTTGCATGGAAATGAAACCTAAAAAAGAACTAATAAGAATAGTAAAGAGTCCAGAAGGTGATATATCAGTTGATTTAACTGGTAAAAAATCAGGTAGAGGTGCCTACATTTGTAGAGATATAGAATGTTTCGAAAAAGCATTTAAAGCTAAAAGATTAAATAGAAACTTAGATAGCTCTATAAGTGAACAAATATATGAAAGACTAAAGGATGAAATAGAAAATGAATAAATTCTATAATTTTTTAGGGATTGCAAAAAAATCAGGGAATTTGTTAGAGGGTTATAGTAAATGTGACGATTTAAGAAATAAACTTGATATTCATTTATTTATAATATCTAATGATTTATCACAGTCTTCAAAAGAAAAATTTATAAAACATTGTATTCAAAGAAATATACCATATATTAACAGTTTCTCCAAGGAAGAATTAGGGGCTCCTATTGGTCGTGATCAAATCATGATATTAGGAATCCTAGATAAAAATATGGCAAAAAAATTGCTTAAAATATATGAGGAGGAGAAACAATATATGAGTAGATAATAATAACGGGGGTGACTTTATGTCAAAAATAAGAGTATACGAATTAGCAAAAGAACTTAATGTGAGTTCAAAAGATTTAATAACATTATTAATGGATGAGTTTGGTGTGGAAGTTAAAAATCATATGAGTGCGATTGAGGATGAAGAAGCTCAATTAATCAAAGAATTATTAGCAACTAAACCAGAATATGTTGAAGGAAGTTTAGAAGATTCAAAAAGTTTAGTTGATGAATATGAAGAAATTCTACAAAACGAACTTAACAAAGCTAAAAAGAAAAGAAAAAAGAACAAAAGAGAAGATAAAGATGATGAAAATGAAGAACTTGAGACTGAAGTAATTGAAATTGGAGAAACTATTACAGTTAAGGAATTAGCTGAAAAATTAAATAAACCTTCAAATGATGTTATCAGAACATTAATTTTCTCAGGCGTTATGGCAGCAATAAACCAAGAAATAGATTTCGCAACTGCTGAAAAAGTATGTGAAAGCTATGGTGTAATACTAGAAAAGTTAGAAGTTATAGAAGAACTTGAAGCAGTAGAAGTTGAAGAAGATGATGAAGAAAATCTTGAAAAGAGACCACCAATAGTAACTGTTATGGGTCACGT
Source organism: Clostridium botulinum (assembly GCF_000827935.1). Taxonomy (NCBI): domain Bacteria; kingdom Bacillati; phylum Bacillota; class Clostridia; order Eubacteriales; family Clostridiaceae; genus Clostridium; species Clostridium botulinum. Next base: position 1,286,060 of record NZ_CP010520.1, read on the forward strand.
TGACCATGGTAAAACATCTTTACTTGATGCTATAAGAAAAGCAAAAGTTACTGATACAGAAGCAGGTGGTATAACTCAACATATAGGAGCTTACACTATAAATATAAATGGTGAAGAAATTACATTCTTAGATACTCCAGGTCATGAAGCTTTTACAGCAATGAGAGCACGTGGAGCACAAGTAACAGATGTAGTTATATTAGTTGTTGCAGCTGATGATGGAATCATGCCTCAAACTAAAGAAGCAATTAATCACTGTAAAGCAGCCGGTGTACCAATGGTTGTTGCTATAAATAAAATTGACAAACCAGGTGCAAATCCAGATAGAGTTAAACAAGAATTAACAGAACATGGATTAGTAGTAGAAGAGTGGGGCGGAGATACTATATGTGAAGAAGTATCTGCAAAGAGTAACTTAAATATTGAAAAATTACTTGAAATGGTATTGCTTACAGCTGAAATGCTTGAACTTAAAGCTAACAAAGAAAGAAAAGCAAAGGGAACAGTAATCGAAGCTAAGCTTGACAAGGGTAGAGGTCCAGTTGCTACATTATTAGTTCAAAATGGTACTTTACATGTTGGTGATGCAATTATTGTAGGATCTACATATGGTAGAATAAGAGCAATGTTTGACGATACAGGTAAAAAAATTAAATCTGCTGGTCCATCAATTCCTGTTGAAGTTTTAGGTCTTTCAGAAGTTCCGGAAGCTGGAGATAGATTTAATCAAGTGAAAGATGAAAAAACAGCTAGAATAATGGCAGATAAGAGAAAAGATAAAGAAAAATCTGACTCATTAATGAGTGGAAATAGGGTTTCTTTAGAAGATTTATATAGTCAAATTAAAGAAGGAAAAGTTAAAGAACTTGGTATAATAGTAAAGGCTGATGTTCAAGGATCAGTTCAAGCTATTAATCAATCACTAGAAAAACTTTCAACAGATGATGTTAAAGTAAGAGTAATTCATGGTGGCGTTGGTGCAATAACAGAAACTGACATAACTTTAGCAACTGCTTCAAATGCAATAGTTATTGGATTTAATGTAAGACCTGATAATAATGCAGTAGCACAAGCTGATAAAGAAAATGTAGAGATAAAAACTTATAGAATAATTTATGATGCTATAGAAGATGTTAAATCAGCCATGATAGGAATGCTTGAACCAGAATACAAAGAAGTTATTTTAGGATCAGCAGAAGTAAGAGAAACTTATAAGATTTCAAATGTTGGAACAATTGCTGGTTGTTACGTATTGAATGGTAAGCTTCAAAGAAATGCTGAAACAAGAGTTATAAGAGATGGTATAGTTATTTTTGAATCAAGCTTATCATCATTAAAGAGATTTAAAGATGACGTTAAAGAAGTTAATACTGGATATGAATGTGGATTGACAGTAGAAAAATTCAATGATGTTAAAGAAGGCGATATCCTTGAATGCTTTATGATGGAGGCAATCAAGAGAAAAGAGCTATAAAGAGGTGATGTAAATGCCAAACTATAGAGGCGGCAGAATTAACGAAGAGTTTAAAAGAGAAATAAGTAACATTATTCAAAATGAAATTAAAGACCCTAGACTTACTGCTATGATTTCTGTTACAGACGTTAAAGTTACTAAAGACTTAAGATATGCTAAGGTATATGTAAGTATATTCTCAACAAAAGAGGAAGAAAAAAAAGATAACTTTACGGCTTTAAAGAGTGCTAGTGGGTTTATAAGAAAAATTTTAGGTCAAAGAATAAATGTAAGACACAACCCAGAAATATTATTTGAATTAGATGACTCAATAAATTATGCTATGCATATTGATGAGTTAATTCAAAAGGTAAAAGATAAATAATGTCTTTACAAAGTATAAAGGAAGAGATATTAAAAGCTAAAAAGATTGGATTATCTTTTCATACATCTCCTGATGGAGATGCTATAGGAAGTACTTTATCACTTCTTAAAGCACTTAGAACTATAGGAAAAGATGCTTATATTATTTCAAGAGATGTTATCCAAGATAACCTCTCTTTCCTTTCTTTATCTGAAGAAGTTGATGGAAATACACTAGAACCAGACCAATATACTGACTTAGTTATAGTAATGGATTGTGGTAATGTAGAGAGGATTTCTGCAAATTTAGATAATTATAATGGAAAAATTATAAATATTGATCATCATTTATCAAATGAGCAATATGGATATATAAATTATGTAGATCCTAAAGCAGCAGCTACAGCGGAAATATCATATTTACTTATAAAAGAATTAGGTATTGATCTTAGTAAAAAAGACGAGAATAATTTAGAGATGGCAAAATCAATTTATACATCTTTAGTTACAGATACGGGTTCTTTTAGACATTCTAATGTTACAAAGAGAACACATGCAATAGCTTCAGAACTTATAGGGTTAGGATTAGACAATAGTAAAGTACACAGCAGTCTTTTTGATAATAGGGAATTTAATAAGATAAAATTAATGGGTTATGTGTTGTCAAATTTAGAATTAGCATTAAATAATAAAGTAGCAGTAATGGAAATACCGTATCATATACTAGAAAAATTTGATTTATTAACAACAGATACGTCAGATATAATTTCTTTTGGTCTTGGAATAAAGGGCATAGAAGTTGCTATATTATTAAAAGAATCAGAAAAAGGAATTAAAACTAGTTTAAGATCAAAGAACAATGTTGATGTAAGAAAAGTAGCAGAAGTATACGGCGGTGGTGGACACATTAAAGCAGCAGGTGCTCTTCAAAAAGGTGTAAATTTAGAAGAAGCTAAAAATAATTTACTAAAAATAATAAAAGAAGAGATGAAGCTATGAATGGTGTACTAAACGTATTTAAGAATAAAGGAATGTCTTCTTTTGATGTAGTTAGAAAAATAAAATTTACAGCAAAAGAAAAGAAAGTTGGACATACAGGAACTCTTGATCCAGAAGCAGAAGGCGTTTTACCAGTTTGTTTAGGAAAAGCAACTAAAATTATAGATTATATAATGAATTCCAGAAAAGTGTATAAGGTAAAATTATTGCTTGGAAAAAATACAACAACTTATGATTTAGAAGGTGAAGTTGTAAAAGAAAGAGATGCCTCTCACATAAAAGAAAATGATGTAAAGGAAACCATTCTTTCTTTTGTAGGAGGATATGATCAAGTTCCACCAATGTATTGTGCTTTAAAACAAAATGGAGTAAGACTTTACCAACTTGCAAGACAAGGGATTGAAGTTGAAAGAGAAGCCAGACGTATTAATATTTATGATATTTGTGAAATTGAATATGATTTACCTTATGTGTCTTTTAAAGTTACATGTTCAAAAGGTACATATATAAGAAGTTTGTGTTATGATATTGGCGAAAAGCTAAATGTAGGTGCAACAATGGTTAATTTAATAAGAACAGAAACTTCTGTATTTAAAGAAGAGAATAGTATTAATATTGAAGATTTAACACCAGAAAATATTAATGATTATATAATAAGTATAGAAGATGCACTTTCATCTTATCCTAAATTAATAGTAAACACTTCATTTACAAAATTATTAGTAAATGGGGTAAAGGTATATGATAGAAGATTAAGTGATGAAGTTATAGAAAATGATATTTTGTATAGAGTATATGATAAAGAAAATACTTTTATTGGACTTGGTAGTAAAGATAACGAAGGATTTAAGATACAAAAGTTATTAGTTTAAAGTGGGAGTAATAAAAATGGTTATTATAGAAAACAACTTTGAAGATGTACAAACTTATGATAATTATGTTGCTCTTGGAAGTTTTGATGGATTACATATAGGACATTTATCATTAATAGATGAAGTTATTAGAATAGCAAGAAAAAATAATGGTAAAAGCATGGTCTTTACATTCAAAAATCATCCAAGAAAATTTATAAATCCAAATAATACTCTTAAACTTTTGATGGAAAATGATGACAAGATAAAAATGTTAGAAGATAAGGGTATTGATATAGCATATTTTGCAAATTTTAATGAAGAATTTATGAAAATAACACCAAAAGAATTTATAAAATTTTTATGTGTTAATTTAAATATAAAAGGTATCGTAGTAGGCTTTAATTATAAATTTGGATATAAAAATTTAGGTGATACTAAACTTTTAAAAGAACTTCAGAAAAAATATGGATATGAATTACATGTGATGGATTCATGTACATATAAAGATGAAGTTATAAGTAGTACTAGAATTAGAAGAGAATTAGAAGCGGGTAATGTTTCAGAAGCTAGTATTATGTTAAATAGACCTTATTTTATAAAAGGTGAAATTGTACATGGTCGTGAAATAGGAAGAATAATGGGATTTCCAACAGCTAATTTGAAATATAATAAAGACACTATTTTACCTAAAATAGGTGTATATTATACTAATGTTAGAGTCAATAATAAAATATATAGAGGAATCACTAACATAGGAAATAATCCAACGGTTAATGGCAAAGAGATTACTTTAGAAACTAATATTTTAGATTTTGATAATGATATTTATGGAAATACCATAGAAGTTTACTTTATAAAAAAAATTAGAGATCAAAAGAAATTTGATTCTGTAGATGATTTAGTAAATGAACTTAAAAATAATAGATTATCTGCAGAGAAAGAAGCGATAGTTGTTAAATAATATTTATTTACAATAATCATTAGTTTTGATATAATACACATTGAACCTACTTCTAAGTTTTAAGGTGCCATCTTTTTACTTGGAAATAAGGGGATAAAATACACGGAGGTGCACTTATGGATAAGGCAAGAAAATTAGAAATCATAAAACAATATGGAAGAAGTGAAGGAGACACTGGTTCACCAGAAGTTCAAATCGCTTTATTAACAGAAAGAATTAACTCATTAACAGGACATTTAAAAGTTCACAAAAAAGATCATCATTCAAGAAGAGGTCTTTTAATGATGGTTGGACATAGAAGAGGTCTTCTAAACTATTTAGCTGATCAAGATATCGAAAGATACAGAACAATAGTAAAACAATTAGGTTTAAGAAGATAATTTTTAGAGCGGATCTTCCGCTCTATTATTTTAAAAAAATTATAAAAATATAAAGAGAGTTTGAAAGGAGGGTTTCAAAGATGAATAACGTTTTGTCAACTAACATTGCTGGAAAAGAAATGAAAGTTGAATTCGGAAAAATAGGTATGCTATCAAATGCGGCTACATTTATGAGCTACGGAGATACTGTTATTTTAACTAATGTTAATGCATCAAGTGAGCCAAGAGTAGGAATTGATTTTTTCCCGCTAAGTGTTGAATATGAAGAAAGATTATATGCGGTAGGTAAAATACCAGGTGGTTTTATAAAAAGAGAAGGAAGACCATCAGAAAAAGCTATATTAAATGGTAGAGCTGTAGATAGAACTCTAAGACCTTTATTTCCAAAAGGATATAGAAATGACGTTCAAGTAGTTTGTACTGTTGTTTCTGTAGAAAAGGATAATTTACCAGAAATATTAGCTATTAATGCAGCATCAATGGCATTATGCTTATCAAGTATACCTTTTGCAATGCCAGTTGCAGCAGTTCAAGTTGGACTTATAGACAATAATTTTATAGTTAACCCAAATGCAACTGAACGTGAAGAAAGTACTCTTCATTTAACAGTTTGTGCAACTAAAGAAAGAGTAATGATGATAGAAGCAGGTGGAAATGAAATTCCTGAAGATATTATGATTGCTGCTATTAAATTTGGATTTGATGAATGTCAAAATATAATCAATTTCCAAGAAGAAGCAGTTAAGAAATTTGGTAAGGAAAAAGATATACCAACACTATTTACTGTTGATGAAGAAGTAGAAAAAGATATAAAAGAATTTGCTTCAGATATGATAAAAGAAGCCATGTATATAACTGATAAAGACGAAAGAAATGCAGCTATAGATGCTGTTAATCAAAAAGTTAAAGAAGAATTTGGCGAAAAATATGAAGATAAATTCGGAGATATTAAAGAAGTACTTTATAACATGCAAAAGAAAGTCGTAAGACATATGTTATTAAAAGACAAGAGAAGACCTGATGGAAGAGCTTTTGATCAAGTAAGACCTTTAGGTTGTGAAGTAGGACTACTTCCAAGAACTCATGGAACAGGATTATTTACAAGAGGATTAACTCAAGTAATGACAGTAGCAACATTAGGTGCTGTAGGAGATATACAAATCTTAGATGGAATAGATGAGGCTCAATCAAAGAGATATATGCATCACTATAACTTCCCAGGATATAGTGTAGGAGAAGTAAAACCTTTAAGAGGACCAGGTAGAAGAGAAATAGGTCATGGAGCTTTAGCAGAAAGAGCACTTGAACCGTTAATCCCATCTGAAGAAGAATTCCCTTATACAATTAGATTAGTATCAGAAGTATTAAGTTCAAATGGATCTACGTCACAAGCATCAGTTTGTGGTTCAACATTAGCATTATTAGATGCAGGGGTTCCATTAAAAAGACCAGCAGCAGGTATTGCTATGGGATTAATTACTTCAGAAGATTTATCAGAAGAACAAGTATTAACTGACATTCAAGGAATAGAAGATTTCTTTGGTGATATGGACTTTAAGGTAGCTGGTACTACTGAAGGAATTACATCAATTCAAGTTGATACAAAGCTTAAAGGATTTAGTTTTAATGTAGTAGAAAATGCAATTCGTGATGCAAGAAAAGCTAGAATGACTATACTAGAAAAAATTAATGAATGTATATCATCACCAAGAGAAGACGTTTCTTTATATGCACCAAAGACTGAAACAATTCAAATAGATCCAGATAAAATAAGATCTGTAATAGGTGCAGGTGGTAAAGTGATTAATAAAATAATCCAAGATACAGGTGTTAAGATTGATATAAAAGAAGATGGATCTGTATTTGTAAGTTCAAGTGATCATGAAGGCGTAAAAGAAGCAATAAAGATAATCGAAGGATTAACTAAAGATGTTAAAGCGGGAGAAATTTATTTAGGTAAAGTAACTAAAATAACTACATTTGGAGCATTTGTTGAAATTCTTCCAAATAAAGAAGGATTAGTTCATATATCTAAATTAGATAAAGAAAGAGTAAATAAAGTAGAAGATGTTGTTTCTGTAGGAGATGAAATTTTAGTTAAAGTTACTGAAATTGACTCACAAGGCAGAATAAATCTTTCAAGAAAAGATGTTCTTTTAGATCAAGAAAATAAAGAAAACAAAGAAGAAAAATAAAGGGCAATTAAATTGCCTTTTTGTTCTTTTATTAAATTTTTTAATATTTTTTTATATAAATATATATAGTAATGAATATAAAATCGCTTTGGCGATTTTTTTATTATAATCATTTAAGAATTCCCCTTAACATAAAGCATGAATTGTAATTGTTAGTATATAAATATAATAAGAAAAAATATAAATTAAAAAATTTCATATTAAAATTTATTATGGGAAAAATATTTTTATAACTACGTGATTTTAAGCAATTCATAGATGGAAGGAGAGCAATAATTATGTATAATACCTATACTTTAGATAATGGACTTAGAGTTATAACGGAAAAAATAGATGCATTAAATTCAGTAAGTGTTGGAATAATGATACAAAATGGTTCTAGAAATGAGGTAGAAGAAGTAAATGGAATATCTCATTTTATTGAACATATGTTTTTTAAAGGAACTAAAAAAAGAAGTGCAAAACAAATAGTAGAAGAAATTGAAAATGTAGGTGGGCAAATAAATGCATTTACGAGTAAAGAAGCAACCTGTTATTATATAAAAGCGTTAAATACTCATTTAGATTTAAGCTTAGATGTACTTTCAGATATGATATTAAACTCGAATTTTGATGAAGAAGAAATAGAAAAAGAAAAAGGCGTAGTAATAGAAGAAATCAATATGAGTCAGGATTCGCCAGAAGACGTATTAGATGATGAACATTCAAAAGTTACTTTTAAAGAAAATTCATTATCATATCCTATACTTGGAACTATACCTAAAATAAAATCTTTTACTAGAGAAAAGATTTTAAATTTTATATCAGAAAAGTATACTCCGTATAATTCAGTAATATCAGTTTGTGGAAAATTTGATGAAAAAGAATTAAAAAAAATGATAGAAAATTGTTTTGGTAGTTGGAAAAGCCAAAAAAAATACATACCTGAATATAATAAGCCAACAATATATTGTGAGTCAGGCTATGTAAATAAAGAAATAGAGCAACTACATATTTCTTTAGGATTAAAGGGGTTGGCTTACAGAGACAAAAACAGCTATCCATTAGTGCTTTTAAACAATGTTTTGGGTGGTGGAGCTTCTTCTATACTTTTCCAGAAAGTAAGAGAAGAATTAGGTTTGTGCTATACAGTTTGTTCTTATTTGCAACCGTTTCAAGGAGTAGGAACTATAAATATATATACAGGTCTTAGTAAAAATTATGCAAATAAAGCACTTGAAGTTATAAATAATGAAGTAATAGAATTCTCAAAAACGGGAATAACAAAGAATCAATTAGAAATTAGTAAAGAAAAAATAAAAGCTACTTATATTTTAGGACTAGAAAGCACAAGTTCAAGGATGTTTGCAAATGCAAAAAGTTACCTTTTTACTAATCAGGTATTTACAGAAGAAGATGTCATAAGAAAGATAGATGCTATAAATAAAAATGATATACAAAGTGTTTTAGATGAGTGTTTTAAACCAGGAATATTAAATGCTGGCTATGTAGGTCAAGAAGTAAATCACGATGAATTAAGCAAAATAATATTGGCAGATACTAAAGCATATAATAATTCATTAGATAGAAATAAAGTTAACATATAAATTTATTTTGTAATAAATATACTTCTTTAATCATATTATGTTATGAGTAAACAAGGAGGATATATATATTATGGGAGACTTAAATAATGTAAAATACTTAAGTGATATAGAAAAATATGAGTTAATAAATATTAATGATGGTGAAAAATATGATTATTTGGTGAATAATGATTTAATAATAGATGATGATGGGAACTTTAAATTTTTAATTATTAACACAAGTACTAGTAAATTCAGCATGTTTGGCAGTAAGGAGTTTTTAGAGATTCCTTGGGAATGTGTGAAAAAAATAGGCTCTAAAACTATAATACTTGATGCAGATGATGAAATAGTAAAAAAAGTTAAACTTTAAAATGGTATTCAAATATTATATTATTAAGGATGTAATATTTGTAATCATGAAGGGAGGATATTTATTGAAGTAAATTAAGTATAAAGATTTATATTTAAATATTTTGATAAATAATTAAGCACGTGAAGATAGTTGTTCAAAAATTTGGGGGAACTTCGGTTTCAACACCTGAAAAAAGGCAAAGAGTAATTGAAAAAGTAAAACAAGCAAAAAAAGATGGATATAATCCAGTTGTAGTTGTTTCTGCAATGGGAAGAAAAGGAGAACCATATGCAACTGATACATTATTATCTTTAGTAAATGAGGACTTTAAAGTATCAAATAAACTAGCTCAAGATTTACTTATGTGCTGTGGCGAGTTTATTAGTTCAGTTGTAATGAGTAATGATTTGTATTCTGCAGGAATAGATGCAATTCCATTAACAGGTGGGCAAGCTGGAATTATAACTAATAACAATTTTACAGATGCTAAATGTATAGATACAGATTCTAAAAGGATATTAAATCTAATATCCCAAGGAAGGGTGCCGGTAGTTACAGGATTTCAAGGAATATGTGAAGATGGATACTTTACAACTCTAGGAAGAGGGGGAAGTGATACAACGGCATCTATACTTGGAGTTGCTCTTCAAGCAGAAAGTATAGAGATTTATACTGATGTAGATGGTATTATGACTGCTGATCCGAGACTTGTAGAGGATGCTAGTCTAATAGATGTAATAAGCTATAATGAAGTTTTTCAATTGGCTGATCAAGGTGCTAGTGTTATTCATCCAAGAGCAATAGAATTGGCAATGAAAGCTAATATTCCGCTAGTTATTAAAAATACTATGAGCAATTGTAAGGGGACATTAATAAATAATTTTGGGGATAAAGAAAACGAGAGAATTATAACAGGAATAACACATCAAAAAGATAGAATTCAAGTTTTAATTAAACTTTCTGAAAATGAGGATAATATAAAATATCAAGATGTATTGGATTTGTTAGCAGCTAACAAAATAAGTTTAGATTTAATAAATATATTTCCTGATAGACAAGTATTTACAATAAATTCGAAAGTTAAAGAAATTGTAGAAAATATATTGATTAATTTTAATTTAAAATACCATTTGATAGAAGAATGTAGTACTATAGCAGTTATAGGGTCTAGAATGAATGGAAGACCAGGAGTTATGGCTAAAATAATTAAATCTTTAATTACAGCTAATGTAGAAGTTTTACAAACAGCTGATTCCAATATGACAATTTGGTGTTTAATACACTCAGATAACACAAAAAAAGCTATAAATGTACTTCATAAAACTTTTAATTTATCATAGAAAAAAATAAGTAGGTATATAATCATTCCTTCCGTACAAAATAATTGTATGGGAGGAATGTTTTTATGAACAATATATTTAATGGTGAAAATAATAATGAAAAAAGTCATAACAGTGAAGCAGAAAATAAAATGGAATCTATAAAGGAGTTTGGAAATACAGCTCCTGTGACACCAAATAAAAGTATACAAGTTTTATCTATAATAGGGCAAATAGAAGGGCATATGGTGCTACCACCTCAAACTAAAGCTACAAGGTATGAACATATTATACCTCAGCTAATAGATTTAGAACAAAATGATAATGTTAAAGGTGTTTTAATTGTCTTAAACACTGTTGGTGGGGATGTAGAGGCTGGTCTTGCCATTGCGGAAATGATAAGAAGTATGTCTAAGCCAACTGTATCAATAGTAACAGGTGGCGGTCATTCTATAGGAGTACCTCTTGCAACAGCTTCAGATTATTCATTCATTACTCCATCAGCAACAATGATAGTCCATCCAGTTAGAATGAATGGGTTTATAATAGGAGTAGCACAGACTTTTGAATATTTTAAAAAGATGCAAGAAAGAATAAATGAATTTATTACAAGAACATCACATATCAAAGAAGAAGAATTGGAAAAATTCATGCTACAAACAAATGAGTTGTTAAATGATGTGGGAACAATACTTATTGGTAAGCAAGCAGTTGAGTGTGGACTTATAGACGAAGTTGGAGGAATAAAAGAAGCATTAGCAAAATTGAAGGAATTAACTGAATAATAATGAATTATTTAAACAGCTATAGAAAAAATCTATAGCTGTTTTTTATTTTTAGTGGTATCTTATTAAAGGAGAAGTTTTATCTATGTAGAAATAATTAACAATGAGGTGATTAAATGTGAGCAGAAGTGGGACGAAAAGAAGTACTAAAAAAACTAAAAAAGAAAGCAATATAAATAATGATATATTAGGAATAATATATATGGCAATAGGAGTAATACTTGCCATAGCTATATACACTTCTTTAGCAGGGTTACTATCCTCTTTAGCACAAAATTTTTCTTATTTATTAATAGGTATAGGCTCTTATGCAATACCTATATATCTAATATATTTTGGTTTTCAATATATCAAAACTAGAGGTAATGTAAAGTTTGGGAAAAAATTTTTAGGAATATTAATGTTAATATTAATATTAATATTAACTTGCGCAATTATAAATATTCAAATGATGGATAGTACAAATAGTTTTGGAGATAACATTAGATTTATTATTGATAATAAGGGAAGTTTACATGGTGGATTAATAGCTTATTTTATATGTTATCCTTTATACAAATTTATAGGGGCAATAGGGACTTATATATTATTTTTTACTTTATCAGCTATTTCACTCATATTAATATTTGATATCAATTTATATGATTTAGTGATTGTAGCTAAAGATAAAGGGAAAAAAATTAAAAGTGAGAGAAATGTAAAATCTAAACCTAAAAAAGAGGTTAAAGTTTTAGATAATACATTTGTAAATGTAATTGAAAAAGATGAAGAATCTCCAATAGTTAGTAAAGAAAAAGAAACATTTTTATCAACTGTAGATAAAAAAATAAAGATTTTAGATTTTATGAAAAATGATAATATTAAAGATGATATAGAATGTGAATTCTCTTCTGATATAGAAAGTCAAATTGCTGAAAATGCTACGGAAGAGAAAAAGGTTACTAATAAAAAAATAAAATTAAATAGTGAAGATAAACAATATATGAACAGTGAAATAGAAGAAAATCTCTATAAAGAAGAAAAAGAAGAGAGGCCTTATTCTTATCCTGGTATAGAACTTTTAAAGATTAATAAAAAACTTAAGGGGTCTGATAAAAAAGAACTAATAGAAAACGCTAGTAAACTTGAAGAGATATTATCGAATTTTGGAGTAGATGCAAAAGTTACTCAGGTAACAAAGGGACCATCCGTTACAAGATTTGAATTACAACCAAGTCCTGGGGTTAAAGTTAGTAAAATAGTTAATTTGTCAGATGATATAGCGCTTGGATTAGCAGCATCAGGAATTAGAATAGAAGCACCTATTCCAGGAAAGGCAGCTATAGGAATAGAAGTTCCTAATTCACATCAAGTAGCAGTATTTTTAAGAGAAGTTTTGGAATCAAAAGAATTTATTAATTCAAGTAAAAAGTTAGCTTTTGCTCTTGGAAAAGATATTTCAGGTAAATGTGTTGTTGGAGATTTAAGTAAAATGCCACATACATTAATTGCAGGGGCCACAGGTTCTGGAAAAAGTGTATGTATAAATTCACTTATAATAAGTCTATTATATAAATATAGCCCAAATGAAGTTAAACTACTAATGGTTGATCCAAAGGTTGTTGAACTTAATGTTTATAATGGAATACCTCATCTTTTAATTCCGGTAGTTACTGATCCTAAAAAAGCAGCAGCGGCACTTAACTGGGCAGTAAATGAAATGACAAAAAGATATAAACTTTTTGCTGAGATGGGTGTAAGAAATATGGAGTCATATAATGAATTATTTAATAAAGGAGTAATAGAAGAAAAACTTCCTTATATAGTTATTATAGTAGATGAATTAGCAGATTTAATGATGGTTTGTCCAAATGATGTAGAAGATTATATAGGCAGGCTAGCACAAATGGCTAGAGCAGCAGGTATGCATTTAGTAATAGCAACTCAAAGACCGTCAGTAGATGTAATAACAGGTGTAATTAAAGCTAATATACCATCCAGAATATCATTTTCAGTTTCATCTCAAATAGATTCTAGAACAATACTTGATAGCTCTGGTGCAGAAAAACTTCTTGGTAAAGGAGATATGTTATATTATCCAGTTGGTGAAAGTAAACCACTTAGAGTGCAAGGATGTTTCATATCAGAAGAAGAGGTAGAGCAAGTTATATCTTTTATAAAAACAAGCCAAGGTACTAGTAATTATGAAGAAGAAATAATAGAGCATATAAATAATGAAGCACAATCATCAATAGCAGAAAATGGTGATGATGTTGATGAATTACTTAATGATGCCATAAATGCGGTAATTGAATATGAGCAAGCATCAACTTCTTTTCTTCAAAGGAAACTTAGAATAGGGTTTAATAGAGCGTCTAGAATAATGGATCAGTTAGAGGAAAGAGGTATAATATCTGAAAAAGATGGAAGTAGACCGAGAAAGATATTGATTACTAAAGGCGAATTATATGATGATAAAGATGAGAATTAAAAAAGAAATGTTAAATAATTAATTATAGTTGATAATATAGCTATAAATATTATAATTAATTTGGTATAATTAAAAACATTAAAATACAGGAGGACAAAAACTTGACTAAGTACAAAGTTGGAATGGTGAGTTTAGGATGCGATAAAAATAGAGTGGATTCTGAAATCATCCTTGGAAAAATGAGTAGTGAATATGAAATAACTAATAATGCCAAAGAGGCAGATGTTATAATTGTAAATACATGTGGGTTTATAGAATCAGCGAAACAGGAATCAATAGATACTATTTTAGAAATGGCTGAATATAAAAATAATTACAATTGCAAGCTTCTTATAGCAACAGGATGTTTAATACAAAGATATGGTGATGAATTAAAAAATCTTATACCAGAAATAGACATAATGTTAGGGGTTAATGATTATAATAAAATAGATAGAGTTATCACAGAATTTATTGAAGGAAATAAAGAGGCGTCTAAATTACTAAATTATTCTGATGAAAACATAAATGAAGGAATTAGAATTCTTACGACACAAAAGGAAAGTGCATATATAAGAATTGCAGAGGGATGTAATAATTTTTGCACATATTGTATAATTCCTAAAATAAGGGGAAAATTTAGAAGTAGAAGAATGGAAAATATAATAAGTGAAGCTACAGATTTAGCAAGCAAAGGTGTTAAGGAATTAATATTAATAGCTCAAGATACAACACAATATGGTAGTGATATTTATGGCAAAAAGAATTTACACATATTATTAAAAGAATTATCTAATATAGAAGGAATAAAATGGATTAGAGTTTTATATTGTTATCCGGAAGCGATATATGACGAATTAATAGAAGAAATTGCAGCGAATGATAAAGTGGTAAAGTATTTAGATATACCTATACAACACATAAGTGATCATGTGTTAAAACTTATGGGAAGAAAAACAAGTAAGAAAGATATAACTGATAAAATAGAAAAACTTAGAAATAAGATACCGAATATTGTAATTAGAACAACTTTCATAGTAGGATTTCCACAAGAAACACAAGAAGATTTTGAAGAAATTTTAGAATTTTTACAAGAATATAAGTTAGACAAAGTAGGAGTTTTTAAATATTCAAGAGAAGAAGATACACCAGCTTCTAAAATGGATGGTCAAATTGATGAGTCCATAAAGGAAGAAAGAGAAGAAAAGTTGATGTTATCTCAAGAAAAAATTTCTAATAATATAAATAAATTGAAAGTTGACAAAAAATATGATATTCTAATTGAAGAATATGATGGTGAATTCTACAAAGGTAGAAATTTTGAGATGGCACCCGACATAGATGGAAATGTATTTTTGGAATCTCCTAAGAAATTGGAGATAGGCGAATTTGTTAAAGTAAAAATAATCAAAAATATGGATTACGATTTAATAGGAGTTGTTGAAGATGAATCTTGCAAATAAGTTGACTTTAATTAGAATATTTTTGGTACCTATTTTTCTTATATTTATAGTTGTTAAAGGAATACCTTATGGTAGCTTTATAGCGACGATAATATTTATCTTAGCTGCTTTGACAGATAAGCTTGATGGATATATTGCAAGAAGTAGAAATCAAGTCACTAATTTTGGAAAATTTATGGATCCTTTGGCTGATAAATTATTAGTGACAACTGCACTAATTACATTAGTTGAAATGCAAATTGTTCCAAGTTGGGCTGCGGTTATAATAATAGCGCGTGAATTTGCAGTATCAGGCTTAAGAACATTAGCTGCTTCTGAGGGAAGAGTTATAGCAGCAAGTTGGTGGGGAAAGATAAAAACTGTAATACAAATAATAGCAATAGTATTACTACTATTACAAATTAGTATAGGTGATTCAAGATATTTAACTAATTTAGTTGTTAATAGTGGATTTTGGAAGTGGTTCTTTAGTACAGTGCCAAATATAATGCTAATAGCAGCTGTTATAATAACTATAATTTCAGGATATGAATATTTTAAGAAAAACAAAGACTCAATATCTACTAACAAATAGATAGGTTTAAAATTATATAATATGGATATAATTATAATAAATTCCTTCTTTAAGATGTATTTTAAAGGGGGAATTTTTATCAATACTGTTGACTAATAATAATTGTTAAATTATAATTATATATAGAACATAAGTTCGATGAGAGGAAGGTAACATATTATGGCTAATATAGATATAAATAAATTAAAAGCAATTGAAAATGCGATGGGACAAATAGAAAAGCAATTTGGTAAAGGTTCAGTTATGAAATTAGGCGAAGATAGTGTATTAAATATTGATGCAATTTCAACAGGATGTTTAGATTTAGATATAGCACTTGGAATTGGTGGAGTTCCAAAGGGTAGAATTGTTGAAATTTATGGACCAGAAAGTTCAGGTAAAACAACAATAGCTCTTCACATAGCAGCAGAAGCACAAAAAAAAGGTGGGGCAGTAGGATTTATAGATGCAGAGCATGCATTAGATCCATCTTATGCAAGAAACTTAGGTGTAGATACAGAAAATCTTATAGTTTCTCAACCTGATACAGGAGAACAAGGTCTTGAAATAGCAGAGGCATTAGTTCGTTCAGGAGCAATTGATGTAATTATAGTTGACTCAGTTGCAGCATTAGTTCCTAAGGCCGAAATTGAAGGGGAGATGGGAGATTCTCATATAGGACTTCAAGCAAGATTAATGTCACAAGCTTTAAGAAAATTAGCAGGTACAATTAGCAAAACAAATTGTATAGCAATTTTTATTAATCAATTAAGAGAAAAAGTTGGAGTAATGTTTGGTTCACCTGAAACAACAACAGGAGGAAGAGCATTGAAATTCTATGCTTCAGTAAGACTTGATGTGAGAAGAATAGATTCTATAAAACAAGGTGATGGTATCGTCGGTAATAGAACAAGAATAAAAGTAACAAAGAACAAAGTAGCACCGCCTTTTAAACAAGCAGAATTTGATATAATGTATAACGAAGGTATTTCAAGAGAGGGTAATATAGTAGATGTTGGGGTTAAAGAAGAAATAGTACAAAAGAGTGGAGCATGGTTCTCATATGGAGACATAAGGTTAGGTCAAGGTAGAGAAAATGCTAAACAATACTTAAAAGAAAATCCAGAAGTTGCATTAGATATAGAAAATCAAATAAGAGAAAAACATAATCTTCCTTTAATGGATGCAGTAATAAAGGAAACATCGCAAGAAGTTAAGGGAAAAGAAAATAAGGAACAATCAGATAAATAAATAGTAATTATGAAAAGCAAAAGAAAGATTTCTTTTGCTTTTTTTATTATAAAAAGGCGGATATATGACAATATTATAATATATATTATAATTACTAAAATTTTATAGTAAATACAAATAAAAAAATCTCCTATAACACAGTAAAGAAGAGCATGATAACAATATCATAGCAAGCTTGACATAATTTTATTTTTAATATAGAATAAAAAGGAATACTGGTTTATCATATTCCCAATACAGTGAGAATAATATGACACCTACTATGATTTCTTGTTTACAAAAATAGATAGCTTAACAAGCTAGGAGGTGTTGATATGAAATTTTGGATTTTAATAATAATAGTAAATTTAATTATATTATTAGTATTAGGAATACTACTTTATAAAATGATACAAAAAGTATCAAAGGACAAGATTGAATCTCTTGAAAAGGAAGCACAAGATGTTTTGGAAAGAGCTAAAAGAGAAGCAGAAGCTCTTCAAAAGGAAACAATACTTGAAGCTAAGGAAGAGGTTCATAAGTTAAGAAATGATTTTGAAAAAGAATCTCGTGAAAGAAGAAATGAGATTCAACGACTTGAAAGAAGAGTTATTCAAAAGGAAGAATCACTTGATAAAAAGAGTGATGCGCTAGAGAGAAGAGAAGAAAAAATTAATCAAAGAATGCTTGATATAGATCAAGTAGAAGCCAATGTAAAAGAAATATACACTCAAAGAAGAGAAGAATTGGAAAGAATTTCATCTCTTTCTAGTGACGAAGCTCGTAAAATTCTTTTAGATGAAATTAAAAGAGAAATTTCACATGATGCTGCATTGATGATAAAAGATATCGAAAGCAAAGCAAAAGAAGAAGCAGATAAAAGATCAAGAGAAATAATAACTACTGCTATTCAAAGATGTGCTGCAGATCATGTGTCTGAAACTACTGTGCATGTTGTTGCGCTACCAAATGATGAAATGAAGGGTAGAATAATAGGTAGAGAAGGAAGAAACATTAGAACTCTAGAAACATTAACAGGAGTAGATTTAATAATAGATGATACTCCGGAAGCAGTTATTCTTTCAAGCTTTGATCCAATAAGAAGAGAAGTTGCAAGAATAGCACTTGAAAAGTTGATTGTGGATGGTAGAATACATCCAGCAAGAATCGAAGAGATGGTCGAAAGAGCAGTTAAAGATGTAGAGAATGATATAAAAGAAGAAGGGGAACAAGCGACCCTAGAAACTGGCATAAATGGATTACATCCAGAACTTATAAGACTACTTGGCAGATTGAAGTATAGAACTAGTTATGGTCAAAATGTATTAAAACATTCCATAGAAGTTTCATATTTAGCTGGTTTAATGGCTTCAGAATTAGGTTTAGATGTTACTCTAGCTAAAAGAGCAGGATTACTACATGATATTGGTAAAGCTGTAGATCAGGAGCAAGAAGGTCCTCATGCACTAATTGGAGGAGATCTTGCTAAGAAATATCATGAGCAACCATTAGTGATAAATGCTATAGCAGCCCATCATGGAGATGTGGAAATGCAATCTTTAGAAGCGGTATTGGTTCAAGCGGCAGATGCTATATCAGCAGCTAGACCTGGAGCAAGAAGAGAAACATTAGAAGCATATATTAAGAGATTGGAAAAACTAGAAGAAATCGCAAATTCTTATGAGGGTGTAGAAAAGTCATATGCCATTCAAGCTGGAAGAGAAATAAGAATTATTGTTAAACCAGATAAAGTTGACGATGCTGGTACTGCTGAATTAGCTAGAAATTTAGTGAAAAGCGTAGAAGAACAACTTGAATATCCAGGACAAATTAAGATTAATGTAATAAGAGAAACTAGAACAATAGATTTTGCTAAATAAAATTAAAAGATAAAATGTATAAGAATTATACATTTTATCTTTTTTTATTTTATGCTTTAGCGTTGAGAAAACCACATGCTAAGCGGGTGGTAATGACTTTTAGAACATAGATGGTTTCAAAATCTAAGAATAACTTATAGAATATTGTATTTTACAGTAATACGAGGGTACATCTAAAGAATAAAAAATAATTATATATCGCATTATTATTGTTATTATGTTGCATTTGAATAGTATGCATGGATAAAAAATAAATGAATACAAAATCGTTTTTGAGATTTTATTTATTTATAAAATATTATAATAAATAAAGGGAATTTCATAGTTTATATAGAATATATATTAATGTAAACGATTTTGTATAATGATTCTAGGAGGAATAATAAAAATGGAAGTATTAAAGGTATCAACTAAATCAAATCCTAATTCTGTAGCTGGCGCATTAGCAGCAATAATAAAAGAAAAGAACATAGCAGAAATACAAGCAGTAGGAGCTGGAGCAATAAATCAAGCAGTTAAAGCTATAGCAATAGCTAGAGGTTTTGTGGCACCAAGTGGAAAGGATATTATTTGTGTACCGGCTTTTACTGATATACAAATAGATGGAGAAGAAAGAACAGCGATAAAACTTATAGTACAACCTAGATAAGATAAAAAGCATTTAGTAATATGCATCTTAATTATTTTTAAGTTGAAATTACTCATAAAACAGTATATACTAAAATGGTTGGATGCTATATTTATTAATTAATTTTTTGTAAAGAGGTGGATATAATGGTATCAAAAGAAGTTATAGTAAAAAGTTCATCAGGTCTTCATGCTAGACCAGCAACATTATTAGTTAAGAAGGCTTCAGGATTTAAGTCAGACGTTAGTATAGAATACAATGGTAAGAAAGCAAACGTTAAGAGCTTAATAGGAGTTTTATCTTTAGCTGTAACTAAAGATGCTGCAATAAAAATTTCAGCATCTGGAGATGATGAAGCACTAGCAGTTGAAGAATTAGTTAGTTTAGTTCAATCTTTAGACGATTAATATTTATTAAAAAAGAGATGTCCCTAAAACGTATGTAGATTTAGGTGACATCTCTTTTGTTATGTGTAAATTTATAAAAGTAATATGGAATTTTTTTATAAGTAAATATAAGAATAATATTATTTATTTATTGGAAAAATATAATATTAACTATTTTAATTGACTTTTTTACTTAAATTGCTATCACATTTAAATAATAATGAAAGCAAATTCAATGATGATAAAAATATTATTATATATATGATTCTTTGAATTATAGGTATTCCAAAAGACAATATAGTTACTAAATTAATATTTAGTAAACCTATTAATCCCCAATTAAATGCACCTAGAATAACTAAAATAAAAGAGATTTTATCAAATATATTTAATTTATACATTTTATTCACTCCTAACTTAATATACATTATGTTTATATATATGATTGAAGATAAAAAATAATAACACTAACTAAATTTTTAAATAAAAATACTATCAAAATATAAAAAATATGTTATAATACGAATATTGAAATAAAAAAAATATAATATATTCGTGTGGAGGTTTTTGTATGAGAAATTTATATAGCACACCATTAAATTCAAGATATGCATCTAAAGAAATGAGTTTTATTTTTTCAGATGATATGAAATTTACAACTTGGAGAAAATTATGGGTAGCTCTTGCTGAAGGTGAAAGAGAGTTAGGTTTAAATATAACAGAGGAACAAATAAATGAATTAAGATCAAATATTTATAATATAAATTATGAAGAAGCTATAAAAAAAGAAAAAGAAGTAAGACATGACGTAATGAGTCACGTGTACGCATACGGGTTACAATGTCCAACTGCTAAGGGGATAATCCATCTTGGAGCTACTTCTTGTTACGTAGGCGATAATACAGATGTAATAATAATGAGAGATGCGCTTTTATTAATAAAGGATAAGATTGTAACAGTGTTAAATCATTTAAAGAATTTTGCTATTCAATATAAAGATTTACCTACATTAGGATTTACACATTATCAACCAGCTCAATTAACTACAGTAGGAAAAAGAGCGACTTTATGGATGCAAGATTTAGTTATGGATATTGAAAATATTGATTTTGTAATACATAGTTTAAAATTAAGGGGCGTAAAAGGAACAACAGGAACTCAAGCTAGTTTTATGGAATTATTTGATGGTGATGAAGAAAAAGTTAAAAAATTAGATAAAATGATAGCAGAAAAAATGGGATTTGATAAGAGTTTTGGAGTTACAGGTCAAACTTATCCAAGAAAGCTTGATTCAATAGTTTTAAATACATTATCAGAAATTGCTCAAAGTGCTTATAAATTTAGTAATGATTTAAGATTACTTCAAAGCATGAAAGAGATGGAAGAACCTTTTGAAAAAAATCAAATAGGATCATCAGCAATGGCTTATAAGAGAAATCCTATGAGAAGTGAAAGAATTAGCGCATTAGCTAGATATGTAATAGTAGATGCTTTAAATCCAGCAATAACAGCAGGAACTCAATGGTTTGAAAGAACATTAGATGATTCAGCTAATAAGAGATTATCAGTTGCAGAAGGATTCTTAGCTTTAGATGGAGTATTAAATCTTTATATGAACATAGCTGAAAATATGGTGGTATATGATAAAGTTATAGCATCACATGTAGCTAGTGAATTGCCATTTATGGCTACTGAAAACATAATGATGGAAGCAGTAAAAAGAGGGCAAGACAGACAAGAATTACATGAAAAAATAAGAGTTCATTCAATGGCAGCTGCTCAAAGAGTTAAAGGCGAGGGATTAGATAATGATTTAATAGAAAGAATAATAAGTGATAATTCATTTGGACTTACTAAAGAAGAAATATTATCAATAATAGATGCTAAAAAATTTGTTGGTAGAGCACCAAGTCAAGTAGTAGAATTTATTGATGAATATGTAAACCCTATTATAGAGAGTAATGAAAAATCTTTAAAAATTAAAAGTGAAATAACTGTTTAAATAATTTAAATATATAGGATATCTTAGTTTTAATCATTCTAAGATATCCTATTTTTTTGAAAAACAAAATCTTATAATTGCTAACTTAAATATATTAATTTATATTTAAATACAGTATAAAATTTAAGAAAAGATTTTAATATATCTCAATCGCTCTTATTTTAGGATACATTATGGGGTAGGTTAGACTTAAAGGATAGTTTAATTTATTATAACTATGACAGCAATATAAATAATCTCCATCTGGTAGAATGTGAGTTATTAAACCAGAATGGAAGAAACGTCCTATTTTAGGCGTATAAAATTGTACTATAGTACCCTTTTTAAATGGTGAATTTTTATTAACTTCAAATCCAAGTTTGTTTTTTATAATGTATGAATATAATTCTTCAACTCTAACCCAAGCATTACTATAAGGATTCCATGAATTAGAAGTTTTTAGTCCACCAAAATGAAGTGATTGGGAAATAAAATTAGTACAATCTCCCCCTACACCATCAAAGGAGGTATAATCCTTATTAGGAATCAACGCAAATTCTTCTGCATATTCACAAGCTTTTAATGGGTCATAAGAAAAACTTCTATCAAAAGTATAAGGTGTTCTGTAACAATTAGTATTTTCTAGATATTTTTTATATAGACGTTCTAAAACTTTTATTTTAGAACTCCAGATACCTAATTTATTAGAATCAATAATGTTAGTCATTTGGAGCAGGTCTTTTTTTAGTATATCTTCATACAATTGAGGATCTTCTTCTTTATTGACTAAAAATATTATTTTTAGTTTGTGATTGATTTTATTTAAGATAAGTATATACTCATCTAATGAATATGATATTATCCCTTTAGGAGAATTGATTAAAGTAAATGATTGTAGGTAATTGAATTTTATTTTAAGTAAGGTATGATTTTTTTCAATTATGTTAAATTTATATTTATGTTTTAAATTATTTATTTGTTGATTTAGTTTTTTTTGCCATAAAGAATTAAAGCATTTTTTTAAGTATAAGTCTTCAAAAATATTATCACTTATATTATATTTTTCTTTTGAAAGTAAATTAAATTTATCATATGGCGTAGATAAGATCTTAAAAAAATAGTATAAATCTATTGATAACAATATATCACCACCTAAGTAAAAACTAGTATTTAATTTATAAAAAATACATTTACAGATATATATGAAAAAAAGTTTATAGATATTGCTAAAAAGTATTAAAAAATATTTTTTATATTATATGATATAATTAAGTGGTTGTATTACGTATAGTACTTGCTGATAATACAATTAAAATATATAATATAAAGGTATCAAAAAATAGAGAACAATATTTTAATTATAAGATATTTTAATTATATTAGTTAATAATGAATCCTTATGAGAGATTTAAAAAAAGGAGTTATAAAAATAATGCAAAATTTACCTAACTCAATAGTTGAAAAATACGAAGAAATTTTTGAAAAGATAAGAGTCTTTTCAAATCAATATCTTAATGAACAATATGAAAAGATTTGTATAAAAGCGTTACATGATTTAGGAATGAATCATGAAGATTCATTAAAAAAGGGAAAAAGCTCTTCATGGGCAGCAGGAGTTGTTCATGCAATTGGAACAGTGAATAATTTATTTGATGTTAAAGAGGAGCCATATATTAAAGCTCTTGATTTATATAAAGAATTTGGAGTAAGTAATAGTACGGGCTCTATGAAATCAAAAGAAGTAAGAAACTTATTAAATATAACAAAAGATGATGAAAGATGGCTAGTAAAGTCTGAGGATAAAAATGATAATTTAAATGCTAAAGAAGAAGTAGCCATAGAAGCAGATGAGAAGAAGGTTTCAGAAGAAAATATTAGAGTTACTGAAGAATTTATATTAGCTCAAAAAGTAATGAGAAAAGCTTGGGCTGAAAAAAACTTTAATAAGAAAGTAAAACTTGCAAAAGAGGCTTTAAGTGTTTGCGAATACTGTTCAGATGCATATATAATTTTATCTAAGGATTTAAGTTTAAGTAACAATGATAAGAAAGAGTTGTTACTTAAAGCGGTTGATTCAGGGAAGTATATATTAGGTATAGATGATTTAGCAACTGTATCTAAAGAATGTTTTAATAAGAAAGAAGCACAACCATTTTTTGGTGCTAAGTATACTTTAGCTATTCAATTATGGAAAATGGGAGAAAAAAATGAAGCTATAGATAATGCGTTTGAAATATTAAAGTTTAATGAAAAAGATAACTTGATGGTAAGAGGAATATTATCTAGTTGGCTGTTAATTGAAAAAAGATATGATGAGGCAGAAAAGTTATTTGAGAAATATGATAATGACTATTTAGCAGCAGTATCATACAATAAAGCTTTAGCGCTTTATAAAATGGGAAAAACAAAAGAAGCAGATGATGCTATAAGAAAAGCTTATAAGAAAAATTCATACGTAATACCTTATATATTAAAACAAAAGAAAATCCCTAAAGTATTACCGAGAATATCTAGATTTGGTAGTGATGCAGAAGCTATGCATTATATGAAGTATAGCTTAGAAGCTTGGAATGATTCTAAAGAGGCTATTAATTGGATAAAGGAAATGAATGTAAACTTTAAAATTCAAAAATCAAATTAATATATTATTGTAAAATATGAAAAAAATCACATGGTGACCTTTACATAATTAAAAAAGTGTGATAATATGAAAATATAAATTTAATATTAATCTTCAGGGCAGGGTGAAATTCCCTACCGGCGGTAAAGCCCGCGAGCTAGAAATAGCAGATTCGGTTAAACTCCGAAGCCGACAGTAAAGTCTGGATGAAAGAAGAAAGTACTTATTTAATCTAATAATTGTTAGGTTTTAATTCGTGTTATTTAAATTGATTTGTACCCTGAACTTATATTTTAGTTCAGGGTTTTTTGATTTGTAATACAAAATATGATTTTTATATTTAAATGATATTAAAATCATATATTTATTTTGACGCGTTAAAATTATAATTAATTATAAAAAAAGATTATTATTAATCCCTGAAGTATTTTACTTTAGGGATTTTTTTTATTCTTTAGGAATTTATATTTTTATATTAATAAAGAAGGTGAAGTTATTGAATGAGAAGTATATGGAATTGGCTTTAGAATTAGCGAAAAAAGGAGAGGGAAAAGTTAATCCTAATCCGTTGGTTGGTGCATTAATAGTAAAAGATAATGAGATAATTGGATCAGGCTATCATGAGAAATATGGAGAAGCACATGCTGAGGTAAATGCAATTAATAATGCAACTAAGTCGTTAGACGGAAGTACAATATATGTAACATTGGAGCCATGTTCACATTATGGAAAGACTCCTCCATGTGTAGATTTGATAATAGAAAAAAAGATAAAAAAAGTAATAATAGGAATGTTAGATCCAAATCCAATGGTATCAGGAAGAAGCATAAAAAAACTAAAAGATAATGATATAGAAGTTATAGTTGGAGTAGAGGAAGAAAAATGCAAAAAAATAAATGAGTCATTTATTAAATATATAACATCAAATCTACCATTTGTTATTTTAAAAAGTGCAATATCATTAGACGGTAAAATAGCTACGTCTATAGGAGAGTCCAAGTGGATTACATCAGAAGAATCTAGAAGAGATGGACATTTATTAAGAAATAAACTATCAGCTATTATGGTAGGTATAAATACAATTATTGAAGATAATCCAGAGCTTACATGTAGAATAGAAAATGGAAAAAATCCAATAAGAGTAATTGTTGATAGTAATTTAAGAATTCCATTAAAGTCAAAGGTAGTAAACAATTCAGATAAATTAACAATCGTAGCAACAACTAAATATGCTGATAAATTAAAAAAACAAGAGTTAATTAATAAAGGGGTAAGAGTTATAGAAATAAATGATAAAAATAAAAAAGTTGATTTAAAAGAATTAATGAGATGTTTAGGAACTTTAAAAATAGATTCTATATTAATTGAAGGTGGAGGTACATTAAACTTTTCAGCTTTAGAAGAAAATATAGTTGATAAGGTTAGATTTTATATAGCACCTAAAATATTAGGTGGTGAAAGAAGTAAAAGCAGTATAGGTGGAGAAGGATTTTTTAAGTTAAGTGATGCTGTAAAACTTAAAGAGTTAACTTATGAAAAATTATCAGAGGACATAGTAATAGAAGGATATATAAATAAATTGAATTAAAAGGATGTGATTAATTGTTTACTGGAATTGTTGAAGAAGTAGGTAGTTTAGAGAAACTCACATTAGGGGGAGGCTTTGGAGTAATAGAAATAAGAGCCAATAAGGTACTGGAAAATACTAAAATAGGGGATAGTATTGCATCAAATGGTGTATGTTTAACAGTTTTAGACATGACTAAATCTTCATTTAAAGCTAATGTAATGGGAGAAACCTTAGAGAAAAGTTCATTGGGAAATTTAAAATCAGGAAATAAAATTAATCTTGAAAGAGCAATGAAATTAGAAGATAGATTTGGTGGACATATAGTAAGTGGACATATAGATGGAGTTGGTAAAATAACAGATATAGAAAAAAAGATAGATGGTACATGGTTTACTATATCTGCATCAAAAGAGATTTTGAAATACATTATATACAAAGGTTCAATAGCTATTGATGGTATAAGTCTAACAGTTGCATATGTGGATGATGAAAAGTTTAAAGTATCTGTTATACCACATACTTTAGAAAATACAATTTTATATGAGAAAAAAGTGCAATCAGTTATAAATTTGGAATGTGATGTGGTTGGAAAATATATTGAAAAATTAGTGAATAACAAGGATAAAGAAATAAAAAATGAGAGCAATGTAACCATGGAGTTTTTAAGAGAAAATGGTTTTTAATAATAGGATGTGTTTTAAGGGAATATTGATATATGCATAAGCAAACTGGACAGAGCAATTGAACTTAGGAATACTAAAATGAGTATAGTCGTATTTTGCCTATTGCAGATATCAACACATATTTAAAACAAATCCTAAAATAAAATTATGTATGAGGTGAGAGAAGATGAAATTTAGTACTGTTGAGGAATGTGTAAAAGATATAAGAAATGGAAAAATGATTATTATTGTTGATGATGAGGGAAGAGAAAATGAAGGTGATTTAGTTATTCCAGCAGAGAAAGCAACTCCTGAAAATGTGAATTTTATGATTAAATATGCAAGAGGATTGTTGTGTGCACCTGTAGAAGAAGAAATAGCATTAAAATTAGGATTAAATCCTATGGTTGAAAAAAATACAGACAACCATGAAACAGCATTTACAGTAGCTGTTGATTATATAGATACAACTACTGGAATTTCAGCATTTGAAAGATCTGACACTATAAAAATGTTAGTACAAAGTGAAAGACCGCAGGACTTTAGAAGGCCTGGACATGTATTTCCTCTTATAGCAAAGAAAAAAGGTGTATTAGAAAGAACAGGGCATACAGAAGCATCAGTGGATTTAGCAAAAATTGCAGGCTTTAAGGGAGCTGCTGCAATATGTGAAATAATAAAAGATGATGGAAGTATGGCAAGAAGAGATGATTTAATGAAATTTGCTAAGGAACATGATTTGAAAATATTAACTATAGAAGAATTAATAAGATATAGACTAAGAAATGAAAGTAGTGTTACAAGAGAAGTAGAAGCAAAACTTCCAACAAAATATGGAGACTTTAAGGTTATAGGATTTAAAGAAAATAATAGTGAAAAATGTCATCTAGCTTTAATTAAAGGAGATATTTCAGGAGCAGAACCAGTACTTGTTAGAGTTCATTCAGAATGTTTAACTGGAGATAGTTTAGGATCAAAAAAATGTGATTGTGGAGAACAATATGATGCAGCTATGAAAATGATAGCAAAAGAAGGCAGAGGCATTTTACTATACATGAAACAAGAAGGAAGAGGTATTGGTCTTTTAAATAAATTAAAAGCATATGCACTTCAAGATGAAGGATTAGATACTGTTGAGGCTAATTTAGCTTTAGGTTTTGCACCTGATTTAAGAGAGTATAAAGCTAGTGCAGATATGCTAAAAAATTTAGGCGTAGAAAGAATTAAACTGATAACAAATAATCCAGAAAAAATAGATGGACTTAGGGAAAGTGGTATTAATATAGTACAAAGAATTCCAGTAGAGATACCAGTAAATAAAAATGATGAATTTTATTTGAAAATAAAGAAAGAAAAAATGAATCATTTATTAAACATATAAACACACATTTAAAACAAAGCTAATTATTAAAAAGTAAAAAAATTAAGTGAGTGTACAAGCAAGTACACCAGATATATAGGAGGAATTAATAATGAATATTTTTGAAGGAAAATTAATTGCAGAAGGATTAAAGGTTGGAATAATAGTAGGAAGATTTAATGAATTTATAGGTAGCAAGCTTTTAGATGGAGCATTAGATGGACTTAAAAGACATGGAGTAAATTTAGAGGATATAGATGTAGCTTGGGTACCAGGAGCATTTGAGATGCCGTTAATAGCAAAGAAAATGGCAAAAAGCCCTAAATATGATGCTGTTATATGTTTAGGTGCAGTAATAAAAGGATCAACATCACATTACGATTATGTTTGTTCAGAAGTTTCTAAGGGAATTGCAAATGTATCATTAGAAACTGGAAAGCCAGTAATGTTTGGAGTACTTACAACAAATAATATAGAACAAGCTATAGAAAGAGCCGGAACTAAAGCAGGAAATAAAGGCTATGAATGTGCGGTAGGTGCAATTGAGATGGCTAATTTAATAAAAGAATTATGATGAGATAACAAATTGATATAAATTGATATATAGAATAGAATAACTCAGCCTCGTTAAATAGATACAAGCTTAAATATAAAAAGCTTAATGTATTAATTTAACGAGGCGATTTTTTTATTAACCCTATCTAATAATATTTTTTTATTTAATTAGGAACTATAAGTTCAACATTATAATTATTAAAATAATCAATATATTTGGCAGAAGGACACTTATCTGTAATTAGATAATCTAGATCTTTTACATCACAAAAGGTCATTAAAGAGACTATATTAAATTTTGAACTATCTGCAAGTAAAAATGTTTTATGGCTTTTAGAAACAGCTACTTTCTTTATTTTAAATTCATTAGGTGAAGTGTGAGTAAGGCCATTTTCTAATGAAATTCCAGTACAAGCCATAAAAGATTTATTTATATTATAAGTTGATAAGACATCACTAGAAGTTAGCCCTGTAAAAGAAAAAGTAGTTCTATTAAACCTACCAGATAAACATATTATATCAATATTATCATGAGGAATAGCTTTTAAAATAACATTAATGCTATTGGTGAATAATGTTATATTATTTTTATCATTTAAATAATCAATTATATTTAATGTGGTAGTACCAGAATCTATGAATATAGAGTCCCCATCTTCAATAAATTCAGCAGCTTTTTTAGCAATATCTATTTTAGCACTGTTATTTTTTATTGTTCTTTCTTCAAATGGAAGCAGCTCATTACTTTGAGTATTTACTGTAACGCCCCCATATACTTTTTTTATTACGCCTTTATCAACTAAGGCATCTATATCTCTACGAATTGTATTTTTTGACATCTTAAATTCTTCGCAAAGTTTATCTATTGATACGGTTTTATGTTTATAAATAAATTCTTCTAGTAAATCAAGTCTTTTTAAACGCATCTAAATACCCCCTTTTCATTTTATTTCAAAAATATGGAATCTAATATTAATTATAAACTATGAAATTATAAAGTAAAAGACATTATCATCATTATACCATAAATATCCTTAAAATTAAAAAAAAGTAAAAAATATACAAGGAAAATATTGACAATTAAAAAACATATACTTATAATATAACCATAAGATAACAATAAGTTAATCATAAGATACCTGAAAGGAGACGGTAAAATGTCAAATGAATTTATAATTCCAAATAAAATTTTAACAGGGAAAAATTCATTAGAAGATAGTGTAGAAGATTTAAAATTATTTGGTAAAAAAGTTTTAATAGTTACAGATAACATTATGGTTAAGTTAGGTAATGTACAAGCTGTAATTGATATTTTAGATAAAGAAAAAATTAATTATTTTATATATGACGAAATAAATGGTGAACCAACAGATGTGATGATAGATAGAGGTGTAGATTTATATAAAAAAGAAAATTGTAATTACTTATTAGCTGTTGGAGGGGGAAGTTCAATAGATTCAGCTAAAGCAATAGCAATGATGGTAAATAATACAGGTAAAATATCTGATTATATGGGAAAACAAATAGAAAATAAATTACCACCAATAGTTGCAATACCAACAACTGCTGGAACAGGATCTGAGGCAACAAAGTTTACTATAATTTCTGATACTAAAACTGATGTAAAGATGTTAATAAAGGGAAGTTCATTAATGCCAACATTAGCAATTATAGATTCAAGATTTACTATGACAGCACCACCTAAAATAACAGCTGCAACAGGATTAGATGCATTAACACATGCTATAGAAGCTTATACATCTAAAAAGTCTCAACCACTTTCTGATACATTTGCACTATCAGCCATAAAGAAGATATTTAAATATTTACCAATAGCATTTAATGACGGAAAGAATGAAGAAGCTAGAACTCAAATGGCCATTGCAGCATTAGAAGCAGGAATTGCTTTTAATAACTCATCAGTAACAATAGTACACGGTATGAGTAGACCAATAGGAGCATTATTCCATGTACCTCATGGAATATCAAATGCTATGTTATTAAAGGAATGTTTCAATTTTGTATTAGATGGGGCTTATAGTAAATTTGCAGATCTTGCTAGAGCCATTAGAATATCTAATGAAGATGAAGAGAGTGAAATAGCAGCTAGAAAATTTGTAGAAGAAGTGGATAAGCTTTGTAAAATCTTATTTATACCTACTTTAAAAGAGTACGGAATAGATAAAGAAAAGTTTTTCAATAATTTAGATAAAATGGCTAAGGATGCACTAGAAAGTGGAAGTCCTCAAAATACTTTAAAAACAGTTAAACATGATGATATTGTTAAAGTTTATAAATCACTTTGGAGGTGATGAAGATGCCATTAGTAAATATGAATGAACTATTACTAAAAGCAGACAATGAAAATTATGCAGTTGGAAGTTTTAGTGTAGCTAATATGGAAATGATAATTGGTGCTATCAAAGCAGCAGAAGAATTAAATTCTCCAATTATATTACAAATAGCAGAAGTGAGATTAAAACATTCGCCATTAGATATAATAGGGCCATCAATGATAAAAGCAGCAGAAAAAGCTAAAGTACCTGTAGCTGTTCACTTTGACCATGGCTTAACAATAGATAATATAAAAAGAGCATTAAGCTTAGGATTTACTTCAGTAATGATAGATGGATCATCTCTAGATTTTTTAGAAAATATAAAGATAACAAGTTTAGTAGAAAAATTAGCTAGAGATTATGGAGCTGCTGTTGAAGGTGAAATTGGCCATGTTGGAGGTAGTGAAGATGGTAGTGAAGAGGGAAATATAAAAGTTACTGATTTAGAAGAGGCTAGGCAATTTATAAATGATACTGAAATAGATGCTCTTGCGATAGCAATAGGAAATTCTCATGGAGTTTACAAAGGTGAACCTAAATTAAGATTTGATATTTTAACAAAACTACATGATAACTTAAAAATACCATTAGTATTACACGGTGGGTCAGGGATATCAGAAGATGACTTTAAAAAATGTGCAACTATGGGAATAAGAAAAATAAATATAGCAACTGCTACTTTTAATAAAGTAAGAGATTCTGTAAAAAATCTAAATAGTAATTCAAAAGACTATGATTACTTTACTTTGCATGAGACTGAAATACAAGGGGCATATGAGAATGTAAAGAAACATATAAAAATTTTTGGTAGTGAGAATAAAGCAGGACTATAACTTTATATAGAATTATATGTTGAAAGAAAACGTTTTTAAAAAATGCTAAATAGGAGGTTTTAAAGTATGGGATATATTAAATTTCAAAAAGATAGAAAATTTGAGATAGTTCCTATTGGAAGAGTAGCAATTGATTTTAATCCAACAGATATAAATAGGCCACTATCAAAGAGTATGACTTTCAAAAAATATTTAGGGGGATCACCAGCTAATATAGCAGTTGGGCTTTCAAGACTTGGCAAAAAAGTTGGTTTTATAGGTAAAGTTTCAAAAGATCAATTTGGAAAATTTGTAGTTGATTACTTTAATAATGAAGGAATAGATACTTCACAAATAAAGTATGCAGAAAATGGAGAGTCTTTAGGTCTTACATTTACAGAAATAGCGAGTCCAACAGAAAGTAGTATTTTGATGTATAGGAATGGAATAGCTGATTTAGAGTTAGATGTTAATGAGATAGATGAGGAATATATAAAAAATACAAAGGCAATAGTAATATCAGGAACAGCACTTGCTAAAAGTCCATCTAGAGAAGCTGCATTAAAAGCATTGGAGCTTGCTAAAAAGAATGATACAGTTGTAATTTTTGATGTAGATTATAGAGAATATAATTGGAAAAATAAAGATGAAATAGCTATTTATTATTCAATAGTTGGAAAACAAAGTGACATTGTTATGGGATCAAGAGAAGAATTTGATTTGATGGAAAGTCTAATTGTTAAGGAAAAAAGCACTGATGAAGAAAGTGCTAAAAGATGGTTAGGTTTTGGTAATAAAATAGTTGTAATTAAACATGGAAAAGAAGGCTCTACAGCGTATACTAATGACGGAAAATCATATAAAATAAAGCCATTTCCAGTAAAACTCTTAAAATCATTTGGTGGTGGAGATGCATATGCTTCAGCATTTATATATGGAATATTAGAAGAATGGGATATTATGGACGCTTTAGAATTTGGAAGTGCTTCAGCAGCTATGTTAGTAGCAAGTCATAGTTGTTCAGAAGATATGCCAACTGTAAAAGAGATAAATGAATTTATAAAAGAAAAGAAAGAACAATATGGAGAAATGATAGCAAGAGGTTAAGGGAGGGATAATCAAATGGTTCATGAATTACATGATTTACAATATGGTGAAAACGTATTATGTGAAATTAGCGGTAAAAACAAAGATATGTTGATGGATATTGTAGTTGAAAAATTAAGAAAAGATGAAATAAAAGAATACCACAATGCTGAGAAAGAAATAGCAATACTTCTTTTAACAGGAAAGGTTAAAATAGCCTGGAATAAAGATTCTGAAATAATAGAGAGAAAATCTGTTTTTGATGAAGATCCATGGTGTTTACATGTTCCTAAGAATATAAAAGTAACAGTTGAATGTTTAGAAGAAAGTGAATTAATAATACAAAGCACAGAAAATCAAAATGATTTTGAAGCAAAATTATATTCACCTGAGAAGTGTAGAAGTGATATTTTTGGTGAAGGAACTTGGAATGGGACTGCAAGGAGAGTTGTAAGAACAGTATTTGATTATAACAATGCACCATATTCTAATATGGTAATTGGAGAAGTTATAACATTTCCTGGGAAATGGTCAAGCTATCCACCTCATTATCATCCACAACCAGAAGTATATTTTTATAAATTTAACAAAGAACAAGGCTTTGGATTTTGTTTAAATGGAGATAATGCATATAAAATCTCTAACAATAGTTTTTCAACAATAACAGGTGGAGATGTTCATCCTCAAACATCAGCACCAGGATATGCAATGTATTATTGTTGGATGATTAGACATCTTGAAAATAATCCATGGACTGACAGAATAGATGTAGAAGAACACAAATGGCTTTGGGATAAAGACGTTAAAATATGGCCGGATAAGGCATAATCAGAAAAGCAACAGGTCCATTTGCCACTTATTTTTCATCATGTTGCGTCAGTAAATTGACCTAATAGGCCAATTAAGTGGCAATTTGAAAATATACATTGCAATTTTAGACTTGTTATTTAAGTTTATGTGTCTAAATAATTATGAGAAGGTGAGTTTATGAAGAGTACAAAAATGACAACAGCACAAGCGCTGGTTAGATTTTTAGATAATCAATATGTTTCATTTGATGGAAAAGAAGAAAAGTTTGTTCATGGAATATTTACTATCTTTGGTCATGGAATAGTGGTGGGTTTAGGACAAGCACTTGACGAGAATACAAGAGATTTAAAAGTTTATCAAGGAAGAAATGAGCAAGGCATGGCACATGCAGCAACTGCATTTGCTAAGCAAAATAATAGAAGAAAAATTATAGCTTGTTCTTCATCAATAGGACCAGGAGCTGCAAATATGGTCACAGCAGCAGCAACAGCAACAGTAAATAATATACCATTACTTTTACTTCCAGGTGATTCATTTGCAACTAGACAACCAGATCCAGTGCTTCAACAAATTGAGCAATCTTATAATCTTGGAATCACTACAAATGATGTATTTAAGCCTGTATGCAAGTATTGGGATAGAGTAAATAGACCTGAACAATTAATGTCTGCAATGATCAATGCAATGAGAGTATTGACTGATCCAGCTGAAACAGGAGCAGTATGTATATCACTTCCACAGGATGTTCAAGGAGAAAGTTTTGAGTTTCCAGAATATTTCTTTAAAAAACGTGTTCACAAAATTACTAGACCTTTAGCTGTAGAAGAGGAATTTTATGAATGCTTAAATATAATAAAAAACAAAAAGAAACCTATAATAATTTGTGGTGGTGGAGTAAGGTATTCAGAAGCTGGAGATGCATTATCTAAATTTGCTAATAAATTTAATATACCTATAGGAGAAACACAAGCGGGGAAAAGCTCAATAAAATCAAGTGATCCTATGAACTTAGGTGGTATTGGAGTTACAGGAAATTTAGCATCAAATATCATAGCTAAAGATGCTGATTTAGTAATCGGAGTTGGCACAAGATTTTCAGATTTTACAACTGCATCAAAATCATTGTTTAAAAATCCAGATGTAGAATTTGTAACAATTAATTTATCAAAATTTCATGCTAGTAAATTGGACTCATGTAAGATGGTTGGAGATGCTAAAGAATGTTTAGAATATCTTCATAAATTACTTGAAAAAGAAAATTATATTTCTTCATATAAAGATGAGATAAAAGATGCAAAAATTGCATGGAAAGAAGAAATGAAAAGACTAACTAATATAAAATATGAAGAGAATTTTGAGCCAATTATAAAATTTAGAAATAAAGAAAGCTTAGAAGAATTTAAAAAATTAACTGATACAACAATAACTCAAACATCTGCATTAGGATTAATTAGAGAATGTATTGATGATGATTCAATTATTGTTGGAGCATCAGGAAGTTTACCAGGAGATCTTCAAAGAATGTGGGAAACAGAATCTTTAAATTCTTATCATATGGAATACGGATACTCATGTATGGGATATGAAATAGCGGCAGGATTTGGTGCAAAGTTAGCAGATCCAGAAAAAGAAGTTTATTCAATTTTAGGTGATGGAAGTTATTTAATGTTACATTCAGAACTTATAACTTCAATTCAAGAGAATAAAAAAGTAAATGTATTATTATTTGATAACTGTGGATTTGGTTGTATAAATAACTTACAAATGTCTAATGGAATAGGAAATTTAGCAACTGAATTTAGATATAGAAATAGTGAAACAAATAAACTTAATGGTAAATTAATACCAATAGATTTTGCAAAAGCAGCTGAGGGATATGGTTTAAAAACATACACAGCTAAAAACTTAGAAGAATTAAAGAATGCATTAATAGATGCAAAAAAACAAAAGGTTTCTACTTTAATTGATATTAAAGTATTACCTAAAACTATGACTGATGGGTATGAATCGTGGTGGCATGTAGGATTAGCTGAAGTATCAGAAAAAGAATCTGTTAATGAGGCTTTTAAAAATAGTAAAAAAATATTAAAAGGTGCAAGAAAATATTAAGAGGGAGATGTTTTATATGTTAAAAGTTGGAATCATTGGAGCAGGAAGAATAGGTAAAGTTCATGGAGAAAGTATTTCTAAATACGTTAAGAATGCAGAAGTAAAGGCAATCGCAGATGTATTTTTAAATGAGGACACTAAAAAATGGGCTGAAGAAATGGGAATAGATAATGTTTATAATGACTACAAGAAAATTCTTGAGGATCCAGAAATAGATGCGGTACTTATATGTTCATCAACAGATACTCATTCACCAATTTCTATAGAAGCTATAAGAGCTGGCAAGCATGTATTCTGTGAAAAACCAATTGATCATGAATTAAGTAGAATTAAAGAAGTTATAGATGAACTTAAGAAATCAAATGTTAAATACCAAGTAGGATTTAATAGAAGATATGACCATAATTTTAAAGCAGTTAGAGAAGCTGTTGTAGAAGGTAAAATTGGAGAACCACACATTCTTAAAATAACTTCAAGAGATCCAGAACCACCATCAATAGATTACGTTAAAGTTTCAGGTGGGCTGTTCCTTGATATGGCTATTCATGATTTTGATATGGCTAGATATCTTTTAGGAAATGATGTTGAAGAAGTTTATGCAGCTGGAAATGTATTAGTAGATAAAGCTATTGGAGAAGCAGGAGATATAGATACTGCAATAGTTACATTAAAAATGGAAAATGGAGCAATGGCTGTAATTGATAACTCAAGACAATCAGCTTATGGATATGACCAAAGAGCAGAAGTATTTGGATCACTTGGACAAGTAGCTGTAGCTAATGATAGTACTTCAAGTGCAGTTGTATCAACAAAGGATGGAGTAAATGGAGAAAAACCACTATTCTTCTTCTTAGAAAGATATATGCAAGCTTATGCAGAGGAAATAACTGAATTTATTGATGCAATTGTAAATGATACAGAAGTTTGTGTAAATGCTGATGATGGATTAAAGGCAGTACTAATAGGTAAGGCAGCAACAAAATCTTTAAAAGAAAATAGACCTGTTAAGATATCAGAAATTCAATATTAATATTAAGAGAAAATATATATTTAAAACTTAAAAATTCTGTATATAATTTATGAAAAAATAGTTTAATATTTCGTGAAATTTTAGGGGGAATTAATATGTTTAATAGCGATAAAGTGAAAATAGGAATATGTCCAATTGGTTGGACTAATGATGATATGCCAGATTTAGGGAAAGAAAATACATTTGAACAAGCCATAAGTGAAATGGCTCTTGCAGGATTTAAAGGTACTGAAATCGGAAATAAATACCCTAAAGATGTAAAGGTTTTAAAGAAGGCTTTAGAAATGAGAAATCTTCAAATTGCAAGTGCTTGGTTTAGCTCATTTTTAACTACTAAACCTTATGAAGAAACTGAAAAAGAATTTATAGCTTATAGAGATTTTTTACATGCAATGGGTTCTAAAGTTATAGTGGTTTCAGAACAAGGTCATAGTATTCAAGGGCAAATGGAAACTCCTATATTTGATGGAAAATATCATTTTAATGAAGAAGAATGGAATTTATTAGCTAATGGACTTAATAAATTAGGACAATTAGCAGCTGATAAAGGAATGAAGATTGTTTATCATCATCATATGGGTACTGGAGTGCAAACAACAGAAGAAATTGATAAGTTAATGAGTGTTACTGATGAAAATTTAGTATATTTATTATTTGATACAGGTCATTTAGTGTACTCAGGTGAAAATCCAGTTGAAATACTAAAAAAGTATGTTCACAGAATAAAACATGTTCATTTAAAAGATATAAGACCTGAAATTGTGAGTAAGGTTAAAAATGAAAAATTAAGTTTCTTAAAAGGTGTAAGAGCTGGAGCATTTACAGTTCCTGGAGATGGCTCAATAGATTTTGAACCAATATTTAAGATATTAGCAGAAAATAATTATGAAGGATGGTTAATGATAGAAGCAGAACAAGATCCATCTATTGCAAATCCTCTTGAATACGCAATTAAAGGAAGACAGTATATAAAAGAAAAAGCTAGTATTTAAAGTATTTAATTTATCATTTTATCTTTAGGATTCCATGTTATATTTTATAATAATTAGTATTTTATAAATATATATAATATGGAATCCTTTTATCTTAAAATAGAAGGAGGATTGAAAATGTTTACGTTAATTACCTTTATATTTTTTGTAGTTTTAGTAGGTGTAATATCATTTTACAAGACTAGAGGTTCTAATACTGAATCAG
Source organism: Clostridium botulinum (assembly GCF_000827935.1). Lineage (NCBI taxonomy): Bacteria > Bacillati > Bacillota > Clostridia > Eubacteriales > Clostridiaceae > Clostridium > Clostridium botulinum. The sequence goes on from NZ_CP010520.1 coordinate 1,324,006, forward strand.
CAGATGGATATTTTTTAGCTGGCAGAGGATTATCAGGTGTTGTAATAGCCAGTTCAATAATGCTTACCAATTTATCAACAGAACAAATAATAGGGTTAAATGGACAAAGTTATATGACTAATATGGGGCCAATGGCATGGGAAGCTACGGCTTGTGTATCATTAGGAATTTTAGCTTTAATATTTTTACCTAAGTACTTTAAAAGTGGAATTACAACAATACCAGATTTTTTAGAGGAAAGATATGATTCAACAACAAAAAGAATAGTATCGTTGTTGCTTCTTTTAGGATATATAGTAACATACATTCCTACAGTACTGTATTCAGGTGCTATAGTTATAAATAAAATATTTGGAATATCAGATATTTTAGGAATAACAACTTTTCAAGCAATAGCACTAACTGGATTTATAATATCAGTAATAGGTTGTATATATGCAGTATATGGTGGATTAAAACTATGTGCTGTATCAGATACCATTAATGGAATAGGCCTGCTTGTAGGTGGCTTAATGGTACCTGTACTTGGAATAATATCAGTTGGACATGGGAATTTTGTAGATGGATTTAATGTTTTACTAGCCAATCCTCAAAAATTAAATGCAATAAATCCAGCAAATTCCCTTTCCCCATTAGTTCCATGGCCAGTTTTAATGACTGGATTATTATTTAATAATTTATTCTATTTCTGCACAAACCAATCAATTGTTCAAAGAGCTTTAGGTGCTAAAAATTTAGAAGAAGCACAAAAAGGAGCTATATATGCAGGATTTTTAAAATTAATAGGACCTTTCTTTTTAGTATTACCAGGTGTAATTGCATTTGCTAAGTATGGAACAAGATTAGAAAATGCAGATATGGCATACCCTACATTATTAATAGATGTGTTACCAAAATCATTATTAGGATTTTTTGCTGCAGTTTTATTTGGAGCTATTATGAGTTCATTTAATGGAGCATTAAATAGTTCAGCTACTTTATTTACATTAGATCTTTATAAACCACTTATGAAACCAAAAGCTAGTGATAAAGAATTAGTTCATATTGGTAGAAAATTCAATATAATAGTTGCAATAATAGCTACATGTGTTGCACCATTTATCTTATATGCACCTACGGGATTATATGGATTTTTACAAGAATGTTTTGGTTTTTATAATGTACCGATTTTAGCAGCTGTAGTTGTAGGGTTTTATTCTAAAAGAGTTCCTAAGATTGCACCTAAAATTGCATTTTTTGTTCATATAGCTTTATATACATTATCAAAATTTTTAATAAAAGATGTTCATTTTCTTTACGTATTGGGAGTTTTATTCCCAACATGTGTAATCGTTATGCTTATAATAGGGAAATTACATCCTAGAGAAAACGATTTTATACAAGAAAATAAAGCAGTAGTTAGTTTAACACCGTGGAAACATGCTAAATTAGCCACTGGAATTATGATAGGAACAATGTGTTTGATATATTTAATTTTCTCACCACTAGGAATAGGTCAGTGGTAAATTATTTATTTTAATGTGCCTTAAAATAAAGAGGCATGAAATTTATCTAAAAAGATTTATTTCATGTCTCTTTATATTAATTTAAAAAATATAAAATTTAAAAGCATTAAATAAAATCTAAAAAATATTTTGGTAAGAGTAAATGGATAAGTAATAAAGCAGGAAGTCAAGGAGAAAATTTAGAAGCATAATTTAAAATTCAAAACTTTCTACTATTACATATCTACTTTAAAACTAAATTTTAGCTATAAATCATCCACATCTTGAACTTCACCGTATCGCACAGTTCCTTCAGAACTAAAACTATCTTTTTTGTCATATTGAATAAATGAACCATCATTGGGTTCTTTAGACTTTTGAGCACATTTGCTACAAGATTGTGCTTGAGTATGTAATAAATCAACAAGTCTTTGTATATTATCCATAAAATAAACCCTCCTTTTAACTTATTAATTATAGTATTCCCTAAAGATTAAATATAATATTAGGAAATATAATCAATAAAAAAATCACCAAGGGGTTCTCAATAATTATTTTTAGTTATTTATAAATATAGTATTAAAAATAATAGTGTGATATACGAATAGCATTAATTATTTGTATATAAAATTTCACCTTCAACAATAGTTTTTAAAATTTTAATATCTTTGATTTTAATAGGTTCTACCATTAATGGATTTTTATCTAGTATTACTAAATTAGCTAATTTTCCTTCTTTTATAGATCCTTTTATATCTTCTTCAAAATATTGATAAGCAGCATTTATAGTAACAGCTTTTAATGCATCTAATGGAGAAATTCTTTCAAATTCCCCTATAATAATGCCATCTTTTGTAATTCTATTTACTGCGCACCAAACAGTAAATAACATATCAGGAGGAACAACAGGACTGTCTTGGTGGAAGGTGAAAGTAACATCTTTATCTAATGTGGTTTTAGCTGGACTTATTCTAAAGGCTCTTATACTTCCAAAGTTTTTTATATGAATATCACCCCAATAATATGTATGAGCAACAAAATAAGATGGAATCATATTAATTTTTTTCATCTCATCTATTTGATCATATCTGACAAGTTGAGCATGTATCATAACTGGACGATTTGTATATTTAATATTGTATTTTTCAATAACATTAATAAAAGAATTTAATAATTGATCAGCAGCAGCATCACCATTACAATGGGTGATAAGTTGCATATTTTCATTAAGAGCTACATGTACAAAATCTTCTACTTCAGAGTTTTTATATATTGGGTATCCACAATAATTATCCTTTGATGATTCATATGGCTTTGTAACCCAAGCAGTTTTACCTTGAGGAGATCCATCTAAAAATAGTTTATAACCACCTATTTTATATTTATTTTTATATTTTTTGATATAATCTTTGTTATTTTTAGCAATATTTTTACTATTTTTTAAATCTACATAACCGATAACATCCACTTTTAATTTTTTTTCATCAGACATGGCTTTTAATAAGTTAAATTCATTATCATTAACTAAACCATCTTGTACAGTAGTAATTCCATAACTTAAATAAATATCTTGAGCTTTATCGATAAGTTTAAGTGTAGTATCTAAAGAAGGCTGAGGGATTTTAGATGCAATGTGAATGAAGGCATTTTCCTCCATATAACCATTAGGTTCATTAGAACCACATACTCTTCCTATATGTCCACCAACAGGATCCTTAGTTTCATTAGTTATATCTAATTCTTTCAATGCTAAAGAATTAGCTACTCCCATGTGTCCTGATGCATGTGCTATTAATATAGGATTAGAAAGAGACGCTTTATCTAAGATTTCTTTTGTAGGATTAGAATTTTCAACTAAATAGTTATTATCATATCCAAATCCAATTATCCATTCATCATCTTTTAGGTTATTGCTTTCTTTAAAAGATTTTAATTTATTAATTATATCATCAAAACTTTTAGCATCATCTAAAGTTACTAAGCTTAATGTATTTGCAAGTGCACTTATATGACTATGAGGATCAATAAATGATGGCATCAAAGTTTTATTATTCAAATCTATCATTTCTGTATTAGGAGTTTTTAATTGAATAATTTCTTCATAGTTACCTATTTTTTGTATTATTTTATCCTTTACAAATATTGAATCAACATATAGCGGATCTTCCATTGTTAAAATGTAGCCATTGTAATATATTTGTTCATTCATAAAATTCACGCCTTTCTAGAGAGAAAATATATTATCGTTAATTATATCTTAATATTATATGCTTTTATATATTATCTGAATTTACATTCAAAATTATAAATAATTTAGAATGATGTAGTAATATTTAAAATAATTAATCATAAAATTATATAGGTATAAATTTAATTAGGAGAGAATGATATGGATTTTAAATATTATGATAAAAAGTTTTTAGAAAATAAAAAAATAATATTAGAAAAAATAGAACAAGGAAAACAAGCAGGAATAAATAAGGTATCAGCAGTGTTTGCTATAAATGAAAATGATGAAATGAAAAATAAGATGGTAAAAGAGATAGCTACATGGTTAATGGAAGATGGATATAAAATATCGCTTAAAGAAGATGAATTAAAGATATTAGTAATAGAATGGGACTAGTATTAAATTTATATAAATATAGTAGTATAATTATATTGTTAAAGGTTTAAACTTTTATGAAAAAAGAATTATATGAGGTATAGAAAATGAAGAAAAGAAAAATAGTAAACCTAGAAAAGATGTCATCATCAAAATTTTTAAATATGTATAAAATACAATACAAAAATAAATTAGGCAATATAAAGGAATGGATTGTTGCCTCTAGAAAAAGTGAAGAAATTTTAAAAGATCGTTATTTAAATGGTACAGAAGACAAAATTGATGGGGTAGTTATAGCAGCTTTTCATAAAGATAAAAAAAAGCTAGTTATAATAAAGCAATATAGAGTTCCGATAAATGATTATGTTTATGAATTGGTAGCAGGTCTTGTAGATAATAATGATGATATAAAGAGTACTGTTGAAAGAGAATTAAAAGAAGAAACGGGATTAAGACTTTTAGAGATAACTGAAAAAGGAAATAATAAACTATATATATCACCAGGAATGACCGATGAAGCATTAGCATTTGTTTATTGCACATGTGATGGTGATTTTTCAAAAGATTATCTAGAAGAAGATGAAGATATAGAAGCAATGCTTGTATCTCAAGAAGAGGCAAAAAAAATTATAAAAAGTAAAAATAATATAGATGTGAAGTGCTTTTTAATTCTACAAAGTTTTGCAGAATTAGGAGAAAAAATGTTTATATAAAAATAGTGACTTAATGGAAGGTTACATAGTATTTATTATAATATGAAATAATATTATATTCTAGTAGAATGCTAAGGTTAAAATAGAAGCATAAAAAATGCAGGAGCTTTTTACTCCTGCATTTTTATTTTATATATTAATGAATAAAACCTTGGATTAAGAAGTAAATAAGGAAGATAGCAGATGTTACACACATAGTAACTGATAAATCTTTCTTCTTATTACTAAATAATTTACATATAGGATATAAAATAAATCCAAAGGCTATTCCATCTACAATACTATAAGTTAATGGAATTAAAATTACCACTATAAATGCTGGTATTAACTCTGTTAAATCATCAAAGTCTAAATGTTTTAAATTTTGGAACATTAAACTTCCTATGATAATAAGAATTGGAGCTAATGCTGCATTTGGAATTATTGATATAAATGGTATGAAGAATAATGAAACTAAAAATAATAATCCAGTTATTATTGATGTTAATCCAGTTCTTCCACCAGCTGCAATACCAGCTGCTCCTTCAACAGTAGAAACAGGAGGACAAGTTCCTAAAAATCCATATGCAATAACAGAGAATCCTACTGATGTTAAAGCTTTTCCAGATTTTTCAGGAGCCTTTAACATTCCATTTACTTGACCGTGCAATAATCCTATATTTTCAAATACTAAAACTAATGTTAATGAAAATGTAGAAATCCAAAAATTTGGAGTTAATATAGCACTAAAGTCAGGATTAAAGAATATATCTTTATATGCTCCGAAGTTAGGAAGAGAAAATGTAAGATTACTTAAATCTACAATTCCCATAAATATAGAAATAATTGTACCTACGATAATTGAAATCAAGAATGCACCAGGTACATTTCTAATAAATAATATTAATGTAATAATCATAATAATTATGAATGCGATAACTTCAGGACTAGTTATGTCTCCAAGCTTTAATAAATTAGAAGGATCAGATACTATAAGACCTGATTTTGCTAATCCAATAAGTGTAATAAAAAGTCCAATACCAACTGTAATAGCTTCCTTTAAATTATTTGGAATAGCTTCTGTAATTGTTTTAGCAAGTGGAGTAAGTGCAACTATTGTTAATAAAATTCCTGATACTATTACTGCTGCTAGTGCTTGATAAAATGTAAGATCTAAAGTCTTTACAACAGTATAAGTAAATAGTGCATTGATTCCCATACCGGGCATAATGATTAGAGGAGCGTTACTAACAAAACCGACTATAAGACATCCTATTAATGAAGATAAAACTGTTGCTATAATTAATGGTTCTAAAGGTATGCCTGAATCACTTAATATGCTAGAGTTTACAATAATTATATAAACAGCAGCAAAAAATGATGTAAGTGCGGCTATAGTCTCCCTCCTTACTGTAGAATTGTGTTCTTTTAATTTAAAAAATTTATTCATCCTTTCGACCAACTTTCAAAAACTCCCTCGCCCACCCGCACAAAAAGTGCAAGTTTATTATATCATCCATAATAAAAAATTCAATATAAATGTATATTGAAAATATTTTTTTGGTAGACTAAAAAGTTATTTTAATATATAAATTTTCATATAATTTAATAATTTCTTATTTCTATGTTGTGTAAAATAAGAAATTATGAAAATAATAGTAAAATTTTTAGAAAAATGTATAATTTTCAGAAAAACATAAAACTTTTAATAATTTAATTTATATTATATTAAATTAATGATAATAAAAGTTTTTAATAAATTAAATTATTAAATATTTTCAATATATATGTTTAATATGTTAAGAGGTTATAAATATGTTTGTTTAAAATAATATTTTATAACTATTATGTGCATTTAATATTAAAATTACTTAAATATTATATTTGTATTTAAAAAGTAAATTAGAAAGATTCATCTAAAAATAAGAATAGTTAAGAAGAACAAAAATAAATAGAAAAAATAGTTTTTTAAAATAAATATACACATTAAAAATAATTTAAATTAGAGCAATACTATGTAACACAAATAAGTTTTCATTTGTTAATTACCACAACATAAAGTTAAAATTAAATATTATTGATTAATTTTTAAGTTTAAGTGATATAATTCTAATAGATTACAAAATAAGAATTATTAAGCAAAGAAGGGTTTAAATAGTGGGACTTGATTTAGAAAAAATAAAAGACTTTAATTTGATGTTAAATTCCTTGTGTATTTTTAAAGAGTTTCTTAAAGATGACGTAATGAATTCATATGAAAATTTAATAAATTATTTAAATAAGAATGAATTTGATATTAATATTTTACTTAAGTTATATAATAATTTTACGTATAATCTTATAGAAAAATCTAAAGAAATCTCTATAAGAAAATATATAATTGATAAAATTTTCAATAGTGAAGATGTATTTAAAAGATTATCAGACAAAAGTGAATTTAGTAATCAAATATTAATTAAGCAAATTAAATATGAATTTAATTTATTACAAAAATTATCAGAAATAAAGAGTGAAGACATAAAAAAATGTATATCCGAAAAAGTAATGCTATCAGAATTTGAGATTGATATTATTGAAAATTTAATTGAATGGAATGAAGATGCAAAAATTGAAAATCAACCTGCTAATGATATTTATAAATTAAAAGAAAAGTTATTCAATACGAAAGACTGGGGAAGCCTTTCAGAAAATATAATATTAGTTATAACTAATTTGAATTAAAAAATATAAATTTAGTTTTATAATTTTTTAAAGGTAGAATACTAAAAAACTGCAAGATAAGTAATAAAATACAAAGGATAACTTCCTTTCTTTGAGTAAAAATATTAAAGAAAGGAAGTGTAGTTTATGTCTAAGAGTAAAAAAGATAAATTAATACAACAAACAGGTAACATGTCGCAATCAAAGGTTAAATCATATGAAGAAAATAAACAATACCTTGATAGAACTAAAATAGAAACCAATAATACTAATAATAAATTTTTCTAACAATTAAATGTTAGGCATATGAAAATAAATAACAAGTCAAAAGTTGCAGTGGATATTTTTTAATCAGGCAAGAAGATGAATTGCCTAATAGTGTGTGTATTAGGTCAAATTGAGACTCAGCATGATGGGAAATAGGCTGGTAAATGGATTTGTTATTTTTGGTAATTGTGCCTTAAATGATAAAATAAGAAATGAAGTAATCTAAATTTAGAGATTACTTCATTTTTTTTATTTGCTTATATTTTAAGTAATTGTTGATATTATAGTATAAGATCAAACTGGTATTGGAATTTTCTTTATTATATTTTTATAATAACGTCATCTGTCAATGAACTTTATTATATAATATGAATATTATTTTTTTTATAGTATTTTATTTATTATGAATTTATAGCAAAGTCGTCATCTTTATTTGTATTAGATTCAGTATTTAAATTTATATTATTTTTATAGGAAGCTAATGTGGATTCTTTTGGAACTTTAATTAATCTACTTTTACTTATACCTATTTTTTGAGAAATATATATACCTGAATGACCAGAAAACAGATAACTTATGGCACATGTCATAAACATAAATTCAATTCCTTGAGCACCAAAAAGTTCTAAACCTAAAATGAAAGATGTTATTGGTGAATTTGTAGCTCCAGCAAATACTCCAATAAGACCTAATGCTGCTAAGAATGATGGGGAAATATGAAGTATAGTGGATAATGTGTTTCCAAGAGTTGAACCTATTACGAATAAAGGTGTAACTTCGCCACCTTGAAAACCTGTACCTAAAGTAAATGAAGTAAATATTAATTTGTTAAAAAAAGCAAAAGGACTAACATTTTCAGTAAAAGAATTATTTATCAAAGGTAAACTAAGACCAAGATAGTCTCTTGTTCCTATTAAATAAGTTAATATAATAACTATAAAACCACCTACCATACTTTTAATTGCAGAATTTTTAAATGTAGAAGAAAATATGTCTTTTAACTTATGAGTAAATTCACTAAAGAATTTACTAACTAATCCAAATAAAATTGCAGCAACAATAACTTTAAATACAACAATATATGTAATAGAAGGAACTTCTAAGATGCTATAGTGTGAATGAGAAACTCCAAATGCTGTAGTTACTATATTACCTACAAAAGCAGAAGTAAAACACGGTATAAGGGCTTGATAACTCATAGTACCAAGAGCAGCAACCTCTAAACCAAACATAGTTCCTGCAAGCGGTGTACCAAAAACAGAACTAAAACCACTGCTAATTCCACACATTAAAATAATTTTGGTATCTACTTTATCTAATTTAAATAAATGGCTAATACCTTCAGAAATACTTGAACCAATTTGTACACCAGTACCTTCTCTACCAGCAGAACCACCAAAAAGATGTGTAATGAAAGTACCTATAAATACTAAAGAAGCCATACGAAGAGGAATTTCTCCATTGCTAGTATTAATTTTTTCTATGATTAAATTATTTCCTCTTGAAGATGATTTTCCATATTTAGAATATAGGAAACTAACTAAAGCACCACCAAGTGGTAAAAGAAATAATAGCCAAGGATTATTATTTCTTAAACTTGTAGCAATTTCTAAACTGTTTAAAAAGAGAGCTCCAACTAATCCTGTTAAACAGCCAACAACTGTACCTAGAAAAATCCATTTTAAAAATGATATTCCAATAAGTGTACTTAAGCTCTTATTGTTTTTTATAAATTTCTCTTTAATCATTAAATTTACTCCTTATTTATATATTTAAAAACAAAATGACTCCTACAAAAAACAGTATACCCGTTTTTTGTAGGAGTCATTAGCATTACGCGTTTAAAGGCGAACTCCATCACCTAATATATAAATATAATAATATGATTTTTTTACTTTAACAAGGTGAACTAACCTTTAAAATTTAAAATTAGATTCTATTTATTAAAGAGTGAAACGTTATCAGGTATGATTTTAACTATAACACCTTTTTATTTTCAAGTAGAATAATAAGAAGAGGCTTTTCTATACCCTATAACTCAAATGAGTACGAATTTTTTATGCTGTGATAAACAATAATGAATTAGTATTAAGTGCAAAAACTATAAATACCTTTGAATTTAATAAAACTTATTAAAAAGGTGTTAGTATAGTTTTATAGAGAGGTTTTGGAGATGATTTACAATGAGATTAAGAGTGGTGTGTCCAAAATATTGACCTAGATCCAAAAGAAAAGAATATTAAATTTTTAGAATTTTAGAATTTAAGAACTCAAGAATTTAAGAACTCAAGAATTTAAGAATCTTAGAATTTGCTTATAAAATGCGGGATATAAAGTTTAAAGGTTTTTATTAATGAGCTTTAAACTTTATTACTTTAAGTGATAATATTAACTAAAGATTAAAATGCATAAGTACTACCATGGAAGGTGTAATAAAAAATAATTAAAATAGATATAGTAATATTTACAATAAAAATATAAATATTAATTATATAGTGTATTTTTTATTTAATTAATAAAATAAATAAAAAAATATTGACAATATACGAATAAAAGAATACAATTATGAAAAATTAAACAATAAATACATTGATTGAGAAAAGTAAATTTTATATTACTTATAAAGAGAGCTTATCAATTGCTGAAAGATAGGATTTGTAAAAGAATTGAAAATCACTCATGAGTAGTTAGCTGAAGATATAATTATTGTGTAAGCAAGACCGGTAGCAACCGTTATATTGCCAAATATTAAATAGGATTTCCTAGAGATATTTTGAGGGGTTACTTTTCAAGTGATAAATAGAGTGGTACCGCAGAGTTTTTGACTTTGTCTCTAAATTAATAGAGGCAAGGTCTTTTTTTATAAAAATTATATAAGTAATATTAAAAAAATAATTAGGGGGCAAAAAAATGAGTAGTTATAGTTTGTTTTTACCAAGTTATAGTATAGGGAGTGATGTTTATAAAGAAATCCCTAAAATTTGTGAAGCTTATGGAAGGAAGGCTGTAGTGGTTGGTGGAAAAACAGCAATAGCAAAAGCTAAGAAAGAACTTTTAGATGGGCTTAAAGGTTCAAATATAGAGATAGTAGATTTTGTATGGTTTGGGGGAGATTCTTCATATGAGAATGTAGAGATGCTTAAGAAAAATCCGATAGTTAGAGATGCTGAGATGGTATTTGCAGTTGGTGGAGGAAGAAGTATTGATACAAGCAAAACAATGTGTGATCAAACAGGACAATCACTATTTGTATTTCCGACAATAGCTTCAAATTGCGCTGCAATAACACAAACAACAGTAATTTATGATTCTAATCATGTATTTAAAGAATTATATTTTACAAAAAAATCAGCAACACATTGCTTTATTAATACTAAAATAATAGCAGAAGCACCAAGTAATTTTATATGGGCAGGTATAGGAGATGCATTATCAAAAGAATATGAATGTACATTTTCTTCAAGAGGTGATGAACTTGATCATACTAATCTTTTAGGGGTGGATATAAGCCGTAATTGCGTTGAACCACTTTTGAAATATGGTAAAAGAGCTTATGAGGATGTTAAAATTAATAAAGTATCAAATGAGGTAGAACAAGTAATTCTTAATATAATAATTACTACAGGACTTGTATCTGTTCTTGTGAAAAATGATTACAATAGTTGTCTTGCTCATTCAGTGTATTATGGATGTACTATATTACAAAATATAGAAAGAAATCATTTGCATGGTGAAATAGTTTCTTATGGTGTTTTAGTTATGCTAACATGTGATAAGCAATTTAAAGAACGTGATAGGGTTTATAAGTTTAATAAGAGCATTGGACTTCCAATATGTTTAGATGATATTGAGGTGAAAGAAGGAGATATTGATAAAGTACTTGATAAGATAATGGAAACAGGTGATATAAAGCATGTACCTTATGAAATAACAAGAAAAATGATTTATAATGCAATAATGGATTTAGAAAAAGCAATAGTATAAGAATGATTACATTAATTTAGCATATCTATCTCTCACCTACAATATATTAGTATGTATAATACTTTTGAAAGGAAGAGATAGAGTTTTGTTAAAGGTATATTTTAAAAGAGTAGTATCATTTTCAATTATTGTAGTAATGTCATTTATTTTTTTGCCAATAACTGCAAACGCTGATTCACATACTTATAGTGATGAGTATGGAAGTAGGATGGAGTTGACAAACATTAAAAATAGTGAAGATTTTAATTTAGTTAAATTCAAAAAGTTAGATGAATCTTATGCACGAAATGAATGGATTCATCAATCAGGAGAAAATCAAACATGGGGACCATATTCAATTTGGACTTATTTTGGTGATGACTATTTAAATGTTGATGGATGGTTTCAAGTAGATGGAAAGTGGTATTACTCATATCCCTATCATGATTCAGATTACTATGGAATAGCAAGGAATTGTTTTGTTGATGATTACTATTTAGGAAATGACGGTGCATTAGTAAAGAATGCTTGGATAAAAGAAGATATATATGAATGGGGAAAATTAACAGGCTGTAATTGGTATTATATAGGGTCTGATGGTAAGGCATTAAAAAATGCTATTACTCCTGATGGATATAAAGTGGACAATAGAGGAATTTGGATTTAATAAATAGTAATTATATTATTTTAAGTTAAATTTAGAAAAAACTATTTTAAATTGAAAAAAATAATATATAATATATGGTATAAACGGTAGATAAGAGGATAAATAGAATGACAAATGAATTAAAATGTTTACTTAAAGAAGTAATATTACTGATGTTTGAAATAACCAAGCTTATAGGAGCACTTGCGCTTATATATTTTGCAATATTAAAATTTTAAATTATAAAATTAAAGTTCTAAACTTTACTTGAATTTGAGTAAAGTTTAGAACTTTTTTAGTTTTCATCTAATACTTAGAAATATAAATTTTTTTCATGTATTTTTAATAAAATTAGTTAATAACTGTGAAGAATAATTTTATTTTAAAAATCAAATTAAGTATTCACAAAGTCCCCAAAGTATTAGGAGAATACCTGATAATATATAAAAATTCTTTAATAACCAATTTGAAAAAGAAAATTTTGTTATAGAACTACCTATCAAAATCATTAATATACTTATTATAAAATTAAAAAATATACTTAAAGGTATGCTTATATTAAGAAGTCCTGCAATTAAACCTAATAATATATTTGTCTTGGAAAGAAAAATAGATAATGATAAGGTATCTTTAAAGTTTATATAGTTAGAATGAGTAAATAGTGACAGGTTTCCTTCTTTCAATAGCAAACCAAATTTTGAGTTATCTTCTACATAGTAAGATGTATCTTCGTTACGACTTTTCTTTTTTAGTCTTACGTGCTCAACAAAAAAGTAAGTCCCTATAAATATTAAAAGTATGCATCCAAATGGAACTACTATTTCTTTTAATAAAAGTTTACTAATTAATTCTCCAATACACATAGAAATAAATGTTGTAAATGTTGTAATAATTGAAATGAGTAAAATTTGTGCTTTTTCTATAGACATTTTTTTTAAGCTGCAAAAATTTGAAACTCTAAAAGTATCTAAATGTGATGAAAGTGATAATAATAATGGAGAAAAAATATTCATAGATTACCTCAAAAAGATTGATTTAATAATAATATATTCAAAAGTTTTAAAAATGACAAAAAGTAACACTAAATAATATATCCTAAAAGCTATTTGATAACTTTGCAAAAAACAAACATAATAATTAACGATATATATAGTAAAAACAATAAATATTTTACAAATAGTTAAAATAGTGGTAAGATAGCTTTAAGTTTTAATAATATAAAGAGGTGTTTTATATGGGGTTAAGAAAGTAGACAAGAAAATTATTTTTATTGTGAAGTTATATGGTGTTGTTGAGGGACTGTTTCTCATTAGAAAGTAGCAATAAGTAGTAATATTAAAAACTTATTTTGGGGAGATGATTTAATGTTAAATTATAAAAAATATAGAAGATTTGAGACAGTTAAATTAAAGGAAAGACAATGGCCAAATAACTTAATTGAAAAGGCACCTATTTGGTGTAGTGTTGATTTAAGAGATGGCAATCAAGCTCTTATAAATCCAATGACAGTGGATGAAAAAATAGAGATGTTTAAACTTCTTGTAAAATTAGGATTCAAAGAGATAGAAGTTGGATTTCCATCAGCATCGCAAATAGAATATGATTTTTTACGAAGATTAGTTGATGAAAAACATGTTCCAGATGATATGATATTACAAGTTTTAACACAAGCTAGGCCACATTTAATAAGCAAAACTTTCGAAGCAATAAAAGGTTTGAAAAAGGCTATTGTTCACATATATAATTCTACATCAGTACTTCAAAGAGATGTAGTATTTGATATGAGTAAAGAGGAAATTAAACAAATTGCTATAGAAGGAACAAAATTAGTAAAAGAATATAAAAAAGACTTTGATGGAGAGATACTTTTGGAGTATTCACCAGAAAGTTTTACAGGAACAGAAGTTGATTATGCTTTAGAAATATGTGATGCTGTTGCTGATGTATGGGAAGCAAGTAAGGATAATAAGATAATTATAAATCTTCCATCTACTGTACAAATGGACACTCCTAACATATATGCAGATCAAATAGAGTGGATGTGTAGAAATTTTAAAGATAGAGATAGAATAATCTTAAGCGTACATCCTCATAATGATAGGGGGACAGGGGTTGCAGATGCAGAATTAGCACTTTTGGCAGGGGCTGATAGAGTGGAAGGAACTTTATTTGGAAATGGTGAAAGAACAGGAAATGTTGATATTTTGAATATTGCATACAATATGTTTTCTCATGGTACAAACCCTAATTTAAATTTAGAGGATGTTAATGATATAATTGATATTTATGAAAGGTGTGTAAAAATACCAATACATGTGAGGCATCCATATGCAGGAAAACTAGTATTTACAGCATTCTCAGGTTCACATCAAGATGCTATAAATAAGGGGATGAAAAAGTATCAAGAAAGAAAAAATGGTGTATGGGAAGTACCGTATTTACCAATTGATCCAGGTGACTTAGGAAGAGAATACGAAGCATTAGTTAGAATAAATAGTCAATCTGGTAAAGGTGGAGTTGCATTTGTTATGGATCATTGCTTTGGATTTAAACTTCCAAAGATAATGCATAAAGAATTCGCATGTGTTATACAGAAACTATCTGAAAAGATAGGAGAAATTTCGCCAGATGAAATAATGAAGCAATTTGAAAAAGAATACTTAGATATTAATGAGCCATTTAAATTGATTAATTATGCAATTACAGATATAAATAATGGAGATTCTGAAGCTGATACTAAAGTAAAAGTTTTATTAAAACATAAAGGTATGGATTTAGAACTTGAAGGCTTAGGGAATGGACCTATAGATTCATTAAAGAAAGCATTAGTTTCAAGTAATTTAATAGATACAAAGATTATAGATTATACAGAACATGCTTTAAGTACAGGATCAGAAGCAAAAGCCGCATCATATGTTTATATGGAAAGAAAAGATATAGATAAAAAGACTTTTGGTGTTGGTGTAGATAGCAATATAACTAGAGCTTCAATTAAAGCAATATTTAGTGCAATAAATAGATTATATTCAGAAAAACAATATTAGATTATATTTTTTATGGATGAAAATTCTAAAAATATAATCTAATAATAAAATAACTTTTAATAAACCTGAAAGAATATGAAATAAAATCTTTCGGGTTTATTTATGATGAATTTTAAGATTAAGACTATAATAAAAATGCTTAAAAATAAGTTTAGTTAAAAATACACAAAAATATTTACATCTTCTTCTTTTTTACTATAGAATTTTCTAATATTTAAAAATCAATAAAATTTAAATTAAAAATAAGTTTATTTAAGAACTAGATATTAGTATAGTTAATTTTTTATTCAGTTTAATTTTAGTTTCTTTAAATCATCTAAAGTAAGGCTGCCTTTTATTGTAATGGTTATGTTATGATCTTGTACTGTTATATCTTTAATCTTGATATTATCAATATTACTTATAGAAAGAATAATATCACCGTTAGTTTTATCAAAGGTTACAACATCATTAGATTTTAATTTAGAAAAAATTAAATCTTTATTTATATTAATGAAACCAATATTGCCACTGTCGTAATGAAGAACACATTTACCATTTATGGCAGATGCATTGAATACTAAATGCCCCTCTAAAGGAATTCCATTATACTTTAAATGAAATATAACATTAAGTTTGTTTTCAGTTATATTTACTTTTAATCCAGTTATTAAATTTGAAAGTTTATTATTACTATCTTTAATTAAACCAATAAACATAGAACTTAAGTCTTCTTCAGAAAGCGTTAAAGATGTTTCAAGTGATATTTCTTTAGATGATAAATTTAAATCGTTTTTTGATAACCTATCTAGTAGTTCAAATCCATTAAAATTAGATGAAGTATTAATATCTATAACTTCAGTTTTTGGATAAAAACCGATGTAATAAGTAGCACTTATAGTTAAAAGAATTACTAATATTATACTTAGAAATATACTAGTCTTTTTTATTTTTGCCATAATTTTAAATCTCCTTTAGTTTAATATTGTGTGTTAAAAAATGTTTATTAATGTAATAGAAATATAGAAAATAAATTTTAATGTTATTCTATATTAGAAACAAATATGTAATTAATTTAAAAATAACTAATTTGCAATTACTATAATTATAATATCATAAACTTTAGTTTAACTTATTTAGAAGAAAAAATAAATTAATTAAAAGTTACAAATAATAAGAAACATTTAAGAGTTATGTTATATTTATTTTATTAAGTTATGTTATTATAAGGTGAAAAATATGAAATAATACATGAAAGAGAGAATTGGTAAGGGATGAGAGCACTAAAGAAAATTTTAAAAAGAATATTTATCACAATTATATTAATACCTGCAATTTGTTTTGGGATATTTGCTTACTCAATTTATGTAGAACCTAATTTATTGAGTGTTAAGAACATAGAAATTAATAATTCTAGTAACATTAAAAATGAAGACACTATTAAAATTGCTCAAATAAGTGATATTCATTTAGGTGAATATTATGCTATAGATAAATTAGAGAAATTAGTTAATAAGGTGAATTCACAAAATGCAGATATAATAGTATTTACAGGAGATTTATTTGACAATGTAAGTAAATTTGAAGATACATCTAAGGTAGCACCTATATTAAAAAAATTAAATGCTAATATTGGAAAATATGCTATATACGGAAATCATGATTATGGTGGTGGAGCAAAAAACATATATAAAAATGTTATGGAAGATAGCGGATTTAAGATTTTAGTAAATGAGCAGGCTAATGTAAAATTAGATTCTGGTAAGACAATGAGTATATTAGGATTAGACGATGCACTTTTAGGAAATCCTGATGTTGAAAAAACTGCAAGAAATATAAAAGGAAGCAATTATAATTTGTTATTATTGCACGAACCGGATTTAAGCGATAAATTTGTATCATATAATATTGATCTTATTTTAGCTGGTCATAGTCATGGTGGGCAAGTTAAAATACCTTTTTTAGGTGAAATAGTAACTCCTCCATTAGCTGAAAAGTATAAGGATGGATTATACAATCTTAATACTAAAAGAAATACACAGTTATACGTAAATTCAGGAATAGGAAATACAAAAGTGCCATTTAGATTTATGAATGTGCCAGAAGTGTCAATATTTGAAATAAAAGCGTAGAATAAATAATTAAAATTATCTTAATTTTTACAAATTTTAATAATATAGTCCCTTTTTAGAGTTTATTTATTGTATTATTAAATGGTACAATTTACTAGGATTATGAAGGGAGAAACGTAAATGAAAAAAAAATTACTTATAATAGGAACTGCAGTATTAATGACAATCTGTAGTGGAAGTGTACAAGCTTTTGCATATGATAATAATGCAAATACTAAAATAGAAATTTCTGAAGAAGAGAAATTTGAGCCTGAAAGAAATTGGCTTAATATGGAGGTTGCAGACCAACTTAATAAGAAATTTAATGAACTGACAAAAGAAGATTTTTTAAAGATTAAAAAATTAGATTTACATTACAAAAGATTAGAAGGGGAATTACCAGAAACAATAGGTTTAATGAAAAATCTAGAATATTTAAATTTAAACTATTGTAAACTGACTAAAATTCCCGATAATATAACAGAATTAACTAAATTGACATATATAGATCTAGGTGACAATAAGTTCAGAGAATTACCAGAAAAATTCGAAGAAAAGATAATTAAAGGTGAATATCAATATGTTGATGTTGAGAGCAGTGAAGTAAGATTAAAAGAAGGATTACATTTCTTAAAGGGAAATTGGACATACTTAGATAGACACGGTGATAGAGTTAAAGAAACTATAACAGTTGATGGTAAAACATATAACTTTAATGAAGATGGTACATTAAAAATTGGCTGGCAAAAAGAATCAGATAAATGGTTTTATTATGATACTTCTGGTGAGTTAATAAAAAATACATGGAAGACAATAAATAGTAAGAAGTATTACTTTAATGAAAATGGTGAAATGTTAACAGGATTTGTAGATATAAATTCAAAGAAATACTATTTAAATCCTAATGGAGATATGGCAAGTGGTTTAACAGAAATAGATAATAAAAAATATTACTTTGATAGCAATGGAATAATGCTTAAAGGTTGGTTAAATGAAGGTAATAATAGATATTACTTTGATGAAAATGGTGTTATGGTATCTGGAAGAGATATGATTATAGATGGCAAAAATTATAAATTCTATTCTAATGGATTATTAGTTAAAAACACATGGATTGATGACAATACATATGTTCAACCTAATGGAGAAGTTGCAACTATATCTAGTAATTATTCTCATTCTAATGTTCAATATAATGCATTTAAATATATGACCAATACTAGTAATCAATTAAGCGTTCATAATAAAGCAGTAGAACTTCATGATGGAGATACAAGTAACAACTGCGTATATTTCTTATCAGAAGTTTTAAGAAGAAATGGGATTTGGTTACCGGAACAAACTTGTAATACCTATGAATTAGAAGGACTATTAAAAGAAAAAGGATTTATAGCATCAAGTGATTTTACACAATTAAAGCCAGGAGATATTTTATATACTAATGGTCATACTCATGTTTATTTATTTATGGGATGGAGAGACAATCAATATGCTTATATAGTAGATAATCAAAGAGATAAATTTGATAATGAAATATTCCATATAAGAAATGTATATAATGATGATTCAACATACTCTACTGATAGAGCAATATATTTCTATTATTATCCATACTAAAATTTTAGATTAAGTTTAATGAAGTTGTATAATTTAAAAAATTTAGTTTACAATTGAGAGTGTACGGTAAATAAGTGGGAATTAAGATTGAAAAGTTGAGAGAACTTGAAAAAATTTATTATGAAATTTTTTAATATTTATATTTTAAATATTTATATTATAGAGCAATTTTTTAGCTTTTAACTAAAACTCTATATTTATTGTCTTTTTAACTAGGAAAACGTAATATATTTTTATGGTAGCAAAGGAGAGTATTTTATGAATATTAATAAAGAATATATTTTAAAAACAGCACAAGAAATATTAGAATTTAATAGTCCAACTGGATTTTGTTTTGACATAATGAAAAAAATCGAAGAAATTGCTAAAGGCTTCGGATATAAATTTGAAACAACAAGAAAAGGTTGTGGAATAATAACTGTAAAAGGTGAATCTGATGAAGAAGTAATAGGACTATCAGCTCATGTAGATACTTTGGGCGCAATGGTTAGATCAATAACAAGTGATGGAAAATTAAAATTCACTTTACTTGGAGGTCCAATAGTTCCAACATTAGATGGAGAATATTGCATCATAAGAAATAGAGAAGGAAAACTTTATAGCGGTACATTTTTAAGTACAAGTCCTGCAGCTCATGTTTTTGAAGATAGCTCAAGCAAAACACGTGAACCTAAAAATATGGAAATAAGAATAGATGAAGTAGTAAAATCTAAAGAAGATGTTGAAAAGTTAGGAATTTGTGCAGGTGATTTTGTATTTATTGATCCTAAAACAACAATAACAGAAAGTGGCTTTATAAAGTCAAGATTTATAGATGATAAAGGTAGTGTATCATGCTTAATGGGATTACTTGAACTATTCAATAGAGAAAAGATAACTCCTAAATTTACAACTAAGATATTTATTTCAGTTTATGAAGAGGTTGGACATGGTTCATCATATATTCCAAAGGATATAACAGAAATGATAGCTGTAGATATGGGATGTATAGGCGATGATTTGAATTGTACAGAATATGATGTTTCAATATGTGCAAAAGATTCTGGCGGCCCCTACGATTATAATATGACAACAAAGCTAGTTAATTTAGCTAAGGAAAATCACATAAATTATGCAGTGGACATTTATCCAATGTATGGATCAGATGTAGGAGCAGCACTTAAGGGCGGAAATGACATTCGCGGAGCCCTTATAGGACCTGGTGTTCATGCATCACATGGAATGGAAAGAACTCATTACAATGCATTTGAGAATAC
The DNA here is from genome assembly GCF_000827935.1 of Clostridium botulinum. Lineage (NCBI taxonomy): Bacteria > Bacillati > Bacillota > Clostridia > Eubacteriales > Clostridiaceae > Clostridium > Clostridium botulinum. The sequence continues at coordinate 1,344,370 of NZ_CP010520.1, forward strand.
AATAAAATTATTACATTTATATTTAACTAAGTAATAACTATATTTAAAGTAAAAAGCTGTTTCAAATTAAATAAAAATTTGAAACAGCTTTTTATTGTGTAGATAACTATAGAATTTTAAAATATACATTTAGAAAATCTTTAAGACTTTCAACTAAAACTCTTAAGTATCATATCTACACTTTCAACTAAAACATATAGTGATAGTTTTGGTATATATAGATAAAAACATGTTAATAAATTCAAATAAAAATTAGCAAAAGTAAACAATTACACAGTGCTGGATATTATTATTATAATATTTATAAATTATGTAAAATATAGAAGGAATTTTACCCTGCTTTATATAATAAATTTATATAAGAGGAGGGGTACAATATGATGAAAGTAATTAATAAGGAAAACAAATGTAATGCTTGTCACAACGTTGTAAAATGGAATTGTTCAATTTATGGTAAAAAACCACTAGAACATATTAAAGGGGAAGGTATGCAAGCACAAGAGGTGATAGCTACAGGAGAAACTATAGGCAGTGATGGAATAATAACAGCGTATGAAGCAATAGTTAAATGTCCATTTTGTAATACAAAAAATAAATTTTCAATATAAAAATGGTTAGAACTCTAGAAATAGGGTTCTAACTATTTTTTTATTTAAATTTTGTATATGTTTTAACTCTGTGTCTATATATGCAATAGGGAAAGTGGCATTGTAATTGGACTTTGAGAATACTTAATGAGTATTGTCACATTTACCGCTTGTCTCAATTTTATATTGGGAGCAAGCTAAAATGGGACTATACTCATTTTTAGTATTCCTAAGTTTAATTACTCAGTCCACTTTGCTTATGCATATATCAACACGCTGCTAAAACATAGTATCAATTTTAAATCCTTAAAGAGCATGAGTTAAAACAATATTTTATATTATTGAATTTTAGTTTGATTTCATTATTATAAAGACCATTTTTATCTATAAGAATTTTTGAATTTATAGAGTTATCAAAAAAATCTAAAGGAAAACAGGATGTATTTATTTTTGAATTTTTCATCTTTGCGTAAAGTTCTAATTTTTGTTTTCTTTCATTTATTATAGAATCATAAAAATAAAAGTTTATAAATGCTCCTTTATTTAAGAGCATATCAGTAAATTTATTAGAAGTAATAATATCTACATTATTAAATGAAATATTTGATGATATTCCAAATGGTATTGAGCTTTCTTTAAGCAAATCCATATTAAACATGATTTTATCAAAAGTTCCAACACCACGCTCATAATCTGTTTCTTCTTTAAATCCGTCAAGAGAAATTATAGGTATAACATTGCAAGTTGAATATAATCTATTACAAATTATAGGGGTAAACATTTCTCCATTTGTAAAAGGTATAAATAATATATTAGGATATTTTTTATAAATATTAAATAAGAAATCCATAGAGAATGGTTCTTTTCCAATTATAAAAACATAATATATTTTATTTTCTTTGACTTTTGTTAAAATAGTGTCAACATCATTATATGTAAGATGATTAATGTCATTTTCATGTGATAAATTGATAACAAAGAATGGAAAGGAGCTATGAGCACTGTTATCAAAAACATAATCAAAAAAATTTATAGTAAACTTTTTTAAAAAATTAGGATTTACATTTGACAATATATTTTCAATGAAATTTTTAACTAAAGGGGTATCATTATAATAAGTATATGCATTTTTAATCTTTTTTTTATTCTCATTATCTTTTATAAGCTTAATTGATAAATTAAATAATTTGTCCATATTTTTTGATGGATTTTTTTCTAAAAGTGAACATACTCTTGAAATTACAATGTTTTTAGTAGAATTTTTCATATACTCACTAAAACTCATATTTGCAACATCCCCTAAATTTTATATTAATACACTTATAAATATATTTATAAAATAAAAAAGTATACTAAAATAAAAAAAGTTTTTGACATATCCATATATTCTTATATAATAATTTAAGTACAATAAGATTATTACTAAGTCTCAGATTAGATTTTGTTTCTAATTTTGAGACTTTAAAATCGTTATATGTTAAAAATATAATAAATATTAAAAAAGGAAGGGGGATTAGCGTGGAAGAAAGAATTGACTTAACAGAAGGTAAAATTGTATCAAAACTTGTAAAATTAGCTTTACCTATTATGGGAACTTCTTTTATACAAATGGCATACAATATGACGGATATGATATGGATAGGAAAGGTAGGAAGTAAGGCCGTGGCTGGAGTTGGGACAGCAGGGTTTTATACCTGGCTTGCAATGGCCTTTATTATGATTTCTAAAACAGGAGCAGAGATAAAAGTCGCACAAAAGATGGGAGAGCATAATTTAAGGAAAGTAAAGTCTTACATAGTAAGTGCTATTCAAATAAATGTAGTACTTTCAATTTTGTATACAGTGGTTTTATTAGTATTTAGTGATAAACTTATAGGCTTCTTTAACTTAGGTGATGCAGAAGTAATATCAATGTCTAAAACATACTTGGTCATTGTAGCAATCGGAATGATATTTTATTTTATAAATCCAGTATTTACTGCAATATTTAATGGAGCTGGAAGCAGTAAAACACCATTTGTAATAAATACTATAGGACTTGCATTTAATATGGTTTTTGATCCTGTTTTAATATTAGGAATAGGACCATTTCCCAAAATGGGTGTAGCAGGAGCGGCTATTGCAACCGTAATTGCTCAAGTAATAGTAAGTTTAAGTTTCATATTTGTTATGATTAAAGGTAAAGACGAGTATTTAAAGGTAAATGTATTTACAAAACCTAGAATGGATTATATAAAAGTGCTTTGTAATATAGGATTACCTGGAGGAATACAAAATGGATTATTTACTATATTCTCTATGTGTATAGGAAGAATAATAGCAGTATTTGGACCAGTACCTATAGCTGTTCAAAAAGTAGGTTCACAAATAGAAGCTATATCATGGATGACAGCAGGTGGATTTTCCACTGCACTTGGAACTTTTGTTGGACAAAATTACGGAAGTAAAAAGTATAATAGAATAAATAAGGGTGTAAAAGTTACTATGGTTATGGCTGTGATTATAGGAATACTAGCTTCTCTTTTATTAATACTAGGAGGAGAATATGTATTTTCATTTTTCTTAAATGATCCAGAAGCAGTTGACCAAGGTACTGTATATTTAAGAATATTAGGTTATTCGCAATTATTTATGTGTATAGAGATTACAATAACAGGTGCATTTAATGGACTTGGACGTACATACATACCATCAATCATAGGAATATTACTAACAGGGGCTAGAGTACCAGCTTCATATTTTTTATGTAATCCAAATGTGCTTGGCTTAGACGGAATATGGTGGAGCATAAGTATAAGTAGTATTTTAAAAGGAACAGTATTATTAACTATATATCTATATTTATTAAGGAAAAGAAAATTGTATAGAGAAGAAATATAAAAAAAAGTTGTATCTTGACTAATCGAGATACAACTTTTTTATTATGTTTTAAGCTAATGTTTATCTATGCAATAGGCAAAGTGCAATTACACAGTCCAGATTTGCTTATGCATATATAGACATTTTACTAAAACATAGCATTATTATACTATTTCATAATGAACTTTAATTTTTCTTCTAGCTCTAGATTCATCATAAGTGTATTTTAATCCAGATTTAAATATAGTATTTTTTCTTTTAAGAGTAGGGATTTTTTCAAGAGGAAAACATCCAAAATCTCTAAGAATAAATTTAACCATACGTCCAATCATTTGTTTAAACATATCTTCAGGCATTCCAGCTTCAAAAAAATCTTCGATTTCTGGAATCACGCCTTCAAGAGCAGGTCTATTAGATTTAGCTGCTTCAATCATGTTGTAAATACTTTTAGCTTCACATAAAAAATAAAATATTTTAGGTGTAAGATAAAATGGTTCATATTTTATATACATCCTATGTTCTGGATGATTAAAAAAATCATCTACATCATACATACAATCACTCCTTAATTACATTAAATTAAACGTTAGCGTAACATACCTTAATTAAAAATAACATAATTTTAGAATTTTATCAATAATTATTAATAGAAAGAAAAAATATTTAAAATTAAGTAATATTTACATTAATTTAATTATAAATAAATATATAGGAGTATAAGGAGGTAGAAAATTTATGGTAAGTAAAATAGATATCTTTTCAGGATTTTTAGGAGCCGGTAAAACAATGCTTATTAAAAGTTTGTTAGCTAATAAGGTTTATGATGAAAATACAGTAATAATAGAAAATGAATTTGGTGAAGTTGGAATAGATGGAAGTATATTAAGAGAAAGAAATATAGAAATAAAAGAAATAAATTCAGGGTGCATTTGTTGTCAAGTGACAGGTAACTTTATAGAATCTGTATTAGAAATAATAGAAAAATATAATCCTAAAAATATTATAATTGAACCTTCAGGTGTAGCAAAATTAAGTGAAATATTAAATATCTTAAACAAAGATGAATATAAAGAAAAGTTTTTAATAAATAGAATAATTACAGTTATAGATGCTCAAAGGTATGATATGTATTTAAATAATTTCGATGAATTCTATAAGGATCAAATAAAAAAGGCCAAAGTGTTGGTTTTTAGTAGAACAGAGCTAGTAAGCAAAGAAGAATTACAAAAAGCAATTAGCTCCATTAGGAAGATAAATAGCACTGCAAAAATAGTAAGTAAGTCTTTATTGGACATAGATATAAAAGAAATAAATAAAATAGTAGGTGTAGATAATGCAGCGTTATATAACAAAAATGAATTTATAATAAATAAAATAGCTAAACATGCTACATTTAGAAAAGAACACAATCATTCTGCAAAGGATGTTTTTGAAAGTTATCCTATAGATTTAAATAGTAAAACTAGTGAAGCAGAATTAGAAAGTAAATTTAGAATAATAGAACAAAACAAACAATATGGAAATGTAATAAGAGCTAAGGGAATTGTTGAAGTTATAAATGGTGAATATTATCAATTTGATTATGTACCAAATGAATTTCAAGGAAGAAAAATAAAGTGGGCTAATAAAAAAGTAATTTCTATAATAGGAAGTAACTTAAATAAAAAAGAACTGATTCGTTTATTTAGTTAAGGTGGGAGATTAAAATGAAAATTCAAGTTGAAATAGTTACAGGATTTTTAGGAGCTGGAAAGACAAGCTTTATAAATTCTTTGATAAAAGAAAGTTATGTAAAAGGTGAAAAAATAATAGTAATACAATTAGAAAATGGAGAAGAGAAGATATCAGATGAAATTTCAAATTATGGTTTAGTAACAATTTATAAACAAAGTGATTTAAAAAAATTAAATGAGGATATGATTTCATTAATAAGTGAGTATTCTCCTAATAGAATAATAATTGAATTTAATGGAACTTATAATTTAGAAGATTTATTTAAAATAATAGATAAAAAGATATATAAAAACAACATGAGTTTAGACAGAATATATTTTATTGGTGATACTAGAAATTTAAAATCATATGTGCAAAATATGGGTAACTTTTTAGTTCCATTTATTGAACTTTCAAATTTAATAATATTAAACAATACTGAAAAGTGTAATAAAGAAAATATAGAAAGTACTAAAAATATGTTAAACAATATAAACCCATCAGCTTATATATTAGAAGCTGAAAATAGGGAATCATTTAATTTATTACTTAGAGAAAGTGAAATATTAGAGAATACTTTTTTTAAAAAGATAAAAGTTAAGATAAATAATTCCTCAAAACATTTAAGGAGAAAAGAAAGTGAAAAATAAAAAAAATAGAAATTTTTTAATAATAGTATTTATCATATTTCTAAGTGTTATATGCATATATAAACTGGATATGTATGATAAAAATATAATGGAAAAATTTTTTAGTACATTTGTAGATATTATGATGGATTCAACTCCTTTTATTGTTTTAGGAGCTATAATTTCAGGCGTGATGCAGATATATATATCAAATGAAACTATACGTAAGTGTATTCCAAAAAATAACATTATAGGATATTTTGGTGCAGCATTAATAGGTCTTATATTTCCAATATGTGAATGTGCAATAATTCCTATAACAAGAGCTTTAATAAAAAAAGGAGTACCTCTTGGATTTGCAATGACATTTATGATGGCGGTACCTTTAATAAATCCAATTGTAATAATGTCAACATACACAGCGTTTAATGATAACATATCTATGGTAATAGCAAGAACAGTTGGGGGATTTGTTGGAGCAATTCTTATAGGCGTTATAATGACATTGCTTCAAGGCAGAAGACAATATCTATTGATGGACAGGTTAGTAGATAATAAATCGTATTGTAATTGTGGATGCAATGACAATGGAATAATGAAATGTGATGGAAATAAGTTTAAATTGCTTTTAGAGCATTCTGTAAAAGAATTTTTAGATATTATGAAGTATCTTATAATTGGAGCATTTTTGGCAACTGCATTTCAAGTATTAGTCCCAACTAGCATTTTTGATAATATATCAAATGGAAAAATGTTATCTATAATATTTATGATGTTGCTTTCATTTCTTCTATCTTTATGTTCAGAAGTTGATGCATTTATTGGTAAAAATTTATTAAATCAATATCCTTTTTGTGGTGTAGTAGCGTTTTTAATATTTGGAGCTATGTTAGATATGAAAAATTTAATTATGTTGTTTGGAACATTTAGAAAGGAATTTGTAATAAAGCTATCAATAACAATAGTATCAGTTGTTATATTAGTTTCAAGCGTATTTTTATTAGCAGGTTTATAGAAAAAAATATTGTACTGATTTTAAAAATATGAAAAATATGTATACTGATGGATATTTCTTTAGTTTGTTTATACAAATAAGAGGTTGCTTTCATATTAATTTATTAGTGAAAACAACCTCTTTAATGTTTTATTTAATTAAAGTTTTTAAGTTGACATCTTTTTTAGTTATATGATCAAAAATCCAGCCATATAAAAAATTAATTAATGTTTTTAATTCATCATAGTTTTCTTTATAAAAATTAGATACATTAATATCTAATATTTGTTTTTTGAATTCTTTATGATCAGCAATATGATCTGCTAGGTAATTATAATGTACCATTCCAAAGTACATCTCTTCATAGTAGAAATGGTAAGTTACATAATTTCTAAAGTCACATACAAGTTTAATTGCATCATCTACCTTGTAAATTGCATTTGGAGTTTCAAGTAGAATTTCTAAATCTCTACATAATTTAAATAAATATTTGTGTTGTTCATCTATAGTTTCAATGCCAATATTATAGCTATCATCCCATTTTATCATTTGTACCCCTCTTTATTCGATAATATATATAATAATTTATATATTTATATTATTATATAATAAAAATATAAAAAGTTTCAAACTGAATACGTATAAATATAGAGAAAATGGCACTAAAATAGGATAAAATTCATAATAAGGCACATTCAAAAAATAATAGACCAGTATTCCTGTCTATTTTTCATCATATTTCGTCGGCAAGTTTATCTAATAGTTCACTATTAACTGAACTTGTCTCCTTGTCTGATACAAAATATACAACGTATCTTTGGTCTATTATTTTCTTTCATGTGCCTAAATAAAAAACATCGGATATAGGTAGCAATATTGTACCTATTATCCGATGTTTTTTATAGTATATTTGATTTAAAACATTTTTTTAACTATTGAGCGTATTTTTCATCTAATATAATTTCAATGTAACTAAGTTTGTTTTCTACACTAGCATCTGAAGCTACTGTTATTTTATAAGTATTAAACTTGTTATTCCAAACAAGACCAATAGGAGCAGTTACATCTGGTGTTTGAGCACTAATGCCCAATACATTTAAGATGTTAATACCATCATTAGGGTATTTCATTTCTTTTATTGGTATAATTTTAATGATTGCAGATTTAGAATCAACATAAGTTATTTCAAAAGTATAATCATCTTTTTCGTAAGTAACTTTGTCACCATCTGTGCTTTTAGGATTTCCTAAAAGTTTTTTAACAGCATTTTGATCCTTATCTTTTAAATCATCTATACTAACAACCTTCTTTACTTCTGCAGTAGAAGATTCAACATTTCCAGGTAGAGTTGAACCAGCATTTTCATTTTCAGTTTGAGTTTGTTCAGTTGTGTTATTAGCATCGTTATTAGTAGTTTTAGGTTTTCCACATGATACTAATGTCATAATGCATAGTAGTGAAATTACTGATAATTTAATAATATTTTTTTTCATGAATGTTTTCCTCCTAAAATATTAAAAATTTTGTCTATGATTACATAGTAAAATTGTTCTTCGTAAGATATTATATCACTATTTATTTTTAATAAAAGCAAAGTAATAGAATCTTAATAAAGATTAAATTTTAATGTAAGCTTTGCTTAAATTTAAGTAGTTTAAACCCATTTTCTGAAACATAAACACCAAGTAATACTAATATTGCACCAAAGGTAGAATATAAAGTAATACTTTCATTTAATATAAAGAACGAAGCTATCATTGTAACGGCAGGTATTAAATAAATATAATTATTAGTTTTAATAATACCTAAATTATCAACTGTATAATTCCAAACAACATAACAAACACCAGATGCTATTACCCCTAGAAATAATAAATTAAATATTACTTTTGGCTGTGATAATGACAAGAGAGTTATGTTATTATTTGAGGAAAATAGTATAAATGGTAATATAGTTAGTAACGCATAGAAAAACATTTTTCTAGTTACATATATGTAGTTATAAGTACCACTAATTTTCTTTAAAGTTACTGAATAAATAGCCCAACACAATGCAGCAGATAAAGCTAAAATATCTCCAAGTGGATTTAGTTTTAATATAAAATTCCCATTAAATATAACCAAAAATACACCTAAAATTGCAATTATAAATCCAATAAATAAATTCTTATTTAAAGTTTCACCTTTAGAAAAAAAGTGTGCCATAAATGCTGTTAAAATTGGAGCAGTAGCAAGAATTAATGCTACATTTGATGTAAGAGAATAAATTAATGCAGAATTCTCAGTAAGAAAATACAAAGACCCTCCAGTAATTCCAGCAAGTAAAAATAAAGCTTCTTCTTTTAATGATGTTATTTTGTAAAATTTGGGATGAATTAATAAAAGCATAATATATGCTATTGAAAATCTAAGAAACATTATTTCAGCTGGAGTAAAAGTACTAAGTAATACTTTAGTAGATACAAATGTAGTACCCCAAACTACTATTGTAAAAAATGCTAAAAAGTTTAATAATAAATTTTTATTTTCCATATGGATTTAAGCCCCCTTTATGATTAGTTTTACTTGGTAAATTATATATTAATAATAATTCAATGTAAATCTTATAATATTATCTATTAAATGGTTATTAATAAACTTTTTGTATAATATTTAATGCTATTTAAAGGGATATTAAGTTTTAATATAGAAGTATATAAATTAGGGATAAAATGGGGGAGGGTAAATTAATGAGTAATATAGTTTTTCAAACAGTAGATGGCACAATATATGGAGGTGAATTAATATACCTAGGTAAAGAAGAATTATCTGTAAAAAATTTGTATAAATTCAGTGAATTTTATGAAACTAATGCTAAAAAAATTATAGATTTTCCATGTAAGGGTGGAGATGTTTGGTTTTATACCAATTCGATAATTTGGTATAAGAAAACTAGTTAATATTTTAGCTTTTACCTAAAAAACAGTGGCTATAGCCACTGTTTTTATTCTTATAAATATAATATGATATTTTTATATAGTTAATCTATGTCATAATTTAAAATGAAATATTATGACAGAAATTATTTATCTTTATTTTTAAGTACTCCATTAGAAATAATTTTTTCTTGGAATTCTACATCAAATGCTTTTTCATATTTTTTTATTATGTTCATTTGTTTATCAGTAACTATACAGATAGAAGTACCTTTTGCATTACCTCTAGCAGTTCTACCAGATCTATGTAAGTATTCATCAAGTTTTAATGGAAGATCTAAATTAAATACATGAGTAATATCAGTAATATCAAGACCTCTAGCAGATACATCTGAAGAAACTAATATTTTGATTTTACCTGTTTTAAAGCTATCAATAGCATTTTTTCTTTCTTCTTTAGAAATACTTCCACTCATAGCAAAACATTCTCTATTATGATAATTAAGTTTTAAAGATGTTAATTCAATATCTTTATTATCATTAACAAATATTAATGCTCTTTTTGGATCTTCAGCTGCTATTATTTTTCTAAGTACTTCAAATTTATCTCTTCTATCACATTTTACATATACATGCGAAATGTTAGGGTTAATTGAAGATTTACCTTGTGATTTAACTATTAATGGATCTTTCATTAATTCCTTTAATGAATCAACTATTTCAGGAGTAATAGAAGCAGAAAAGGCCATTAATTGTCTATCTCTCATAGTTGTTTTAATTATATCTTTAACAATTTGAGCTCTCTTTGGATCTAATAAATTATCAACTTCATCAATGACAATAGTTTTTATAGTATGAGCAGTGATCTTTTTCTTTCTTATAAGATCAAGAACTCTACCAGTTGATCCAACTATTATATGAGGCTTAACTTCTTTAAGCTTTTTAATTTGATTATTTATATTAACATCACCGATTATTCCAAGTGATTTAACGTTTATTCCAGAGTTATCTGAAAGCAATTTAATTTGAGCCTCTATTTGCATAACTAATTCATGAGTTGGTGCTAAAATTATTGCTTGAATATCTTTAGTTTCAGTATTTATTCTTTCAAATATAGGAAGAAGGTACGCTAAAGTTTTACCACTTCCAGTAAATGATTCTCCCATTATATCTTTATTTTCTAAAGCTTCATTTATAACTAAACTTTGAATTTCAGTTGGAACAGTTATATTTTGCTTTTCTAATGCACTTATTATATCTGAACTTAAATTTAAATCGTTTAATGATTTTGTCATATTTTAAAAATTCTCCTTTGTTTTTAAATAGTAGTATTCTTAATTATATACTTAATATATGTATTTTTCTAGTTAAACTTGTATTTGTGGTATATAATCATAGAGTTAGATAAATTTTAGGCTGTATTTTAAAAGATTACTAATATATACATAAGCAAAGTGATTAAATATTAGTTGATAATTTGTAGAGAAAAGTGTTATTCAGATATTTTAGTCTTTTATATATTTTAAAATTATAGGTTAAAATAAAATTATGATAATAATAAGGCATATTTGGATATTTAATTAAGATAAATAAAGGAGACAATTAAAGAATGAGCAAAGAATTTAATAAATTTGAATTAAGTGGTGAATTGCTAAAAGCAATAGATAATTTAGGATATAAGACTCCATCAGAGGTTCAAGAGAAAGCAATACCAGAAATACTTAGAAATAAAGATTTAGTTGTAAAATCTCAAACAGGAAGTGGAAAGACTGCATCTTTTGGTATTCCATTATGTGAAAAAATAGACTGGGATGAAAATAAACCCCAAGTGTTAGTATTAGCACCAACAAGAGAATTAGCAGTTCAAATTAGTGAAGATATATCTAATATAGGAAGATATAAAAGAATTAATTGTGTACCTATCTTTGGAAAGCAATCAATAATGGATCAAGAAAGAAAATTAAAGCAAAAAACACATATAGTTGTTGGTACTCCAGGCAGAGTATTAGATCATATAGATAGAGGAAGCCTTGATGTGTCAAAGATAAACTATTTTGTTATAGATGAAGCAGATGAAATGCTTAATATGGGATTTATAAAACAAGTAGAAGCTATAATAAGAAGAATACCAAAGAAAAGAGTAACATTATTATTTTCTGCAACTATACCTGATGAAATAAAAAACTTATGTGACAAACATATGAATAGACCAATTGATATAGCAATTAAATCTCAAAATTTAACAAGCGATAATGTGAGTCACTATGCTTACCATGTAGGATATAATCAAAAACTAGATCTATTAAATAATATACTTATATCTGAAATGCCAGAAACTTCAGTTGTATTTTGTAGAACAAAAGAAAATGTTGATACAGTACATGAATATTTAAATAAAAAGGGCTATTCAACTAATAAGATACATGGTGGAATGATGCAAAAAGACAGACTTGATACTATGGAGCAATTTAGAAGAGGTGACTTTAGAATTTTAGTGGCAACAGATATAGCTTCAAGAGGTATAGATATAGAGGGAATTACTCATGTTATAAACTATGATATTCCAGTTGAAAAAGAAGCATATGTACATAGAATAGGAAGAACAGGACGTGCAGGAGCTAAAGGAGTAGCTTTAACTTTTTGCAAAGATTCTGGAGACAGATATTTAAATGAAATTGAAGAATACATAGGTTTTAAACTAGAAGTTAAAGATCTTCCAAGCAAAGAAGACATAATTAAAAGCACAGAAAAAGCAATGGAAGTATTAAAAAGTAAACCAAAGAAGAAGAAGGAAAAGAGTAATGCCGTAAATAAAGATATAATGAAGATATATCTAAATGGTGGTAAGAAAAAGAAAATTCGTGCAGGGGATATAGTTGGAGCAGTAACTAAAATACCAGGAGTAACTGGTGAAGATATTGGAATAATAGATGTTCAAGATTTAGCTTCATATGTAGATATATTAAATGGAAAAGGTAAGACTGTAATAAATGGACTAAAGACAGCTACGATTAAAGGTAAAAAGCTTAAATGTGATAGAGCAAGAGGTTAACTTTAAGTGTTTATATTTTATGACGTGTTTATATATGAATAAGCAAAGTGGACTGAGTAATTGAACTTATAAATATTATAATAATTTGATTAAATAGTATAATTTAGTTATACTGAATAAAGAAAAGTGATTAGTTAAAGAATCACTTTTCAAATTTCTTTATATATAATAATAGTGTGCTAGTTTTAGTGTGAAGGAATTTATAGAAATTTTTTTAGTGCTTAAAATTAGATAAAATCTAAGATAATTAAATATAAAAATTAAAAAAGTGAATTTAGTAAAGAGGTGTATTTAAAATTATGTTTTCAAATAGAAACGCAAAATGCTGGTGTGGCAGTGGATTAAAATATAAGAGATGTCATCTAGAATTTGATGAAAAGTTAGAAAGTTTAAAATTAAAAGGTGAAATTGTTCCACCGAGAGAAGTAATAAAGAGTCCAGAAGACATAGAAGGAATAAAAAAGAGCTCAGAAGTTAACAATGGAGTTTTAGATTTAGTTGCAAGTAAGATAAAGGCAGGAATGTCTACTTTAGATATAGATAAATTAGTTTATGACTATACAGTAGAACATGGTGCTATACCTGCACCTTTAAATTTTGAAGGATTCCCTAAGAGTGTATGTACTTCTATCAATAATGAAGTATGTCATGGGATACCAGATGAAAAGATAATACTTAAAGATGGAGATATAGTAAATGTAGATGTATCAACAATTCTTAATGGATATTATTCAGATGCATCAAGAATGTTTATGATAGGTGAAGTTAGTGAAGATGCTAAGAAATTAGTTGAAGTAGCTAAAGAATGTATGGAAGCTGGAATAAAAGCAATAAAACCATGGGGTCACTTAGGTGATATTGGAGCTGCTTGTCAAGAAGTAGCACATAAGAATGGTTACACAATTGTTAGAGCTTTAGGTGGTCATGGAGTAGGAAATCAATTCCATGAAGAACCTTTTGTACCTCATATCGGTAAAAAGGGTACAGATATGATTTTAGTACCAGGAATGGTATTAACAGTAGAACCAATGGTTAATGCTGGTGGATATGATGTATATGTAGATGCAGAAAACGAATGGACTATATATACAGAAGATGATTCATTATCAGCTCAATGGGAACATACTGTTTTAATAACTGAAACTGGAGTTGAAATATTAGCTAAATAATTTTGGTGTGTTTTTAGAGTCCTGACATATTGTATAAGTATTTTGGACTTAGTAATTGAAATTAGGAATGCTAAAATGAATATATAATTGTTTAATAGATACTCTCTTATGTTTAAAACAAAAACATAAGAGAGTATTTTTTGTATGAGTTGTTTTAAGTAAGAATAATCTTAGAACATTTATTTAAGATTGGTATAAATATATTATATGAGCACTTATTTTGGTAAAGCTTATTAATATTAAGGAGTTTTTTTATGGAAGATGAACAAATAAAGGATATTATAGTAGCTTTAATAAACAATAAGATGTTTCCTGAGGGAAAAGATGAAGAACATACAGCTAAATATGTAGCTAGATTTATAAAAACATTAGAAAAAGAATTAGATAAATAAGATGGGGACTGGTGGAGGGGTGCCTCCACCATAAAACCCACGAAAATCATTTTATTGGATTTTCGTGGGTATTTTTTATGAAATTTATTTTTTTTGTCATAAAATAATTGAAATATATAAATAATTAATAAATTAGTATAAAATGTAAAGCAGGGAGATAAGGAGGATAAAAAATGAGTATATATGATGCTAGTTCTAGTTGGAGTGGATATCAATACCAGGGAAAGATAACTATTTATATTGCGTTGCAACTTATAAATGAATGTATTAGAAATCCAGCTAGTATGGATATAAGAAAATATTTTATTGAAGTAGAACATCGAGAAGATTTAGCTATAAAAAAAGACAATGAGTATATTTCTTTTCATCAAGTAAAGGCTAGAAAATCTGATGTTTATATGAATAACTACTTAGAAGCGATAGATAAGCTATATAGTGAAAAGATGAAAAGTCCAGATGCTGATATATTTTTGCATACTATAGTTAAAATTAAAGATTGGAGTGAAGAAAAGTATAAAAAATTATATACAGATAAAATAAAAAAATATGAAGAGGATATTAAGACTATAAGAACTGAAAAAATTAATTTAACAGATAGTCGAAAGATTCAAAAAAAGGATGATCAAATAAATACGATACAACAGAAAATTGAATATAATAAAATAAAATATAAAGAGAGTAGCAAAATTAATGACATAAAATTATTCATGTATGGTGTAGATGAGAATAAGTTTTGTTCCTTAAATGATATAAAAGAATATATAGAAAAGGAATTAAAAACATATTTAGTATATACAAAACAAGATGGAAAACTAGGAGATATTGATGTTATATATAATAAACTTATAGTGTATATGGATGAATACATAAAGAAAAGGCATGCTAAACAAGTAAAAGAGTATTTTCCATTAAAAGAAATAAAGGATTTATTGGATACAAATTATTTAGATAGAGATAGAAGATTTCATCTGTCTAAACTAAAAGACATTTATTGTAGTATTAGCATAAATAATTATTGTAATGATTTTTGCTATATAAAAGAAGAATGCAATGTGGATTATTATGAATGTAAAATATATAAAGTAATTGAACATTTATTAAATATTAATTTAGATGATTTGGAGAAGATAGTACGAAAATGTAATCCACATATATTGATTAATGATTGGGAATATGATGGAAGAAATTTTGAGAAAGAAGAAGGATTATATTTTTTATATGATACTATTATTAATTATATAGAGAAAGAAGTTAATATTGGTAAAGATATTATTAAGTATGATAAATTAGGGGTGAGTTATTTACCCACTACAATAAATGAAATTTCAAAAAGAATTAAAAAAAGTGCTATTGAAAAGTATAAGAAAAACATAAATGAAAATAAATTTTTATTAAATGAATTATTTGAAGATAATGTATTTATAACTGAAAATTTAGATAGTGGAAATATATTAGAATCCATAAATGATGTAGATGAAGTTGATAATAGTTACGCAGAAGAACAAGAAAAATATGGTGATAAATGTTATTTAACTAATAAAATTATGTTCAAAAATATTGATAAAGTAAAAGAGGAGATAAGTAATGATTAATATAATAAGTGATTTATTTAAATTGTCAGAATTTGCAGTAGATGAAAAAAATAGTTTTGCAAGTAACAATGAAAAGCATATTTTTTACGTTTATAAAAGCTATAATAATATTAATGAATTTATAGAAAATTTAGTTCAAGATCAGGATGATTTATATGATTATATATCACAATTAGAAAATGGAAATGAAATAAAAAAGAATACTTCATTTATTATATTGATTAAATTAAAAGAAAAAAATGAAAAAGATATTATTCAGAAGGAAATTCTGGACTTGGAAGAAGATAAGTATTTTTTTAAAAAATATGTAATTACTTATTTAAGTGATGAAGTTGAAAGTTTTTATAAGAAATTAGAAGAGTATGATAATGTAATGAATTTTTTAAAAAAGAGTCTTAATAATGCAGAAAAATTTGAAGAATTTAAAGTTAATAATGATATATCATATTACAGTTTAATTTTGAAGTTATATATAAAAATTCCTCATTTATCATGTGGTGATATATTTGGCCAAAAAGAAATGATAAGTTTAAAAGATAATATAATAGACGAAATTGAAAAAATGAAAGACAAAGATGATACAATACTAGATTATCATAAGAAGATAATATCCTTGCAAGAAAAAGATATGGATTCTTATATAGAAAATATGCTTTTAGAAATAAAGGAGAGTGAGTAGTGTGTATTTAATTAATAGATTAGAAATTAATAATTTCAAGTTGATTGATAGTAAGAAAGTAATAGATTTTTCTAAAAGTGATTTAATTGTATTAGATGGTCCTAACGGATACGGAAAAACTACTATATTTGATACAATAGAAATATTAGTAAAGGGAAATAGAAATTTAGATCAAGTTTTTAATTCGGAGTATAGAGCTGGAGATAAGCCTGTTGTATATGCATTTGACAAGAACAAGCCTATTGTCTTAAAAGGGGAGTTTATTAATGAACTGGGAGAAAAATTTATAGTAGAAAGAAAAATAGAGCATCCGGACAATATAGGAAAGATAAGTGATTTAAAAGACAGGTTTACTGCATATGAATTAAATAGTTTTGAAGAACGCGAAGGAAAGAAGATTACTCAAAAGCATATAAATGATAAGTTGGGATTATATCCTAATGAAAGTATATATAATTTAATGTATTATATACAACAAGAAGAAACCTTATTTTTTTTAAAGGAGAATGAATATAAAAGAAAAGAAAAATTAAATACTTTATTTAATATGGAGAAGGAATGTAAGGAACAAAGTAAGATACTTAAGCTAAGAGATAAACTTAATTCAAAAAGAAAACAAATTGGTGGAGAAGATGGAAAAGACGGAGAAATTTTAACATTAGATAAAGAAATAAATGAAATAAATATAAAAGATGCTACAGATGCAGTAAATGTACAATACACAAGATTAATAAGTCACAAGAATATTATATGGGATAATGAATTATTAGAATTAGATTATGATACTTTTCAGAAATCTATAGTTGAAATAAATAAAATAAAAATGTTAAGAGAAAATATAAAAGATTATGAAGCAATTTTGTATAATAGTAAAATAGATTTTGCATTAGATAAAAGACAAGAGGATATATTAAGAGGAAGCTTTATTATTAATCAGGAATTAATAATATATGATCAGAGAATGAAAGAAATAAAAATGTGCAATTCTTACAAAAGGTTTGTTAATTTTTTGAAATTAGATGACTATGTATCATTAAAAGAGATGCTAGATGAGGACAATGAGTTAAAAAGTAATTTGAAAATGGAATTTGACATAGATAAATTTTATGAAAATGTTTCAAATATCTATAATAGTAGTAAAGATACAAGTCAGTTAGATTCATTAATAATTAATATTAATTCAATTAGAAGAAATTTAGAAAATGAATATGAAAAATATACTTCTAAAAATAGAGGACAAGATATATGTCCACTATGTGGTTATGATTATACTAAATCAAATAAAAAGTTACGAGATAAGATACTTGAAAAAGAACAGTATTTTTCTGATCAACTTGAAAATAGTAATAAGATATTAAATAAACTAATAAAAACAAATAAAGAAAACTTTATAACGCCAATACTAGAGTTTCTAGAAACACAAATAAAGAAAAAGGATATTAACAAAGATTACAAAAAACTATTAGATCTAGCTAACTTAAATGAAAAAAGAGTAAATAATTTTAATCAATTTTGTAATGAACACAGTATAGATTTAAATAAATATACATTAGATAGAGAAAATTATACTAAGGAAAAAGAAGAAAACAATTTAAATTTATTGAGGGAAGAATTAAGAGTTAAGAAAAGAAAGTTGGAAAGGGAAGATATTCATATTAATAAAAAAGAAATAGATGGGATTTTTTCTAATATTTTTGATAGTGATATTGAAAAAGTTAGAAAATTAACTCTTATTAATATAAATAATAAAATATCATACTTAGAGAACATATGTAGTAGACAAGAAAACATTAAACGAAATAAAAAATTAAAACAGAAAGAACTATTAGTAAAGAAATATCTAAGATTGAATGATGAATATATTAAGTGCAAAAATATAGCGTTAGCGTATAAAAAGTGTATAGATAAATATTCAGATGATATTATAAAGGTACTTCAAATACCACTATATATATATAGTGGGAAAATAATACAGGATTATCAAGGGGGATTAGGGGTATTTATAAGAAGTGAAGATGGAGAACAGCAATTAAGGCTAAAATTTGTTAATAATAACGAATCTAAACATGATTTACTTAATAAATTTAGTTCGGGTCAATTGTCAGGATTAATATTATCAATTATGATGTCTTTAAATAAAGTATTTTCTAATAATAAATTTAATGTCTTATTAATAGATGATCCACTTCAAAGTATGGATGATATAAATATGACATCATTTGTAGAACTATTAAGAAATGAATTTGAAAAATCTCAAGTAATACTTTCTACACATGATGAGCGTATTTCAAGATACATTAGATATAAATTTGAAAAATTTAATCTAAAAACAATAAGATATAATGTTAAAGAAGAATTAAAAGTTCAATAAAAATACAATTAAAAAAAGTTAAATCTACATTGCAATCTATTTTGGTAAAATATTATAATGAATTTAAAATAAAAATTAAATATATATTATTATCATATAATAAAGAATATTTAAAGCAGGGAAAGCTTTAAATATTCTTTTTCTGTTTTAGGAGTGATTTACATGATAGAGATAACATATTTAAGAGAAATGGAAAAGGTTAAGGTACTACAAGTCGAAGTACAAGGAGTAATTAGAGGAGTATTAGAAATACTTGATTCAGAATATGGATCTAATAGAGATAAGTATGCAGATGATGGAGGTTATGTTATAGTTGTAGAAAGTCAAATAAGTAATATTGTTAATGCAATATCTCAAGGCTTTGTTCAAGAAGAATTTAAGATTAAAATGGAAGATCTAAAGAAGAGGAAAGCTGATATTGAATTTAAGCTTTCAGAGATGGAATCAAGAGAAGTAAGTAAGGTAATTACAGAAGCCGATGTAAGAGCGTTATTATCAGACTTTAGTGGATATGTAATTAGCAGAAATATTCCAGAGTGCAAAAAGTTAATAAGAGACTTTGTAAAGGAAGCAATAATAGTAGAATAATTATATGAAAATATTATTGAAAACTAAAGTTTTACATTATTAATATACTTAGTAAGTAATTTAAACTAGGTATAGAAGTTTAAGGTGATGTTATAAAATTGCATTTGAAAATAGAGAGCATTTTCAACAAATGAAATATATTATATAGATATGAATACAAAATTAATGTTTTTAAATAATTATATAGTAGTAAGATCATATTAAATTAAAATATATTTTTAATTACAAAAATGGAATTATATAAAAATAAATATATTTGTTATATAATAGTAATATATATATAATTATAGGAGGGATTTAGAGGTAGTATGGATAAAAAATACTCGTTATATGATTTAAAAACGGTTTTAAAAAAAGTAATGGAAGATATAAAAGATATGGAATCGGATCAACTACCGGAAATAATTCATAATTTGATAAAACCATATAATAATAGACTTCAAACAATTGAAAAAATTGCACAATTATCAAAATTTAACCTAAATTTTATTGGCGAAGTTGGTGTTGGAAAAACTACGTTTTTATCACATCTATTGGGATTGGTTGATGAATTAAATAAAAATGAAAACATAGATGATATAACACTACTAAAAACAGGGATTGGTAGAACTACGCTATGTGAAACTATAATAAAACAAGTTAATGAAACTACAAATATTACAATTGAAGGTATGAATATAGAAGAATTTAATGGTATAGTAGATGATTTTGCTGATAGTATTCTTTCGATTAATAATGTAAATATATTATCAGAAGAATTAAAAGTTGCATTACTTAATATGTCAAAATTTCCTGTTGAATTGTCAAAGATTGAAAATGAAAAATTAAAGGAAGAAAAACTTGATAAGAAGGAATTTGCTGATAAAAGAAAGCAAATGATATTAAAAAAGCAGATTCATTATATATATAATGAAGCAGAGGAGCATGAATTAGATAAATTTAATATAGAAAAAGATAAATTAATAAAATCTATACATAAAAATATAGATTATATTAATAGAACAAAGTCAAAGGTGTTTTTTGATTCTAAAGATAATTTCAAAGAATGGCTTAAAAAGAATTTTGAATCCATTAATGCAGGAAAATTAGAAGAATGTCCTTTTCCAAAAAGGATAGTAATAAATATAAATAAGGATGATTTTAATTTGAATTTACCTGATAACATTGCTTCAGTAGTTGACTCAAAAGGAATGGATGGTATAGGTGTTAGAGAAGATATAATTAAATCAGTTTTTAGTATAGATAATATAATCGTTATTTGTGATCGCATAGAATCATATGGAAATATACTAAATAGGGATTGGCTAAAATCTTCATTGACAAGGAATGAAGATATTAATCATAAATGTATAATTCTTGGATTAGAAAGAGAAGAAGAATTAGGAGATGAAGAGCGTTTCTATAATATGGAGAAAAAGGAAAGGCAAATAATTGGTCAAAATCAACTTCTTTTTGAGATGACTAAAATAACAAATAATAATCTATATTTTGCTGATTCAATGCATGGTTTAGGAATAATGAAGAAAAAAATAATGGAGATACAAGAAGAAGAATATAAAAATGAGTTGCTAAATTTTAAAGATAAAATTAATAGTATTATAAAAGAAATGTATAATTCATTAACATTAGAAGTAAAAGAAATAAGAAATCAATTAGAAGCCTTAAGAGAAAATAAATTAGATGATAAAATGATTAACAAATTATCTAAATGTAAAACTGAGATTAAGAAATATATTAACGATTTAAATAATGAAAGAGATTATACATATAATGATTTGGAAAATAGATTAAAAGAATTTCATGTGGGGGTTGTGAGAGGAAGTGTAAACAGAAATGGTTCATATAGTAACTGCAATATATATTCGGAAAGCAGCCAATTAGGAATAAATATTTTAGAAGAATTAAACAAAGATAAAATTTATGCTTTTAAAAAATTTATTGATAATACAGAAATATTTGATCGCAATAATCAGATTGAAAAGACAATTTTTAATTCTATTAATTATAAATTAGAACAAGAATATATTTCAATTAAGAATAGGATTGCTCAAGATTATTCAAATTTATTAGAACAAGGAATAAGTCAATCTTCTATATGGAATGTAATGTATTATTTTTGGGGGGATCATAAGGGAAGTTACAGAGAACGAGTTATTAATACAATTATGAATGAAATTGATCGAAGTAAAATTAATCAAATTTTAGATAAAAAGAATTATAAAGAAAAACTATTTAAATCAATTTTTGAGTTTATAAATATTTAGGCAGATAAAATTTATAGAAATAATATAGTAGTATAGAATTCTTATTATGTATTACAAGGATTTTAGGTGAGGATTACATAAAAATGATTAAAGAGTATTGTTATAAAGAACCAGAGGAATGGACTAAAAGAAGAAATACGATAAGAAAAAATCAGATTCCAATAGAAACGATTGCAAATTTAGTTGGGGATGGTGCTAATGAAAGAGAAATTCAAAAAGTTATAAAAAAGGATTTATCATTTTTAGCTGATTATTTACAATCACCAATAGATGAATATATATGTTTATCGGAATTACCAATAGGTGATAATGTAGTAGATTTTGTTGTATTAACATCACGTTCTAGAATGTTAGTATATTTAATTGAAATTAAAGGAGCTGACTTTTTTACAGTAAAGTCCAATCATTACAAAGGTATGAATAGTCATATTCATGATGCAGTAAATCAGATTGGAAACCATATTAGTTATATAGAACAAAATTATGAAACATTCAGAAAATATATTCATGGTATTAGGGAACAAGTAATTAATGGGGATTATAAATCAAATTATTTATTAGGACCGAAAGGACATTTAGAAGTAGATCAAAATAAAGACATTGAAATAGAAACAATAGTAATAGGTGGAAAGTCAAAAGAGGACTATACTGATAGCAATGAAAGAACTAGATTTGAAAGTAAGAATAAGTATTGGTTGCATGTTTATTCTTGGGAATCCTTTTTAAGAAGGATTGATAAGGTTCATGGACATTATTTTGAATAAGTTTAATAAATGAGAATATATTTGAAAAATATTTAAGTATTTTTACTGGTGGATTTCAAAGGTCACGCTTCGCCTCCACCATTAAACCCACGAAAGATATATTAACATACAAGATATGTTAATATATCTTTTTTGTTGTATGAAATAATTAGTAAGGTTTTATGCTTATGAAGAGTTTTTGTTATGGATTATAAAACTATTTTATTAATTCAATATGATTTTAAATGTAGCATTAATAAGAATATAATTGGGATATTTAATACGTGGCAGTAGTGCAAGTGTAAACAGCTCATAAGATACTATATACTAAAATAGTAATATTAAGAAAGCACATCGAAGTAACATTCAGTGTGCTTTCTTTAGGAAAAAATATAATTAAAAAATTGAGTCTATTAATGCTACTAAATTATTTTATTTATTTTGGCATATAGTAATTGTTTAAGTATAGGGAGTTAATTACTATTTTATAATATTGATAGAATAAGAGAATATCATGTGTTAGAATATATATTATCATTCATATGTTAAAATAATCATAAAAAGTATATAATTAATTTAAATTATTAAATAAAGGTTGTTATTTTGTAAGCATTTACGATATAGAGAGTGGGAGATTTAAGTTAAAGTATATCAATTTATAAAGAAAGGATATTGATAATGAATGTTAAGTTAACAGCATTTCCAGCAAAAAATGGGGAAAGTATTTTACTTGAGTTTATTGGTACTAAAAAAACTAATATATTAATTGATATGGGATATAAAGAAACATATATAGACTATATAAAACCTAAGCTTGAGCAGATAGCAGCACGTGGAGAAAAAATTGATCTACTGGTTTTAACTCATTATGATACAGATCATATAGAAGGTGTGATTACTTTTTTACAGGAATTAAAAAAAGAAGAATTTATAAGTATAGATGAGATATGGATGAATGATTATTTGATATTATGTACAGATGATTCTATAAAAATTGATTTGGGTGAAGATGAAAAAATATTATATGATTATTCAAATTATACAATTAAAGGATATAGAAATGGAATTTCTACACTTACTAATAATGAAATTGCTGCAGAAGAGTTAATGACTATTACTAAATTAATTGGAGAGTTAGGTTATAGGAACAAGATAAATAAGAAGTTTAAAAATATGGCTATATATAATGAACAGTATAATAATAAAATTATTGACATAAATCAAGAGGTTAATATAAAAATTATTGGTCCTCAAAAAGAGAACTTACAATTGCTACTACTAGAGTTTTTAGAATGGTTAAGACAAAACAAAAAGTTATATTTTTATATAGGTGATGAGAAGTTATTTGAATTGTTTGTTTCAAATTATGAAGATAATATGAAAGATAATATAAAAGAAGTTATTGGAATAAATGCGGTATCAGGTGTAGAAAGCTATAATGATGAGATAAAAGCCATTTTGAAAGACGGAAACAAGTTTTGTAAGACTAGCTTAAGTAATAAGAGTTCAATTGCTTTAGATATTGAATTTCATGATATTAAATTGATGCTAACTGGAGATATAGATACTAAAAGTTTGATTAGTTATATGAATGGAGAAAAAAATAGATACGATATTGTTAAAGTATCTCACCATGGAAGTAAATATAACACAAGTATTAATATGCTAAATCTTTTAAAATGTGATAACTATATTATTTGTACTGATGGAAGTGGTAGAAGTAAACATCCAAATTTTGAAACAATATCATATATTGCATCTCAAAGAAATAAAAATATATATTTGAATTATCCGTTAAATCGCATAGTAATTAATGATATAAAAATTAATGAATTAAAAGAAATGTTTAATCTAAATTTATATGAATGCAATAATAAATCTCTGGAAGTTACAGTAGATAATGGAGTGGTAACGTGGAAACAAGAGGAATGTTAGATTTTATTTTTAAGGTAAATATATATGTTAATAATGTTGCACAAACTGTAGGAACAGCATTTATAATAGGAAGCAATTATGCTATCACAGCAAAGCATGTAATCGAGAAATGTGGGAAAAATAAATTTATTTTAGAGTCATATAATTTACTTACAAAAGTAGAAAACTGTTTTGAATATTGCTCTTTAAAAGTAAAAGAACATTATGTTGATATAGCTATAATAAAATTTAGTGATAAGATTGATTTTTGCACTAATTTCTTACCGTTAATAAGTTCACGTATGGAGTTATACAGTAATTATTCAACATATGGTTATCCTCAAATTAATAGATATGATAAATTCTTTATTTCTGGAGAAGTTATATCTCCTGAAAATAAATTATCTATTATTAATTCTTCAGGTGAATATAAAGATATTTCATTATATAGCGGGGTATCAGGAGCACCATTAGTTATAGATAATGAGATATATGGAATTATATCTGATGAAATATATGGAACACAAGTTACATTGCCTCAGTTAATGTCATCAAATTTTAGTGATATAAATAGTTACATAGAATCATTGGATGATTTAGACGAGAATACTAAAAGATTACAAGACTTTTTAAAGGAATATTGTAAGAAAGAAAAAATAAAATCTAGAAAATTAGATCCTTATTATAATAAATATGATGCAGAGTATTCTAAAATAAAGGATAAGAGAAATATATCAGAAAAAATATTAAGCGTATGTGAAAGTTTTCCTCCAAAAAAATTAATGAGTTGGCAGCGAAGAGTTGTGTATGCAAGAACAGAACTAGAAAATTTAACGACAGAGCAGCAAAAAGCTATTATTATGGCTGTATTCTTTCCATGTATTACTTATATAGATGAAAATATTGATACAGATTTATTCACGAACGAGGAAATAAGTAAGTGTATTGATAATTTAAAAACAGAAGCAAAGAAGTTTATAGAAGACAGAAAAAAGGATTATGATTATGGAGTTAATAACACTGAATTAATTGAAAATATTATTTTCAATCTTATAGATACATGTTTTTTATCTTTTGATAGTTATTTGGAGGAATAAAAAATGCATTATAATAAAAATATAAAGAATTTACTTTTTAATTTCAGAAGTGATATAAATTATAATTGCTGTTTGATTATGTATATATTAATAAGTTTTGGGTGTACTAATACAAAAAATTCTTTTAAGGATTATAGAAAAATAAATTTATTGATTGAATTTCTTCTAGATGATTATTCAATTGACATACTAATAAAATTTTTGAATGAGAAAAAGCTAAATGATTATGAAACGCATGTTTTTAGTTTTTTATATTTAAGAAGTGTGCTAGAAGGAAAGACTACAAATTCAGCAATTTTGTTATTAGATAAGAAAAGTTTAATTAAGATTCATAAAACTAAAGCAAGTGTTAATATTTATTGTGATAAAACATGGATTGCAAATGAAAATATAAAGTTAAGCGAGAATATAGAATCAAATATTAATAAAATATTATGTGAAAAAGAAAAATTATATAAGATGAAATATAATAATATATTAAAAAATATACATGAAATAGGAGAATAATATGAAGAGTATCATTATTAAATCAATAGAATATAGTGGTGAAAACTATTTTTATAGAAATGATAATTTTAAAAAGGGTGTAAATATAGTTCTTGGAGAGAATAAACATGGAAAAACCACATTTACATATTTAATAATGTATGCATTAGGAATATCAGTACCTGCGTTTACTGATGAAAAGTCACAAACATTAGATGAAGTATTTAATGATAGTAATAATTCTGTTATTATGACTGTTCAAATCGATGATAACATATATACTTTCAAACGAAAAATTAAAGAAAATGTTATAAGAATAATAAATAATAATGAAGTTAGTGTACTACCGATTGATAGGAAAAATATATTGTTTAATAAACTTAATAAGACATTTTCTGATTGGTTATTAGAAAAATTAAATATTGGTTTAATAAAAGTTGAAAATATATTTTCAAGTGAACATTATTTGAACTTTGATGATTTGTTTAGATTTAGTTATTATGATCAAGAGACAAATAAAAATCAAATGATAAGTGATTTTGGAACGGGAAGAAATCTTTTAAAGAAGTCTCCACAAATGAAAAAGTTTATATTTGAAACACTTCTATCATATTCAAATCATCAATATTATTCTAAGCAAAGGCAAGTTAAAGAATTAGAGAAATTACTAAAAGAAAAAAAAGATGAATTAGATATTAAGTATAAATTACATAAGTTAATTAGTAAAGAAAATCAAGAAATATATATAGATGAAGATGATATTTTGGATAAAATTTCAAAATTGGAAGCTAACAAAAAAACAATTATTAATTATTCAACTATGATTGATGGTAAACAGTCTTATATAAATCATTTGAATGATAGGCTGGAAGAGATACAATCTAGATTAATAGAAGAAAAGAAAAATAATAGCAAAATAAAATTAGAAATGACAAATGCAAAAAGAATTAACAAAATTGAAAAAAAAGAAATAAAATCACTAGAAATGTTATCTACAATGCCAAATTTGTGTGGAAATATAGAAGAAGAATGTCCGCTTTGTGGGCATAAGATTTCTAATAATTTCGAAGATGAAAATCTTAAAATTTATCATTTCCAATATTCAAAAGAAGATTATATAGATATATTAAAGTCTAGAATAGCTTCAAATAAAACAACAGAAATAGTTATTGATAATTTAAAAGGAGAAATTGAAGAAAATAATAGATTAATTCAAGTAAAGGAAACAGAGATTAATTGTATTACCCAAAAAATTAAAGATATAACTTTAGAAATTAAAGATTCAAATATAGAAAAAAGTATTACAGAGATAAATCAAGAAATTGATAGTCTCACAGACAAGTATTTAAAATACAAAGAAATTAATAAAGAAGAAAAGAATATTGAAATATTAATAGAAGAAATTCAAAAATTAACAGAGACATTGGATACTAATAGAAAGGCATTGAAAAAATTAGAGTTTGAAAAATATGATACATTACAAATTCATATAAATAGATTTGAAGAAATATTTAATGATTATCTAGTTAATTATTTTAAATCTGTAGGGGAGAAATTTGATTATAATATGTTTTTGAATAAAGATTATATTCCTACATCAGGGAAATATCAAGCTCATAGTACAATGACAGAAATTAAAATATTTTTTTATTTAACTTTGTTAAAGTATAGTATTGAGAATAGTAATATAAATTATCCTAAACTACTTATAATTGATACTATAAAAGATCACGGATTGGATAATAAGAGATTGGAAAAAATTTTAGAAAAAGTATTTGAATTTAATAATATGGAGTGTCAAATAATCATGACATGCGGATATGAAGAGTTTAGTAATTTTATTGATGAAAATAGAAAGTTGATAATTGAAGAAATTGAGGATAGTAAATTACTTCAAAAAAACTAGATGTTTTACTTATGGTGGATTTCAAAGGTCACGCTTTGCCTCCACCAAATAAGAAATAAGAAAGTGATACAATAGTAAAACCCAGTAATAAAGGGCTTGGACATTGTATTGCTTTGTTTTTTATCCTTTTTTATACTAAAAATAGCCACTTTTATGTATTTTTTGGAATTTATGAACACATTTTTCTGAAAATTTCTTTAAGGGGTGTGCATAAATATTCAAAAAGTGGTTTTAGGCTAATCATCATAGTTTAGGATGAACAGCATCATCAACACACTTTAGTGAGTTGATTTTCTAACTTGTTTACCATTTTGCAGAATTATATTACTACGATTTTTCTTTTCAACCTGAACAGTTTCAAATAACTCTTCTGATATAATTGCAGTATGGTTACCAGTAATATATCTTATTTTTTATTTAAATATATTGTATAATAACAAAATAATATTTAGACTATGTATATAAACATAAGGAGAAAATAGATATGGATAAATATTTTACAATAGGTGAAATATCAAAACTATTTAATTTACCGATAAAAACACTTAGGTATTATGATCAACGAGGATTAATCAAACCTGCGTATATAAATAAAGAGAATAACTATAGATATTATTCGGTTGAACAATTTATAGTTTTTGATGTGATTAAATATTCCAAGATGATGGGAATGTCTTTAGATGAAATAAAAAATCTGATAAATATTAATCTGCCTTTAGAAAATACTTTGGATCTAATAGAAAAGCAGACAAAACTGTTGAAAAAAAGGATAAATGAATTGTCTGATATTAAAAATTCTATGGAAAAAGTTCATAATAATATAGCAGATGCTTTAAATTATGATAATGATGTGTTTATAAAATATAATGAAGAACGAAAATACGTATCATATGGTTTTATATCAAAAACAGTTGATGAATTAGAAGTGAATTTAAGAAAGGTTGTCCTTGATATATAAAGTAAGAGAAAAGAAGTATATTCTTCCTTTGGAACAGGCACAAGCTTTGAAGTATTTAAAAATGAAAATAAGATATTAAATAATGATATAAGATATTTTATTGACTGTGATGAGTATATAGATAACTATAACATTCTGCCTAAGGGTAATTATCTTTCTATTTTTATTAGATGATAACAGCAACAATAAGGAGCCATATTATCGTAAGTTAGTTAATTATATAATAGATAATAATATAGAAGTATTAGGTGATTTTAATGAAACGTGGATATTTCCAAGGATAGGGCAAGATAAAAAAGAAGTTACTTTATTAAAAATAGAAATATTAATAAAATAAAAAATAGATAAAAGCTATTGACCCTCCAGTAACTGTACCCATTATATTGTTTAAGTGAGACAAACTTTAAGGAGGACATATTTATGGCAATAGAAAATAATAGAGAATTTCCAACAGTATTAGAATTATCACAAGGATTTAGTGAATTCAGGCTGCCACAAAGCGGAGAATTTATTGGTAAGAAATTAGAATTAAATTTCGAAAAAGGATATAAAGTTGTATATGATTTTATAGATTTTGAAACTTTAAAATGTACATATATAGAAGGTGATGCTGAAGAAATGGTTGCATCAATATATACGTTGGTATCACCTAGAAAAAATATTTATATTTTAGATTTTATCTGGTCTTATGGCGAAACTAAATCTATAACTACTGTACTTGACTTAAATAAAAATATTGCTACAACTTTAGTAGGAATATTACCAATAGAAGAAGAAGTAAGTGTTTCGTTATTTGAAAGAGGAGATAAAGGATTACCTTTCACATCAGTAAAAGCAGAGTTTAGCCATGCTGCAATAAACAGTGAATTTACAAAAGATACATTAAAACATGAGTTTACAGATGAACTAGTTGGTGAAAGAATAGAGTTTAAATATAGTCAGAATGATAAATATGAACATATATATTTAAATGAAAAATATTATACTTGGAATTGTAAAAGCGGTATAGAAAAAGGACTTTGTGATACTGATAGATGTTATTATTTAAAACTTGATGAAAAATTATATTGGTTCACTTGGATTGAAAAAGTAGTTCCAACAGTTGGAACTGTAGTAGAAGATTTAAGTGAGGATAAAATGCGTTCTTATGGGAAACTTTATGGATATGAATCATATGAAATGGGCAAAGTTACAAATTTCCCTGTAGGATCATATGCAACTATTATTTAATATAAAAAACATACATTAACAAGATGCAGTGAAATACACTATAAGTAAATGATTTTTTAGTCTTAACCTGGTTGTATAAAGGGTTAAGACTATCTTTTTCTGTAGATTATTTTGTTTAAGAATTCTGTAAGATAGTCTATAATATGAGTAAGAAAGATTCATGAGATGAAAGACTATGAGAGGTTTGTTAGACCCTAAAGTTGATTTTATATTTAAGAATATATTTGGATCTCCAAAACATCCAAGAATATTGATTTCTTTTTTGAATGCAATTTTAAAACCGTTAATAAGATTATAAGTGTAGAATTGAAAGGAACTGACTTAGAAAAGCAGTTTATAGAAGATAAATATTCAAGACTGGATGTAAAAGCGGTAACTAATAATTATGAAATCATAAATATCGAGATTCAGCTGAAAAATGAATATAATATGATACAAAGAAGTCTATATTATTTGAGCAAAATATATGAGGAACTTACAGATATAATAGAACTGCATTTTGTAGAGATTCCAAAACTTCCTAAAGATAGTGGTGAAAAATATATTTAATATAGTAGTGGATTTTAAAGGTCAAGCTTCGCCTCCAACATATAAGAACTTAGAATTTGATACAATAGAAAAACCTTGATTTCAGGGACTTTTCGTGTTTTTTGGAGAAAATCAAGTGCTTGAAAAGTAAGAGCTGAAGATAAAAATTGGAAATGTAATTTTAAAAATGCACCCATCTTATGTATTTTATTAAGGTGGGTGCATTTTTTAGGTGAGGGTGTACACCTTTTGGCAAAAAGGAATTTTTGATAAAGTATTTGTAATATGATGTTTAGATTTAATGAATAGGATATAATTAAGATAGTATTGCGAATAGAAGTGATAACAATGAAGTATAGTGAGGCAAGAGAAGTATACAAAAACAAGTGGATATTATTTCAAGCTATTTCTGCTTATTCAGAGGGTGGAAAAAGAATTGTAACTGATTTAGCTGTTCTAAAAAGTTATGATAAGGGTAATGACGCATTAAAGGATTATGCAAATTATCATAAAGCTGATAAACAAAAGGAATATTATGTTTATAATACAACTCACGAGACTTTAGAAATAGAGGAAAGAGCTTGGATAGGAGTAAGGATAAATGGTTGATTTAAAATTTAGATACGAATTACCATTTTGTAGAGTAGAAATAATTCATAATAATAAAAACTTATTTTAGATAATGTACTTATAGATACAGGCTCGGGTGGAACTTTATTTAAAATGGATAAAGTAGAAAAAATTGATATAACTATAGATATGAATGATTCCATTGAAACTATACATGGTGTAGGTGGAAGTGAATTTGTGTATAAGAAAACTATTGATGAAATTAGGCTTAATGATTTACATAGTAGAGATGTTAAAGTGGAAATAGGAATTATGGATTATGGGTTTAATATTTATGGAATAATTGGAATAGATTTTTTAAGACAAATTGGTGCAATTATTGATTTAGAGAAAATGAAAGTGTATAGCAGAAGTGACAATGAAAAATAAATATATTCCCTTTAATAGAATCCAATACATTTGTTATTAAAGGTCCTCCATTTGTATAAATTTTTACTCAAGATGGACATTATATGTCCGTAGTGTTGGAGTATAGTTTAAACATGGAAATTTGGAGGAAGTTATAAAATGGACATGTTAAATGGAGAAGTTAATTATGTATATGAGATAAAGTATAGTAAAGAAAGTACAAATAAAAACAATAGATGTTTAGTTAAGAGTAAAATCAAACCA
Organism: Clostridium botulinum; assembly: GCF_000827935.1. Taxonomy (NCBI): domain Bacteria; kingdom Bacillati; phylum Bacillota; class Clostridia; order Eubacteriales; family Clostridiaceae; genus Clostridium; species Clostridium botulinum. The sequence continues at coordinate 1,376,278 of NZ_CP010520.1, forward strand.
GAAGATATGTGTGATTTAATATTATACATTCAATATAAATATAAGAGTATTATTCCACAATCAGATTTAACAGAATATGAGGTTAAAGAAGTATTAGTAAACTGCTATGAAGCAGAATGTATTAACAATTTAAATGCTGATGAGATTATATATTTGCAAGACAATTTTAAAAGGTTATGTAATAACGATAAAGGAAGGAAAATAATTGATAATATTTCAAGGTATGAAGTTAAGGGGTTGATAGGAGAATTACAAAAAATAGTCTATTTAGCAATAGAAATGTGGAGATGATTAAATATTATATAGAATCTTTTCACCAGTATCTGGTGATACAAAAGACATGAGCTGGCACAGATTTTTTTTAACATATCAAGGAGAAGTACAAATATATTGGAAAGAATTACTGCCTATATATGCTAATTAATATTTGCTAGAATTACAGATATCACAAGGTAGGTGGTTGTAATAGCTAGCAATAAAACCTTTTGTTATTGAACGTAAAAATTGGCTATTTTTAAATACACTTAAATGTGCAAAAGCCAGTGCGCTTCTTTATAGTATAATTGAAACGGCAAAAGCTAAGAATCTTATAGTTGAAAAATAAATAAAAAATCTATTTCAAACATATGAACTTTTAAAGCCATGTAATTTACCACACTTAAGTAACTCACAGGGCTTATTTTAGCATTCTTAAATTTAGATTATTAATGCAAGTTATGTAATCTTAATAATCTAAATATTTTTTTGATATGATTATGTTATTAATTTAACAATAAATATAAAAATAAGGGTATTAAGGAAAAAATTACTTTAAATCAAATATGTAAAAAATTGATTTAAGGACTTATATATATAACTTCATATAATAGACAAAATTACCAATGTAAACATTTACTGTTAAAATATTAACAATTGTTTACAAGCAGTATTTGAGGAGATATAATGAAATCATAAATTGGTCATACCTATTTATGATTGGTATGACAAGTATGTATGAATTTATAGGAGGAAAATTATTTTTGATCATAGGAATATATTAAATCTAGGAAAAGAATATTAATAAACTTGTTAATATCATTAAATTAATGTAAATGGTAAAGGGGAGAAAAAACATGGAAATTATGTTATGTGTAAAACAAGTTCCAGATGACTCTGTTGAAATTCATTTGGATAAGGAAGCTAAAAAACCCAAGTTAAGTGGAGTGAGTTTGGTAGCAAATGCATTTGATACATATGCATTAGAGTTAGGAGTCCGCTTGACTGAAGCACATGGAGGGAAAGTAAGTGTATTAACAGTTGGAGCAGAAGATTCTTTAAACACCTTGAAAAATTGTCTTTCTGTAGGAGCTAAAGAAGCATTTTTTGTAAAAGATGATTTATATGCAGATTTAGACTCCCTTGGAACAGCTCATGTTTTGGCAGATGCTATTAATAAAATTGAAATGGACAAGGGTAAAAAATTTGATTTAATTCTTTGTGGAAAGGAATCTACAGATGAAATTACTGGTGAGGTTGGAGCAATGCTTGCTGAAAAACTTAAAATGGGTTTTGTAAGTAGTGCAATTGAAATAGGTCTAAAAGATAATGATTTGGAAGTTCATCAAGAAACTGATGAAGGATATAATTTAGTTTCTTTAAAATCACCAGCAGTAGTAACAGTAAGTAAACCAAATTATGATCCACGTTACCCTACGATTAAAACTAAGATGGCAAGTCGTAAGGCAGTAATTCCAACTTACTCAGCAGCAGAAATTGGAGAGGTAAAACAAGCAAAAGTATGTTGCATTCAATATGTTGAACCTCCTAAGAAAGAAGCTGGTATCAAGATTAAAGAGAAAGATGCTGTTCTTGCAGTAAGTGCTGTTATGGAACAAATGAAAAAGGATAAGGCAATCTAAAATAAGGGGGAAAAGGAAAGTATGAAAGCATTATTGTTTATTGAAACAGATGGAGAAAAAGTATTGGGAGGAAGCCTAGAACTTATTAGTGTAGTAAAAGCATTAGAGGCAGAAGGAACAGCTCTTGTAGTAGGTAACAGGGCTTTAGCAGATACAGTAGCAGAATTTGGAATTCCAGTTATTTTTGCAGATAATGCGGATGACTGTGATACTTTGACAGAAGTATTAGCAGAAACTGTTAAGGAACAAAATCCAGATATTATTCTATTAGCTAATACAGCACTCGCTAAAAATATTGCACCACGTATTGCTGGACGAATGAGTTTAGGCTGTGTAAGTGATGTAACAGGAATTAGTAAAAGCCATGATAAAGTTATATATACCAGACCAGCTTATGGTGGCACAATTTTGGAACATATTGAAGTAGAAGGAACTGCTATAGTTACAGTTAGAAATGGAAGCTTTCCAAAGCCAGAATCTGCTTCAAATGCAAGTGTTACAGAAAAGAAGGTTGAAATTTCATCTAATGTTATTAAGACAAAAATTGTTGATGTAGTAAAAGAAATTTCTGAATCTGTTAATTTAGAAGAAGCTGAAGTTATTGTTTCTGGTGGACGTGGAATGGGAAATGCAGAAAATTTTAAACTTGTTGAAGAATTAGCAAGTGTACTTGGTGGTGTAGTTGGTGCAACAAGACCCGCAATTGAGGAAGGATGGATTTCTCGTGCACATCAAGTTGGACAATCAGGAAAAATTGTAGCACCAAAACTATATATTGCATGTGGTATTTCTGGAGCAACACAACATACATCTGGAATGACAGGTTCAGGTTATATCGTTGCAATTAATAAAGATGAAGAGGCTCCAATATTTGAAGTTGCCAACTTAAGTATTGTTGGTAATGTTGCAGAAATTCTTCCAGTTATGATTGAAGAAATGAAAAAAGCAAAAGCACAGTAAAGTTTTTTCTAAGATAAAGGGTTATTTTACCAAAAGATATTGCAATAACTTAAAAATAAATCTCAATTCACAAGAATATGAAATTAAATATAAAATTTTACACTTGTACACTTAGAGAATTATTAAAAATAAATTAATAATAAATGTAGCATATAAAAAATAATTATATTCGTATATTTTTAAAACAGTATTAATTAGCAAGTGGAGAGATGGATAATTATAATACCATGGTCATACCAATTTGTGAAAGATTATATCACTTAAGAATTAAATAAGGAGGATATGAAAATGCTGTTTTTAAAATTCTTAATGGCCATAGCACCAATTATTTGGCTTATAATTGCACTTAGCGGATTAAAAATGCCAGGTTTTAAAGCCTGTTTAATTACACTTGTTCTTACAATGATTTTAGCTATTTTCTTCTGGAATTTGAATGTCATTTATACTATGACAGGAGTATTAGAAGGAATACTAAACGCATTGTGGCCAATTTGTCTAGTTATTGTTGCAGCTTTGTTTACGTATAATTTGGTTCTACGTACAGGCGCAATGGATTCCATTAAAAAAATGTTAGCTGGAGTTTCTAGAGATAAAAGAATATTAATATTAATTATTGGATGGGGCTTTGGTATTTTCATGGAAGGAATGGCTGGATTCGGTACAGCAGTTGCTATTCCAGCATCAATGCTTGCTGGTCTTGGATTAAATCCAATTTCAGCAGTTCTAGCATGTTTAGTTGCCAATACAGCACCAACTGCTTTTGGATCAGTTGGAATACCTTTAGTAACACTTTCTGCAGTAACGAAAATTGGAGCTAACTCACTAGCAGCAAACACAGCGATAATTGAAGCGTTTATTCTTTTTATAAGTCCATTTATTATGGTATGCATTGTAGGTAAGGGAATAAAGGCACTTAAAGGGGTATTTGCTGTTACCTTGGTTGCTTCATTGTCATTTACAATACCTGCTTATATTACAGCAACAGTACTTGGACCAGAATTACCAAATATAGTAGGATCTATTTGTTGCATGATATGTACAGTTGCTTCAGCAAAAATATTTAATAAAAATCCTCAAGAAGAATATTGTATTCAAGTTAATGAAAAACAAGAAGAAACAACGTTATCATTTAGTAATGCAGTAAAAGCTTGGTGCCCATTTATTCTAATATTTTTAATGTTAATGTTTACTTCAACATTATGCCCACCAATTCATGATGCAATTGCAGGATTTAAAACTAGTATAATTGTATATGCAGGTAAAGGAGGAAACACTTTAACCTTTAGTTGGATTAATACACCGGGTGTAATTATCTTTATTGCGGCCATTATTGGAGGGTTCACACAAGGGGCAAAAGTGCCAATGATGTTTGAGGTATTAAAAGGTACATTAAAAGCAAACTGGAAAACGATTGTAACAATTTGTGCAGTTATGTCAACCGCAAAAGTAATGAGCTATAGTGGAATGATTTCAGATATTGCAAGTTTTTTAGTTATAGTTACAGGAGGAGCATATCCATTAATTTCACCATTAATAGGATCTATTGGAGGTTTTGTCACAGGCTCAGGTACATCTACCAGTGTTTTATTTGGAGGATTACAAGTACAAACAGCAGAAAAACTTGGACTTTCAGCAGCATGGATGGGTGCAGCAAATACACTTGGAGCAGGGATAGGAAAGATGATTTGCCCTCAAAGTATTGCAATTGGCGCAAGTGCAATAGGCAAATCTGGTTCGGAAAGTAAAATTTTAAGAAGTATATTTAAATATTATATATGCTATATAACTATTAGTGGAATCCTATGTTTTATAGGCACACGTTTATTTAGTTAAGAGATAATAAGTAAGATAGAAGTAGTATTTAGAGATAAGAGATAAGAGATAAGAAATAAGTAGTATAAAAATATAAGGGATGAAAAATCTCAGGTAAAAGTTTAGGAAATAATTTGAATTTGGTACTAAATAAATTGGAAAGGAAATGATTATTATGGCTGAGTATAATCAATTAACAGAAGAATTAATCATGAAATTACAGGAGGCAGCTCCAGGGCATATTTTAACAGGTGAAGATATAAATGAAGATTATAGTCACGATGAAATGCCTATCTATGGAAAAGCAGCTCCACAAGTTGTATTTATGGCACACTCTACTGAAGAAGTTTCAAAGGTAGTAAAAATATGTAATGAAAATAAAATACCAGTAACTCCAAGAGGGGCAGGAACTGGGCTTGTAGGTGGAGCAGTTCCATTACTCGGAGGAGTTTTAATTGATATTACAAAGATGAATAAAATACTTTCTTATGACTTAGAGAATTTTATTGTACGTGTAGAGGCTGGCGTTTTATTAAACGATCTTGCAGAGGACTGTTTAAAAAAAGGATTATTATATGCTCCAGACCCAGGTGAAAAATTCGCTTGCCTAGGTGGAAATGTTGCAACTAATGCTGGTGGAATGAGAGCTGTAAAATACGGTGCAACACGTGATTATGTACGTGCGATGAAGGTTGTACTTCCAACCGGTGAAGTAACAGACTTTGGAGCTACAGTATCGAAAACAAGTTCAGGTTATAGTCTTTTGAATTTAATGATTGGTTCAGAAGGTACTCTTGGAGTTATTACTGAACTTACACTTAAAATCATGCCAGCACCAAAGGTAGTTGCAAGTTTAATTATACCTTTTGAAAATTTAGATGATTGTATTGCTACTGTTCCTAAATTTAAAATGGAACACATGAATCCGCAAGCTATAGAATTTATGGAAAGAGAAATCGTTTTATCTAGTGAAAGATATATTGGAAAAAGCGTATTCCCACAAGTAATTGATGGAGTAACTGCAAATGCTTATTTACTTGTAACTGTTGATGCCGGTAATGAAGATGAGTTAAATAATCTTATAGAACAAGCTAGTGAAATAGTATTAGAAGCAGGAGCAATTGATGTGCTTGTAGCTGATACACCAGCAAAAATTAAGGATGCGTGGGCTGCACGTTCTAGTTTCCTTGAAGCCATTATGGCAGAAACAAAATTATTAGATGAATGTGATGTTGTAGTTCCAGTAAATAAAATTGCTTCTTATCTTGCATTTGTAAATAAAACTGGTGAAGAGTGTGGAATAACTATTAAAAGTTTTGGACATGCAGGAGATGGAAATCTTCACATATACCAATGCAGTAATGATTTAGAAGAAGGAGAGTTTAAAACAAGAGTTGATAAATTCTTTAAGATTATTTACGAGGAAGCAATAAAATGTGGAGGCCTTGTTTCAGGAGAACATGGAATTGGTAGTGGAAAGGTTAGCTATTTAAGAGATAGTATTGGAGAAGTAAATATGGAATTAATGAAAGGCATTAAAAAAGTCTTTGATCCAAATTCCATTATGAATCCAGGTAAAGTATGTAACCAAATAGAAGGTTTAAGTTCATAATAAAAAAGTTTATATATATATAAATATCTTATAAAAGTAAAAAAAGAAAAATAAGCGTATCCTACAAAAAGTAAAAAGGAAAAAGATGTTCCACAAAACAAGAAAAGGAATTAAGAAAAAACAATTGATATCCCACAAATTATAAAAAGGAAAAAAGGAAGGCAGGAGATTAATATGAATTTTAGACAAGATGAATCCCATGAACAATTACAAGAAATGTATCGCGAGTTTGCAGAAAATGAGGTAAAACCAATCGCAAAAGAAATTGATGAAAGCATGCGTTTTCCAGAAGAGAATGTAGCAAAAATGGCTGAAATGGGTTTACTTGGAATTCCATTTTCTGAAGAATACGGCGGAGCTGGAATGGACACATTAAGTTATGTACAATGTGTAGAAGAATTATCTAAATGTTGCGCGACAACAGGTGTTATTGTTTCAGCACATACAAGTCTTTGTGCAACTCCAATTCATACTTTTGGTACAGAAGAGCAAAAAGTAAAATATTTAAAACCACTTGCTTCAGGTGAAAAATTAGGTGCATTTGGATTAACAGAACCTGTTGCTGGAACTGATGCCTCTATGCAAAAGACAACAGCAGTACTTGAAGGAGACCATTATGTATTAAATGGAAGCAAGATTTTCATTACAAATGCAGGATATGCAGATATATATATTGTTTTTGCTATGACAGATAAGAGCAAGGGAACAAAGGGGATTTCAGCATTTATCGTTGAAAAAGATTTCCCAGGTTTTTCTGTTGGAACTCATGAATTAAAGATGGGAATTCGTGCATCTTCTACATGTGAATTATTCTTTGATAACTGCATAGTTCCAAAGGAAAATCTTTTAGGAGAAGAAGGTAAAGGATTTGGAATTGCAATGTCTACTCTTGATGGAGGACGTATTGGTATTGCAGCACAAGCTCTTGGTATTGCAGAAGGTGCAATAGAAGAAACAGTAAAATATGTTAAAGAGCGTGTTCAATTTGGAAAATCAATTTCACAATTCCAAAATACTCAATTTGAACTTGCACAAATGCGTGCAAGTACAGAAGCTGCAAAACTTTTAGTATATCAAGCAGCATGTGCAAAAGATGATCATGAAAAATATACACATTTAGCTGCTATGGCAAAATTGGTTGCTTCTAGAAATGCTACTAATGTAACAAATCGTTGCTTGCAATTATTTGGTGGTTATGGATATTCAAGTGATTATCCAATTGAAAGAATGATGCGTGATGCTAAGATAACAGAAATCTATGAAGGAACATCAGAGGTTCAAATGATGGTTATTTCAGGATGGATGCTTAGATAAGCAACATTTTAAGAATTAATAAATTTGTTCTCTAGTTAAACACATTTAAATAAACTATGAAAATAACAAGTTCAACTATATATTATAGGGAACTTGTTATTTTTTATGTCTTTAATTATATGAAGTACTTTTTTATTATTTAAGAATTTATAATACATTAAATATTAATGAAGGTAAGAAAAGAAAGATTTTAAAGTACAAGTTGTTTAGTTTAATATAAATATAAAAAATATAAGATTTAAAGTAACTTGATCAGCTTTTCCAACTCTTCAGATAAATCTTTTGCAGTGGTAAAATCATTATCTTTTAAAGCTAATTCTATTTTTGTTTCAACTAATTTTTTATTTTGTTCAATTTCTAAATAATCTTTGTTAAAATGATTTGCATAAATCATTTTTCTAAATTTTCTCATACTCATTTTTCTAATTGTTTTATCTTCAATGATTAAAACATAATCCATACAGTTTACTATAGAATAGAAATCATGAGAAATCATTAAAACTGCACCATTATAGCTTTTAATAGCTTTTTCTAATGCTATTTGTGAATATGTATCTAAGTGGCTTGTAGGTTCATCAAGAAGCAACAAGTTTGCATTACTCTCAGAAATTTTAGCTAATTGAAGCATATTTTTTTCTCCACCAGATAAAGACTCTATCTTTTGATTAAGTATTTCTTCCTCAAAACCATATTCAAAAACATGTGATTTAATGTCTTCATAAGTTTCAAAACCGGAATTTAAGAACTCTTCAATTACTGTATTAGAATCATTTAGTGTTTTGCCTTGAATTTGAGATAAATAAGCCATTTGAATTTGTTCATTTATTTCAATAGAATTATTGTTATTTTTAAATATTTCTTTAAGTAAAGTAGTTTTTCCAGTACCATTTGAACCTATAATAGCTACTTTATCAGTAGATTTAATCTCAAAGTTAACATTTTCTAAAAGGATATCATCAAAAGCAACACTATAATTATTCACTTTTAAAGCAATAGTTTCTTCAAGTTTATTAGAAGTATTTAAATTAATAGTTGGTTCTTTAATAGCTATAAATGGAGCTTTAATTCTACGTTCTTCCAATCTTTCTTGAATTTTAACTCTAGCTCTTAGGGTTTTTCCTCTGAACTGTTCAGCATTTTCAGTTGCAAGCTTTCGTAATCTTTCTATTAATATATCATTTCTTTCAATTTCAGCAGTATCTTCAGCAGCTAGTTCTTGTAATTCAATTTTAGTTTGAAGCAATGAGAAATTATAATTAATATAGCTTCCATTAAACTCCTGTATCTCCATATTTTCAAGATGAAGGATTTTGTTGAAGCAATTGTTTAATAGATATCTATTGTGTGTAATAATTAACATTGTTCCTTTGTGTGAATTAATTAGATTTTTAAGGGAATTAAGATTTTCAAAATCTAAAAATACATCTGGTTCATCCATAATTATTAAATCTGGACTATTTAACATTGCTTTAATTACTTGGATAAGTTTGAATTCTCCACCACTAAGTTCAGATACCATTAAATCTTTATAATTTATTAAGTTTGTAAGATTAAGCTTCTTATTAATAGTATTTTCAAAATCATCTCCATTAATTGCATTAAATGCATCTAAAGCTTGCTGATATTTTTCTAGTAAAGTATCAATATCTGAAGATGTTTCCATTTCAGTACAAATAGATGTTATTTCATTTTGTAGTTTAATAAAATCTTCTGCTATATATTGAAAAACCGTAATTTTTTCTATTTTATCTAATTGTGAGAATTGACTTACATATCCAATTCTATAATTTGGAGATATTTCTAATGTACCATCAAACATATATTTTTCTGGAGCCATAAGCATATCTATAAGTGTACTTTTTCCACTACCATTTGTACCTATAAAAGCACAATGCTCACCATCTTCTAATGTAAATGAAATATTATTATATAAATCTTTTTGTGGAAATGAGTAGCATAAGTTACCAACTTTTATCATATTGTTACCTCTTTCTATAACTTAAAAAAGAGCTTATAAAAATAAGCGCTTTAATATATTCTTAGCAATTGAAATTTTACATTTGATTTTAATGTAGTAAAGATATTCTACTAAGTTTGACATTGACAGCATAACACTTTTTTCGACTAAGTTCAATCATTTAATATATAACTATATTAGTCTATATCTTGTATTTATAATTAATGCAAATAAAACATATATGGTTAAAAGTACAAAAGAATAAATATAGTTAAAAATAATAATAAGTTATATGATAAGTCTCATATTTATATACTACAAGAATAAAAAATAAAATTTTTATGTATGTACAAATTTATATATGAGGGGGATATATTGTGACAGAAAATAAATGTCCAGTAACAGGAAAAATGAGTAAAGCTACAGCAGGTAGTGGAACTACTAACAAAGACTGGTGGCCAAATCAGCTGAATCTTAATATTCTTCATCAAAATTCACAATTAAGTAATCCAATGTCAAAAGATTTTAATTATGCTGAGGAATTTAAAAAGCTAGATTTTCAAGCATTAAAGGTAGACTTATATATGTTAATGACAGATTCTCAAATTTGGTGGCCTGCGGATTATGGTAACTATGGGCCATTTTTTATTCGTATGGCTTGGCATAGTGCAGGAACATATAGAGTTGGTGATGGTAGAGGTGGTGGAAGTTTTGGATTACAACGTTTTGCACCATTGAATAGCTGGCCTGATAATATTAATTTAGATAAAGCACGTCGTTTACTTTGGCCAATTAAAAAGAAATATGGAAATAAGATATCATGGGCAGATCTTATGATACTAACTGGTAATTGTGCTTTAGAATCTATGGGATTAAAGACTTTGGGTTTTGGTGGTGGAAGAGTAGATGTTTGGGAGCCACAAGAGGATATTTATTGGGGGAGTGAAAAAGAGTGGCTTGGAGATGAACGTGAAAAAGATGATGAAGAACTTGAAAATCCTTTAGCAGCTGTTCAAATGGGGTTAATATATGTAAATCCAGAAGGTCCTAATGGAAATCCAGATCCATTAGGTTCAGCTCATGATGTTAGAGAAACTTTTGCACGTATGGCTATGAATGATGAAGAAACTGTAGCACTTGTAGCAGGAGGACATACTTTTGGTAAATGTCATGGTGCAGCCTCTCCTTCATATGTTGGACCAGCACCAGAAGCAGCACCTATTGAAGAACAAGGTTTAGGGTGGAAGAATACCTATGGAAGTGGTAATGGTGATGATACAATAGGTAGTGGACTTGAAGGAGCATGGAAAGCTAATCCAACAAAATGGACTATGGGATATTTAAAAACATTATTTAAATATGATTGGGAATTAGTTAAAAGTCCAGCTGGAGCGTATCAATGGTTAGCTAAAAATGTAGATGAGGAAGATATGGTAATAGATGCTGAAGATTCAACAAAGAAACATAGACCGATGATGACTACAGCAGATTTGGGACTTCGTTATGATCCTATTTATGAACCAATAGCAAGAAATTATTTAAAAAATCCTGAAAAATTTGCTCATGATTTTGCTGCTGCATGGTTTAAACTAACACATAGAGATATGGGACCAATATCAAGATATCTTGGGCCAGAAGTTCCAAAAGAATCATTTATTTGGCAAGATCCTATACCACTTGTTAAACATAAATTGATTACTAAAAAAGATATTACACATATTAAGAAAAAAATCTTAGATTCTGGTTTATCTATATCTGATCTTGTAGCAACAGCTTGGGCATCAGCATCAACATTTCGTGGCTCTGATAAACGTGGTGGAGCAAATGGCGCTAGAATACGTCTTGAACCACAAAAAAATTGGGAAGTTAATGAACCAAAGAAACTTAATAACGTTTTAAATACATTAAAACAAATTAAGGAAAATTTTAATAGTTATCATTCAAAAGACAAGAAGGTTTCTTTGGCAGATATTATTATACTTGGCGGATGTGTAGGAATTGAACAAGCTGCAAAAAGAGCTGGATATAATATTAATGTCCCTTTCATTCCAGGACGTACTGATGCAACACAAAAACAAACTGATGTAAAGTCATTTGCTGTACTTGAACCTAAGGGGGATGGATTTAGAAATTATTTAAAGACTAAATATGTAGTAAAACCAGAGGATATGTTAATTGATCGTGCACAACTATTAACACTTACAGCACCAGAAATGACGGTATTAATTGGTGGTATGCGTGTACTTAATTGTAATTATAATAAATCTAAAGATGGTGTTTTTACAAATAGACCAGAGTGTCTTACAAATGATTTTTTTGTAAATCTTCTTGATATGAATACAGTTTGGAAACCAAAATCTGAAGGTAAAGATAGATTTGAAGGATTTGATAGAGAAACAGGTGAATTGAAATGGACAGCTACAAGGGTTGATCTTATTTTTGGCTCAAATTCTCAGCTTCGTGCCATTGCAGAAGTATATGCATGTGATGATAATAAAGAAAAATTTATACAGGATTTCATATTTGCATGGAATAAGATAATGAATGCAGATCGTTTTGAAATTAAATAAATTATTTAAAGTAAGATGTGGCTCTAAAATAATAAAATTAAATTCTTACACAGTAATGTTAGAATGATTGGTGATGCAAATAAAGTTCAAAATATAATGTATGTTATATGGGATGCATATGAAGTAGCAAGAAATATTTAACTATAAAAGTATGATTTTAATATTTTATTAAAGTCATACTTTTTAAATTTTCTCGTAAATTTCTTGTAGTATAAAAATTATAATTGAGTACAATAAAATTGAACTTAAAAAATATTTATTTTTGCATTAAATCTATTTTATTTAAAAAAATTAAAAGAATCTTAAAAATATATTGCATAATAAGAAAAAAAGTGCTATCATGTAAACGTAGTCAAAAAGAATATTTAGTAAGAGTTCTTGAGTAGATTACAATAAAATAAAAATATTTAGCGTGTTACTGATTCGATCAGGCATAAGCGTAGGGAAATAAAAAATGCAATAGAGTAAATGTAAGGTTGTTTGTTGTATCATATGTTTTGTACAATTTTTTAAGGTATTATGATTTTTTTATGATTTAATTTAGTGTACAAACAATGTGACCAAATCTGAACATATATTGCTTTATTTAATTTTATTTCCAAATGCTTATGTCTTTTTTGTTTTTGTAACAAATAAAAAATAGGAGGTATAAAAATGGTAGGAATTATTCTTGCTAGTCACGGAGAATTTGCTAACGGCATTATGCAATCTGGTAAAATGATTTTTGGAGAACAAGCAAACGTAAAAGCTGTTACGTTGATGCCTAGTGAAGGACCTGATGATCTTAAAGCAAAAATGAAAGATGCAATTGCATCCTTTGAGAATCAAGATGAAGTCTTATTCTTAGTTGATCTTTGGGGTGGTACACCATTCAATCAAGCAAATGGTTTATTTCAAGAACACAAAGATAAATGGGCAATAGTAGCTGGTTTAAATTTACCAATGCTTATTGAAGCTTATGGTGCACGTCTTTCTATGGAATCTGCACAAGAAATTGCATCTTATATTTTAACATCAGCTAAAGAAGGAGTTAAAGTTAAGCCAGAAGAATTAGATAAATCAGATGTAGAACAAACTTCTGAAACTTCAACTCAACAATCTAATGCAGGTGCACCAGGATCATTTGAATACGTTTTAGCTCGTATTGATTCTCGCTTACTTCATGGACAAGTAGCAACTGCTTGGACAAAAACAGTAAAACCTACAAGAATTATTGTTGTTTCAGATGCAGTAGCAAAAGATCAACTTCGTAAAAATTTAATTCAACAAGCTGCTCCACCAGGAGTTAAAGCACATGTTGTTCCAGTTGATCATATGATTAAGCTTGCGAAGGACAATGAACATTTTGGCGGACAACGTGCGATGTTACTTTTTGAAAATCCAAAAGATGTGCTTAGAGCAGTTGAAGGTGGAGTACCTTTAAAAACAATAAATGTTGGTTCTATGGCTCATTCTATAGGTAAGGTTCAATTAAATAAAGTACTTGCAATGGACAAAGAAGATGTTGATATATTTGATAAGCTAAAAAAAGCTGGAATTGATTTTGACGTTCGTAAAGTACCAAGTGATTCAAAGGAAAATATGGATCAAATACTTAAAAAAGCACAAGACGAATTAAAAAAACAAAAATAATCTAAGTATTTAGATAAAAAGGAGGATTAATAATCATGACTTTAAATATACTTCAAATTGTATTAGTCATCATTATAGCATTTCTAGCTGGTGTAGAAGGTATATTGGATGAATTCCAATTCCATCAACCACTAGTTGCATGTACATTAATTGGATTGGTTACAGGCAATTTAATGCCATGCTTAATCTTAGGCGGAACTCTTCAAATGATCGCGTTAGGTTGGGCAAATATAGGTGCAGCGGTAGCACCAGATGCAGCGTTAGCATCTGTTGCATCAGCAATAATATTAGTACTTGGTGGTCAAGGAACTGATGGAGTTTCTTCAGCAATCGCTATTGCTATTCCTTTAGCAGTTGCAGGATTATTATTAACAATTATTTGCCGTACAGTTGCTACAGCATTTGTACACTTTATGGATGCAGCAGCTAAAGAAGGAAACATTAGAGCTATTGAAATGTGGCAAATAGCTGCTATTTGTTTACAAGGTATTCGTATTGCAATTCCAGCAGCTTTAATTTTAATAATTGGTGCAGGTCCAATATCATCATTACTTACATCTATGCCAGCTTGGTTAACAGATGGTTTAGCAATTGGTGGTGGAATGGTTGTAGCTGTTGGTTATGCAATGGTAATTAACATGATGGCTACAAAAGAAGTTTGGCCATTCTTTGCAATTGGTTTCGTATTAGCAACTATATCAGAAATTACACTTATCGGACTTGGAGTAATAGGTGTAGCTTTAGCACTTATTTACTTAGCACTTAGCAAACAAGGCGGTGTAGGTAAAGCTAGTTCAAATACTGGTGATCCTTTAGGGGATATCATTGATAGGTACTAAGAAAGGAGAGGAAATAAAGATGGCAAAAGATTTAAAATTAACAAAAAGAGATCGTATTTCAGTTTGGTTCCGTTCATTTTTCCTTCAAGGTTCTTGGAACTATGAAAGAATGCAAAACGGTGGTTGGGCATTTGCAATGATTCCTGCAATTAAGAAGTTATATAAGACTAAAGAGGAACGTTCAGAAGCATTAAAACGTCATTTAGAGTTTTTTAATACACACCCATATGTAGCATCACCAGTTTTAGGTGTAACATTAGCATTAGAAGAAGAACGTGCAAATGGTATGCCAGTAGAAGATGCAACTATTCAAGGTGTTAAAGTTGGTATGATGGGACCTTTAGCAGGTATCGGAGATCCAGTTTTCTGGTTTACTGTTAGACCAATATTAGGAGCATTAGGTGCTACTCTTGCTATGAGTGGTAATATACTTGGACCAATAATATTCTTCCTTGCTTGGAATATTATCCGTATGGCATTTATGTGGTATACACAAGAGTTCGGTTATAAAGCAGGATCTCGTATTAGTGATGACTTATCAGGTAACTTATTACAAGATATTACAAAAGGTGCATCTATACTGGGTATGTTTATTCTAGGATCATTAGTTAATAGATGGGTATCTGTTAAATTTGCACCAGTAGTATCATCTGTTAAGTTAAGTGATGGTGCATTTATTGATTGGAGTGCTCTTCCTCAAGGCGCAGAAGGTATAAAGACAGCTTTAATGCAACAAGGTGCAGGCATGTCATTAACACCTGAAAAAGTTACAACATTACAAAACAACTTAGATTCATTAATTCCTGGACTTGCAGGATTATTACTTACACTTGTTTGTATGTGGTTACTTAAAAAGAAAGTGTCACCAATCGTGATAATCCTTGGATTATTCGTAATTGGTATAGTATTCCACTTAATTGGTTTAATGTAATATTTTTTCCTTAGCCTAGGCTTTTAGCCTGGGCTTTTGTTAACATGTAAAGTAGTTAAAATAAGAAAAGGAATTTTTATAATATAAATAAGACAAATTAGTATTATAAAGGTGTATTTTTTTATATGTTCTTAAATGATTGATAGAAATATATAAAGAATATATAATAAAAATAAATGTATATAAGTAGAAAAGAGGTAGCTTAGATGGTTCAATCACTCAATACAAAGGTTGATTTAGTAATTGATGCAACAGCTTTTACGGGACTTGCAGATTATGGTAAGATAATGATAGGTGATAAGGGATTTGAGTTTTATAATTCTCGTGATGCTCATAAATATATTCAAATTCCTTGGGAAGAAGTTCAATATGTTATTGCTTCAGTATTATTTAAGGGAAAATGGATTCCACGATATGCAATTCAAACGAAGAATAATGGTACGTATACCTTCTCTTCTAAAGACGCAAAAAAAGTCCTTCGTGCTGTTCGAAATTATGTTGATCCAGATCATATGGTTAATTCTTTAAGCTTTTTTGATGTGGTGAAAAGAGCAGTTAAATCGATATTTAAGAAGAATTGATTAATTAAAAAAATTATAATGTATATAAATATATGAAAAGTAATTTAATCTTGTCTGAGAGTTAATAAAAGTTTCCACTTCAGGATGAGATTCTTTTTCGAGAGGTTAGAGTAATCTAGCCTTTTTTCATCTATATTTTATATTTACCACATAACTCACGAAAACCTAAATTGATTTTCGTGAGTTATTTTAGTTTAGAGATAATTTTTTGAATGTTAAAAATGAACTTAGTATAGAACTTATCATACTTATTTAAATTCAATTTATAATAAAAAATTACAATAAATTTAAATAAACAGTCATAGAAATAGTCAATGTGTTGAAAAATGAGAAAATAGATATGGAATTTATTGACTGGTAAATACTGGGGTGGTATTCTATTTGTATAGAATACCAAAGAAGATGGTTACATTAGAGTGAAAGGGGCTAAAATGAATTACTAGAAGAGAGGATGATTTTTATGAAGAAAAGAAATTCACTTATTTTAATTTCAACATTGTTAATAGTTGCTATTATGTTAGGAGGATGCGGACAAGCATCAAAACCTACTACTGCAAATAATGAAAAAGACAAATCTTTATTAATTTATTGTGCTGCAGGTTTAAAAAAGCCAATGGATGAAATAGGGGAAAAATTCGAAAAACAAAATGGTGTTAAAGCAGAATTTACTTATGCTAATGCATCAGATCTTATAGGTCAAATGGAGATTTCACATAAAGGAGATATTTGTGTATTGCCTTCAAATAAAGACTATGAAACAGCAAATAAAAAAGAATTAACGCTAGATAAAAAGGATTTAACATATCATACGCCTGTAATTGCTGTGCCTAAAGGAAATCCACTTGATATAAAAAACTTACAAGATTTTTCAAAGTCTGGAGTCAGAGTCATCTTAGGAGATTCGGAAACATCACCATTGGGAAAATTAGCTATGAAATTATTTACTAAAGTAGGCATTCAAGAGGAGATCAAACCTAATGTTGTTTCAACAGTTTCTACTGTAAATGAGATAGTAACCTATCTTTCTATGAAAAAAGCAGATGCTTCAATTGTTTGGGAAGATAATGCTCTTAATGCAGCTAAAGATATAGATTGCGTTCAAATTCCAAATGAACAAAATTCAGTTGAAAAGGTAAATATAAGTACTCTTAAAAGTTGTGAAGATAATGAGTTATGTCAAAAGTTTATTGATTTTACTAATTCAGATGAAGGAAAGGCTATATTTATAAAAAATAATTTAAAACCTATTGAATAATACGTAAAATGTAATTGTTTACTTTGAAGCGGTATTGAGAGGCTAACTAATGAGACTTAATAAAAATTTAAAAGATATTTTTTTTAAAACATCTATATGTATATTTCTTTTGGCTTTTATATTGTTTATAATTTTTGCAATATTTGGGGTATTACTAAGAGGAATTCCTAATTTAATAGAAAGTCTCTTGGATAAAGAAATTCAGTTTGCAATTAAGTTAAGCTTTTTTACATCAACCATATCAACAATAATTTGTTTGATATTTTCTATACCTATATCATATGGATTAGTTAGGTTTAACTTTTGGGGTAAAAAAATTATAAATGCAATAGTACAAATGCCAATTTCAATTCCACCAATAGCATCAGGAATAGCTCTTTTATTGCTATTTACTACAAAGCCTATAGAGAATATTGTTACTAAATTAGGAATAGATCCTGTTTTCTCTGTATATGGAATAATAGTAGCTCATTTTTTTATTAATACTCCATATATGATAAGAATTTTAAAAGTAACTTTTGAAAGTATTGATCCTAAGTTAGAATTTGTTGCTAGAACACTTGGTTATAGCAGTTGTGAATCATTCTTTAAGGTAACGCTTCCATTAGCAAGAAATGGATTAATTTCAGGAGTTATAATTGTATGGACTAGTGCATTGGGTGAATTTGGTACTGCTCTTATGCTTGCAGGAGCTATTCGTATGAAGACAGAGACATTACCAGCAGCGATATTTTTAAATTTAGCTGGTGGGGAACTGGATAAAGCGTTAGCAGCAGCAACAATATTAATAATTATGTCTATAGTATGTTTGTCTATTTTTCAACTGTTTGAAAAGAGAAATACAGAAAATATAAAATAATACTAAAAAGGAGTTATTTCATGCTTAAATTAGAGCATATTTATAAAAAACTTGGTAACTTTACACTTAAGGATATAAGTTTTGAAGTAAAAGAAGGGGAGTATTTTGTTATATTAGGACCAACAGGAGCGGGTAAGACTATAATTTTAGAAATAATAGCAGGAATTTATAATCTGGATAAAGGGAGTATATATATAAATAATAGAAATTTGAATAATGTTCCACCAGAGCATAGAAATATAGGATTTGTATATCAAGATTATTTATTGTTTCCACATTTATCTGTAAGAGAGAATATCCTCTTCAGTTCTAAAGTAAAAAGCATGGCTAAAAGTAGTGCAGAGCAAGCTTTATTTAGTATATGTGAAATGCTTAATATAAAGCATTTATTGAATAGAAATATATCTATGTTAAGTGGAGGAGAACAACAGCGCATTGCTTTCGCAAGAGCTATTATTACTTCACCACAAATACTATTATTGGATGAGGTTAGCAGTGCGCTTGATCCTTGTACTAAAGAAATTTTTCAACAAAACCTAAAAAAAATGCATAAAAACCTAAATACTACAACTATTCATGTTACTCATGATTTTAATGAGGCTTTGTATTTAGCAGACAGAATAGCAGTTATGAATAATGGAGAAATTCTTGAAATTGGAAGTCCAGAGGAAATATTTGAACATCCTTCATCAGAATTTATAGCTAAATTCACAGGCTTTAGTAATCTATTTAAATGTAAGGTAAGTGATAGAAGAGCGATTTTATCAAATGATGTGAAGTTTGTTGTTAAAAATAACAGTGTACTTAATGAGGCAGTAGCAGCAGTACGGGGTGAAAATATTTTTCTGTTCTTAGACCCTAGAACTCAAGGCTTTGAGAATAAATTCAAAGGTAGAATTGTTGAAATTATTAATCAAGGTTTTATAAAAAAAGTTATAGTTGATGTAGGAATTGAATTAAACTCCTTTGTAACAGAAAAATGCATTGAAGATTTAAAGCTAAATCCAGGTAAAGAAGTATATGTGGGAATTAAAGATAGTGATATACAAATTTTATAATAGAATTATGGAGGCAATAATATGAATGAAACAGAATTTTATAATAGTTTATTTAATAAATTTATGAATATAGTTAATGATAATAATTTTTTAAATGATGAAGTTAAGGTAAAAGGTAAGGCTTTAAAGCCAGAGGAAGCTATAGGAAAGCCTGATAGAAAAGATTTTCCTATTATAAAGGGAAAGGAAAAATTGCTTGAAGCGGATTTTAGAGGTCAAAAAGGTCAAGCTTTTACGGATATGCCTAATAATTTTGAAGGAACTTTAAAACAAATTATTGAAATGCCTTTAAAAACAAATTTTGATACAGCTGTATACATTGCAACTTTAAATGCTGTATGTAGATATTTAAAATTAACAGATAAAACTATTCATTGTAAGGATGGAGAACCAGAAATATGTGCAGAGAAGTTTGCTTATTATATTAAAGATAAGTATGATAATCCTAAAATAGCAATGATAGGGTATCAACCTGCAATATTAGATAACCTTTCTAAAAAATTTCCACTTAGAATTGTAGATTTGGCTTGTGATACTGTAGGTAAGATTAAATATGGTGTATTAGTTGAAGATGGAAATAAATCTATAGATGATTTATTGAATTGGTGCGATATAGTAGTTGCAACAGGTAGCACAATAGCAAATAAAACAATAACAAATTTTTTGATTGATAAACCTACTATTTTTTTTGGTACAACACTTGCAGGAGCAGCATCTTTAATGAATCTTGAAAGATTTTGTCCATGTTCAAAATAATGGGGATAATAGTAATCTAAAAGACTTGTTTTGTCATAAGTTATGGATAAGCTAAAAATATTTTAGATTAGTTATATAAGTTTAAATAAAAATGATTCGAGATGATTTTTAAGTCATTTTGAATCATTTTTTTTGTTTTATGGTATTTAAAAGTTTAATTGAGTTATGAACATTACAAAAATGTTATATTAAATTAATGTAATGACAAGGTTAAAAAACATTATAAATGCTATTATAGAGTTGATCAAGAGATGAATTAATAATAAAGTCACTAAATAAACATAGAAGCAAAAATTAGGAGGAAATAAATATGGATTGGATGGATGGATTGTTTCAATTATGTCGAAATAGTTTTGAGTTAACGTTTATAATAGGTTTTTTAGTAGCTTTCACTGAAAGCTTCTTTTCACCATTACCACTTTTAGGGATAGTTATAACAAATTCAGTATTGTTAGGATTTCTTCCAGGATTAATAGCATCTACATTGGGTTCGGTACTTGGATCAACATTATTATTTTATATATGTAAAGAGATTAGTAATATAAGGTTTATCAATAAGATTAAAACTAATCAGGTTGATAAAATTATAGAATGGGTTAGAGTTCAAGGATTTTTACCTATGACTATAAGTTATTCATGTCCATTTATACCTGGATTTCTTGTAACAATAGCAGCAGGTATATCAAAGAAGAGTATCACTAAATATTTTCCTGGAATGCTTTGCGGAAAAGTAATTATGTTTTCTGTAACAAGTTATATAGGATATGATTTAAAGGGATTTTTAACAAGTCCATTAAAAATAGCTATTGTAGCATTAATTGTTGGAGTATCACTTTTTATAGGAAAAAAACTAAGTAAGAGAATGGAAATGAAAGAGTTAAATAAAGTATATATTTAGCATAACACTTGCAAGATCAAACTTTTTAATAAAATTTGAAAGATTTCGTACATATTCAAAATAATAGGTATAATATTAATTACATTAGAATATATTTCTATTAATTGACAATGTATTTGTTATAAGTTATAATAATTAAAAATTAACGAAAAAATTATTTGTATAACCTCAAGAATATGGTTTGAGGGTATCTACCAGGAACCGTAAAATCCTGATTACAAAGAAAAGGATACGTCTTTTTTCTTTGTAGTCAGGATTTTTTTAATTTAAAAAATTTAATTAGTAATTTTAGGAAGGCAGTGTTTTATGAAAATTGATATGAATTTATTAAAGAGAAGAATTAAAGTAGCTAATAAAGAGGTAAAGGCAGATACAGTTGTGAAAAATGGGAAAATACTAAATGTTTTTACTGGAGATATCACGAGAGGAGATATAGCTATTGTAGATGGATTTATAGCAGGTATTGGTAAGTATGATGGGGAACAAATTATAGATGCACAGGACAAAGTAATAGTCCCTGGATTTATTGACGGCCATATGCATATAGAAAGTACAATGTTGACCCCAAACGAATTATCAAAAGTTCTAATTCAACATGGTGTTACTACAGTAATGGCTGATCCTCATGAAATTGGAAATGTTGCAGGTATAGATGGAATAAACTTTATGTTAAATGCTTCAGAAAAATTGCCTATAGATGTATTTATTATGCTTCCTTCATGTGTTCCAGCAACTTCATTTGAAAATAGTGGAGCAAAACTTGATGCAGAAGATTTACAACCTTTTTACAAGCATCCAAGGGTTTTAGGACTTGCAGAATTTATGGATTTTTCGTCTATAGTAAATTTAAATGAAGAAATGTTACAGAAAATTATTAATGCTCATTTAAATGGAAGTATTGTAGATGGACATGCTCCGGGACTTAGCAAAGAAGAGCTAAACGTATATATATCTACAGGGATTTATGCAGATCATGAATGTGCTAATGTTAAGGAAGCAAAGGAACGTTTAGAATTAGGTATGTATTTAATGATTAGGGAAGGTACAGCAGCTAAAGAATTAAAAAAACTAATAAAAGTTGTAACTCCAACAAATTCAAGAAGATGTATGTTGGTTACGGATGATAAGTTACCTGATGATTTGATTGTTGAAGGCAGCGTAGATCATAATGTTAGGCTTGCAATAAAAGAAGGACTAGATCCAGTTACAGCTATTCAAATGGTAACAATTAATGCAGCAGAATTTTTTGGCCTTCGTAGTTTTGGAGCAATAGCACCAGGGTATCAAGCTGATTTATTAATATTAGATGAATTACAGACTGTTTCAATAGATAAAGTTTTAAAGAAGGGAATATGTGTTGTAGATAATGGGGAAATAAAGAAAGAAGAATTTAAAATAAATGATAATAGTAAGGAATTAGCTATGAAGTTACCTAAGATAAATATGAAAGCGTTAGAAAAAAATGCATTTGAAATACCTTTATCTTCTGATTTATGCAATGTAATAGAGATAGTTCCTAATAGTTTAATAACACATCATAGAGTTGAAAAAGTTGATATAGATAAAGGCAATTTTAGTGCATCAATCTCTAATGACCAATTAAAGATGGCTGTAATAGAAAGGCATCACGCAACAGGAAATATTGGATTGGGAATTGTTAAAGGATTTGGTATAAAAAATGGAGCAATTGCAACAACGGTAGCTCATGATTCCCATAACATTGTAGTTGTTGGAACTTCTGATGAAGAAATGTTTTTAGCAGTTAATCATCTTAAAAAGATGAATGGAGGAATTGCAATTGCTTCAGGTAAAGAAATTATAGCATCATTACCTCTTGCGATAGGAGGATTAATATCTGAGAATAGCTATTTAGAGGTTCAAGAACAACTTAAAATTTTAAATCAAGCTTTAAGTATAATAGGAGTTGATGCAGATTTTAATCCTTTTCTAACTTTATCATTTTTAACTCTTCCAGTTATTCCAGAAATTAAGTTAACAGATACAGGATTGTTTGAATTTAAAAGATTTTCTCATATAAAAGTTCAAGCTTAAAAAATTTATGTTTGAGAAAAACTATATTTTAATGAAAATGTTGATTATTTTGAGGTTAGAGAAGAGAGCAGAGTTAAGCAACTGATTTTTAAGCTTAAAATTAGAACATGTGAAATAGTTATGAATTTTTATTGATGTTATTTCTTGGGAAATAACATCAATAAAAAGTATATAAGTAACTTCATCATAGTGTCATGATGAAGTTGCTTTAAATATAATTAAGCGAAAGAATAATCAGATAGAATAAACAAATTTGGTTTATTAATTATAGTCCGCTATCACCATAATTTGATAATACTCGAGCACTAGGATCATCTACAGCACAGCCTTCCCACTCTTTGTTTGGCATCCAAAAGTCCACTATCATTTCTGCTTGGCCTGGATAGTATTTTTCAAAAATTTCTCTATATAACAATGATTCTTTTGTGAATGGCTGAGCATGATATTTGTACTTTTCACTTAGTTTATCAAAATCTTCACCATTATAGACTGTTTCTGCATATTCTTTTAAATAATCTACCATAGAATGTCCTACAGCATCGCTAAAGGCTGCTTTTTCACGATATAAAATATTATTTGGAAGATAAATACCTTCAAAAGAATGTCTTAAAAGGTATTTCCCCATATTGTATTTGTTTAATTTCTTTTCAGGATCAATAGACATAACATATTTTACAAAATCCAAATCGCCAAATGGCACTCTTGCTTCTAAAGAATTAGATGCGATACAACGGTCTGCTCGAAGTACATCATACATAAACAGTTCTTTAATTCTTTTTTGTGATTCTTTTTGGAATTCTTCTGCATTTGGCGCAAAATCAGTATATTTATATCCAAATAATTCATCAGAAATTTCACCAGTTAAAAGTACTCTAACATCAGAAATCTCATGTATTTTTTTACATATTAAATACATACCAATACTAGCTCTTATTGTTGTAATGTCAAATGTTCCAAGAAGTTTAATAACTTCTTCAAGTGAGTCAATAACTTCTTCTTTTGTCATGTAAACAACAGTATGATCACTATGAATGTAATCTGCAACTTCCTTTGCATATTTTAAATCAATGGCATCTTCTGTCATTCCTATAGCAAATGTTTTTATTGGTTTATCAGGATACATTTTTTGAGCAATTGAACATACTAATGAGCTGTCTAAGCCACCACTCAATAAGAAACCTACTGAAGCATCAGCATCCATACGTTTTTCTATAGCAGTTACTAATTTGTCATGAATTTTACTACAAATAACGTCTAAGTCATCGTTACAGTAGTCACCATCTACTGATGAGATATCACAGTAGCATGTAAATTTACCATCAGCATAATAATGTCCTGGTGGAAATGACATTATCTTTTTTGTAAGACCAACTAAATTTTTAGCTTCACTAGCAAACATGATTTTATCACATTCAGAATAGCCATAGAATAGAGGTCTAATTCCAATTGGATCTCTTGCTGCAATGAAAGTATCTTTTTCTCCATCATAGATAACAGCTGCGAATTCTGCATCTAATTTTGAGAACATATCTAGTCCGTACTCTAAGTACATTGGAAGTAATATTTCACAATCACTATCAGAAATAAATTTATGCCCTTTTGCAATTAGGTCCTCTTTTAATTTACGGAATCCATAAATTTCACCATTGCAGATAGATGCATCTTTTTTTCTTGTGAATGGTTGCATTCCACTAAAACTTAAGTCCATAATAGCAAGTCTTTGGAAACCTAAAATACCAGATGGTAAAGTTAGAATTTCAGTCATATCTGGTCCTCTAGACTCAGTTCTTTGTAATGCCTCAGCAAATTTTTCATGTTTCATGTCTGTTCCTGTATAACACATAATTGTACACATATTAATATTCCTCCCCAATTAAATAAAAAATATAATTATTCAAATATTTATCTCTATTAAACTTTTTTGTAATAAAAAAAGCCCTTCATCCTATAAACATAGGACGAAAGACTTAAACTTCCGTGGTACCACCTAAATTAGCTTAAAAAAGCTCACTTTAATCAGTACGGAATTAACTAAATAAATTCGATACTGTCCAAGCTATAACGGTTTGGCTCCGTCCAAGACTACTCTTAATAAATTTCGTTTGGAAGCTCCGGGATGTTCTTCATTATTAGTTTCGTATCAGTCTCTCACCATTACTGATTCGCTTTGACTACCTCGTAATAATTACTCTTCCCATCAAGGCTTTTATATTCATTGTTTGAAATGTAAATTTAAATTTATTTCATTTTACTTGGAATTTTATAATCAGTCAAGAGATTTATGAAATATTTTTTTATTCTTTAGGAATTTATATTATTAAAAAATTGCGAATAACTTTTATGATAATGTGTTTTAAAGGTATTATGAGTACCACTAAAGAATAAAAATAACCATTATTCCTGCACTGCATTTTTGAAATGGTGCATAGCTAAAAAATGCACGGTGCAAAAGTTGTCTTAGGGATTTTGTTGTAAATTTTTCTAAAAGTACCAGTATAAATAGTGATAAAAAAATATGGTTTATAATTAATTAAAGCAATGTATCAGTGCCGTTTACATTAGCTTGTTCATTATCATCCATAGGAATGACAATACATTTTTGTCCATCAATTATTTGTGATTTTATTTGAGATACTTTTTGAGGTTTTACTCGAAGTACAACATCATAATTTGGACCAGTAGTGGTTTCAGATTCTATCTCAAGGTCAGATGCTGTTTCTAATAAGATATCAGTGTCTGATTTCAAATCTGATTCAAAGTCTGGGTCTAATGTAACATCTTGTTTTGTTTCTTCTAACCTCTGTTCTAATATTTGTACTTTTTGCTCAAGTTCCTTTTCTTTTTTTCTTTTAGCATTTGCTGCAAGTACTTTTGTATCGATTAAATGTTCTACTACAGGAGGAGTATCACCAAATTCTTCTGTATAAGATTTTTCGATTTTTGCAGTGATTTCTTCTGAAATTCCACTTTCAGTTAAAATGTTTTGAATTTTATCATTGGTCAAGATAATAGGTTCACCATTCTTATCATTGACAACTTCATGTTCATCTATCATATTATTAAGAGTTTCTTGTATTTCTATTAATAAGTCATCCGATTTTTCATCATCATTTCCAATTGCATTACGAATAATAGTATGGAATGTCTCTTTTTGCTCAGTAGCAGTTTGCTTTGAATCACAGCCAAGTCCACCTTCCATTAATTCTGCATGGGGATCTTTAACATTTTTGGTATAGTACATAACAGAATGAATATCAGTACTACGATCTGTAAAAGCTGGAAAGACAAATCCAAGATCTGGAGCTCCAACTACCCAGTCTCTAATACGTGCTCCAATTCGATTTTCATCTTCAAGGTATCCAAGACCAGGTTTTGAAAGTGATACTGGACATATTGCACATAATAGATATTCGTATACTTCTTCGGATTCATCTAATTTTGCATTATCCGTAGTTTTGGTGATAACATCGTAAGCATCATGAAAAACAAGTATTAGAAAATTACCAGTATAGTCATAATTATCAATAATTGATTTATAGAATTTATCAAGTAGAGCATTATCTTTTAACTTACTTTTTTTTAGTTCCATTAGAGAATGTTGTCTACCACCTATATTTTCTTCATCAAGATGAAAGTTAAGTTCTAACAGATTGTTTCCAATTGTGCCTGATAATGTTTTTTTGGCAATCTCTAAATATTTGAAAAATTCTTCATCTTTTAGATTTAGAAATGTTTCTTTAATATTTAATACAATATCTTTTTGAGAATCTACGTAACAACCACACATTTTGGTAAATGTACATTCATCTTTTTTTAAACGTTTTTTTAATTCCAATACATCTTTTCTTTTCATATATAGTCCTCTCATTTCATGAGTTTTTATTAGTACATAGCTAAGAATATGCTACATAATATAGTATAGTGTTCAAAAAATAACTCTGCAAGTGACTAAATAAAAAATTCACATATTTATCATGTATATGCATCACTATATAATTATTAAAAAAATAAAAAACAACTTTAAATGAAGAAATATATAAAGCACTAATGCTAGTGTGTACTACTTTATTGATATTAATATAATAATTGAGAAGTATGTGAAATTAAGAGATATATGATAAGCTATTAGCAGAATATAATATTAAAAATGTTTAGTTAGATTTTTTCAAAGCTGTTTAGTAGAAATATACTAATTATATTAATTTCTTTTGAATAGAATATATTTTTTATAATTCAAATGATAATAAGAAGAAAATTATTTGTTTTTTATGATATTGAAAAAAATCAGAGTAGATAGAAATTAAATAATTAATTATTTAATTGATAGAATGTATTATATAATTGAACAAGTAAAATATATTAAGAAAGATAGAGATAAAAAATGAAGATTGCAGTTACTACTACAAGAGAAGCAGATGAGAGTTTAGCTTATAAAGCAAAAGGTATATCTAAAGATTTAAATATATCATATATAAAAAGAGGTAATTTTAGTATAGAAAAAACAATTTTAAAAGATAGCTTTGACTATTTATTAGTAGTTGAAAGAGATAAAATTGTTATAAAGGGAGAGAATAGTACACTATTTTGGCATCCTAATATGTCAGAACTTAAGATTAAATCAATAAGACAAGGTAATAAAGAGGCTATAATAGAAGCAACAAAACTAGAAGAAGGAAATAGTATATTAGATTGCACATTAGGTCTTGCAGGGGATTCTCTTGTCTTTTCAGCAGTTGTTGGAGAAAATGGATCTGTTGTAGGAACGGAAGTAAACAAGTACATAGCTTATTTAAGTAAAAGTGGATTAGATAATTATAATAATATTAATGATGAAACTATAAATTGCATAAATAATATAACGGTAGTGAATGAATCATATGAGGATTACCTTTTTAAGCAAAGTGATAATAGTTTTGATGTAGTATATTTTGATCCAATGTTTAAAGAACCAAATAGAAAGTCAACATCAATAAATTCCTTTAGAGCTTTTGCCGATCATAGAGGATTAACAAAAGAGATTTTAATTCAAGCCCTTAGAGTGTGTAAAAAAAGAGTCGTTATTAAAGAAAGACAAGGTTCTAATGATTTTGAAAAATTAGGGATAAAAAAGTCTTATGGAGGTAAAAAAAATGGTGCAATTATTTATGGAGTAATTGAAAAAAATATATAAGAAATTTAGATATAAAAATGTTATTATTAAGCCAATTGTTTAGAGAAAAATTCTAAATAGTTGGCTTTTTTTAGTTGTAAAATAGATCTATTTGTATAAATGATAAGTAAGTTACACATATGTAATATATCAAGATAATATTAAGAATTAACTAATTACATAATTAGAGTGAAAAATGTATTCAATAGGAGGGATTTGCATGGAAGAAGCTATTAGTTTTGAGTCTATTCTTATAATTTCAGTATTAGCATTCATAACACCATTATTGATTAATTCATTTAAAAAAATAAAGATACCATTTGTGGTAGGAGAAATATTTATCGGACTTATATTCGGAAAAAGTTTCCTTAATTTAGTTCATGAAGATATTTGGATTGTATTTCTTTCTAATTTAGGTTTAGCTTACTTGATGTTTCTTAGTGGATTGGAGATCGATTTTAATAAATTTAAATCAAATGAAGACGGAAATGAAAAAGAAAATAAAACTTCAAAAACTTTATTAATATGCTTTTTTATGCTCATAATCTCATTGATTGTATCTTATATTATATCAATATACTTTGTTAAAATTGGAATAATAAAAAATGTATTTTTTTCTACTTTTCTTTTAACATCCACAGCTCCAGGGTTGTTAGTCCCTTTACTTAAGGAACGAAATTTACTTGATTCTGATTATGGTCAGACATTACTGATTTTTTCATTATTATGTGAATTTGTATGCTTAATTGCAATAACAATTTTATCTACAATAATAGATTCAGGGCTTAGTTATAAGAACTTTTTATTTACAATATTAATTGTACTTTCTTACTTTATTTATAGGATTATAAATAAATCAATGAAAAAGTTTAGCTTTAATATTGAAAATTTTAAAGGTCTTCACATAGAAGTAAGGGCTGCGTTTGCTTTAATTATTATTTTAGTTTCTGTATCTCATGCGTTAGGTGCAGAAATTGTAATGGGATCATTTTTAGCAGGGGTAATATTTTCACTTGTTTCAGATTATAATCGTGAAGATTTAAAAGAAAAGTTAGATATAATAGGTTACGGATTTTTAATACCAATATTTTTTATACAATTAGGGGTAAACTTGGATATAAAAACAATATTTAATGATATTAAAATGTTAGAATTTATACCATTTTTACTTATAGCATTTTATTTAGTTAAATCTTTAGCATCAATATTATTACATTTTTTATTTGGAACTAATAAAGCAATATCTAGTGGTTTTATACTTTCAAGTCAATTGAGTTTAATGATAGTTGGATTACAAATTGCTCATTCTTTGAATGTGGTAAATGATTCAGTATATACTCTTTTTATAGTAACTACAATAATTTCTTGTTTTATATTTCCTATTTTATTTGATAAGATTTTTAAATATGATGGAATTGTAATTAAGAAATCATCTAGTTTAGATAAAATATGTATAAGAGAAAGAATACTAAGTAATTCAAATTTGTTTGATAAACCACTTAAAGAAATTAAATTTCCACCAAGTTGTAGAATATTTATGATAATGAGAGGATTAGAAGAAATTCTTCCAAATGGAGAAACCATATTAAGAAAAGGAGATATTCTTCTTTTAGCTGGTATCAAAGCTAATGAAGATGAAATGCTAGAAATGGTTACATAGTAATATATTGTATGTAATCAAATAGCTCTAGAACTTTTTTGAGTTATTAAAAAGTTTAGTTCAAAGATTAAAAATGGTATATAAATTGTATAAGATATCAATTTAATTGTTGCATTATAATAAAGTTCACGATAGATATATCGTGGATTTTTTGCGACAAAATAGACAGATAAAAGCAAAAATGGTAAACTTATAAAGAAAAATATCTGTTTAGTATATGGTTAAGAATAAATAAAATTTAAAGCAACACTACATTTTGGTTTATTGTATTAATTACATGTTTTATATCATGTGTACTTATAGGACAAGCAATATATCACATAGGTCTTCATATCTACTAACAGATGATTTAACAGGTTTATTCGGAATAAATACTTCTACTCAGATGTTATTATATTCAAAGACTATGCCATATTTAGAAATTATACTTGGTGGAATGTTTATTTGTTATGATTTCCAGCATAGAATTGTTCAAAATGCGGTTTCTTCAGGAATAAGCAAATTTAAAATATTACTTAGCAAAGTTATAGTATATTATATAGCAGAAAAATCATAGAGTAGATCTACAGGTCTGGGACTGTCTATTGTAAAGTTATTAACAGAACAAATGAATGGAGAAGTTAATGCTTTTTTTAATGAAAATAACTTAGATATTCAAATAGAGTTAAATAGATACATAAATTAATTTTCTAAAGTTAAAGGAGTAAAAATGAATAAATTAGATAACGTATTTACTAAGGTTATGAATACAATGCTAAAAATTATATTATCAATTATAATTATAGCGAGCATTTGTATTTTATTTCCTATACTTATAGATAGCAATGTTGGGACAATAGTATTTTTATTAGTTATAATAATTTCTATGTTATTTGGATATAAAATAATAAATTCTAATATTAGCTATAAACAAAAAATATTTTCATTAATATTAATATCAATTTTTATCAAAATTTTGTGGATTTTAAATGCAGATAATACACCAAATTCTGATTTTAAAGTCATGTATGAATGTGGAAAAAATTTCATATCAGGAGATTTAAGCTGTTTTAAAGGTATAGGTTATATAGGAAGATTTCCACATTTAACTATACATGTTTTATATATGGCAGCAATACAATATTTATCTCCAGCAAGTAATTTGTTAATTATGAAGATTATAAGCTTGTTTTTAGGGACAACAGTAGTGTTAATTGTATATTTAATAACACTAGAATTGTTTAAAAGCAAAGAAAAAGCATTATTATCATTATTAATAGCAAGTGTATTTCCACCTTTTATAACTTATACTTCAGTATTTTGTAGTGAAAATTTAGCAATGCCTTTTTATTTATTAAGTATCTACTTATTTTTAAGAGGTATTGAATCTGATAAGTATAAATTTCGATTATTTTGTCTCAGTAGTATATGTTTAGCTTTGGGAAATTTATTTAGAATGGTCGCTATTATAGTTTTAATTGCATATACTCTATATATTTTAATTTATTATAAAGATAGAATATTTAAAAAGTTAATAAATATAGTCTTCGTTGTTGTTCCATATTTCTTAATCATAGTTTTAGTTAGCAGTATTCTTCAAAAGATAAATATTACAGAAAATCCATTATGGAGAGGAAGCGAACCTAAAATAACTAATGTATTAAAGGGAACTAATTTTAATAGTTTAGGTATGTGGAATGTTGAAGATGCAAAATTGGTAGAAGAAAATATAAATAACTATGATGAACTTAAACTAAAATGTAAAGAAGTAATACATGATAGATTTACGACTGCGCCTATTATTAAAGTCTTGATTTTTTATTTAGGAAAATTAGGAGCACAATGGTGTATAGGAGATTTTGCAGGATCTCTTTGGACTCAAAAAGATGTTCCAAAAGAAAAAATAATATTTAAGATAGGAATTTTTGGTTCAGCACCTTTTCAAATATTTTATATTATAATATTGATTTTTATTTTTTTAGGATTAAAGAAGAGAAGTGTTATGAATTCAAACTCACAATTAAATTTATTTTACCTAATATTTCTAGGATATATAGCTGCGTATTTAATTACTGAAAATCAAAACAGATATGGATACATAATAAGTTGGTTATTTATTATCTTAGCTGTTGATGGAATTAAAGATGGGTTTTTATTTAAGGCAAAAGATGAATAGAATTATAGTTTTATGCAATCCACGAAGATTCAATAATGATTTTTCGTGGATTTTTAGTTAGTACTTTTTAAGATTATAAATAAACAGAAAAATAAAAGGTTGACTAGTCAATCAAAAAAGAATAAAATATTTAACTGGAAGGTTGACTAGTCAATTAAATTTCAGAGGTGATAGTTATAGATAAATTAATAATGTATAATAATAAAATTTTTAGGAATACACAAGGCTATTTAGATAAAGCATTAAAAAAATATGATTTAAGTAGTGGTGCTTATCCATATTTAATGGTGCTTGAAAAAAATGAAGGTATAAGTCAGATATGTATAAGCAAGGAAATTGGAAATGATAGAGCGATGTCTGCAAGAACAATAAACAAGTTAGTTGAAAGTGAGTTTGTTTATAGAGTACAAGATGAAAAAGATAGCAGAGCCTATAAGTTATATTTAACATCTAAAGCTAAGGAAATAATACCACTAGTGCGTATTGAGATTCAGAAGTTAATAGGCTTAATAACTGAAGATTTAACAGAAGATGAAAAAAATATAGCTATGAAAATATTAAAAAGTATTTTTGAAAAAACTGTATATTTAAAGAATGGAGAAAATAAATAATGGAAAATAAAAATAACACTAAAAAATGGACTATATTTATAATTATTATTTCAGCAACATTTATGTCAACCTTAGATGGTAGTATTGTTAATGTAGCATTGCCAAAAATGGCAGAGGCTTTAAATGTTACAAGTGCAAAGATTCAATTAGTTGTAACAAGTTATTTAGTTATAATTTCAGCTGTTATATTGATTTTTGGACGACTTGGAGATATGTTTGGAAAGACTACAATTTTTAAAATAGGTCTTTCTCTATTTACCCTTGGTTCTTTATTATGTGGAATGACAAATTCTTTTAATGTATTAATTTTAGCAAGAGTAGTGCAAGCTATTGGTGCAGCAGGAACTATGGCAAACAATCAGGGAATAATTACTGAAGTATTTCCACAAAATGAAAGAGGTAAGGCACTTGGACTTATTGGAACAGCTGTTGCATTAGGTTCACTTGTCGGACCTGGGCTTGGAGGATTTATTGTTGGAACTTTTCACTGGAAGTTTATTTTTTTAATTAATGTTCCAATAGGACTAATTGCTCTATTTTATACATTTAAACTTCTTCCGCAATCTAATAAGAAAAGTAGTGAAAAAATTGATGTGTATGGTACACTATTATTTATTTTTACAATAATTCCATTGTTTATTTCACTTAATGAGGGAGTAAGCTTTGGCTTTACTTCTCCAATAATTTTAACTGGATTTATTATTGCTGCAATATGCTTTACTGCTTTTATTATTCTAGAGAGGAAAATAAAGGCACCTTTGATTCAGTTGAGTATTTTTAAAAATAAGTTGTTTTCAGTTAGTATATTTTGTGGCTTCATAAGCTTTGTAGCAATTTTTTGCCATAATATAATTTTACCATTTTATCTTCAAGATTTAATGAACTTTTCACCACAAAAAGCAGGTATGATTCTAATGGCCTATCCATTGATTTTAATGATAGTTGCTCCAATTAGTGGAAGTTTATCAGATAAAATTGGTTCAGAGATTTTAACGTTTATTGGTCTTGTTGTAGGAAGTATTGGACTATTTCTTATGGCAACATTAAATCAAAATTCTAAAGTAATAGTAATGGTAATATTCATAGGAATTATGTCTGCTGGAATGGCTGTATTTCAGTCTCCTAATAATTCATTGATAATGTCTACTGTACCAAAAGATAAGCTTGGTATTGCAGGTAGTATTAATGCATTAGTTAGAAATTTAGGAATGGCATCTGGTATAGCATTATCAACAACAGTTTTATATACAAAAATGAGTTCAGAAGTAGGATATAGAATTACTGACTATGTTCCAGGATTGAATCATGCATTTATATATGGAATGAAGTGGGTTTATATTATAGCAGGAATTATATGTGTCATTGGTGCTATATTAACATTTTATAGAATTCATAATAATTCAAAAGATTCAATTTAAAAAGTCATGCTAAACCTACGGAAATGATATACTTCCCCTATTGAAACAGTTAAAATAATAAAACTGTTTCAATAGGGGGAGTATTTTGTTTTGGGTCGAAAATTAAAAGTACTATCTGAAATTAAATTAAAAAATATTCAAGAATAGATAATAGGCATAAATGAATTTAAAAAATATGGAGTAAATCAAGAAGATGGATTTATTAAGAAAACAAAAATAGTATAGTAGAAAATTAGAATTTTAAATATAAATAAATTAAGTAGATAAGAAAAGATCATGCTGATATAATGTTTTTTAGAATGTTTATAAAAGAATATAGAGTAGTAATTTTAATAGTATTTAGAGTAATTTAAATACTACGTTTATAAGCAAATATAAATTAGATTGTAAGGAGTAATTAAATGAAATATTATTTAGCCCCAATGGAAGGAATTACGGGATACATATATAGGAACACTTATGAAAAATTTTTTCATAATATTGATAAATATTTTACACCTTTTATTGTTACCAATAAAAGTAGGAGTCTTAAATCTAAAGAATTAAGAGATGTTTTGCCTGAAAACAATAAAGGAATGAGTATTGTGCCTCAAATACTTACTAATGATTCAGAGGGATTTATTAATACCACTAGAAAATTACAACAACTAGGCTATAACGAGGTTAATTTAAATCTAGGATGTCCTGCTGGTACTGTTGTTTCAAAAAATAGAGGGTCAGGATTTCTGGCTAAAAGAGAGGAACTTGATATATTTTTAGAAGAGATCTTTAAAATAGATGATATGAAAATCTCTATAAAAACTAGAATAGGAAAAGATAGTCCAGAAGAGTTTTATGAGCTAATAAAAATTTATAATAAATATCCTTTAGAAGAATTAATTATTCATCCTAGAACACAAAAAGATTTTTATGGAAATAAACCTAATTTAGATGTATTTAAAGATGCATTGTCTTTAAGCAATAATCCAGTGTGTTACAATGGTGATATTTTTACTGTTGCTGATCATAATAAATTTGAAGAAACTTTTCCAAAAGTGAAAACATTAATGCTAGGAAGAGGTATACTAGCCAATCCAGGGTTAATGAATGAGATTAAAAATAATGATTTTATAAATAAAGAATTATTAAAAGAT
Source organism: Clostridium botulinum (assembly GCF_000827935.1). Lineage (NCBI taxonomy): Bacteria > Bacillati > Bacillota > Clostridia > Eubacteriales > Clostridiaceae > Clostridium > Clostridium botulinum. The sequence continues at coordinate 1,411,388 of NZ_CP010520.1, forward strand.
TTTCATGATGAAATTTTTAATAAATATATAGATTTATTTAATGAAGAAAAGAATGCAATGTTTAGAATGAAAGAACTATGGGGTTATATGATTTATATATTTTCAGATAATAAAAAATATGCTAAAAAGATAAGGAAAGCACAAAAATTAAGTGATTATAATGAAGCAGTTTTAAGTTTATTTGAAGAGCAGGAAATCATAGAAGGAGCGGGTTTATTTAGTAGTGAGTACTAAGCAAGCATTCTATCAATATTATAAGTAGAGTATATAATGAGGTATTATAATATTTAATAGAAAGATATTGAATTATTACCATCAGAATTAGCAAACGGTTTATTAAGTGACCAAGAGGTGTGTATATTAAAAATATTTCTTTATTAATGAGTTTTAAAAAGACTGTAAAATATAACAGAGATTTACCATATCGTATATATGTCATAACATTAACTATACAAAAAAGCCTCAGTATTTAGGCTTTTTAATTACATACATAATGTTAGTATTTTCGCCAATAACTATAGAAAAATTACCAACTAGAGTGTTCTTACTTATTTGTGTATCTATATTTATTAATATAATATATTTCTTTATGAATAAAAAGGATTTTATTGGAAATATTGATTCATTTATAAAAGATGAACTTGGCAAATGTGAAAAATTATTAGATATAATCCTTTTAGATAAATAAAAAATAGATAGCACTGCTTTACAAAGAAATATTTTAAAAGATCTTGAAAATATTGAAATTAGTTATAGAATATACACACAATTTAATTTTACGAATGAAATAGTAGTGTAAATTATAGCAATAGAATTAATAAGAAAAAAAATTATGTACAAACTAATGATGTATCAGATATTTATGCTATATAGGACTATTGCTATAATAAAGCATATAAGTATAGAGCTATAAGATAATTTAGTATTCTGTTACAAATGGAAATAGTAGAGGAGATAAGATGAAGAATAAAGAAATAATTATAAATAATTATTTGAATTTAGAAAACAATTATATTAAACTTCCGAAAAAATTATTTTCAGAGCAGAATCCAAGCGAAGTACCAAGTACTAATTTAGTAGTATTTAATGAGTCGTTGGCAAGTGATTTAGGATTAAGTGAAGAGTTTTTACAAAGCGATGATGGAATAAACTTTTTATCTGGAAATAAAATTTTAGAAGATACAATTCCAATTGCACAAGCTTATGCAGGTCATCAATTTGGACATTTTACAATGCTAGGGGATGGTAGAGCTATTCTTTTAGGTGAATTAAAATCCCAAAATGGAGAGAGATTCGATATTCAACTTAAAGGGTCAGGTAGAACACCATATTCAAGAGGTGGAGATGGAAAAGCTACTTTAGGGGCAATGCTTAGAGAATACATAATAAGTGAGGGAATGCATGGATTAGGAATTCCAACAACCCGTAGTTTAGCAGTAGTTTCAACGGGAGAAGATGTAATAAGAGAAGAAATTTTGAAAGGTGCAGTCTTAACTCGGATAGCAAAAAGCCATATACGTGTTGGAACATTTCAATTTATTTCAAACTATGGAACTATTGAAGAACTGAAAGCATTAGCTGATTACACTTTAAATAGGCATTTAAAAAAGGCAGAATATGAAGGCAACCCGTATATATATTTGCTTAATGAAGTTATAAAAAGTCAAGCAAAACTTATTTCAAAATGGCAGTTAGTGGGATTTGTTCATGGAGTTATGAATACTGATAATGTGACTATTAGCGGAGAAACTATTGATTATGGTCCTTGTGCATTTATGGATGTTTATGATCCAGATACTGTATTTAGCTCTATTGATATTAATGGCAGGTATGCTTATGGAAATCAGCCTAAAATAGGAGTTTGGAATTTAGCTAGATTTGCAGAAACATTATTACCATTATTGGATGAAGATTTAGAATCGGCTGTAGAAATAGCTCAAAATTCAATATCTAAGTATAGTGATTTATATAATAAATACTGGTACACAGGAATGAGAGCAAAGCTTGGTATATTTAATGAGAAAGAAGAAGATAAAGAGTTAATACAATCACTTTTAACTATGATGAAAAGATTTAAGGCAGATTATACAAATACTTTTAGTAATTTAACATTAGGAAATTTAAGTGATATAGATATGTTTGCAAGTAAAGAATTTAAGATGTGGTATGAAGTATGGAAAGAAAGACTAAAAAGTCAAAATCAATCAAGTGAAGAATCAAAGATGCTAATGGAAAAAAGTAATCCAACAATAATACCACGTAATAATAGAGTAGAAGAGGCATTAGTTGCAGCAATTAAAGACAGTGATTATAGTGTTATGCAATCTCTTTTAGATGTTCTTAAAAATCCTTATGACTATTCAAGTATAAATGAATATTATTCTATAGTACCAAAATCAACAAGCTGTACATATAAGACTTATTGTGGTACTTAAATTAAGATAGAAATCAATATATAATAAATGTTTATTATGTTCAATTAATTGTATATAATATTAAGTGAGAGATAAAAACACAGTTCTGTTGGTAGTCAGAACCTATAATAAATATATAGCAGTAACCTGCCCTCCTGGGTTGTCCGTTCTCTTATAAGATTTTATTTTCAGGAGGAGAAGATTATGTTAATATCAGTTAAACTAACAGTTTTATTCAATGAACCTTTTTGGATAGGAGTATTTGAAATTCAAGAAGATGAGTATTATAAAGTTAGTAAAGTAACATTTGGTTCTGAACCAAAGGAAGCAGAAATTTTTAATTTTGTATTAAAAAATTATTACAGCTTAAAATTTATACTACAAGAAGTAGAAGATGAAAAACACATAAAAAAGAGACAGAATCCAAAGAGAGTACAAAGAGCAATAAAAAAGGAATTAAAAAGCAAAGGGATAGGAACGAAAGCACAAATAGCAATAAAAGAACAACATGAAGCTAATAAGATACAACATAAGAAAAAAAGTAAAGAAGAAAATGAAAGTGATCAAATAAGGAAATTTCAAATAAAGCAAAATAAGAAGAAAGAGAAGCATAAAGGGCATTAGATTCTAATAAGAAGTAAAGATGTTATTAAGGATTAACAAAATAGTATAATCATAAAATAGATAGTATATAAAGTTAAGATTTGACGTAAATTACAATTTATGATAATATGAGTACAAATAAATATCGTTAGGGGAGCTTGTACAAACAGGCTGAGAGGAAGCGAAATGTAGCTTTGACCCATAACCTGATTTGGATAATGCCAACGTAGGGAGTAACATTAAATGTATTTAATGGGATACGCTTATATGGCGTGTCCCATATTTTTTTGCAAAGTTAAATAATTTAAATTAATAATATATAAACTTAGGGGATGATAAAATATGACAATTTTAATTTACACTATAGTTGCACTGTATTTTATAACTTGTGCAATTATTTTAAAAGGAAACAAGCCTAGTTTAAAAGAAGTATGTTTGATAGGTATAATTTCTGCTATGGCATTAATACTTAGATGTATAAGGGTACCTCTTCCAACAGGTTCGTCAATAGCACTTCTTGGTGTTCTACCAACAATGCTGCTAGGGATTATCTATAGTCCACAATTAGCTATTATAAGTGGATTAATTACAGCAATGCTTTCTATTATATTAGTTCCTGGATATGCTCCAGTCCATCCACTTCAAATTTTTGTAGAACATTTTCCAGCACTATCTGTTTTAGGATTTGTAGGTATATTTGATTGTAGTAAAAAGCATAAAATGGTTTTAGGATCTTTAATTGTTATAGCATTAAATGTGTTTTTTCATACAGTTTCAGGAGTATTATTTTTTTCACAATATGCACCAACAGGTATGGGAGCTTGGACATATTCAATAACTTATAATTTATCAAGTCATGGTGTAGAAGGAATAATTGCAGTATTTATTCTTACAATATTGCCAATTAAATATTTTAAAAAAACATTGGGAGGGAATACAAATGTCATTCGTGAAAACTTTAGTAGATAATTCTATGGATATATGGGAGGCATATTTAAAACATCCATTTATAATTGAATTGCAACAGGGAACATTAGATATAGAGAAGTTTAAGAACTATATAGTACAAGATAGTATATATTTAAAAGAGTATGCAAGGGTATATGCGTTGGGAATGTATAAGTCGAAAACTTTAAAAGAAATTCAAAATTTTTATAGTATTTTAAGTTTTGTAAATGCAGATGAAACTAGCACAAGACTAAAATATTTAAAGGAGTGGAATATTACACAAGAAGATATAGAAGTTGCAGAAGTAAAGAAAGAAAATAAAGAATATATAGATTTTATGATGAAAATAGCAGAAGAATGTGAAGTTCCAGAAATATTAATGGCTACTCTTCCTTGTATGTTTAGTTATTGCTATATTGGTAAGGAACTTATAAAAAACACTCTTAATATAGAATCAACTAAGTATTGGGATTTTATTCGAGATTATGCATCAGATTCATATGTTCAAAGTTGTATAGAGTGGGGAACTTATGCCGAAGGGCTATGTAAGGACTTTGATGAAGAGAAAAAAGCTAAGTTAATGGAGATTTTTAGACAAGCTAGTATTTGTGAAATGAATTTTTGGGACATGTCTTATAATCTATAAAAACATAAACTTATTTAAGTGATTGTTAATTTATAAATAGAGCATTATATTAAACTATAAAATCCACAGTATTATATTGTGGATTTTTACTTTTTAAAAAAGTATAAAGAAGTTTATAAAAGCAGTAATTAATAAAAATATTTAAGTAAAATAAAAATTTATATTAATAATATAATTTTAAATGATAAAGAATGGAGATACTTTTCAATAATTAATATTATACAAAGAGTAGTACTTTAAATTAACTTTAATTTTAAGTATAATATTTTAAGAAGTAATATGATTTTAAGTTAAATAAACTACTAATAAATTGGTAAATATAATATTAAAATAAAATGAACAAATGATACAGGATACCTTTCAATGTAACTTTTTAAAGGGGGTAAATTCATATGAAAAAAAATGATAAAACTTATAATGCTTATGTTCAAATATTAAAGGAAGAATTAGTTCCCGCAATGGGATGCACAGAACCAATTGCAATAGCTTATGCAGGTGCAAAGGCTAGAGAAGTTTTAGGGGAAATACCTACAAAATGTGAAATTGAGGTAAGTGGCAATATTATTAAAAATGTAAAAAGTGTTATTGTACCAAATACAAATGGATTAAAGGGGATAGAAGCAGCACTGGCAGCAGGAATCACAGTAGGTAATGAAACAGCAGTCTTAGAAGTACTTGCCAATGTACAAGATAAAGATAAATTTAAAATAAAGAATTATATGGATAATAATGAAATAAGGGTAATTCCAAGTGATAACAATATAAAATTTTATATTGGAGTAACACTTTATAGCAAATCATCTTATGTGAAATTAATAATTGAAAATTATCATACTAATATTGTTCACATTGAAATGGATGAAAAAATAATCTTTGAATCAGGTAGTGAACAAGAGAATACTGCTGGTATTACAGACAGAAGTCTTTTAAATGTTAAAGATATTGTTGAATTTGCAGATATAGTATGCATTGGTGATATAAAAGATACTATAACTCGCCAAATTGAGTATAATATGGCTATTTCAAAAGAAGGACTTACAGGTAACTGGGGAGCTCAAATAGGAAAGGTTTTATTAAAGACATATGGTGATGATATAAAAATTAGAGCTAAAGCAGCAGCGGCTGCTGGTTCTGATGCGCGTATGAGTGGCTGTGAATTGCCTGTAATAATTGTATCAGGAAGTGGAAATCAAGGTATGACAGCATCAATTCCAGTTATTGAGTATGCAAAAGAACTTAACACTAGTGATGAAAAATTATATCGTTCACTTATAGTATCAAATCTTATAACAATTCATCAAAAAACAGGAATAGGAAGACTTTCTGCATTTTGTGGGGCAGTTAGCGCAGGGTGTGGAGCAGGAGCAGGAATAGCATATTTAAATGGTGGTGATATAAAGATTGTATCTCATACTATTGTAAATGCACTTGCAATTGTATCAGGAATTATATGTGATGGAGCTAAATCTTCTTGTGCAGCAAAAATTGCAGCAGCAGTAGATGCAGGAATTCTTGGATATCACATGTATTTAAATGGTCAACAGTTTTATAGTGGTGATGGAATAGTGGCAAAAGATGCTGATAATACAATAGATAATGTAGGAAGAATGGCACGTGAGGGTATGAAAGAAACGGATAAAGAGATATTAAAAATAATGGTTGGACAATAATAAATAAAAGAATTCTATGGTAAATAAAATAAGTATATTGTCCAACTAATTTTAAATGGAGATGAAAAATGACAGATTATCATAAAATATTAGGTGTAGAAAAAAATGCTTCAAAAGAAGAAATAAAAGAAGCATATGAGAAACAAGTAGAGAAAATTAAAAAAGAAGTAGTTAATGAAAAACGACTTAATCAATTTTTGAAAGTATTTGATGAGGCATATGAAGTTTTAAATAGTATAGAGGAAAATTCGATAAGGGATAAAGATGAAACATTAATTATTAAACCTAAGGAGATAGAACAAGAGCAGGTGGTTAATAATGGAAAAAGTCTGGTTTCTAGAAATAGATCTAAAAACAGAAGTAAAAATACTAGCTCAAAAAAGAGAGACACAAGTAAAAGGTCATTTTCAGAAAATAAAGATAAGAAGAATAAGTTAAATGATAATAGAGAAGAAAAATCTAGAAAACAAAAAGTGGATGAAAAAAGCCCGAAAAGTAATTCTAAACAAATATTTGATTTGCTTATGTTGCCATTGAAGATATTAGCTTTGCCTTTAATAGCAGTACTGTCAATAATAGTATTAGTATGTCAGATTATAAATGTAATTTCATGGATAGCATCTAAAGTACTAATAGTTGGATCTATATCAATAGGCGCTATACATTTATATCAAGTTAAAATGGGACAGGTTATGAATTACAATATATTGGTTTTAGCAGCTTCAGTATTGTTAGCATCATTCTTTTTACCGTATATATTAAAGTTTTTATTAACAGTTTTTCAAAAGTTAAATAATATGTTAAAGGACTTTGTTTTTTAACATATTAACTATAGTGATTTTCAACAATCAAGAGATAGAAAAGTTCAAAATTTTTTATACAGTAAAAAATATAACATAATTAGAAATACTTAAAGCAATATAGCTTTTAGGTATTTCTTTTTTTATAAAAAATCTTTAGAACAATTGAAAGTGTATTTATATTATTATAAAAATTAAATTTATAAATTTGGTGAGGAATTATTTGAAGTTTGTTACTACAATTAGGTATTTCAGGATGATGAAAGGGAAGAGAACTTAGTGTGATGTTTGATTAGAGTATCAGCTTATAATAAACCCAACAATAAACTAATAATATTTATAAATTGTAGAGAATACAATGGATAGTATAAGATTGAAAAGTATTTAGGAGAAATTATGATTAATAAAGATTATGTTCTTTTTAAGAATAGAGAATTTAAAGACTTTTGTATATATCGATTAATTTTTGGAATAAGTTATAGCTTTATGATACCAGTAATACCATTATTTTTAAAATCTATGGGGATGGAGACTGTAACAATTGGTGTTGTGATATCACTTTATGGTGTAAGTAAGACACTTACACAAATACCATTTGGAATTATTTCTGACTATATAGGAGACAAATTAGCATTAAAGTTAACTTTATTTTTTATGACATTTATTCCAGTGGGCTATGTGTTTGCAGATACAAATTTTACTGCTGGAAGTTTATATGTGCTACAGGGAGCAGTACTTGGAATGGCAGCTCCTGCAACATACTCAATACTAGCCAGAACCCTTGATTCAAATAAAAGAGGTGAATGTACTGGCATTGCAGCAGCAGTTTTTACATTTGGAGGTGGAATAGGTGCGGCCATTGCAGGATTTATTGTAACTAAATTAAATAGCTACAATATGGTATTTTACATATCATCCTTTGGAATATTTATTGCTTTATTATATGTAATATTTAATGTACGAAAAATAAAAACTGTAAAAGAAAGAAGCAAAAATAATAGTGAGAAGAAGATAAAAAAAATACTTCATGAAATAAGCCAAAACAACTTGGGTTATAAAATTGTAATTTTAGCTTCTAGTGCATTTTTAGGAGATTATATATATTCATGTGTTGTTGCACTTTTTCATTTTTATGGACAGGAGGTTCTTGGTGTATCAACAGTTTACACATCTTCTATTATTTCAATTTATTTATTGGTTTTCGGCATGGGTGCACCAATAGCAGGTTATGTAAGCGACAGGATAGGCAACAGAATTCAGTTCTTTTTCTCTTTTGCATTAATGGATTTAACACTATTAGGCTTAATAATAACAAGAAGCATTCCTGTATTTACAGTTACAATTATCATGTATTTTCTTGGAGCAACTTTTCTTAATGCAGCACTTCAGAGTTCACTTTCAGAATTTGGAGCTAATCCTAGAATAAAGGGATTTGTTTTTGGTGTTGTTGGAGCTTCGGAATCTTTAGGATATGCTGTTGGACCATTGATTTCAGCAGTCATCTACAGTAGTAATAAAAATTATTTATTTCTTGGACTATTATTAGTATCTGTTTTGGTTAGCAGTTTATATATACTTTTCTTTAATAAAGCAAAGATATAATAAATAACAATCTTATATTAACACAAGTTTTACCATAACGAAAAAAACATAGTATATGCATAACAGCTGCTCTAGTAATAAATACTAAGAATAATCATTTGTTATTAGGGGAATTTATTATGAATATTAAAAATAGTGTTATATTTACTAAAAAAGAGCTTTTGTATTTTTGTATACAGCGTTTTGCTTTTGGATTCAGTTATAGTTTTATGATACCGATAATACCTTTATTTTTTAATTCATTAGGATTAAGTACATTAGTTATAGGCAGAGTAATGTCGTTACATGGAGTAGGTAAGGCACTCACACAAATGCCTTCTGGGGTAGTATCGGATAAAATAGGAGATAAACTACTCCTTATAATTTCATATGGATTATTATCATGTATACCATTTTCATATACTTTTGCAAGTAGCAAAGTCATGGCTTGTATTATTTATATAATACAAGGAGCTTTACTTGGAATATCAGCACCAGCAACATTTTCAGTATTATCCAGATCTTTAGATGAAAATAAAAGAGGTGAATCCACAGGGTATGCAAGTGCTGTTTTTACACTTGGAGGAGCTGTGGGTGCTCTTATAGGTGGATTTATAGTTACAAAGTTAGGTAATTATAATTTTGCATTTTATTTATCATCTGTTGGAATTGTACTTTCCATTATATTTGTTGCTATTAAAATAAAAAAGCCAGAAACAAAAGTGAGGAAATCTAATAAAAGTAAAGATAGCCAAGGAAGTAGTATAAGAGATGCTATAAAAACTAAAAAATATAACAAGTTTGCGCCAAAAATTATTCTACTTGGAGCAATTGCATTTTTAGGTGATTTTATTTATGGATGTGTAGTATCAATTTTCCCATTTTATGGTCAAGAAGTACTAGGCGCATCAGCTTTTTATACATGTATAATAATTTCAATTTACTTATTTATATTTGGTATTTTTGCTCCAGCAGGAGGGTGGAGTAGTGATAAAATAGGAGTAAAAAAACAGTTATTTCTATCATTTATAGTTATGAATAGTTCACTTTTTTTATTAACTTTTATAAGAAGTATAGTAATTTTCACTATAATTATTATAGTTTATTTTTTAGGAGCTACTTTTCTTAATTCAGCATTGCAAAACTCACTGCTTAAGTTTGGTAATAAATCAGAAATAAAAAGTATAGTTTTTGGATTTGTAGGAGCATGTGAGGCCTTAGGATATGCAGTATCACCAATTGTATCTTCTTTTGTTTATGAGTTAAATAAAAGATATCTTTTTGGTATGTTGTTAGCCTCTTCGCTAATAGTATTTATAACTTTTTTAATATTATATAAAAAAGCATTTAGCTTAAAACTTTCTTAAAAGTAAATTTTAGGAAAGTTTTTCTTTTTTCAATAGTATTATAGTAAAGAATATATCAATAATAAATGGAGGATACAGAAATTAAAGAATTGTTACAAATTTATTTTGAAAGAGGAGATTTTTTCTTGGAGTTAACATTAGAACATTTGAAAATTGCTGGAATGTCTATATTAATAGCTACAATTATAGGTGGAATATTAGGAATAATAATAAGTGAGTATAGAAAGACATCTACAGTTATTCTTGCTGTGACAAATTTTCTTTATACCATTCCATCTATATCTTTGCTTGGTTTTTTAATTCCATTTTCAGGTGTTGGAAATACAACTGCAGTTATTGCTTTGACTATATATGCGTTACTTCCTATGATCAGAAATACATATACAGGCATAGATAATATAGACGCTTCAATTATTGAATGTGCTAAAGGTATGGGAAGTACTCCTTTTGAGATATTATATAAGATTAAACTTCCACTAGCCACAACAGTAATTCTTGCAGGAATTAAAAATATGGTGGTAATGACAATTGCTCTTACAGGTATTGCTTCTTTTATTGGAGCTGGAGGTTTAGGTGTTGCAATTTATCGTGGAATAACAACAAATAATACAACAATGACAATTGGAGGTAGTCTTTTGATTGCATTACTAGCTGTAATTGCTGATTTTATTATTGGAAGTATTGAGAAAATTATAAAAAGAAAATGGAGGCTAAATTAATGAAAAAAAAGTGCAGAATTTTATCTATTATAATGTCTTTAGTATTAATCATTACATTATGGGGATGCACGAAAAAAAGTGAAACAATCAAGATTGCAACAAAGCCAATGACTGAACAATTTATATTAAGTGAAATGTTAAAGTTACTTATTGAGAATTATACAGAGTTAAATGTTGAGATAACAAAGGGTATTGGAGGTGGTACAAGCAATATTCATCCAGCGATTGTTAAGGGGGATTTTGATATTTATTCTGAGTATACAGGTACTGGATGGAGCTTTGTTTTAAAGGAAGATGGAATTCCAGATGATGAAACATTGTATAGAAAATTAAAAGAAAAATATGAAAGCAATTATGATTTAAGTTGGATTGGACTATATGGTTTTAATAATACTTATGGATTGGTAATAAGAAAAGATTTTGCAGAAAAGTATAATATTAAGACATACTCAGATCTTGCATTATATTCTAAAAATTTAATTTTTGGTGCAGAATATGATTTTTATGAAAGGGAAGATGGATTTAATGCTTTATGTGAAAAATATGGATTAAATTTCAAACAATCAGTTGATTTAGACATAGGATTAAAGTATAAAGCAATAAATTCTAAGGAAATAGATGTAATGAATGTATTTACAACAGATGGACAGCTTGCAGATGCAGATGTTGTTATGCTTGAGGATGACAAGAATTTCTATCAAACATATTATTGCGGAACAATTGTACGTAATGATGTTTTAAAAAAGTATCCGCAGCTTAATGAAGCCTTAATAAAAATGGACAATATAATATCTGAAAAGGAGATGGCAGAATTAAATAATAAAGTAGATTTAAAGGGGCAGGATGAAAAAACAGTAGCAGAAGAGTTTTTAAAGAAGAAGGGTTTAATATAAAAATCTCTAAATTATAAAAGGTTAATAATTTTTTAATTTATAAGGGAGTAAATTATGACTAGAAGAATTATAGAATTTGAAGGTATATGCAAATCATATGGAGATAAGGAAATATTAAAAAATTTAAATTTATGTATAGATAAGGGCGAGTTTTTAACGATAATAGGAAGTTCAGGATGTGGAAAGACAACTCTACTTAAGCTAGTTAATGGTTTAATAATTCCAGATAAGGGGAGAGTATTAGTTTATGGAGAGGATATATCAAAGATTAGTAAAACTGAATTAAGAAGAAGGATTGGCTATGTTATTCAGGAGGTTGGATTATTCCCGCATATGAATGTAAGAAAAAATATATCTTATGTATTAGATTTAATAAATAAGGACAATAAAAGAAGCATACAAGAAAGAACTGAATATTTAATAAAATCAGTAGGTCTTAGTAAAGAAATCTTAAATCGTTATCCAGGAGAACTTTCTGGAGGGCAGCGTCAGCGTATTGGTATTGCAAGAGCTCTAGCAGCTAAGCCTAATATAATATTAATGGATGAACCTTTTGGAGCAGTGGATGAAATAATGAGAAAACTTTTACAGGAGGAAATTTTACGAATTTATAATGAGCTTAATGTAACAATTATCTTCATAACTCATGATATTAGGGAGGCTTTAAAGCTTGGGACAAGGGTAATTGTAATGGATGAAGGTAATATAATACAATCTGGAACGCCAACAGAAATAAGAGAAAATCCAAAAACTATATTTGTAAAAGATCTTATTGGAGCATAAATATACAGAATAGAAAATAGATTTCTGTTGAAGCATTTTTAAATTTATTATTTAAAGAAGTTTTTATATAAATTTAAGGTTATAGTTGATAAGAGCTTTTATTTAAAATTAAAGCTTAGATGATATAAAAATGTAAAAAGTCCCCCTATAGGATAGATAATATAAAAAATATCCTATAGGGGAACTTTTAGGTACAACAGAATAAATGATATTAAAAGGTATTAAAATTGTATTTACTAAATTTAAAAATATTCTGTAGTATAAGCAAACAAGTAATTAAGCATAATAAAAGTATTCTAAATTATTAAAAATAAATAATTTTAAACAAGAATTAATAGGTTCATAATTAACATTTAACTTAATTTTTACATTATATAGAGTGTGATTAATGATATTATTAATTAATATGTAAAAATATAAATAATATTGTTGTATATATAATAACAATAGTAATTGATATGGAGTGTGTTTATTATGGAAGAGCAACAAACTATATTAGGATTAACAGAAAAAGAAGTATTAGACAGGAAATCAAAAGGGAAAATAAATATAGTAGAAGAAAAAAATGTAAAATCAGATTGGCAGATTATTTCTAATAATGTATTTACATTGTTTAATTTATATAATTTTATTATTGCTATTGCTTTAATTATGGTGGGGGCGTATTCTAACTTAGCTTTTATGTTAATAATTATATTAAATGTATGTATCGGAAGTTTTCAAGAAATACATGCTAAAAATATGGTGGCTAAATTATCTGTACTTACAGTATCAAAGACTGATGTAATAAGAAGTGGAAAAGAAATTAAGATAAATGTTGATGAAATAGTTTTAGATGATATAACTATACTTAATATGGGAAATCAAATTTGCTCAGATTCAGTTGTTATAAGTGGAAAAATAGAAGTAAATGAATCTTTACTTACTGGGGAGTCAGATACTATAGTAAAGTTGCCTGGAGACAAACTATTTTCAGGAAGTTATGTTGTTAGTGGAAAGTGTTATGCAAAGGTTGAAAAAGTAGGAAAAGATAATTTTGCAGCAGAAATTGCTTTAAAGAGTAAAAAATATAAAAAGATAAATTCAGAATTGGTAAACTCTATGAGAAAAGTTACAAAGCTTACAAGTTTTATAATAATACCAGTAGGTGTATTACTATTTGTTGAGGCATATTTTTTTAGAGGTGAGGTAATAAAAAGCTCTGTAATATCAACATCAGCATCATTGCTTGGAATGTTACCAAAGGGATTAGTGTTGTTAATTAGTATTTCTCTTGCAACAGGAGTAATAAAGCTTGCCAAGAAGAGAGTATTGGTTCAAGATTTATATAGTGTGGAGACATTAGCACATGTAGATATGTTATGTCTTGATAAGACAGGGACCATTACAGAAGGTAAGATGCAAGTTTCTAATATTGAAATATTTGATAATGAAATAGCAACAATTACTGTAGAGAGAGCTATGAGTGCTTTTGTTAATGAAATTGGAGATAACAATGCTACTTTTCAAGCTTTAAAAAATTATTTTAAAGGAAATGATAAATTTGAAGTTGTAGATAAAACTTCATTTTCATCTGAAAGAAAGTGGAGCTCAATTTCTTTTAAGGATATAGGAAGTATAGTAGTTGGAGCACCAGAAAAATTAATTCTTCAAAGTGATTTTGTAATGAAAGATAATCTTATAGAATCACAGAATTTAGGGAAAAGGGTATTACTTATAGGTTTTTCTAAACATACAATAGAAGACGGAATATTACCCAAATTAGAAATTATAGCAGCAATTGAATTATCAGATCCATTAAGAAAAAATGCTAAAGAAATGTTAGGATTCTTTAAAGGAGAAGGTGTTACTGTAAAAGTAATTTCAGGAGATAATCCATTAACTGTTTCTAGTATAGCTAGACAAGCGGGTTTGGAAGATTATGAATCATATATTGATTTAGCTACTATAAAAAATGATTATGAAATAATAGATTTAGTAGAAAAATATAGTATATTTGCTAGAGTATCACCCAATCAAAAAAGTTTATTAGTACAATCGCTACAAGCAAAAGGTCACACTGTTGCAATGACAGGTGACGGTGTAAATGACGTTATTGCATTAAGACAGGCAGATTGCAGTATAACTCTTCCAGAGGCAAGTGATATTGCAAAACAAGTTTCACAAATTGTACTTTTAAATTCAGATTTTAGTGTCTTAAAAGATGTTTTGATGGAGGGAAGAAGAGTTGTAAATAATATTACTAATGTTGCTAGAATATTCTTTATAAAGACATTATATTCGGTAATGCTATCAGTATTAAATATTATAACTTGTACAGTATTCCCATTTATACCTATACAAATTACATTAATAGATTTAGTTATTGAAGGATATACATCATTCTTTATATCATTTGAACCAAATGGAAAGCAAATAAAAGAATCATTCTTGAGAAGTGTACTGAAAAATGCATTTCCTTATTCTTTAGTAATAATAATTAATATTATAATACTATATTTTTTATCTCCAACTTTAAAGATAGAAACTTCACAGATGACTACAATTATGTATTATATGATTGGATTTATTAGTATTTTAGCTGTAATAAAAGTATGCAGACCATTTAATAAAATTCGCATATTTTTATGTACAACAACAGCTATAGGATTTTTTGTAGCAGCAATTTTATTTAATAATATACTACATTTAAGCGAACTAGGAATGCAGGAGCTAGTAGTATTTTTGATAATGGCTACATTGAGCATAGTATTAATCTTAATAAAAAATTATTTAACAAGAATGAAATAACTATATAATAATATAAGTAAAGAATATATAAAATTACCATACTAAAGGACGTTGTATAATTGAAATAACAATTAATACTGAAATGGATAGAAAAAAGTGTGTTAACAAAAAAGTATTTTGTATTATATTAAAAATAATAATGAAAATTTTGTTAATTTTAAAAACAATATTGACACTTTGAATATTTATGCATATAATATATGAGAAGACAACTTAATATTCTCGGTAGGTGAGGTTACCATAGGGATACGGATTGCTGCCGCAAAATAATGGAGACATTATTAGTTGGTTAGCAGGATACGTCGAAAAATAAGGCGTATCTTAATGCAATTTCATTGCCCTACGAAGCTGAAGCTTGAACGAGGAGATAGTAAGAATGTTAATTGATTTGATTTTCTGTATCCTCGTTTGGCCTGTGTTAAAACGAGGATTTTTTGATTGAATTTATTATTAAAAAAAGAGAGGTGAGAACAAATTGGAAACCAGTAGTAGTAAGTGTATGAATTCAGATGGTGATTATTTCCTGTGTATTAAAGGTATTAAAAAATTAAATCCGAAAAACCATTTATTTCTAAAATTGAAATATCGGTTTCGGTTTGTTTGCTATGCCTTTGTATAAATATACACAAAATATTCATTGCCTGTTTTCTAAATATAAATTTAGTTAACAGGTTTTTTTATTTTAATAAGATTTTATATCTATTTTCATACACTCATTTGAATGTAAAATGAGGAGGAAAATACAATGATTAAAAAAATAAATGAAAAAAAGTTAAGAAGAATAAATGAAGAAAGAGAAAAAAATAAAAAAAGAATTTCTATGAAGCTTTTACAATATGCTCTAACAGATTCAGGTGACATATTTGAAGAGCTAGGTAGCAATGTTAATGGGCTTAAAGAAAAAGAAGTCCTATTGAAAATAAATGAACAAGGGTTAAATGAAATAAGAACTAAAGATAAAAATACTTTATTAAAAAAAATAGCTAATGCTTTTATAAATCCATTCACAATAGTGTTATCACTTTTAGCTTTAGTATCTTTTATTACAGATTACTTAATTGCAGCAGTTTTTGACAAAGACTTAACAACTGTAACAATAATTCTTACTATGGTATTAATTAGTGGCTTACTTCGTATTATTCAAGAAGGCAAATCAAATAAAGCAGGAGAAAAATTAAATAATATGATAAAAACCACATGTACAGTTATAAGAGAAGGCAATGAGTACGAAACTGAAATGGAAAATCTAGTTTGTGGAGATATAGTAAAACTTGCAGCTGGTGACATGATTCCAGCAGATATAAGAATAATTACTGCTAAGGATTTATTTATAAGTGAGGCTTCAATGACTGGTGAATCTGAACCCGTTGAAAAGATGAGCCAAAAATCTATTAAGTCTTCTAATAATCCATTAGATTATGAAAATCTTGCATTTATGGGAACTAACGTTATAAGTGGTTCTGCTATAGGAATTGTAATTTCAACAGGTGATAATACTTTATTAGGTACAATGGCAGAAAGCCTTAATGAAAAAAGAGAAAGTACAAGCTTTGACAAAGGAGTTAATTCTGTAAGTTTTGTATTAATAAAATTTATGGCTATTATGGTTCCAGTTGTATTTTTTATAAATGGTTTAACTAAAGGAGATTGGATGGATGCATTCCTATTTGGTATTTCAATAGCAGTAGGATTAACACCAGAAATGCTACCAATGATAGTTACTACAAATCTTGCTAAAGGTGCAGTGAAAATGGCAAAGAGTAAAACTATTGTGAAAAACTTAAATTCTATTCAAAATTTTGGAGCTATGGATGTTCTTTGTACAGATAAAACAGGAACTTTAACAGAAGATAAAATAATACTTGAACGCTACCTAGATATTCATGGAAACGAAGATATCAGAGTATTAAAGCATGGTTATTTAGTAAGTG
The DNA here is from genome assembly GCF_000827935.1 of Clostridium botulinum. NCBI lineage: Bacteria > Bacillati > Bacillota > Clostridia > Eubacteriales > Clostridiaceae > Clostridium > Clostridium botulinum. Next base: position 1,428,533 of record NZ_CP010520.1, read on the forward strand.
CATTCCAAACAGGTCTAAAAAATCTTTTAGATGTAGCTATTTTAGAACATGGTCATAAAGATGGATTAAAGGATTTAGAAAATAACTATGTTAAGGTTGATGAAATTCCATTTGACTTCACTCGTAGAAGAATGTCTGTAGTATTAAAAGATAAAACTAAAAAAACTCAACTTATTACTAAAGGTGCAGTAGAAGAAATGCTTCAAATATGTAGTTTTGCAGAATATAAGGGTGAGGTTTGTAAGTTAACAAAGGAAATTAAAGATGAAATAGTAAAAACTGCTGAAAAATTAAATGAAAATGGAATGAGAGTAATCGCAGTTGCACAAAAAAATAATCCTGCATCTGAAGATAGTTTCTCAGTTAAGGATGAAGCTAATATGGTATTAATGGGATATATAGCATTTTTAGATCCTCCCAAAAAATCTACAATTGATGCAATAGAAGCTTTAAAGAAGAATGGGGTAGAAGTTAAGGTTTTAACAGGTGACAATGAAAAAGTAACTAAACATGTATGTAGTAAAGTAAATATAAATACAAATAAAATTTTGCTAGGCACAGATATAGAAAATATCACTGATGAAGAGCTTAAAGTGCAAGTCGAAAAGGTAAATATATTTGCAAAATTATCACCTAGCCAAAAAGAGAGAATTGTTGGTATCTTAAGAAGTAATGGACATGTAGTTGGATTTATGGGAGATGGAATAAATGATGCAGCAGCAATGAGAAAAGCTGATGTGGGAATTTCTGTAGATACAGCAGTGGATATTGCAAAAGAATCTGCTGATATAATATTACTTGAGAAAAATTTAATGGTACTAGAAAAAGGTGTTATAGAAGGACGTAAAACTTTCGCTAACATTATTAAATATATAAAAATGACTGCTAGTTCTAATTTTGGAAATATGTTTAGTGTCTTAGTAGCCTCAGCATTTTTACCATTTTTACCAATGCTACCTGCACAATTATTAGTATTAAATTTGATATACGATATTTCTTGTATTTCAATTCCATGGGATAATGTAGATGAAGAATTTTTAAAGGTTCCTCGTAAATGGAATGCAGATTCAATAGGATCATTTATGAAATGGATTGGACCAACAAGTTCAGTATTTGATATTATAACCTATATAGTAATGTTCTTTATAATTTGTCCAATGGTTTCTGGTGGGAACTTTGGAGATGCCAATGTAAATACTGCTTTATTTATTGCAACATTTAATGCTGGATGGTTTATAGAATCACTATGGTCACAAACATTAGTAATTCATATGATAAGAACTCCCAAACTACCATTTATTCAAAGTCGCTCATCATTTAGTGTACTAGCATGTACCACAGTTGCTATTTTTATAGGTACAATTATACCTTACACAAAATTTGGCACAATGTTAGGAATGAATGCTTTACCATCAATTTACTTTGCAGCATTAATAGTAATAATTCTTTCTTATATGATACTAGTGACAATAGTAAAGAAAATCTATATAAATAAAAATGGAGAATTATTATAAAATATAAATAACATGTATCGCCCTATAGATAAACAAGAGAAAGTTTACCTATAGGGTATTTTTTTTGAAGTTTACAAGAGATAATTATTATATATTAAAAAATTATAATACTTTAGAAGAAATGTTATTAAATACATTTAGCAAGCTTAGTAACTTGTATAGATATAATTAGTAACATTTTTTGGGAATATAAAAAAATATCAGTATGTAATTTAATAAAGTAATTTTAAAATTACATTATTTATTAAATAACAAAAATGTAATATGTAATGTGAAATTAATAAAAGTGATGTATGATTTCATTAGATTATGAATTTTAGGATAAGTAATGTTGGAGTTTTTTTATGAAGTAGTGTTTTACGCTATAATAAGGATAAAATCGAATGTTTATTAATTACTATTAACATTTATTTATGATTAAAAAAATGTATACTAATTTTATAAAATAATTAAAAAAGATAATAAAAAGGAGAAAATAAAATGTTTAATAAATTAACAGATAGAATTTACTATATGGATTTTGAACAAAAGAGCGATAGACCAGTTTTAGGGTTAGTAGTGGGAGATCAGTATTCATTAGTAATAGATGGTGGTAACTCAAAAGATCATGCAGAAAAATTTTTGAGTTATGTGAAAGAATTAGAGATACCAGAAGTTAAATATTTAGTTTTAACTCATTGGCATTGGGATCATGTTTTTGGAATGAAAACTATGAATTTAATTAATATAGTACATAAAAAATCTAATGAAAAATTAGAATGGATGAAGGGATTAGAGTGGACTGATAAAGCTATTAGGGACAGAGTAGAGAATGGATATGAAATAGAATTTTGTGAAGAACATATAAAAATAGAGTATCCTAATAATGATAGAAAGATAGAAGTAGCAAAGAATGATATTATATTTGAGGGGAATATGGAAATAGATTTAGGTGGAGTAACGGTAAGCTTAGATCATATAAATGCTGATCATTCAGACGATTGTTGTTTAGTAAATGTTGTAGAGGAAAAGGTCACATTTATGGGAGATGCTATGTATTTAGATATGTATAATGGTCCGTGGAGTTATTCAAGGGAAAAGCTATATCCACTTTTAGATAAACTTATTTCTTATAACTCTCAATATTATATACCAGCTCATCATTCTAAGTATACATATGAAGAGTTTAAAGATTTCATAAAGTATATAAAAGAAATAGGAGAATCAGTAGGAAAATCTACTGATTTGGAAAAGGTTATATTACAAATAACTAAAAACAGAGGTTGTGAGTTAACAGAAGAAGTTATAGAAGATATAAAGGTGTTTGTAGAGGGAAATAAGAAAAAGTGATTGTTTATGATATAATATATTAGCAATAATTATAGAAAAAATTTAATATTATGAATGATTAAGAGGATATAATAATGGAAGAACAATATTATGAAAATATATTAAACATTAAGACTTCAGGTAAACAGGAGCTAGAAGAGGCAACAAGATATTATAATAGATATGAACCTACAGATTATCAGGCTTTAAATAAATTGTTTGAAGAATATAAATTAAATAATACGGATTCAGTAGTTGATTTTGGATGTGGAAAAGGTAGACTTAATTTTTATTTAAATTATTTATTTAAATGTAATATAACTGGAATTGAAATGAATAAATATTTTTATAAACAAGCTTTAATTAATAAAAAATATTATTTAGAAAAGTATAATATTGATGAAAATAAAATTAATTTTGTTTGTGAATTAGCAGAAAAATATGAAGTTAAGCCAGAAGATAATAAATTTTATTTTTTTAACCCATTTTCAATAGAAATTTTTATGAAGGTAATAGATAACATTATAGGATCAGTATATGAAAATAAAAGAAATATAGAAATTATACTTTTTTATCCTTCAGATGATTATATATTTTTTCTAGAACAATATACATTTTTTATAATAAAGAAAGAGATAAGATTAGAAAATTTTAAAAATGATAGTAGAGATAGATTTGTAATATACAAATTAGCATATATATAAAGACTTCTTCTTAGTAATGAGTTGTAATATCAATTATTGCTAAGAAGAAGTTTTTTAGTATACATAAAATTTAATTACATCCTATTTAATTATTTTTTTATTACTGGTGAAACAGAGGGGGGAATAAGTATGATTAATTAAAAGAAGTGGAACTTAAAGAATATAATTGCAATAAGAAAGTTACTAAAAAGGGGTATAAGTATTTAACAAATGTTACGTTATATACTTATATTTAGGTAATGCTATAATAAATTCTGTATTGAATTTTTGAATTATATTGTCAAATTTTGCTTTGATTTATTAAAATGATAAATTAAATAAGAAACAATGGCTGAAAAGCAGACTAACTAAAAATAAAAAACATTATTAAAATGAGAAGGAAATTATCAAAATGATAATTAAATAGGTTTTTTTTGAAAATAAAGTGAATTTTATTATTATAAGATAATAAAAGAGATGAAAATAAGAAATTTTATTGGCATAAGTATTGCTTAATATATTTATAGAAAATATTGTAAACGTATAACTGGGTTTTAATACAAGGGGGAGTTTTTTATGGAATCAAATGAAAAATCTTTACTTTTTCAATTTGAAGGTAGACCGAATTTAAAAGAAATAGTTCCTTTAGGATTACAACATGTTGTAGCTATGATTATTGGGTGTGTTACACCAGCTATAATAGTAGCAGGTGTATGCAATTTAAGTCCAGAGGATAAAATTTTACTTGTTCAATCATCATTATTTTTTGCAGGATTAGCAACATTATTACAACTTTTTCCTATATTTAGAGTAATCGGTTCTAGACTACCTATAATAGTAGGGACTAGTTTTGCTTATGTACCAACATTAATAGCTATAGCTGATGAATTTAATATTGCAACAATATTAGGAGCACAAGTTATTGGTGGGATAGTAGCTGTTATTTTTGGAATATTTGTTAAAAGATTAGTTAAACTTTTTCCTTTAATAGTAACAGGTACTGTTATATTCTCAATAGGTTTATCATTATATTCAGTTGCTATTAAATATATAGCTGGTGGAGCAGGAAGTTCAAATTTTGGTGCTCCTATAAATTGGGGAATTGCACTTATAACTTTATGTGTAGTAATATTTCTAAATTATTTTACCAAAGGAACATTAAAGCTTGCATCAATATTGGTAGGAATAATTGTTGGATATATTGTTGCACTTTGTCTTGGAATGGTCTCATTTACAGAAGTTCAGCAGGCCGGGTGGATGCAAGTACCAAAGTTTATGCATTTTGGCATGAGTTTTAATGCCACTGCAATTATATCAATGGTAATAATGCATGTAGTAAATTCTGTACAAGCAATAGGAGATTTTTCAGCTACTACTGGTGGTGGAATGAATAGAGTTCCTACAGATAAAGAACTTTCAGGTGGGATAATTGGTAATGGTGTTAGTAGTATTGTTGGTGCATTTTTTGGCGGTATGCCTACTGCAACATTTAGTCAAAATGTTGGTATAGTAACAATGAATAAAGTTATAAATAGAAGTGTATTTGTATTTGCTTCAGTAGTTATTATAATATCGGGAATAGTACCTAAATTTGCATCAATACTAACAAGTATTCCACAGTGCGTACTTGGGGGAGCAACATTATCGGTATTTGCAACTATTACAATGACAGGAATTAAGATGATTTCATCAGTTAAGCTTACAGCTAGAAATACTGCTATTGTAGGATTATCAATTGCATTAGGTGTAGGAATAGTACAGGTTCCAGAATCTTTAGCTTTATTTCCAAATTGGTTTATATCAATCTTTGGAAAGTCTTCAATAGTTGTTACTACATTAGTAGCTATAGCTTTAAATTTGATTTTACCAAAAGACGAAGAAGATAATATAGATAATGGTAAATAATAGATTATAATTGACATTGATTTTGATATAAGTTTGGTTGAATTTTTTATTCTTCCAAGCTTTTTTATTTTATATAACTATTTTTTATAAACTTTAATCATATATATTAAAAAGAAAAGTTTAATTTAGTTTATTTATGAAAAAATATTTATTAATTGAAATAATTGACAAAAAATATTAAATATTCTATAATAATTATTATTATACAAAATAAAAAATCATATAATAAATTATAGTAATTAAATCGTGAGAGATAAAATGAAAATTTAAAGGAGGAGAATTTATGTTTTTTAAGACTACTGAACAACACGAAATTTTTCGTAAAAAAATTAGAGAATTTGCAGAAGCAGAGATAAAACCACTAGCATTCTTGTTAGACAAAGAAAGTAAATTTCCAACTGAGGCAATTGAAAAATTAGCTAAAATGGGAGTACTAGGTACACCGTACCCTAAAAAATATGGTGGGGCAGGTTTAGATATACTTAGTTATGCTATTGCTGTTGAAGAACTTTCTAGAGTAGATGGTGGGACAGGTGTAATTTTATCTGCCCATGTTTCTTTAGGCACGTATCCAATTTTTGCATATGGAACTGAAGAGCAAAAGAAAAAATATATGATTCCTTTAGCTAAGGGAGAAAAAATTGGTGCTTTTGGTTTAACTGAACCTAACGCTGGTAGTGATGCTGGGGGAACAGAGACTACTGCTGTATTAGATGGTGATTATTACATTTTAAATGGTGGAAAGATATTTATAACTAATGCAGATAAAGCAGACACATATGTTGTATTTGCAGTAACAACTCCAGATATAGGAGTTAGAGGTATAAGTGCATTTATTGTTGAAAAAGGATGGGAAGGATTTACATTTGGTGATCATTACGATAAGCTTGGAATTCGTTCATCTTCAACAGCAGAATTAATATTCAACAATGTTAAGGTGCCTAAAGAAAATTTATTAGGTGAAGAAGGACAAGGTTTTAAAATATCTATGCAAACTTTAGATGGTGGTCGTATCGGTATCGCATCTCAAGCGCTAGGTATAGCTCAAGGTGCTTATGAAAATGCGTTGGAATATTCAAAGGAGAGAGTACAATTTGGAAAACCAATTTGTCAGCAACAAGTAATTTCTTTTAAATTAGCTGATATGGCAACAAAGATAAGAGCAGCAAGGTTATTAGTTTATAGTGCAGCTGAACTTAAAGAAAACCATGAATCATATTCTATGGAAGCTGCTATGGCTAAACAGTATGCTTCAGACATATGTTTGGAAGTTGTAAATGATGCATTACAAATTTTTGGAGGAAATGGTTATCTTAAAGGAATGGATGTAGAACGAGCTTATCGTGATGCTAAAATTTGTACTATCTACGAAGGAACAAATGAGATTCAAAGAATGGTAATTGCATCGCACATAATTGGAAAGATGCCTAAAAACGAAAATAGAGATAGAAAAACTTCATCTCGTGAACCACTTACAGGTGCACGCAAGAAAATAATAATAAAAGATGGTACAGCAGAAGAAAGAGTTTTCAAACTTGTAGAAGCATTAAAAGCAGATGGATATGACTTTACTGTAGGTATTGATATAAATACTCCTATTTCAAAAGCTGAGCGTGTTGTTAGTGTAGGTAAGGGAATTGGTGAAGAAAAGAATATGGAATTAGCAAAATCTTTAGCTGTACAAGCAGGTGCAGCTATTGGATCATCACGTCCAGTAGCTGAAACTTTAAAATATTTACCTTTAAATCGTTATGTTGGTATGTCAGGACAAAAGTTTAATGGTAATCTTTATATTGCTTGTGGAATATCAGGAGCTGGACAACATCTAAAAGGAATAAAAGATGCTACTACTATAGTTGCAATAAATAATAATCCTAATGCTCCAATATTTAAAAATTCAGATTATGGAATTATAGGTGATATACTTGAAATAATGCCTTTACTAGCAGCAGCTTTAGATAATGGAGAACCTAAAAAAGCGGCACCTTCTATGAAGAAGATGAAGAAAAAAGTTCCTGAAAAAGTTATACCTAATTGGAAGCGATATGTTTGTGATGGATGTGGTTATGAGTATGATCCTGCTATAGGTGATTTAGAAAATGATATAGTATCTGGAACTTTATTTGAAGCTCTACCAGATGAATGGATATGTCCTGATTGTGGTGAAGAGAAAGATATGTTTATAGAGATTTGATTTTTGGGTAAAATATAGTAAAAGGAGGAGTAAATTATGTTTTGTGTTAGAAAAGTAACTGAAGATCTTTATTGGATAGGAGGTAATGACAAACGTTTAGCACTTTTTGAAAATATTCATCCAATTCCAAGAGGTGTGTCATATAATTCATATTTATTATTAGATGAAAAAACTGTATTATTTGATACTGTAGATTGGTCAATAAGTAGGCAATTTATAGAAAATATACAACATGTCCTTAACGGTAGAACATTAGATTATTTAGTGATAAATCATATGGAACCTGATCATGGTGCATCAATTGAAGAAATATTATTACGTTATCCTAATGTTAAAATTATAAGTACTGAAAAGGCTTTCCTTTTAATGAGACAATTTGGATTCAATATTGATGGTAAAGAAGAGGTAGTTAAAGAAGGAGATACAAAATCATTTGGTAAACATGTAGTAACATTTATAGCAGCACCAATGGTGCATTGGCCAGAAGCAATGGTTACATTTGATACTACAAATGGTGTTCTTTTTTCAGCTGATGCTTTTGGAAGTTTTGGAGCATTAGATGGAAAATTGTTTAATGATGAAATTGATTTTGAACATGAATGGTTAGATGATGCTAGAAGGTATTATACAAATATAGTAGGAAAATATGGTCCTCATGTTCAGTCATTATTAAAAAAGGCCAGTGGAATTGATATAAAAATGATTTGTCCACTACATGGTCCTGTTTGGCGTACGAATATCGGATATTTTATTGATAAATATGATAAATGGAGCAAGTATGAACCAGAAGAAAAAGCAGTAATGATAGTTTATGCGTCAATGTATGGTAATACTGAAAATGCAGCAAATGTTTTAGCTACTAAGTTTGTAGAAAAGGGTATAAAAAATATAGTTATGTATGATGTTTCAAGCACTCATGTATCTAAGTTAATTTCTGAAACATTTAGAGTTAGTCATGTGGTTTTAGCATCAGTAACTTATAACTTGGGGATTTACCCACCTATGCATAATTACCTTATGGATATGAAAGCTCTTAATCTTCAAAACAGAACTTTTGCAATAATTGAAAATGGTTCATGGGCATGTAAATCTGGAAAGTTAATTCGTGAATTTTTAGATGGCATGAAAAATAGTACAATTTTAGATGAGAAAGTTACATTGGTATCTTTAATGAAAGAAGATAATGTTGCAGATATGGATGAGCTTGTTAAAAGTGTTATGGAATCAATGGATTAGTTGTATTAAATAATAAGTAAATTTCAAAAAAGCATATATAATATGATAAGTATGTATAGTCAAATAGTATACTTTATATGACTTATAATAAAAAACACACTTGAATAGTGTGTTTTTTATTATAAAATTTAATATTATATAAGCTTGTTTTTATGATGAAATTTGAGAAAAAATGTACTATTTAAGAAATTTTATGACAATATTTTAAATAAAAACTGGAAAAGTAGGAAAAAACATATTATAATAAATATGCTTTTACTTATTTAATTATATGTAAAAAGTAATCTGTAGATATTTGATATAAATTTTAGGAGGAAATATGCCAGAAACAATATTATTGGCATGTCTATTTGCAAAAATAAAGGGATATGAAATAAAACCACTATTTAAGTCATGGACTATTTATCCTTTAGTTATATTCGAAATAATAACTTTAATAGGACAAGTTGCAACTTTTTTTGGAAATTATAAAATTATTGAATTTATAGGAAGTTTAACAACTATTTATTTAATCTCTTATTTGTTATTGGTATTAAAATATGAATTGTATGTAACTTCAATAATAGGTTCATTTTTTGTGGTTTTTGGAGGCGTATTAAACGATATTGCAATAAAATCTAATGGAGGATTTATGCCTGTTTATCAATCATTATCTTATTTAACAGGTCGTGTGACATTAGAAAACTATCAAAGAGTGAATGATATTCATATATTGGGAGATTCACAAACTAATTTTAAAATTTTAACTGACTTTATAGATTTAGGCTACACTATTCTTAGTGTAGGGGATGTGTTTATCAGAGTATTTGTATTTATTATATTATATTATGCTATAAAGAAAGTTAACAATCAAAGGAGAAAAGAAATTGTTAAGATTAACAGGATTTGAATTTTTATTTAGAACAATTCCGGAATCATTTGTATTAATGTTTGCAATATTTACATTGTCTAATACAAAGTTTAATTTAAAAAAATATATAGTTTCTAGTTTATTGTTCGGATTATGTGAATATGGTATAAGAATGTTGCCTATAAATTATGGTGTACATACTATACTTGATATATTTGTAATGATTATTATTATGTTTAGTATAAATAAATCAGATGTGGTTCTATCTATTAAAGCTTCACTAATAACAACTATAGTCTTATTTATTCTTGAAGGATTAAATGTATTATTGTTAAGCATTATTTTTAATAACAGGTTGGAGTCAATAATGTTGAATATAAAATTAAAGACAATGTCTGGATTAGTATCATTAATATGCTTTGCAATGGTTACAGTATTTTATTATTTAAGGAAAAGGAATATTTAAATATGCTTAAAATTGAATATATATGTGAAAAAATTTCTAATTATATAGCTGAAGAATTAAATTTTGATGATGATAAAAAGTCTGTAATAAATTATGGAATATTTGCATTTATTCAGATGGGAATTTGTATAGTATTAGTTGCAATATTTGGAGTTCTGTTCAATGTAACTATTGAAGCGCTTATAGTATCTTTTACTATAAGTATACTAAGAAAAAGTTCTGGAGGTATGCATGCAAGTTCTCCCGAGCGGTGTGCAATTATAGGAACTGTTGCGAGTGTTGGTATGGCATTAATAGCAAAAAGTATAAATACTAACTTTAGTTTTGTTATTTTGTTTGGAATTATAGTATTTGTATGGTCATATTATATTTTATATAAGTTAGCACCTGTAGATAGTATAGCAAAACCTATTAAAAATATTGAAAAGAGAAAAAGATTAAGAAAAAGTTCTATAATTACGCTAAGTGTATATTTAATTATTGTAATAATCAATATTCTAAGTTATTTAGCAATAAATAATTTTCTCTTATTGACTTATTCATTATGCATTTATATGGGATTATTATGGCAGATTTTTTCTCTAACTAAAAGTGGACATTTCATATTAGGAAAGTTAAATAACTTTTAAAAATATTAGTGAAGTATTTAAAGGAGGTGAAATTAATGAAAAATAAAATTCTAATGAGCGTAGCAACTATTGCAACTGTTATTGCTTCAGTAGTAGCAACTTCTGCATGTATTTGGGGACATTATCAACCAGAAGAACCTAAGTGCTTAAGAGAGAAATAATTTAAATAATGAGATCAATATATTGATCTCATTATAATTATCATGAGGTATATACATGAAAATTATAAAAGATGATAAACAGAAACAAATAAATGATATAGTGTCTGTAGTAAAAATATCTTCACTTCTATTTGTAGGAATAATTTTATGCAAACAGTTTATTGAAAACAATAGTTCAGCAATATGGGAAATTAATAATTATTATAAATATGTATTTTTATGTACACCATTAATGGCATTAATTTTGATTTATTTATTATGGACTTTTTCAAATGGAAATAAAATTAAAAACAAATATGGAAAGGTTTTAAATAAAATTGAAACAATGATGTTTGTAATTATATTCTCAACAATCATATTAATTTGTGGAGTGAATCAAAGTCAATATAAATTATTATATTTATTTATAATAATAACAACAACAATTCAATCTGGAATGAAGCAAGGATTAATAGTTGCAGGGATTTCATCTTTTATTATTTTAACCATGGATATTATCATGCTACCAAATGCTGAGGTAAATGTTTATTTTCAAGATGATTTAGTTTTAGCAGGAATATTTATTTTGACGGCATGGCCCTTAGGGTTTTATGTAAAGATAGAAGGAGAACACATTAAAAATTTAGAAGACATGATAAATATTGATGGACTTACTGAATTATATAATCACAGATATTTCTGTGATTCATTAGTAGAGAATGTTAAGAGTGGTGAAAAGTATAATAAACCAGTAGCCATGATTTTTATAGATATAGACTATTTTAAACAATATAATGATATAAATGGACATCAAAAAGGTGACTATGTTTTAAAAAAAATAGGTAAAATAATCAAAGAAAATTCAAGAAAAGAAGATATTCCAGCAAGATATGGGGGAGAGGAGTTTTCTATAATATTACCTGAGACTAATGAGGAAAAAGCTTTAAATATTGCGGAGAATTTAAGAAAAAGTATAGAGACTACATATTTTGAAGGAGAAGAAAATCAGCCTAATGGAAAAGTTACTGTTTCAATTGGAGTATCAGTTTATCCATATAAAGCGAAAAATGATGTAGAACTTATAAAAAGTGCTGATGATGCTTTATATAGAGCAAAGTTTTTTTATAAAAATAGAGTTGAAGTGTACACATCTATTTTAGATGAAATTAAAACTAATATAGATGAAAAAGACATTGAACTTGTTACATCAATAAAGACTTTGATTAGTGTTATAAATGCTAAGGACAAGTATACTTATGGTCATGTAGAAAGAGTAGTAATTTATAGTAGAATTATAGCAGATAAGCTTAAACTTAGTGAATATGATAAAAAAATATTGATTTATGGAGCTTATATGCATGATATTGGCAAAATTAATATTAGTAAAGAAATATTAATAAAAAAAATGAAAATTACAAGTGAAGAATGGAAAATTCTCAAACAGCATCCTGCAAATGGAGTGGAAATAATAAAATCAGTAGAATCTTTAAAAATGTTAATTCCATTAATTATAAATCATCATGAGAGATATGATGGCAAAGGATATCCTAATAAATTAAAAGGTAAAGAAATTCCTTATTTAGCAAGGATACTTACAGTTGTAGATAGTTTTGATGCAATGACATCAAATAGGCCATATAATGATAGAAAGACTTATGAAGAGGGAATAGAGGAACTTGAAAGATGTAGTGGAACACAATTTGATCCTGAAATTGTAAAGGCTTTTATTGAGGTGATTAGAAGTAATGTTGGATTATCAGCCTTAGATGATGTTAATAGGAATTAGTTAAATGAAAACAATGTAATTTAAAGAAGTTTATAAGAGGTTTTAAAACAAATAGTGATTTGTTTATAAAAAGGACTGTATCAAATTTATATTGATACAGTCCTTTATATATATATATCAATATTATATTAACTTATTAAGTAGTTTTAATTATAAATTTAATTTTTCATATATTCTTAAAATGATTTTTTAGTAGCATTATTAAATAAAAATTAATTTAAGTTCAGTGATATATGTGATTGACTTATGATTAATACTTGAAACATCTAGAGTTTAGAACTATTTTTAGTAGTGTTTATTTTATTAAATAAAATTCAGTCATGAGCATGGATACATAAAAAGAAGGTAGTATGGAAAAAGTAATGTTGTTAAATAGAAAACAATATTACAAAAAGATAAAAGAAGAAATATAACAATTTAAAATTAAGGAGGAAAAAATGAAGTCAAGCTCAAAATCAACAAAAAAATTAACTTTGGTACCTTTAGCATTAATGATTTTTACATCTGTTTATGGATTTAACAACATTCCAAGATCATTTTATAAAATGGGCTATGCTGCTATTCCTTGGTATATTTTTTCAGCAATAACTTTTTTTGTTCCATTTGCATTAATGGTAGCTGAATTCGGTTCTGCTTTTAAGGATGAAAAAGGGGGGATTTATTCGTGGATGAATAAATCTGTAGGACCAAAGTTTGCATTTATAGGAACGTTTATGTGGTACTTTTCTTATATAACTTGGATGGTTAATGTTGCATCGAGTATGTGGGTTCCAGTATCAAATGCTATTTTTGGAAAAGATACAACACAAAATTGGACTGTACTTGGTCTTAAAGGATCACAAGTTTTAGGTGTATTAGGAATTATATGGATATTAATAGTAACATTTACGTCAACAAAAGGATTAGATAAAATTAAAAAAGTAACTTCAATAGGAGGAACTGCTGTTTTAGCATTGAATATATTCCTTTGGATTGGAGCAATAGCAGTACTTTTAGGTAATAATGGTCAATTAAGTCAACCTATTGAAGGACTTAAATCATTTATGCAAACACCCAACCCTAAGTATACAGGTGATATAATTGCTTCATTAGCATTTGTTGTATATGCTTTATTTGCTTATGGTGGTATAGAAGCTGTAGGAGGGTTAGTTGATGAGACAGAAAATCCAGAAAAAAACTTTCCTAAAGGAATTCTTGTTTCAGCAGCTATAATTTCAATAGGATATTCAATAGGAATATTCTTTATTGGGATATTTACTAATTGGGAAACTGTTATGGGAATTAAAGATGTTAATTTAGGAAATGCAAGTTACATAGTTATGTCTAATTTAGGATATTCTTTAGGTACAGCCTTTGGAGCTAATGATAATACAGCATTAATGTTAGGAAATGGTGTTGCTAGATATGTTGGACTTTCAATGTTTTTAGCTCTATCAGGAGCATTTTTTACTCTTATGTATTCACCATTAAAACAATTAATTGAAGGTACACCAAATAAATTATGGCCTGGAAAAATTGGAGAAACAAAAAATGGTTTACCTATAAATGCTATGTGGATTCAAGCTATTATAGTTTGTTTTATGATAGCACTTGTATCTTTTGGTGGAAGCTCAATGGCTACATTCTTTAATATACTTGTATCTATGACAAATGTAGCTATGACACTGCCATATATGTTTATAGCTATTGCATTTCCATATTTTAAGAAGAAAACTGAAATTAATAAACCATTCACAGTTTATAAAACTCAAATAAGTGCAAAGTTTTGGACTTGGATAGTTGTATTAACAGTAGGATTTGCTAATTTATTTTCTATAATACAGCCAGCATTAGAAGGGGATATTCAAACAACTATATGGAGTATAGCTGGACCAATGATTTTCTCAATAATTGCATGGATAATGTATGAAAACTATGAAAAGAAGATGCTTTGAAATAAACGTGTATATTTTAATAAAAATAAACTAGCTATATTTACAAATTATTATATAAACTATAAAATCCGCGGTAATGTTTTGATTATATTATCGTGGATTTTTATAGTTAAACTAATAATTAAACTACTTTTTCAATTTTAACATTTAAATTATATTTAGAAAAAAGTTCTAATAATTTATCAGCTTCTTTTTTTAATCCTATAGATTTATTACTCTTAGATCCATCTAATGTTATATATTCATAACAAAGATATCTGAATCCACCTCTAGGACCTACTGACTTAACAATATTTTTAGCTGATTTAAGTTCTTCAAGTAATTTTTTTTCATCCTCAGCAATTGTTTTTAGGTAATCTTCATCTATTATCTCTAATCCACTCCATAATACATCTAAAGTTATATCATTTTCAAATTTAACACTTATAAAATTATCATTACACCTGCTCCAAATCCCTTTTTGACCAACAGTAATTCCTTTTATACCAGGAACTAGGCCTTTACCGTATTTTGTTAAATCAGTTATTAATTTAACTGCAATATTATCCATAAATCCTCCTATACTATATGTTTAGTCCCTACAAGTTATTATACAATAAAAAAAGAAAAAAAAGTAAATTGTATATTTATAGTTTTGATACTAGCCTCTTTAAAAAACGTAAATAGTTTTAACCCTACTTACAGATTATAGATTTTTGTTTTTTTATATAATGATTTATTTTATCATCTACAACTCTAAGATATGAATTAAAGTTGTCTATTTCACTTTCTATATATTTTTTATGTTTCAAAAGTATCTCTTCACGCTTACAAATAGTTTCAGGACCTTCTATGCATAAATCAACGTATTCTTTGATTTTAGCTATAGGCATATTAGTATTTTTCAAACAACATATTATATTAAGCCATTCTAAATCCTTATCATTAAAAATTCTATGACTCTGTTTATTACGTTCAATAAATGGAAGTAAACCTTCTTTTTCATAATAGCGAAGAGTATGAACTGATAAATTATATTTTTCGGCTACTTCTTTAATTGTATATGGCATTATGTTACCTCCTAAAAATAAGTGATACTATATTATACCCGTTAGAGTCAACTCTAAGTAAAGAAAAAGTTAGAAAAAATAATTATTAGAACTTATCTATTGACTTAGAGTTAACTCTAAGCGCTATACTAATCAACATAGCAGGGATTACAGCTTTAAAACTTAAAAAATTAGGAGGCATTAGTATGTCATTGAATATTTTAAATAAAATTAATGAGCCAAAAGACTTAAAAGGACTTAAAAATGAGGAATTAAAATTATTATCTAATGAAATAAGAGAAATTTTAATAACAAGAGTAAGTAAGACTGGTGGACACTTTGGACCAAACTTAGGTATGGTTGAAGCAACAATAGCACTTCATTGTGTATTTAATTCACCAATAGATAAGATTGTTTATGATGTTTCACATCAATCATATACACATAAAATTTTAACTGGAAGAAAAAATGCATTTATAAATCCAGATGAATATAGAAGTGTTACTGGATATACTTCACAAAATGAAAGTGAACATGATTTCTTTACAGTGGGGCATACATCAACTTCAATTAGTTTAGCGTGTGGTTTGGCAAAAGCACGTGATGTAAAGAAAGGTAAAGGAAATATTATAGCTGTAATAGGTGATGGATCATTAAGTGGAGGGCAAGCTTATGAAGGCTTAAATAATGCATCTGCATCAGGAAAAAATATAATAATACTTGTAAATGATAATGATATGTCCATAGCAGAAAATCATGGTGGACTTTATCAGAATTTAGATTTACTTCGTAAAACTAATGGAAAAGCAGAAAATAATTTCTTTAAATCTTTAGGATTTGAATATCATTATGTTAAAGATGGAAATGATATTGAATCATTAATTGAAACATTTTCAAGAGTTAAAGATATAGATCATCCAGTTGTAGTTCA
This sequence comes from Clostridium botulinum, assembly GCF_000827935.1. Taxonomy (NCBI): domain Bacteria; kingdom Bacillati; phylum Bacillota; class Clostridia; order Eubacteriales; family Clostridiaceae; genus Clostridium; species Clostridium botulinum. Next base: position 1,445,137 of record NZ_CP010520.1, read on the forward strand.
TATACATACAGTTAAAGGAAAAGGATATGAAGATGCAATACAAAACAAAGAAGCTTTTCATTGGGTAATGCCATTTGACTTAAAAACTAAAGAATCTTTAGTAAAAGGTGCTAGTGAGACATATGGAAATATTGCAGGAGAAATTTTATCACAAAAAGCAAGAAAAGATAGCAGTATTATAGCAATAACAGCTGCTACCCCAGCTTCAGTAGGATTAAGTTCATTTAGACATGAATTTAAAGATCAATTTATAGATGTTGGAATAGCAGAGGAACATGCTATAGCATTGGCATCAGGAATAGCATCACAAGGAGGAAAGCCAGTTGCATCTTTTGTAAGTTCATTCATTCAAAGAACTTATGACCAATTATCTCAAGATCTTGCTATAAATAATAATTCTGCACTTATTATGGTTCATGGTGGAGGAATAAGTGGTGGAGATGTAACACATCTTGGAGTATTTGATATACCATTAATATCTAATATTCCTAATATAGTATATCTTGCTCCAACAAACAAAGAAGAATATATTGCTATGATGGAATGGGGAATAGAACAAGATAAATATCCAGTAGCAATACGTGTTCCTAATATGACTGTAGTATCAAGCGGAATTAAAATTGAACCTAACTTTGATAAATTAAACACTTATAAGAAAGTTAAAGATGGAAGTGAAGTAGCAATCATTGCTCTTGGAAGTTTCTATGATCTTGGAGAAAAAGTACAAAAGAGATTAAAAGAATCAACAGGAATAAATGCTACATTAATTAATCCTAGATTTATAAGTGGAATAGATAAAGATCTATTAACTGAATTATTAGATAATCATAAGCTAGTAATAACATTAGAAGATGGAATACTTGATGGGGGATTTGGAGAAAAAATTTCAAGGTTCTATGGAGACAAAGAAATGAGAGTATTAAACTTTGGTGCTTCAAAAGAATTTACTGATAGCGTACCATTAGAGATGTTACATTCACGTTATCATTTAACCGAAGAATTAATAATATCAGATATAAAGAACACTCTTAAATAAAATTAGACTTAAAATATAGTATTAATATAGTTAGAAAATATTAATTGTTATATAATTTTGTGTAAAATACATTATACTATATATTAAAGGCAATAAACTATATTAGGAATGGAGTGATTCTAATGATAAAACTTATAGTATCAGATATGGATGGTACGTTATTAAATAATAACCATGATATAGATGTAGAGACGGTTGAGGCAATTAGAAAAGCAGAAGAAGCTGGCATAATATTTACAATATCTACAGGTAGAGAATATGATAGTGTTAAGGGTATATTAGATAAGCATAATATAAGATGCCAATGTATTCTTTCTAATGGAGCAGAGTATAGGGATGAAGAGGGAAATATTTTAGAGGTAATAAACATAAACGAAGAATATGCAAAACAAATAATAAAGATATTAGATGAAAACAAATTACCGGCTCGTATATTTACGGATAAAGGTGTATTTACTACATCTACAAGAGAAGAGGCTCTTCAAGAGGTTGTATTTAGAACTTTAACTTTCAATCCTAACTTAACAGAAGATGAAGCTAAAAAAATGGCAGAAAAAGAAGGATTTTTTACAAGTTTAAAATATATTGATGATGTAGAAAAATTCTTTGAAGATGGTATAGAAGTAAGGAAATTTGTAGCATTTCATAAAGATGTAGAGTTAATAGATAAAATTAAAAAGACTGTTGGAAAGCTTGAGGGACTTGCAATATCTTCATCATTTGATGATAATATAGAAATAACTGATTTGAATGCTCAAAAAGGAATCATATTAGAACAAGTAGCTAAAAAAATGGATATAGATATAAAGGATGTTATGATTCTTGGAGATAGTTTTAATGACTATTCAATGTTTGAAATATTCGAAGAAAGTGTTGCTATGAAAAATGCAATACCAGAAGTTAAAGAGATAGCTAAATACATAACAGATAGTAATGGTAATTTAGGCGTGGCAAAAGCTATTTACAATGTTCTTAATAATGAAATGAATAATATGATTAAATAAACTTGATTTAGGGTCTGTATCAAAATTAATTTGATGCAGATCATTTTATATATTGATAATTCAACTTAAATAAGAGCAGAAATAAAAAAGAATGAGAATTACAAGTAGAAATGTAACGATGATATTATTGAAACATGTGGTTATGAAGATATAATGAATAGTTAGAATTTATTTATGAAGATAATCTAGTTAAATCTTTTGATTTTTCATAAATATTATCAATAAATGTTTTATGAAATCAAGTTATAGTCTATAATTTAAATAAAGGTATGAATTTAAAATATAATACAATTGAAGAGGTAAAAATATGGAAGTAAATTTAAGTGATGTAATAGAGGCAATAGAATTCGAAGGAGAATTATTGAGTCATTATTATAATAAAAAAACAGGTATAATTATATATTTGGAAGATAACAGTACTTCAAATTATAAAGCAGAGGATATTAATAATATTGAAAATTTTGAAGAATGGGAAAAGGAATTGATAAGTGGTTTATATGATTTAAAAGAGAACTTTCAGGATTATATTCAATTACCTAATAAGGATGAGATAAATGAATGTAATATGATGATAGATTTTTGTAAGTCTTTAGATGATAAAAACTTTAAAGATAAGAATTTAGAAGAATTACAAGAAGAATACTCATTACGTAAATTAAGAGAGCATATTGAAAATATTGGTCAGCTTAGTGAATGGTATGATTATAGAGAAAAAGCTGAATATCAATTAGCTATTGATTGGTGTAAAAAAAATAATATAGAATATTTTTAAATAAACATAAAAAAAGTCTCTTTTCTGTAAAGGGGACTTTTTTTGTCGTCTTTTTCTATTCTTTAGCCCATACAATGATATCAATAAGTAAAATTGAATGTTTTAACAAAGTGAATTAAGAATGAAAATAAAAGTGTAAAATATATAATTTTATAAATATTATTTAAATATATAAGAGTATTTTTTAGAATATATTTTACATATTGAATTTTAGATTCCTATTATGTTAAATTAAGGTAAGGAGGCTTAGTGAAAGTTAGCACTTGCTAAATTAAATTTCACTGAGAATTTAGTATGATTTCAAATGAATTAGTTAAGAGTATCTATGATAATGAATATGATGGAATTATTTTAATGGATAAAAATGAAAAAATAATACTGATAAATAAATTGGCACAATCATTATTAAATATAAATGAAGAAGTCGCTAAAGGTAAGAAGATATCAGAAATTATAAAAGGTATAGCTTTTAAAAGGCAAATAATAAATGGGGAGTTAAAATTAAATGAGAGATTTTATTTTAATGGAAGTAATTTTATTATTAATAAGATACCTGTATTTAATAAAGGAAATATTGATGGTGTAGTAGGGATTTTTCAAGATATTAAATCATATGAAAACATATCAAATTTATCATATAATACATTAAATTTAGATATTCTAAATATTATAATTGATACCACTAAAGAATGTGTAGTTGTTGTAAATAAAGATGGTATTATAACAATGATGAGTAATTGCTATAAAGAATTTATAAAATGTAATAACCCAGAAGGAAGACATGTAGAAGAGATAATACAAAACACTAGGTTACCACAGATATTGGAAACAGGAAAAACAGAGTATGGAGAAATGCAATTAATAAATAATAAGGAAGTTATTGCTATGAGAGTCCCAATAAAGTTTAATGAAACTATAATTGGTGCCATAGGTAAGATAATTTTTAAAGATATAGAAGAATTAAATTTACTTAACAAAAAATTAAATAGATTAAAGAAAGAGGTGGAGTTTTATAAAAACGAATTAGGTAAGGAAAGAAATGCAAAATATTCATTTGATAATATTATTGGAATATCTAAAAAAGCACTAGAAGTAAAACGTATATGTAAATTATTAGGGAAAACAGACTCTACGGTTTTAATAATAGGTGAAAGTGGCACGGGAAAAGAACTACACACATGCGCAATTCACAATTCAAGTAAGAGGGCATTAAATCCTTTAGTTAAAATAAACTGTGGAGCTATACCACAAGGTCTAATAGAATCAGAACTTTTTGGATATGATGAAGGTGCCTTTACAGGTGCTAAGAAAGGCGGAAAAATAGGGAAATTTGAATTGGCAAATAGAGGTACTGTATTTTTAGATGAAATTGGCGAAATGCCAATGGATATGCAAGTCAGACTACTTAGAGTAATTCAAGAGAAAGAAGTAGAGAGAATTGGTGGAAACACAGTAAAAAAAATAGACATTAGAATAATAGCAGCGACAAATATAGATTTAGAAGATGCCGTTAAAAAGGGAAAGTTTAGAAAAGACCTCTATTATAGGCTAAATGTTATGAAGGTTGAGATACCGCCATTAAGGGACAGAAAAGAAGATATAGAATTATTATCAGATAGTTTGAGAGTTAAAGTGGCAAATAAATTGGGTATTTATGTTGAAGGGATATCAAAGAAAGCTATTTATTTTCTACAAAATTATAATTGGCCAGGTAATATAAGGGAATTGGAGAATGTTATAGAGAGAGCTATAAATTTGTTAGATTCTGATAGTATAATAATTGAGCCTAGGCATTTGCCTGAATATATGGTTAACAATAAATCAAAAATTATTTTCCATGAAGAAAGAACTTTAAATGACATTATTCAAGGGGTTGAAAAAAAAGAAATTGAACGCTGTTTAAATAAAACTAATTGGAATAAAAATAAGACATCACAAATATTAGGAATAAGTAGGGCTAATTTATATAAAAAAATTCAACAATATAATTTGGAACAAAAAAATTAGAATAACGTTTAAATACAAACTAGGATTTATCCTAGTTTTTTATTTTAATAAATAGATAATTCATAAAAGTGTCTATTTATTATACATGTAAAAAAAATAGACATATCTATATCTAACTTAAGGATTACTTTATGTTTAAAGAATAAAACATTGATTTTATGTATAAAAAAAATACACATAGAAATAGGAACATTATATTTTAAGTGAGGATATAGCATATTTTTAATGAATTTTAAAGTTGGCATTGTTCTTGCTGTATATATTTACAAATAGCCTTTTAAAATAAGTAGTTATATTAATAAAATACAAATTTGGGGGGATTTTAATGTTTAAAAAATTTACCAATGGTTGTGTAACTTTAGTACAAAGGTATTTACCAGATCCGTTTATTTTTGCTTCTATTTTAACAATTATAGTTTATATAGCAGGAATGATAATTACTAAACAAGGGCCAATAGAAATGCTAGTTCACTGGAATAATGGATTTTGGAGTTTATTAGCATTTGGAATGCAAATGGCATTAATTGTTGTCACAGGTCATACTTTAGCAAGTACTCCTTTAGCTAATAATGGAATAAAGAAAATTGCATCTATTCCTCAAAAACCATGGCAAGCAATAGTTATAACTACATTAGTTGGAGGAATTGCTTGTTGGATTAACTGGGGATTCGGTCTTATATTAGGAGCTATATTAGCTAAAGAAATAGCTAAAAACGTAAAAAAAGTAGATTATAGGCTTTTGATAGCATCAGCTTATTCTGGATTTGTAGTTTGGCATGGAGGTTTATCAGGATCAATTCCACTTACTATAGCAGCTGGTGGGAAAGAGGTACAATCTGTTTCTGCTGGAGTTATTACATCTGCCATACCAACAGGTGAAACAATATTTAGTTATTATAATATAATCATTGTATTAGCTATTTTAATAATATTGCCTATAATTAATTGTTGCATGCATCCAAAAGGAAAAGAAATTTTTGAGATAGATCCGAAGTTGTTAGAAAATAATGAAAGTAGTTCACAAAATGCACTTGATTTTACTAACATGACACCAGCTCAAAAATTAGAAAATAGTTCTATAGTTTCTATAATTGTAGGGGTTATGGGAATAGTTTATATATTTTATTATTTCTCTAAAAATGGATTTAAACTTGACTTAAATGTAGTGAATTTTACATTTTTATTTTTAAGCATACTACTTCATGGAACACCACGTAAATTTTTAAATGCAGCAGCATCAGGAGTAAAAGCAACAACAGGTATTATAATACAATTTCCATTTTATGCAGGAATAATGGGAATGATGGTTGGTGCTAATGCAAGTGGAATTTCGTTAGGTGGAACAATAGCAAATGGAATAATAGGAATAGCTAGTGAAAAGACATTACCATTATTGGCAACATTGAGTACAGCTTTTTGTACAATATTTATACCATCAGGTGGAGGTGAATGGGCACTTCAAGCTCCTATAATAATGCCAGCAGCTCAACAATTAGGTGTTAGTGCAAGTGCTGCGGCAATGTCTATAGCTTGGGGAGATGCTTGGGCTTGTTTGATTCAACCATTTTGGGCATTACCAGCATTAGCCATTGCAGGATTGAATGCACGAGATATTATGGGGTTTTGTATTGTAGATTTATTAGTCACAGGAGTTATTATATTTGGAGGATTTTTAATTTTAATATAAATGTTATATAGAGAAAGGTGATGTAAAGGTTATGAATATAAAAAATATAGCAGTTTTAGGTACTGGTACAATGGGACATGGTATAGCACTTTTATCAGCAAGAGCTGGATTAAATGTTAAGATGTATGGAAGAACTGATGAAAGTTTGGATAGAGGTATTAGTAGTATAATAGCAAGTTTAAATAGACTAACTATTCAAGGAAAACTTAATGAAAGTGAATGTCAAGAAATAATTAGTAGAATTAAAGGTGTAAAGACATTAGAAGAAGTTGTAAACGATACAGATTTTATAATTGAATCTGTTGCAGAAAATTTAGAATTAAAACAAGATATATTCAAAAAATTAGATTTACTATGCAAACCAGAGGTTATATTAGCAAGCAATACATCAGGACTTAGTCCAACTGATATAGCTAGAAATACAACTAATCCAGAAAGAGTTGTTATAGCTCATTTTTGGAATCCACCTCAATTAATACCATTAGTTGAAGTAGTCCCAGGTGAAAAAACAAACAAAGATACTGTTGAAAAAACAGTTGAATGGGTTAATTTTATTGGCAAAAAAGCAGTTAAGATGGAAAAGGAATGTTTGGGTTTTATAGGAAATAGATTGCAATTAGCGCTTCTTAGAGAAGCAATGTATATAGTAGAGAAAGGGTGGGCTAAACCAGAAGAAGTTGATAAAGCTATGGAATATGGCCATGGTAGACGTTTATCGGTAACAGGCCCATTATGTAGCGCTGATTTAGGTGGATTAGATATATTTAATAATATCTCATCTTATTTATTTAAAGATTTATGTAGTTATACTGAACCATCTAAATTAATGGAAGAGAAAGTTAAAGATAATAAATTAGGAACTAAGAACGGAGAAGGTTTTTATAAATGGAATAAGGAAGAGATTGAAAAGAAGCAAAGAGAAAGAACAGAAGTTTTATTATATTTTTTAGATAGAGATTAAAATTATTTAAAATATCAACTCAGTAGATTTATATAAAAATAATTATTGGGAGAGATTAAAATGAAATCTAAAATTATAAATTTAGAAAATGCTATTAAAAAAATAAAAAATGGTAGTGTAGTAGCAGTTGGAGGGTTTATTGGAAGTGGACATCCAGAAGCTATTACATCAGAAATAGAAAGGTATTTTTTACAATATGGAACTCCAAATAATTTGAAATTAATATATGCGGCTGGGCAAGGCGATAGTAAGGATAAAGGATTAAATCATTTTGGGCATAAGGGGCTAGTTTCAAAAATAATTGGAGGACATTGGGCTTTATCACCTAAATTACAAAAGCTAGCAGTAAATAATGAAGTTGAAGCATATAATATTCCTCAAGGAATAATATCTCATATGTATAGGGATATTGCTGCTGGAAAACCCGGGACTATATCTAAAGTTGGATTGCAAACATTTGTAGATCCAAGGTTAGGAGGTGGAAAATTAAATGAAATAACAAAAGAAGATATAGTTAGTGTTATTAATATTGAAAATAAGGAATATTTATTTTATAAATCTATACCAATAGATGTGGCAATATTAAGAGCTACTTATGCTGATGAAGAAGGAAATGCAACTTTTGATAAAGAAGCAGCTATATTGGATGCTACATCAATGGCACAAGCAGCTAAGAATAGTGGTGGAATTGTTATATTGCAAGTTGAAAATGTAGTTTCAAAAGGCTCTTTAGATCCAAGAAAGGTAAAGATTCCAGGTATATATGTTGATGCTATAGTAATTTCTAAACCAGAAGAGCATATGCAAACTTTTGCACAACTGTATAATCCGGCTTATTCAGGAGAAATAAAGCTTCCAGTAAATTCACTTGAGACATTACCATTAGATGAAAGAAAAATAATAGCAAGAAGAGCTGCTATGGAATTAAAGCCAGATTCTATCATAAATTTAGGGATAGGAATGCCAGAAGGAATATCTATTGTTGCTAATGAAGAAGGGATTGGAGATCAGATGACGTTAACAATAGAGTCTGGACCTATTGGAGGAGTTCCAGCAAATGGTTTGAATTTTGGAGCTTCATTAAATCCAGTTTCCATTTTAGATCAATCAAATCAATTTGATTTTTATGATGGGGGTGGTTTAGACCTTGCTTTTCTTGGACTTGCGCAATGTGATAAAAAAGGAAATATAAATGTAAGTAAATTTGGAACTAAGATAGCTGGATGTGGAGGATTTATTAATATTACTCAAAATTCTAAAAAAGTTGTATACTGTGGTACTTTTACAGCATCAGGTTTAAAAGTTCAAGTATTTAACGGTCAATTAAATATAATAAATGAAGGAAAAGTTAAAAAATTCATAGATCAAGTAGAGCAAATAACTTTTAGTGGAGAATATGCTGCAAAAACGAAGCAAGAAGTTTTATATATTACAGAGAGAGCAGTATTCAAATTAGGGAAAAAAGGATTAATCTTAGAAGAGATTGCTCCAGGAATTGATATAGAAAAAGATATATTAAGAAATATGACATTTAAACCAATAATATCTGAAAATCTAAGAGTGATGGATGAAATAATTTTTAAAGAGGGATTAATGGGATTGTTAATAGAATAGTATAAAAAAGCATCACCATAATGTGTAAACTGGCCCCTGTAAGTTAGACCTAAAATCCAACTTACAGGAGGTCATTTTTTTTATGTTTATTAAAATAATATAATCTCAAACAGTATAAGTATTTTAGAAATTAGGAATACAAATGATAAAAAGGTAAGAACTAAAAATACTATTGTATTTGTTTAATTATACTTTTAATATCTTTACAATTTAAATATTATTAGGAAGTATTTTTATTGTAGTGTATAAATTTCGTTATATGATATATATGGAAGTATTATTATGTGCACCACTTAAACATTCAACTGATTAAAAAAACAATGATAGTTAGATATTAATATTTTTAAACTAAGATACATGTTTTTTTAATAAAAAACTGTTACTATAATAAGATATAAGATTAGTTATTACATAAATTCATATAATAAGATTGAATTTCAAAATAATAAAGTAAGTAGGGGAGTGTAAATATGTGTAAATTTTTTGAAAGAGCAAAGGAAATTGAAGAAGAAATAATACAAAATAGAAGGTTTTTACATGAACATGCGGAACTTGGAAATGAATTACCTACAACAAAACAATATGTAATAGAAAAACTTAAAGAAATAGGCTGTAGTCCAGAAGAAATATGCAAGAGTGGAATAGTGGCAACAATAGGAGGAAAAAGAAACGGAAAAGTAATATTACTAAGGGCTGATATGGATGCTTTACCAATGAAAGAAGAAAGTGGATTAAAATTTTCTTCAAAGACACAATGTGCTCATACTTGCGGTCATGACACTCATACAGCAATGCTATTAGGTGCTGCTAAGTTGTTGAAAGAAAAAGAAGATGAATTAGAAGGAACCGTTAAACTTATGTTTCAGCCAGACGAAGAAGGTCTAGGAGGAGCAAAGGCGATGATAGATGCAGGAGTATTAGAAAATCCTAAAGTAGATAGTGCATTTGGAATGCATATATTATCTAAAATTATGCCAACTGGACATGTAGCTTATAATACAGGATATTGTGCAGCTTCTTCAGATAATTTTAAGATTATTATTAATGGTCAAGGTGGACATGGAGCCATGCCAAATCAAACAATAGATCCTATAAATGTAGGCGTACATATACATTTAGCATTACAAGAATTAATAAGTAGGGAAAGTGATCCAAGTGATACTGCTGTAATTACTATTGGAACGTTTAATTCTGGAGACAGCTTTAATATTATACCTGAGAAAGCAATTTTAACTGGTACTATGAGAAGTTATTCAAAGGAAAATAGAGAAAAATTACTTAAAAGATTGAATGAAGTAGTAGATCTTACAGCTAAGACTTTTAGAGCGGAAGCAAAATTAGAAAGTAGTACCTCTACACCTGCTTTATATTGTGAACCTAAAATATCGGAGGAATTTGCTGAATATCTAAAAAAAGAATTAGGCAATAATATATCTAAATTGGATACAAACTTAGGGGGATCTGAAGATTTCTCACAAGTATTAGACAAAGTACCTGGAACTATGGTTATTTTAGGTGGAGGTAGTGAACAAGAAGGATTTAAGTATGGTCAGCATAATCCAAAGGTTGTATTTAATGAAGATTGCTTACATGTAGGTGCAGCTGTTTATGCACATAGTGCATTTGAATGGTTAAAGAATAATAAATAGATATAGATATTAAAACTTATAAATAAAAAGAAATCAGGATATTAAATTAAAATGGAACCTATGAAATAGACACTATTTTTATAGGTTCTTTTTTGAGTTTAAAAATTAAACTTTAGTACTGATTTAAATTTAAAATGTTTCTTTAATGTGCTAGAAATTAGTACTTTTATTAATATTTTTTGCAATATATCTTGTGTAATGTAATTAAATATCTGACAAGTTTTTATATAAATGAAAACATAAAGTATTGTACTAAGCAGTTTTGTTACTGACTTTTTTATCTTTATACTACTAGGAAGAAGTGAAAATTAGTAAGTCAGTAATTTCATAGTATATACTTGAACATCTTAGGTTATAAAATAATAATGAAGGTTTAAAAGTGATTTCCATAATAAGGTGGTAGAAAAATCATGTGTTTTAAAATATGTAAGGATGGTGAAAAAATGAAGAGTACATCTAATAAGCAGTGGAAGTTGATAGTGACAATGGTGTTAATGCTAATATTAGTAAGTGTTTCTATTGAAATGATTTTTAAAGGAAATAATCAATCAAAAGCAATTTTTGCAGCAGAAAATAGTAATAATGATATTATTCCAAAACCTTTAAGTTATAAAGTTGGCGAGGGTAATTTTATAATTACGAAGGATACCTCAATTTATGTAAAAGGAAATACTAAAGAAGAGACAGAGGAGATTAGTAAGATTGCAGAGTTTATAAGAGAAAAATTAAGGGCTTCAACTGGATTTGAATTAAATATTATTCAAGGAAAAGAAGGCAAATCAGGTAGTATTTATTTAACTACTATAGGATCAAAAGAAAGTCAAGGTAATGAAGGTTATGAAATAGTAACTACACCTAAAAATGTTAAAATCGTAGCGTATAAGGCAGAAGGTATTTCAAGAGGAGTTCAAACACTAAGACAATTATTGCCACCAGATATTGAAAAAAATACTATAGCTAATGATGTAGAATGGAATATTCCAGTTTCAATAATAAATGATGAACCTGAATATAATTACAGAGGATTAATGATTGATGTGGCTAGGCACTTTTTTACTATAGATGAAGTTAAACGTCAGATAGATTATGCAGCTCAATATAAAATAAATAGAGTTCATTTACATCTTAGTGATGATCAAGGATGGCGTTTAGAAATAAAAAAATATCCTGACTTAACTATAATAGGTGGAAGTACAGAAGTTGGTGGAGGAAAAGGGGGATATTATACACAAGAAGAATTTAAGGAGTTAGTTAAATATGCAGCAGAAAGATATGTAGAAATAATTCCTGAGTTTGATATGCCAAGTCATAGTAATGCTGCACTAGCTTCTTATGGATTTTTAAATAAAGATGGAAAAAGAAGACCTTTGTATACAGGAACTGATGTAGGTTTTAGTTCTTTTATGGCACATAGTGAAGAGACATATGAATTTATTGAAGATGTTATCAAAGAAGTTTCTAAAATATCTCCTTCAAAATATATTCATATAGGTGGAGATGAGGCTAATAGCACTAAAAAAGAAGATTATGATTATTTTGTAGGAAAAGTATCTAAAATGGCTGAGAAGTATGGAAAAACTCCAATAGGGTGGGATCCAATTGATACATCTCCAGAAATCAATTCAAGTGTAATATTGCAAAATTGGAAAGATTCTAATGAAGCAGCTAGGAAAAAAGAAATGAAAATGGTTATTTCAATTGCACAAAAAGCTTATTTGGATATGAAATATAATGATAATACACCATATGGATTAACATGGGCAGGTTACATTCCAGTAGAAACTGCATATAAATGGGATCCTACTGATTATGCACCAAAGGAATTGGTTTTAGGTATAGAAGCACCATTATGGACAGAAACAATTTCTGATACAAAAGCTATGGATTATATGATATATCCAAGGTTATTAGGTTATGCTGAAATTGGATGGACACCAAAAGAAAATAGAGATTGGAATCAGTATAAAAACAGACTGAAGAAACAGGGAGAAAGGATGAAAAATCAAGGAATAAATTATTATAAAGATAGCAGTATATGGTGAGATAAAAAAATCAATTAATAAAAATTAGTTTATATCATTTAATTATTGATATAAACTAAATTTTTTTAATATAGACATACTGTATTAAAATCTCTGTTATATATTTTTATAATAAGAAAAAAGCTATAAAATTATAATATATTGCCTATTATCATTTTATTGTGGTATAATGTGGCAATAGGTATTTGTTTTTATAATTGTTATAATTTTAACATTGTAGTCTAATCATTGAACTGTAAATTAAAGAATAACTAAATCATTCATATTTTATAAACTTAAAAATTAGGAGAGTGTATATGAAAGAATTTAGTATTAGTACAAATGTGTATTTTGGAGAAGGCTCTTTAAGTAGATTAAGTGAAATAAAAAATAAAAGAGTACTTATTGTATGTGATAAATTTATAGAATCTTCAGGAATGGCTGTAAAAATACAAGAAAAGTTAGTTGATTGTCAGGTAACAGTGTTTAGTGAGATAGTACCTGATCCTCCAGTAGAAATTATTGCTGCTGGTATTCAAACATTACAAAATTGTAATGCACAGATTATAATCGCTCTTGGTGGTGGATCATCAATTGATGCAGCTAAGGCAATAAGGGAATATTCAAAACAAATTTTAGGTTTGGATTTTGAAATAGAAGAGTGTTTTGCTATACCTACCACAAGTGGTACCGGATCTGAAGTAACCGAATATGCAGTAATAACTAATAAGCAAGAAGGTTTAAAATATGCATTAGCAGATAAAGCACTTCTTCCCATGGTAGCAATACTTGATCCAGAACTTGTAACCTCTGTACCTCCAGCTATTACAGCAGATACAGGGATGGATGTGATTACTCATGCTATTGAAGCTTATGTTTCAAAAAATGCTAATGATTTTTCAGATGCATTAGCAGAAAAAGCAATTTCTTTAGCTTTTAGATTTTTACCAGAGGCTTTTTCAAATGGAGGGAATCTTTTAGCAAGAGAAAAAATTCATAATGCATCTTGTTTAGCTGGTATGGCTTTCAATTCAGCAGGACTTGGAATTACGCATAGTTTAGCACATGCAATAGGTGGTAAACTACATATATCTCATGGAAGAAGTAATGCAATAATATTGCCTTATGTAATAGAATATAATGCTAAACTTAATAACAAAGTTTACAATAAGGAGTATGAAATAGCAGCTAAGAAATATCAAAGAATTGCAAAAATATTGAATCTTCATTCATCTACAATAAATATTGGAGTTAATAATTTAATTAGACATATTGTTGAGTTACAAAAAAAATTGATGATCCCTACAACATTAAAGGAGCAGGGAGCTGATTTAACTTTAATAGATGAAGTTAAGGAAGACATATTAAATGCAGCTATGAAGGATATTTGTACAACAGCAAATCCTAGGGAAGTAACAAAAGAAGATTTATTAAGTGTTTTAAATAATGTTATAGGAACTAACTAATTTAATTAAAACCACCTGGGAACGGGTGGTTTTTATTTTACTAAAAATCTTTATATATTTAAAATATTGAATGTTTATATAGAGAATAAATTTAAATTTTAAATATGTTAATTAATTTTGATATTTATTAAAAACACTAATAAATAATTGTGTAATAAATTTACTTATTGAAAATCATTTTACAATTATGTAAAATGGTATATAAAAAGGCATGTACATAGTTGCTTTATAGCTAAATTTAGATATAAAAATAAGGATGGGTATTTTATGAGAGAAAATGAATTATATTGTATAGGAAGAGTTGAAAAAATATGCAATCTATCTAAAAAAGCGCTTAGATATTATGACAAAAAGGGTATATTAAGCCCTGACAAGGTATCTGCTGAAAATGGTTACAGATATTATAGCAAAAAAACATTATTATCTGTACCAATGATAAAATATTACAAACAGAGTGGATTTAAACTGGAAGAGATGAAGGAATTGCTTGAAGGTAAGAATTATTCAATTTTTGCAAAAAGTTTCAGTCAAAAAATTGAGGAGCTTAAAGAAGTAGAAAATGAGGTGAATTTGAAACTTAAATCTATAAAAGATTGGTATGATCTTATACTTGAGGCACAAATGGTAATAGAAAATGATATTAGAGATGTATCAGTAAAATATGTTGATGCTCGTACAATGGTTTACTTAAATCAAGATTTTGATTATGATTATATGGATTCTATAATAAATATAGAATTTACTAATTACATAGAAAGCATAAATAATGCTATAACAGGTCCAGTAGTAATAGAATTTCCTTCATTTGAGGAAAAAATTAATGGTACATGCAATAAAATGAAAATAATGCAAGAAACAATTTTAAAGTGTAAAGATAATGAAACTATTGGTTTTGGGGGATTTATGGTAGCATCATGTTATCATATAGGAACTCATGAAACTATTAATGAATCATATAAAAAGATAAAAGATTGGGCTGATAAAAATGGCTATAAGTGTGAAGAAAGATCATATGAAAGATACGTTACTGATTATTGGACAACTAAAAATATTGATAACTTTGTAACGGAAATAATGATTAAAATTAATAGGAAAAAGAAATAATATCTATTTGAAAACGTTACCCTAAGGGGAAAGTATAAATTAGATATAGTTGTATTAAAAACAAGAATTCTTGTAGTATTATCTAAAAGAATTCTTGTTTTTAAATTTTATTATAGAATATTTATATGGAAGATTATAAAGGTATTATTAGATTTATATATTGTAAAATATTAATTAAGTAGTGTTAGGAGTGATTTTAAATTTATTAAATTAGCATGGAATATAATTACAATATATAATCTTAAGAGTGTAGAAATAAATTTTAAAGTTATATATAAAATATTATGTTGACTTTACCCTAGGGGGAGAGAACTATAATTTAATTAATAATAAAATACCTACTAAGATATAAAAAATGAAAAAGTTATTCGATAATTTGAAAATTAAATAAGACAGAAATAATAAAATTATAACAATTACAAATCCTATTAGGCTATATTTGTAGAGAGTTTTAAGAATTTGATTAAGCTTAGACATAGTTATATTTTCTTATTACTCAAATTTAAATATAGTCATTATAAATTTTTATTTACTAATATATTAATGTTTAGAAATGAAAGGGGTTTTAATTTATGAGCGAAATGTCAAAGGCAGATAACTTATCGGCAATTGCTGCTAAAAAGAAGTTATCATCTAATTTTCTTAAAAAAGGTATTTCAATAGCTTTATTCTCAGGTGTTATGTATGGATTTTATTCATCATTTTTGACACTGGGTATGAGCAAAGGGGTTTGGGCAGACTGGTATGGAGAAAATACAGCAGGTTTATCAATACTTGTTATTACTTATTTACTAGGTGCACTTGGTAGTGCTGTAAACGATACGTGTAGTGCTGTTTGGGCCATGCTTTATGCAACAGCAAGAGGAAAAATTGGAGATTTCTTTAGATGTCTTAAAACTAAGCCAGGTGGAGTAATGATTTTAGCGGCTCTTATAGGGGGTCCTATTGCAAGTACAGCTTATGTTGTTGGACTTCAAATGGCAGGTTCAATTGTTATTCCTATTACTGCTCTTTGTCCAGCTATTGGAGCTATTTTAGGTAGAGTTTTATTCAAACAAGAATTGAACAAACGTATGATGCTTGGTATAGCTATTTGTGTTTTATCTAGTTTCATGATTGGTAGTACAAGCATTGGTGGAGATGCACCAGAAGGAATGTTTTTAGGTATTTGTATAGCATTTATTGCTGCTCTAGGCTGGGGATTTGAAGGCTGCGTAGCTGGTTATGGTACATCTATGATTGATTCAGAGATTGGTATTACTATACGTCAAGCAACATCAGGTCTTTCAAATTTAATAATTTTAGTACCTATATTTGGTATTGTTTTTGGGGGCAGTGTTGGTTTTTCAGGTAATTTAGTTCGTCAAGCATTTACAAGTGGTCCTGCTATGATTTGCTTTGCTGTAAGTGGACTTTGTGCATTTGTTTCTTATATGTGCTGGTACAATGGAAATAGTATGTGTGGTGCTGCTCTTGGTATGGCTTGTAATGGTACTTACTCATTCTGGGGTCCATTTTGTTGTTGGATAGTACTTGGTGTATTCGCTAAAATGGATGGTTGGGCATTACCTCCTATAGCTTGGATTTCTGCTATATTAATGATATTTGGAATCTTAACAATCGCTATGAATCCAATGGATTTATTTAGAAAAAAGGGGGATGTTAAGTAATGAAACCACTTAATTATGCAATTTTAAAACATTTCACTAGAGTTAAAGAAGCGTGCACTGATGATGTTATAGATGCATTAAAAGATGAGTATGGCAATTTTAAAGCTCTTAACAAGAAAGATGTATTAACAGCATTAATGACAGCTGAAGCTAATGGACTTCTTGAAGAAACAAGATTTGATTTGGACAAGAATGGTGAATTAAGGGTTTATTATCATGCACACGAAGAGGGTGCAGAAACAATTAATAAATATATTAAAGATTAATAACAAGGAAAGGAGGTATTCTAAATGAGATATTATGGTGAAGAAGCTTTAGGTCTTGTAGAAACATTAGGAATGGTTCCAGCAATTGAAGCGGCAGACAAAATGTTAAAGGCTGCAAATGTGGAGTTGATTTCATATGAAAATGTAGGATCAACCCTTGTTACAATAATGATTAAGGGTGATGTGGCTGCAGTTACATCAGCTGTAGAAGCAGGTGCTGAAGCCGCTGCTGCTATAGGTAAATTAACAGCAAAAAATGTTATGCCACGTCCTATTAGAGAAGTTGGAGATATTGTTTCTGTACATGATGTTGATTCATAAAAACAAGAAAGAGAGAGGATATAGAGATGGCAAGATATCAAGCTTTAGGATTAATTGAAACTTTTGGTCTAGTTTTTGTTTTAGAAGCAGCCGATGCTATGTGTAAGGCAGCAGATGTTGAACTTGTAGGTTATGAAAATGTTGCATCAGGTTACATTTCTGTATTGGTTCGTGGAGATGTAGGAGCATGTAAAGCGGCAGTAGAAGCTGGCGTAAAAGCTGTTCAAGATATGGAAAATGGCAATGTTTATAGCTCAGTTGTTATTGCAAGCCCACATCAAGATCTTGAAAAGATTATTGCGCGTTATAAGATTGAAAATTTACTTCCATAAAGGTAAAGACTCATGTATAGTGAGTAAAATATGTTGGAATTAAAAAAATATTTCTAATGAAAAGGAGAGAAGAAAATGAGTACTATTGATAATGATTTACTCTCCATACAAGAATCACGAATTCTTGTTGAAAATGCTAGAGAAGCACAAAGAAAATTAGCAACATTCTCACAGGAAAAGCTTGATGAGATTGTTGAACGAATGATAGAGGAAATTAAAAAGCATATTTCAGAACTTGCTAAGATGTCTAGTGATGAAACAGATTATGGTAAATGGGAAGATAAATGTATAAAAAATCGTTTTGTTTGCAAGTATTTGTTTAATAGATTAAAAGGCATGAAATGTGTAGGTATAATTAATCAAGATAAAGAGAATAAGACTATGGATGTAGGTGTACCTATGGGTGTAATCATAGCATTTTGTCCATCAACTAGTCCTGTCTCTACTACAATATATAAAGCATTAATTGCAATTAAATCAGGAAATGCTATTATATTTTCTCCTCATCCAAGAGCGAAAAATACTATGAGTAAAACTCTTGATATTTTAATTAGAGCTGCTGAAGGATATGGTTTACCAGAAGGAGCACTTGCATATCTCCATAATGTAACACCTAGTGGAACAGCTGAATTAATGAACCACAGAGATACTTCTTTAATAATGAATACAGGCGTTCCAGGTTTGTTAAAGGAATCATATAAATCGGGCAAACCAGTAATTTATGGTGGTACAGGTAATGGACCTGCTTTTATAGAACGTACAGCTGATATAAAACAAGCTGTAAAAGACATTATTGATAGCAAGACATTTGATAATGGTGTGGTTTCTGCAGCTGAACAGTCAATAGTTGTAGATAGTCCAATTGCATCTGAAGTGAAAAAAGAGTTACAAAAAAATGGAGCTTACTTTATGGAGGCAAATGAATCTGAAAAGCTTGGATCTATCTTTTATCATACAGATGGAAGTGTTGATTTTGAAGTAGTTGGTAAATCACCTCAATACTTAGCTAAAAGAGCAGGATTTATTGTATCAAATGATGTAAAGGTTTTGATTTCAGAACAAAAATATGTGTCAAAAGGCAATCCTTATTCTAGAGAAAAGCTTTGTCCAGTTTTATCTTACTATATTGAGGATGATTGGATGCATGCTTGTGAAAAGTGTATTGAATTGTTGCTTAGTGAAAGACATGGACATACATTAATAATTCATTCAAAAGATGAAGAAGTTATTCGTCAATTTGCTTTAAAAAAACCAGTTGGTAGAGTACTTGTAAATACTCCAGGTTCTTTTGGAAGTATGGGAGCGACAACTAATTTGTTTCCTTCAATGACGTTAGGCAGTGGATCAGCAGGTCATGGAATGACATCCGATAACGTTTCTCCAATGAATTTAATATATATTCGTAAGGTTGGATATGGAGTACGTAAAACAAATGAGATTATTGATTCAGTGCTATCAGAAAAAGGTTTATGTGAAAGCATTGAAAAAAAGTCAGATGTATCTGATATAGATAACGTAGAATTTCTACAAAATATCTTAAAAGAAGTTATTAAAGATTTAAAATAGACTAAACAATCAGGCTATGAGTCTGAAATATATTTAAAGAATGAGAGGTAAGAAATTGGATATTCGTGAATTTTCAAACAAATTTGTAGAAGCTACTCAAAATATGTCTGCTGAAGAACGTGAATGTTTAATGAAGATATTTGAGGGTGTTTCAAAAGAAATTACAAAAGAAGAACCTGTTTTAGAACATGTAGTATGTACTGAAGGCGATAAAATTCCAGATGGAATAACACAACGTTTATTAAAATTAAAAGAAAATTATTTGAAACAAGTTCCATCAATAACTACTTATCGTGCTAGGGCAATTACTAAGATAGCTAAAGAAAATCCAGGCATGCCTAAGATTTTATTACGTGCTAAATGTTTTAAATATTGCTGCGAAACTGCACCATTAGTAATTCAAGATAATGAATTGATTGTAGGAGCTCCTTGTGGTGCACCTCGTGCTGGCGCTTTTTCTCCAGATATTGCATGGAGATGGATGGTAGACGAAATAGATACTATAGGCACAAGAGCTCAAGATCCATTCTATATTTCTGAAGAAGATAAGAAGATCATGCGTGAAGAATTGTTCCCATATTGGGCAGGTAAGTCTGTTGATGAATATTGTGAAAATCAATATCGTGAAGCGGGAGTATGGGAACTTTCAGGAGAATCATTTGTTTCAGATTGTTCATACCATGCTATTAATGGTGGAGGAGATTCAAATCCAGGATATGATGTAATTCTAATGAAAAAGGGTATGCTAGATATTCAATTAGAAGCAAAAGAACATCTTGAAAAACTTGATTATGAAAATCCAGAACATATAGAAAAAATCTATTTTTATAAAGCAATTATTGATACTACGGAAGGTGTTATGATTTATGCTAAGCGTTTATCTAAATATGCTGCTGAATTAGCTGAAAAAGAAACAAATCCTAAGCGTAAATTAGAATTACAAAAAATATCTGAAATTAATGCAAGAGTACCAGCACATAAACCAAGTACATTCTGGGAAGCGATTCAAGCTGTCTGGACTATTGAATCTTTACTAGTAGTTGAAGAAAATCAAACAGGTATGTCTATAGGACGTGTTGACCAATACATGTA
Source organism: Clostridium botulinum (assembly GCF_000827935.1). NCBI lineage: Bacteria > Bacillati > Bacillota > Clostridia > Eubacteriales > Clostridiaceae > Clostridium > Clostridium botulinum. The sequence goes on from NZ_CP010520.1 coordinate 1,465,705, forward strand.
TGAATATTATAAAAATGATATTGAAAGTGGTCGTATGAATGATTTTGAGGCATTTGAATTATCAGGATGTATGCTTATTAAAATGTCTGAAATGATGTGGATTACAAGTGAAGGTGGTTCTAAGTTCTTCGCAGGTTACCAACCATTTGTTAATATGTGTGTTGGTGGTGTTGATAGACAAGGTAGAGATGCTACAAATGAATTGACTTATCTGCTTATGGATGCAGTACGTCATGTTAAAATTTATCAACCATCATTAGCTTGTCGTATTCATAATCAATCACCACAAAAGTATCTTAAAAAGATTGTTGATGTAATACGTGCAGGTATGGGATTCCCAGCTTGTCACTTTGATGATGTGCATATAAAGATGATGCTTGCGAAAGGTGTTTCTATAGAGGATGCAAGAGATTACTGCTTAATGGGATGTGTTGAACCTCAAAAATCAGGAAGATTATATCAATGGACATCTACAGCATATACTCAATGGCCTATATGTATAGAACTTGTACTTAACAATGGTATTCCTCTTTGGTATGAAAAGCAAGTTTGCCCTAATATGGGTGATATAAATAGTTTTAAAAATTATGAGGAATTTGAAAGTGCTGTTAAGGAACAAATAAAATACATTACTAAGTGGACAAGTGTTGCTACAGTAATTTCACAACGTGTTCATAAAGAACTTGCACCAAAACCTCTTATGTCTATTATGTATGAAGGTTGTATGGATAATGGTAGAGGCGTCGAAGCTGGCGGAGCTATGTATAACTTTGGGCCAGGAGTAATATGGAGTGGACTTGCAACTTATACAGATTCTATGGCAGCTATTAAAAAGTTAGTATTTGAAGAAAAGAAATATACATTGCAAGAATTAAATGAAGCATTAAAAGCTGATTTTGTTGGATATGAAAAGCTTAGAAAAGATTGTTTAGAGGCACCTAAGTATGGTAATGATGATGACTATGCAGATTATATTGCTGCTGATTTAATCAATTTTACAGAACTAGAACATCGTAAATTCAAGACATTATACTCAGTACTTAGTCATGGTACTTTATCAATATCTAATAACACTCCATTTGGTCAGTTAACTGGAGCAACAGCAAACGGACGTAGAGCATGGATGCCGTTATCTGATGGTATAAGTCCATCACAAGGATCTGATTATAAAGGGCCTACTGCAATTATAAAATCAGTTTCTAAAATGTCTTGTGACAGTATGAATATAGGTATGGTTCATAACTTTAAGCTTATATCTGGATTATTAGATACCAAAGAAGGAGAAGATGGCATTATTACTTTATTGCGTAGTGCATGTGTTCTTGGTCTTGGTGAAGTGCAGTTTAACTACCTAGATAATGATACGTTAATTGAAGCACAAAAACATCCAGAACAATATCGTGATTTAATTGTACGTGTTGCTGGATATAGTGCATTCTTTGTTGAATTATGCAAAGATGTTCAAGATGAAATTATTAGTAGAACGATGCTTACACACTTTTAAAATTCTATAAATTGTTTTACAAATTGCAGATAGTAAAGAAGTATATTTTGACATTAAAGTAATTTTTATAAAACTTGTCACTAACATGAGTTAAATCATGTTAGTGTGCAAGAAACATTTAAAACATTATTTAAAATCAAGATAAATAAAACTGGAGATTGAATACTATGGGGAATATGAATTTAGGAATGATTGAACGAAAAGCAACAATTTTTAATATACAAAAATACAATATGTATGATGGACCAGGAATAAGAACTCTTATATTTTTCCAAGGATGCCCTTTACGTTGTAAGTGGTGTGCTAATCCTGAAGGAATGATAAAAAAATATAGGGTAATGTTTAAAAAGAATTCATGTGTTAATTGTGGTGCTTGTGTTGATGCCTGTCCAGTCGGAATACATACTATTTCAAAGGAAAGCTTAAAGCATGAAGTGAATCACAATATTGATTGCCTTGGATGTGGGAAATGTGTTGATGCTTGTCTTGAATCTTCATTATCTATAGTAGGACAGGTAAAAACTATTTCTGAACTTTTAGAGATTATAGAAGAAGATAGAGCATTTTATGATATTTCCGGTGGCGGTGTTACATTAGGTGGTGGTGAAGTTTTAATGCAACCAGAAGCTGCATGCAATTTGCTTATGGCATGTAAACAAGAGGGTATAAACACTGCAATTGAAACTTGCGGTTATGCAAAGCTAGAATCAGTGCTAAAGGTTGCTGAGTTCACAGATTTGTTCCTATTTGATATAAAGCATATTGATTCTGACAGGCACTTCCAATTAACTGGAGTGAGAAATGAACAAATCTTAGAGAACTTGAAAGAACTTATTCGTCGTAAATATAATGTTAAAATTCGAATGCCTTTATTAAAAGGAGTAAACGATAGTAATGAAGATATTGAAAATGCTATGAAATTTTTAATTCAGTTTAAGGATTATAAGAACTTTAAAGGTATTGATTTGCTTCCTTATCATAAGATGGGGGTAAATAAATATAAGCAACTAGGAATTGAATATCCTATTGAAGGAGATCCAAGCTTAAATAATGAAGACTTAGATAAAATTGAAAGCTGGATTAAAAAATATGATTTAACAGCTACGGTGATTCGTCACTAAAGAATTTTTAAATAGATAATAAAATGGAAGGTAATAGTTATGGGAGAATTTCTTGAAAGAAATATTGAGCGTGTTATACAAGAGTCAGTACCTGGAAAGCAAATTACAATAGCTCATGTTATTGCATCACCAATGCCAGATATATATGAACGTCTAGGAATTGATGAAAAGGGAGCTATAGGAATTTTAACTTTGACTCCTTTTGAAACAGCTATTATTGCAGCTGATATTGCGGCAAAGGCTTCAGATGTTGAAATTGGATTTTTAGATCGTTTTACAGGATCAGTAGTTATAAATGGTGATGTAGAAAGTGTTGAGACAGCACTAAATGCAGTAAATGATACATTGAAAAACTTGCTTGGATTTACTCAAGCTCCCATTACAAGAACATGAGAAAGAAGAGAATAATGGTAATAGGTCCTTCATTTTGCGGCAAAACTACATTGGTTAATGCATTAAATAATTATGATGGAAAAGTAAGAAGAACACAGGAAATTATTTATGGTGAAAATACTATAGATGTCCCTGGTTCTTATATAGAAAATGCATGGATGTATAAACACATAATTGCAACTTCTCAAGATGCATCTCATATTTTAATTTTAGTAGATCAATCTAGATGCACAGAAGTGTATTCTCATGGCTTTGCAAAATCATTTAGATGTCCTGTAATTGGTGTGATAGCAAAAAGCGACTTGATGCCTGAAAATGAAAAGTTATGTTTAAGGCAGCTAAAAATGATAGGAGTCTTAGAACCATATTTTCATGTTAGTTTTCCAAATGAAACGGGTATTGATGATTTAAAAAAATATTTATTTGAAAAAAGGTAAAAGTAAAGGGGGCAATGATGAAATTTATTACTGAAGAGTATTTGCGAGCTTTATATAAGAAAGAACCTTTTAGTGTTTACGAATTAGATCAAGGAGAGCGTTTTACGCCTGGAGCAAGACAATATCTGTCAGATAAAGGTATAAAGATGTGGGATGATGCTTCTTGCAAAAATAATAAAATTCCTATAGTAAAGCAATCAGAAGCATTGCCAAAGGAAAATAAAAATTTTAATAAGAAGATTTGCTTCAAACTAAAATCTATAGAGGCATTATTCCTTGTTACTAGTAGTGAAATTATAAAGGAAGATATTATTTTAGCACAAAGTATTATTAACTTAGAAAAAAGAATTTCAAACATTAGAAATTTTATAGAAGGAAAAAGTACAATTGAAAAATCTTGCCATAAAGAATGTACTGGAATAAATTCAGAGAATTTTTGTGAGGATATTGATGATTGTTTTGAAATAACAGAATTTCATATGCAACTTGAAAAAAGCAACGAAATTTTAAAGTTAAATGCACTACGTTGTGCTATTCGTGAAATAGAACCAATTGTGTTTGAAGTATATGGAGAAAATGATAACGTAGGAAATCAAATTATAAAAAATATTAACTCAATTATCAATTCATTATCTCAAATGATTTGTCTAACTATTGGAGGCGGAAAATGTCAGAGAAAAGCATAAATTTTGAATACTGTGATAATCTTGTTCATGACTTTGAAGAAGTTATAAATAAAACCATTGTAAGTGAAACATCTACATATTACACAGGCGTTGACCTTGGAACTGCCTGTATAGTATTAGCAGTTTTAGATGAAAACTATAAACCAGTTGCAGGTGTATACAGATATGCAGATGTAGTTCGTGATGGTATGATTGTTGATTATATTGGAGCAGTAAGAATTGTTAGAGAATTGAAACAGGAACTTGAAGAAAAATTAAATGCAGAATTACTTTATGCAGCAGCAGCAATTCCACCAGGAACAGATGCTTTGGATTCAGGGGCAATTAAGAATGTAGTACAAGCTGCTGGATTTGAATTAACAAGTCTATTAGATGAACCTACAGCTGCAAATGCAGTACTTAAAATAGAAAATGGTGCAGTTGTAGATATTGGTGGTGGAACAACAGGTATTTCTATTTTGAAAAATGGAAAAGTTGTATATGTTGCTGATGAACCTACAGGTGGAACTCATTTTTCATTAGTTATTTCAGGAGCATATGGTATGTCTTTTGGTGATGCTGACAAATACAAAAGAGACAGTGAAAAGCATAAAGAATTATTACCTATATTAAAGCCTGTAGTTGAAAAAGTTGCTGCAATCATAAATAAGCATATAGCTGGTCATGATGTTAAGGAAATATCTTTAGTAGGTGGTACATGCTGCTTAGAAGGTATAGAAAAAATTATAGAAAAACAAACAGGAATATATACTCATAAACCCCACAATCCTATGTTCGTTACTCCATTAGGGATAGCTCTTAGCTGTACAAAAGAAATTATCGAATAAGGAGAGTGTTAAAAGGTGGATTTTAGAATTATAAAATCACCTTCTGAGAGTACAATAGATATTCTTAGACGGCGTATGGGAGTGAATTGTAAAACAGATTTAAATGATATTGATGCAGTAGGCCTTGTACAAGGTAGAATGATTGATATGATTTTTGCAGCTGATATCGCTGAAAAAGCTGTTGGAGTTACAGTTGAAGATATTAGAGGAAATTGTCCTCAACACATGATATTAATTGGAATTTTTGGAGATACAGCATCAGTTGAATCTGCAGTTAAAGAAATTAAACTTAAGATGGAAGAAGGCAAGAGTTTATGATAATAGCAAAATTAATTGATAATGTATGGGCAACCAGAAAGACAGAATTACTTAATGGTTTTAAGTTTATGTTAGCTGAAGAAATTGGCGGAAGCAGGCAAGGTAGAAGGCTAGTAGTAGTAGATATTATTAGTGCAGGAATAGGTGATAGAGTCATTATTTGTACAGGAGCTTCAGCACGAAGAATGTTAGGAAGCGATGATGTTCCAGTAGATGCGGTTGTTGTTGGAATAATTGATGAAGATTGCAATTTTGTATAGATTCAGGAGGTATTAATATGAGTCTTTTAGATATGGTAAAAGATGCTGGTGTTATAGGTGCTGGTGGAGCAGGATTTCCAACACATGCGAAACTTGCATCAAAAGCTGAATATACACTTCTTAATGGAGCTGAATGTGAACCACTTTTAAGAGTTGACCAACAGTTAATGGAATTATTTCCAGATGAAATTATAAAAGGGTTTGAAACTGCAAGAAGTATAGTAGATGCTAATAAAGGTATTATAGGAATCAAAGGAAAGCATAAAGAAGTAATATCTATTTTAAGAAATAGAATTAATGAATTACATGTAGGAGATTTGATAGAAGTAAAAGAACTTCCAGATATTTATCCTGCAGGAGATGAACAAGTTCTTGTTTATGAATTAACAGGAAGAGTTGTACCAGAAGCTGGTATACCAATTCAAGTTGGATGTGTAGTAGTAAATAGTGAAACAGCATTAAACATTTATAATGCTTCTATGGGAAAATCAGTTACTGAAAAATACATTACCATTGCAGGGGATATACCAAATAGAAAGACTGTAAAAGTTCCAGTAGGAATTCCTATTATAGATGTGTTAAAACTTAGTGGAATCGAAAATTTTGATGATTATTCAGTCATTGATGGTGGACCTATGATGGGTCCAGTTATGAAAAATCTAGATGGGTATGTTACAAAGAAAAATAAAGGATTTGTAATATTAAAAAATGATCATCCGCTGATTCGTAAAAAATCTGTTACCATGAATCAAGCAAAAAAAATAAATAAATCTTCTTGTGAGCAATGTCGTATGTGTACAGATATGTGTCCACGTTTTCTACTTGGACATAATACACAACCACACAAGATGATGAGAGCTATGTCTTACAATTTGGATAATATTGAAGGGCAAAAAATTGCACAACTATGTTGTCAGTGTAATTTATGTGAGCTATTTTCATGTCCAGCAGGATTATACCCTAAATCATCAAATCTATATTTTAAACAAAAGCTAGCAGAACAAAATATTAGATATAAGCCAGTTCAAGATAAGTTTGAAGCGAGACAAGCTAGAGAGTATCGTTTAGTGCCAAGTAAGAGACTTATAGCAAGACTTGGTTTACGGGATTTTGATAAACCAGCTCCTATGATAGATGGTTTAGTAGATTCTGAAATTGTATATATTGCAATGCAACAACATGTAGGTGCACCTTCAATTGCTTGTGTACATCTAGGACAACATGTTGAGAATGGTGAAGTAATTGGTAAAATTCCAGAAGGTAGTTTAGGTGCTTCAATTCATGCAAGTATTTCAGGAACTGTAATTAAAAATGAAGATGGTTTTGTAGCCATAAGGAGGGATTAATATGGCCAATGCAATAGGAATGGTTGAATTTATAAGTATTTCACGTGGTATTTATGCAACAGATCAAATGTTAAAGACTTCTGATGTTGAAATAGTTACAGCGAACTCTGTTTGTCCAGGTAAATATATTGCTATAGTCAATGGTGATGTGGCGGCTGTTAAAGAATCAGTAAGTGTAGGTGAAAAAATAGCAGGAGAATTTTGGGTTGATTCTATTATTATACCTAATGTTAATCCTTTAGTTTTTCCAGCAATTACTGGTGCAACAATGCCTGATAGTATACAGGCATTAGGAATTATGGAGTCTTTCTCTTTAGCAACCATGGTTATAGCTGCTGATGCTATTTTAAAGGCTGCTAATTTAGAACCATTAGATTTAAGACTTGGAACTGGATTAGGAGGAAAATCATTCTTTACTTTTACCGGTGATGTAGCTGCAGTTGAAGCTGGTATTGATGCAGGAAAGTCTATTGCAGAAGAAAAAGGTTTATTAGTTAATGCTGAGGTTATACCATCTCCGTCTGATAGATTATTACAGTCTTTACTTTAAATAAGTTTTAGATTTAATAACTATCTAAAAGTACTATTAATGAAAGGATGTGAGGATATGAAAAAATTGATTTGTATAAAAGATATTGAAGCCTTGATAAAACAAGGTGAAACTAAATTCTATGTTGATGATAATGTGATTATAACACCGTCAGCTAAGGATTTAGCAAAAGCTAATGGTATAGTATTTTCTACAGAAGTACCTAAGTGTGAAGTACAACATTCTGAAATTCCAAAAGTTTGTGCCGATGGAATGGACAGTGAAATGCTTCTAAGTTTCTTTAAATCTATGATGGAAAAGGGGCTCTTGCAGGAAATGCTTAATTGTTTAAAAAAAGATAAGGATATGCCATATGTTTCAGAATGTGATTCTGGTGGATTGAAAGTTGTTAGAGGCAATACAGTTAAAATGGATGTATTTGATACAGGAAATCCAAATGCAAAAGCTTATTATCAAGAATTGGTTAGTAAAAATGAATCTAAAATGAGTGCTGGATTTTTAGTAATTGAAAATTCAAAATTTGATTGGGAGCTAACTTATGAAGAAATTGATTATGTTATTGAAGGTACCTTAACAATTGAAATTAATGGTAAGACATTTACTGCATATCCAGGGGATGTGTTATTTGTACCATCAGGTTCTAAGGTAGTTTGGGGTTCACCTGATAAGGCAAGGGTATTTTATTCAACATATCCTGCCAATTGGGCAGATCTCTTATAGCAAACTTTAGGGAGGATAAACTATGCAAGCACTTGGGTTAATAGAAACAAGAGGATTATTGGCAGCTATTGAAGGTGCAGACACAATGCTTAAGTCAGCAGATGTTAGCATTTTGGAGAAAACTTATGTAGGTGGAGGCCTTGTTTCAATTGCAGTAACTGGAGATGTAGGCGCAGTAAAAGCAGCTGTAGAGGCTGGCGTTGCAGCTGTAAAAAAACTAGATAGTAAATTGTTGATTTCAGAACATGTGATACCTCGTCCTCATGATGAATTAGATAATATAATTGGAATAAATAGTTCTTTAAAAAAGTTAGAAGTTTCGTCTGAACTTGAAAATGAGATTTGTGAAAACCTAAATGAGGTTGTTGAAGTTGAGGTTATTAAGAATGAAATTTCTGAAAAAGAAGAAACAATAGAAACTATTGATTGTATAATCAATGATTCTGAGGAAAAGAATTTAGAAATATATGAAGATATTTACTGTATAGATACTAAATCTGAAAAAATAAATTTAGCAATAGATGATTCATTACCTAAGAATTTAAAAGAGGAACACTTTAATGATTCAAAAATTGATTTAAACAATTTACAAAAAGCTACTGTAGACAATTTAGTAAATGAAAGTGGAATAGAAAAAACTCTTAAGATATTATCTAATGTTAAAGTAGCAAAACTTAGAGAATTAGCTCGTCAATACAAAGATTTTAAAGTTACAGAAGGAAAAATTTCTAAAGCAAGTAAAAAGCTATTAATAACAAAATTTAGAGCATATTATGAGTAACTTTAATACACAAATACGTTAAAAAGGAGTAATTTGATATGGAGAATTTTGATAGAGATTTGTGTTCAATACAAGAAGCAAGAAACCTTGCTCGCTTAGGAAAAGTTGCAGCAGAAAAAATTGCTGATTATACTGAAGAACAAATTGATAAAATTTTATGCAACATGGTTAAGGTTGCAGAAGCAAATGCTGTTTGCTTAGCACAAATGGCAGTAGAAGAAACTGGTTTCGGTAAGGTTGAAGATAAAACTTATAAGAATCATATGGCATCTACTATATTATATGATTCAATTAAAGATATGAAAACTATTGGTATTATAAAAGAAGATGAGGCTAATAAGTTAATAGAACTTGCTGAACCTGTTGGATTAGTAATGGGAATAGTACCTTCAACAAATCCAACGTCTACAGCTATTTTTAAAGCAATGATTGCTATAAAATCTCGTAATGCAATAGTATTTTCACCACATCCATCAGCAGCACAATGTACAATAAAAGCAGCTAAATTGATGAATGAGGCAGCTATAGAAGCTGGGGCTCCAGAAAACATTATTGGTTGTGTTTCTACTCCAACAATTGGAGCTACAAATGAATTAATGAAGAGCAAAGAAGTTGCTATAATAATAGCAACAGGCGGTCCAGGAATGGTAAAAGCTGCTTATAGTTCAGGAAAACCAGCACTTGGAGTAGGGGCAGGAAACTCTCCAGCATATATAGAAAGAAGTGCAAATGTTGAAAAAGCTATAAGAAATATTATTGCAAGTAAAACATTTGATAATGGTACAATCTGTGCATCAGAGCAATCTATTATATGTGAAGAATGTAATCATGATGAAGTAGTTGCAGAATTAAAGAAACAAGGCGGATATTTCATGACAGCAGAAGAAACCGATAAAGTTTGTAATCTGTTATTTAAGAATGGGCATAGCATGAATGCTAAATTTGTAGGTAGATCTCCACAAGTTATAGCGAGTTCAGCAGGAATTTCTATTCCACAAGATACAAAGGTACTTATAGGAGAACAAAAGGGTGTTGGTGAAGGTTATCCATTATCTTTTGAAAAACTTACAACAGTACTTGCATTTTATACAGTAAAAGATTGGCATGAAGCATGTGAATTAAGTATTGAATTACTTCAAAATGGAATAGGACATACAATGAGTATTCATACTGAAGATAGAGATATAGTAATGAAATTTGCTAGAAAGCCAGCATCACGTATTTTAGTTAATACTGGTGGTAGCCAAGGTGGAACAGGTGCAAGCACAGGACTTATACCATCATTTACATTAGGTTGTGGTACTTGGGGCGGTAGTTCAGTTTCTGAAAATGTTACCCCAATGCACTTGATTAACATCAAGAGAGTTGCTTATGGTTTAAAAGATTGTGCAACATTAGCTTCTAACGATACAACGTTCAATCATATTAAAACAGAAAATAATTGTCACCATACACAAAATCAATGTGGAAGCTTAAGTCCTGATCAGTATGCAGCTGCATCAAAGTGCATCAATACTGATGATATTAAAAATGCTAACAATGAAGAACTTTTGGATATGATTAATAAGTTAGTTAAGGTGATGAAGGGGGAAGCATAGATGGATGAATGTGAAGCTATGTTGAAACTTCTGCTGGAAACTTTACAAGCTAATTTAGCTAATGGAGAAGTCAAAAAAGATTCATGGGAAATTCCAGTAGGTATTTCAAATAGACATATACATCTTTCAAAAAAAGATTTAGATATTTTGTTTGGTGAAGGTTATAAAATGACAAAGATTAAAGATTTATCACAGCCAGGTCAGTATGCTTGCAAGGAGACTTTAACCATTTGTGGCCCTAAAGGTGCTATTGAAAAAGTTAGAATACTTGGACCTATAAGAAGTAAAACACAGGTTGAAGTATTAGCTGGAGATTGTTTTAGTCTTGGTGTTGCACCACATACAAGGTTATCTGGAAATTTATGTGGAACACCTGGAATTACTTTAATTGGACCTAAAGGTTCAGTACAGCTTCAAGAAGGATTGATTGTTGCACAAAGGCATATTCATATGACACCGCAAGATGCTAAACATTTTGATGTTCAAGATGGACAGATAGTTTCAATCCAATTTGATGGTTTGAGAGGTGGCATTTACAATAATGTAGCAATTAGAGCAAATGATGATTGCGCACTTGAATGCCATATTGATATAGATGAAGCAAATGCAATGATTGTTAATTCAAAGTCAAAAATTAAAATTGTGAAATAAAAAATTAAAATATAAAAATAAGAAAATAATAATGAAGAAATTAGGAGGAATTTAAAATGAAATTTGATGCATTAGGAATGATAGAAACAAAAGGATTAGTTGGTTCAATTGAGGCTGCAGACGCTATGGTGAAAGCTGCAAATGTTTATTTAATAGGTAAAGAATATATTGGTGGTGGTCTTGTAACAGTTATGGTAAGAGGCGATGTAGGAGCTGTAAAAGCTGCTACTGATGCAGGAGCTGCTGCTGCACAACGTGTTGGAGAATTAGTATCAGTTCATGTTATTCCACGTCCACATTCAGAAGTAGAGGTTATACTTCCATCAACTAAAGAAACTACAAAATAATTTAAAGTACTTAAATTAAGATTAGGCATAATTAGCCTTAAGTATGAAATCCACGATAGAAATATCGTGGGTTTTTATATGCAGATCCAAAATTAAAAAATATAGAGATTATATAAAATGATACAAAAAAGGCTATCAGTGAATTTAGATAGTCTTTTTCTATTATAATATTAATCTTAAAAATACGAAGATTGTATATGTATCATAATTTTCTATAAAAAAGTTTAACGTGTTGAACTAATTAGATGCTGTATTAATTAAGAGATAAAATTATTATCATTAAATTAGGAGTTTGATTTTTATAGTAATAATTATTAATTGATAAAATATGTTATTTAATGTATAATAATTACAATATTTAAATATTGAAAGAAGGTAGTATTTAATGTATGAATTTAAAGAAGAATATAAAACAGGAATAGATTTCATTGATGAACAACATAAAATTCTTTTTGAAATAGCGGATAAAACGTATGCTTTATTAAAAAATGATCTTACAATTGATAAATATGATAAAGTGGTAGAGTTAATAAAAGAACTTCAAGACTATACTGTTTTTCATTTTAAAGCTGAAGAAGAATACATGAAAAGTATTAATTATAAAAGAATGTTCACTCAGAAAATTGAGCATGATGCTTTTATAAAAAAAATTAATGATGTAGATTTTTCAAAGATTGATGAGGATCAAGATGAATATATAGTCAGTATATTACAACTTTTAAATGATTGGTTAACAGGTCATATTTATTCAAATGATAAACTCATAGGAAAATAAGTATACTTTTATGTAAAATCAAGGTGTGTATATAGATATATAGTGAAAAAATTTTAAAGATTTTATTTGCTTCAATTTAATATATTCGCTAATTTATATGAATACTATAAATATTTTATAATTTCACACAAAAATTTAACGTTTTATAAATTAAAATACTGTACAAGCTATTTGATATGTAGTATCATGTAAAAAAAGAAAAACTAAATAAATAATAATATCCCATATATTTCTGATAATAGGGTTCAGATGTTTCTACGAGATAACCGTAAATATTCTCGCTATGGGTAAATCATAGAGTATATGAAATACTAGTATTGGTTTACCTAAACCATATGCTAGTATTTTTTTGTTTTTTATGAATTTATAAAAATGAATTTATGAGTATTCTAATATAAGTTATAAAGATTAGATACACTAAAAAATAGTAAAAACTATGAATAACTTAATATTATTAATTTAGTTTAAAAGACATTAAATTAAGACAGGAGAAAATAATCAATGAAAGATTTACTAGAAAGAGTTTTCAAACTTAAGGAGAATGGTACTAATGTTAAGACTGAAATAATAGGTGGATTAACTACTTTTGTAACATTTGCATATGCATTATTAGTAATACCTAATATATTAAAAATTGGTGGTATGAATGTACAAGGTATAAAAGGTAATGCAGCAGAAGTTCTTAATATAGCATCAGATCCAATTATAGCGTCTGCTTTTGCATCTGTATGTATTTCAGCAGCAATAGGTACTTTAATAATGGCGTTTCATGCTAACTTACCATTTGTCTTAGCACCAGGCCTTGGACTTGTTGCATTCTTTGCATATAATATATGTTTAAAAATGGATTTTACATGGCAACAAGGATTGGCAGCTGTATTTATTTCAGGAATTTTATTTATTATAATTACATTTACTTCTTTAAGAGAAAAAATTGTAAAGGCAATACCACAAAACTTAAAGTTTGCAATTACAGCTGGAATAGGATTGTTTATATCATTAATAGGACTAAAGAGTGGTGGAATAATAGTTGCAAATCCATCTACATTAGTTGCATTTGGTGATTTTACGAACAAAGCAGTAATTTTAACTATAATAGGTTTAGTTATATCTCTTATATTAATGGCAAAAAATATTAAAGGTGCAATGTTAATAGGAATAGTTATAACTACAATAATAGGAATTCCTATGGGGGTTACAAGTCTAGAAGGAGCAAAGGTGTTTTCTTTTCCTCATATTGGAGAAACATTCTTTGCACTTGATTTAAAAGGTTTATTAACACATAATGGAAATGGAATAGTAGGAGCATTATTAACAGTATTTATGGTTGTAATTACATTAAGTTTAGTAGATTTATTTGATGGAATTGGAACTTTAGTTGGAACGGCTCAAAGTTCAGGAATGGTAGATGAAAATGGAGAAGCAAAAGGGCTTAGAAAAGCATTGGCTTCAGATGCCGTAGCTACAACATGTGGTGCTATGCTTGGAACTACAACTTTAGCAACGGTAGTAGAATCAGCTGCTGGAATAGCAGCAGGAGCAAGAACTGGACTTTCAAATGTTGTAGTAAGCATTATGCTTTTAGTATCATTATTCTTTAGTGGCGTAATAGGAGTTATACCACAAAATGCAACATCACCAGCACTTATAATAGTTGGAGTTTTAATGATGGGTGCAGTAAAAGAAATCGAATTTTCAGATTTTACAGAAGCTGTACCAGCATTTTTAACAATAGCATTAATGCCTTTTACATATTCAATAGCCAACGGAATAGCAGCAGGAATGATATTTTACCCTATAATGAAAGTATCAACAGGTAGAGGTAAAGAGGTACATAAACTTTTATACATATTCGCAATATTATTTATTATTAGATTCATATTAATGCCAGATTAAAATTATATGATTATACTTTTAACTTAAGACATGAAATCCACGACATTTAATTGCCCATATCAAGTAGACAGAGGGTGCAGTTTAATATCGTGGTTTTTTTGCATTGTTTTATAGCTAAAAAATTTTTTATTAAAATACAAATAGACAATAAAAAAATTCTAGTTATATTTAATTAAAAGCAGAGTGAATTCACATTTTATTCAAATATTTGAACAAGTTTATCAACATATATCTATTATTTTTCCTAGTGAGTTTATATTGTATTTAAACAATTTTATAAGCATAATAAAATTACATGAGTACTTAGTAAAATTATGTATATTATGGTATAATTTATATGAAATATTTTCATAAATTATATAAAATAATTGGTAAAATTTTTTAATTAAAAACATAATATAGGGGGAAAAATAGGGATGAATAATAATCTGAAAAAATTTATAGCAACATTAACTATAACTATACTAGTTGTAGGGGCAGTAGGATGTGCTAACAACAATAAAAAACATAAGGTGGAAAAGTCCAGCACTGAAGTTAATCAAAGTAATTTTGAAACGGTGAAATTTGTATATTCAGATGGCGCTAAGGACTATGATGTAACAGTAAAATCACCAAGACAAAAGGCTGTTACATTATCTCAATTTATGACAGAAATGTTATTAGCATTAGGATTAGAGAATAAAATGATAGGAACAGCACTTTTAGATAATCCTATATTACCTGAATTTGAAGAGGCCTATAATAAAATACCAGTGCTTAAAATAGGAGAAGGTCATTCTGTATCTAAAGAAGCTTTTATAGCAACAGGTGCAGATTTTGTAAGTGGATGGGATTCATCTATCAGTGAACAAACTACAGGAGCACCAGAGGAACTTATATCAAAAGATATAACTCCATTTATGGCCAAGTCTTATAGAGCAGATTCTACAGTAGAAACTGTTTATGAAGATTTTGAGCTGTTGGGGAAAATATTTGGAGTTCAAGACAATGCTAAAGAAGTAATAGATAAAATGAAAAGTGATATAAAGATTGTAACTGACAAAGTAGGAGATATAAAACAAGAAGATAGGGTTAAAATGATGGTATATGATTCTGGCGAAAATGATGCAATGGTAGTTGGATCAGGTCTTGCTAATAATTTAATAGAGCTTGCAGGTGGAAATAATGTATTTGCTAAAAATGCTAAGAAGCCTTATATAAATGTTTCTTGGGAAAGTATAGTGGCAGAGAATCCTGAGGTTATATTAATAACTGATTTTATGGCAGGAGAACCTGTTCAAGAAAAAATAGATTTCTTGAAAACTCATCCTGCACTTAAAGATGTATCTGCTATAAAAAATAATAAAATATATGTTGTAGGATTAGCTGATTTATCTCCAGGTATTAGAAATCCAAAGCTTATCGAGCAAATGTATGGGTATTTTTTGGGAGAAAATAAGTAGTGGAGATAGCTTTAGAAGATAAAAAAAGCCTTTCTAAAAAGAAAGGTTTTTTATATTGGGCTATAGTTTTAATTGTATTATTAGCAGGTACATCAGTTGGAGCGATAGCAATAGGTAGCACATATATAGAACCTGGAGAAGTATATAAAGTACTACTTAGTAAATTGACAAATGGTATAGTTTATAGTGATGTTGGAACTATAATGACACAAAATATAATATGGGAAATAAGGTTTCCTAGAGTATTATTAGGAGCTATATGCGGAGCAGGACTTGCGATTTGTGGAGTTCTTATGCAATGCGTCACTAAAAATCCAATAGCTGAACCGTATATATTGGGTATATCATCAGGGGCATCTTGTGGTGCTGTTTTTGTTATAGTTTTAGGAGGTATGTCATCAATTGGGATAAATAGTGTTGGAGCAGGAGCTTTTGTAGGTTCTCTTATATCAGGAATATTAGTTTTTGCTATAGGTACTCAAATGGGTAAAACAACATCTACAACAAGATTAGTATTATCAGGTATGGCAATATCAACAATATTTTCGGCACTTACTAACTTACTTATATATTCAGCAGAAAATTCAAATCAAGCAAAAAGTGCTCTATTTTGGACTGTTGGTAGTCTAGGGGGAGCAAAATGGGAGGTTTTATTATTTCCATTTATTATATTAGTTGTAGTTATGATAGGAGCATTAGTAATGTCTAAATCATTAGATATATTACTTTTGGGTGATGATAGCGCAATAATACTTGGAATAAATATAAAACTTATAAAATCTATAATTTTAATATTAGCTACATTACTTACATCAGCATTAGTTTCTATAACTGGGGCTATAGGATTTATAGGACTTGTAGTGCCACATATATGTAGAACAATAACAGGAAGTGATCATAAAAAACTTATAGCCCTTTCATCATTAATAGGTGCAATATTTTTAATAGCATCAGATATTATAGCTAGAGGGCTTTTCCCACCAATAGAAATACCTATAGGAATAATAACTTCATTAGTTGGAGGGCCATTCTTCTTATATTTAATTTCTAAGAAAAATTATTCGTTTGGAGGAAAAGAGTAATGTTTAAAGTGAAGGTTAGAAATTTAAGGTTTAGCATAGATAAAAAAGAAATATTAAAAGATATATCTTTTGACATTAAAAAAGGTTCATTTGTAGGAATTATAGGTCCTAATGGTTCGGGGAAATCTACATTACTTAAAAATATATATAGACTTTATAAGCCATCAAGTGGAAGTATATTATTAGATAATAAAGAATTAGCCAAAATGAAACATAAAGATTGTGCAAAAGAGATTGCAGTTTTAGCACAAGAAAGTAATACTCATTTTGATTTTACTGTTGAACAAATAGTAAAGATGGGGAGATATCCATATAAATCTATTTTTGAAGACTATTCTAAAGATGATTTACAAATGGTTAAGGAAATGTTAAAAAAAGTAGGTTTAGAAAGCTATAGTTCTAGGAGCTTTTCTGAGTTATCAGGTGGAGAAAAACAAAGAACGTTAATAGCAAGAGCATTAGTTCAAAATACTAAATTTTTAATATTAGATGAACCAACAAATCATTTAGACATAGGCTATCAAATACAACTTATGGATTTAGTTAAAAGTCTTAATATAACTACTTTATCAGCTATACATGATATGAATCTAGCATCTATGTATTGTGATTATTTGATTGTAATGAAAGATGGAAGGATAAAGAATTTTGGAACAGTAGAAGAAGTAATAAATCCTGAAATGTTAAAAGAGGTATTTGGTGTAAATGCGTATGTGGGAGTTAACCCTGTAAATAAAAAATTACAAGTATCATTTATGCACACACATAAACATGTCAATGGTCTTGGAACTGATCATATACATGAAGATGGATTTACAGGAGTGCATACTCATTAAAAAGTAATAATCATGGCTACTTATATATAGGGCGCTTATTTATCAAATTTAAATCAACTAATCATAGATTAAATTCAGATTTTATAAAAATGTTTGATTATACTATGAGTAATTTTAATATAAATTTTGAAAAAGCAATTATAATTGATATACCAAAAGAAGTTTGTTTTAAAACAAGTGATTATAAATATGTAATACAATACAAAAATGGAAATCCTACAATAAAAATACTGTAAAAGAATATAGTTTTATAAATATAAATACCGTGCTTAAATTTTTAAGCACGGTATTTATATTTCGTTCTATTTTAATTAAAAGTTTTTAGATTTCACGTCTAGGTATTGTAAATCCTAATTTTGTTTCTATTGCATTTAAAAGACTTGAATCTTTTGGTGCAACGAACATGCACGTATAACCATCTTCACCAGCACGACCAGTTCTTCCTATACGATGAATATAACTTTCAGGAGTTTCTGGAGTATCATAGTTGTAAATATGTGATACTCCAGAAATGTCAATTCCTCTTGCAGCTACATCTGTTGCTATTAGGTATTGAATATCAGCATTTCTAAAAGATTTCATTATTCTCTCACGTTTAGCTTGAGGAACATCACTATGTATTTTTTGACAGTTAAGACCTTTTTGATGAAGAGCAATTTCAAGTACATCAGCTCTACGTTTAGTTCTACAAAATATGATTGCCATAAATGGATTATCTTCTTGTAAAGTAGCACAAAGCGAATCTTGCTTCCATCTATCAGTAGTTTCTACAACTTGTTGCTTGATTTTATCAACAGCTATAGTTGGTGATTTTATATCTATAAATAATGGGTCAATCATATATCTATAGGCAAGCTTCTTAACTTGTGAATCCATAGTAGCGGAAAAGCAAAGTGTTTGATGCTTTTTTGAAGCTACTTTCATAATTTTTTCAATATCATTTTTAAATCCCATTAATAGCATTTGATCAGCTTCATCGATAACTATAGTTTTTAGTTTTGATAAATCAATAGTTTTTCTATCAATATGATCAAGTAGTCTACCAGGAGTGGCAATAACTAAATGGACATTATGTTTAAGCTTTTTTAATTGACTTCCAATATCTTTACCACCATAGGCAGCTAATATATTAATGTCATTATTTACATTAAGTTTTTTTGTTTCTTCTGTTATCTGAATAGCTAATTCTCTAGTAGGGGATAGGATTAATACCTGTGTTCCATTAGTATCAGGTGATATGTTTTGAAAAATAGGAAGAAGAAAAGCTAGGGTTTTTCCAGTTCCAGTTTTAGCTTCACCAATAACATCTTTACCTGATAAAATTTTAGGGATACTTTCTTCTTGAATTGCAGTTGGAGTTTTAATTCCATTTTTATTTAGTATGTTAACTATATTTTCATTTATACCTAAAGATTTAAAGTTCATAATAATTATCCTTTCGATCAGTATATTTTAATACTATACATATACTAGAAAATAATAATCTAAAATAGTGGGTAATTTAGTTTATTATTTTTTGAATATGCTTTAAATAAATAAAGGCTTGGTATTTTTTAAAAAACAACCAAGCTCTACAAAATAATCAATATTTAAATAATAACTGTTTTAGTAAAATAATATCATTTAAAAGTATTGTAGTCAATGAATGTAATAAAAAGTTATGAAAGTATAATAAGTACTTTGAGTTAAAAGTTTTAACACATATATATTGTAATAATGACTATTACAAATCGGAGATTATAGAAAAGTATTAGAAATTTTTAAAGGTAAATTATTAAAAAAACAATAACTTATGAAATTTTTATTATATTAATATTATTTAAGATAAAGTTTGAATTATTAGGAGTATTTTGATATTATTTGTTTTTTAGATAAATATCAGGAATTAATTTTTAAAGAATAATTTTATGTTGCAATAATTAAAGTTATGTGTTATTATAAATGAGTAGCAGAGATGCTACTAAAATAAAGACTTGTATTTAAAATAGTTTCTCGTAAATAGAGATTATTAATGAATTAAGATCTTTAAATTAGGGAGGAATTATTATGACAGATAAGACAATAGTATGCAGAGATTGCGGTAGCGAATTCGTATTCACAGTAGGAGAACAAGAATTCTACAAAGAAAAAGGATTCGATAATGAACCAACAAGATGTGCAGCTTGTAGAAGAGCTAAAAAAGAACAAAATAGAAGATAATTTTAAATTGTTATAAATAAGACTATAGTTTAGGCTATAGTCTTTTTTTATTATATTTAAAATATAACCTGTTTAACAAATGGTTCTAGATATTAGCAGTTATTAGAAAATATAATCATGGATATATTATATCTGTAATGCCTACTATATTAGGAGAAGAAATACCATTATTTAATTCTGGAAATTCAGAAAAAAAATTAAAACTTAAAGAAAATAAAGCATATAATGGACCAGTAATCATGTATTTTATATGTATAAGCAAGAAAGAGCCAGTAGTAAAATCTTATTAAAGACTAAACTACTAGCTCTTAGAATTTATTTTATTGTAAATGTGTAAGAACCATCATCTTGAGTATATTTATATATTAATAAGTAGTATTTGCCAGACTCAATATTAACATTACCTATAATTGAATCACCAGATTTTGAACCATAGGCTATATAATTATCTAAATCTTTTTCACTAAAAAGTTGCCATGCTACACCTAAGTTGCTTAGGCTATTTAATTCAATATTTAAATTAGAATTTTTATTTACATTAAAATAATAAATATCTTTATTATCTTCACCATTTAAGGTGTCTGTAATAGTAGCGTTAGCTTTAATTTTAGTTGCAGAGTCAAAAGAATCATCATTTATTTCTTCTTTAATCTCTTCTTTATCCTCAGGTTTAGATTCAGAAGCGGCTTCGATATCACCATCCACCTTTAACTTGTATTTTGAATCTGCACCATTTACTTCATATGCAACTATATAGTATTTTCCGGGTTTATTCACTTTGAACTTTCCAGAAAATTTATTACCATCATTTTCTGATGCATATCCAATATAGTTATCAGTATCTTCACTGCTATAAGCAAGCCAATTAACTGTAGAAGAATCACTATTAGAATTTTCTATAGTTATATTTATAGTTCCAGTAGTTAATGCATTAAATGAAAAAGTATCACATCTATCAGAAGAATCTAAATTTCCACTAATTATTTGATTTTTAAAGATATTATTAGCACATTCAAAATCATCGTTGTATTCTTCTTCATCGACGTTTATATTATCTTTATTAGAAGCTTCGTCTTTATTATTGTCTTCATCTGTACTTGGTGTTTCAGTTGGAGTGTCATCAGTATCTTCATCTGGATCTACTTCAGGAGTTTCAACTAAACTTCCTTCAACTACAAATTTATAATCAGTTTTTTCTTTAGAATTTTGATATACAACTAAATAATATTTTCCAGGTTTATCAATACTAACAGTTTTTGAAAGTTGATTCATTTTAGTTTCTGGAAAAGCAAAGTAATCATTTGTGTTTTCTGCATCAAATAATAACCAATTAAAACTATTTTTGTCTTGAGAGTTATTTTCTAAAGTGATAGTTATATCATCTGGTTTTGTAACTTCAAAATAAAAGGTATCTTGAGAATCATCAGCTTGTAAATCACCCGATACTAAATCATTTAAATTAATTTCATTAGCATTTTCAAAACGATTATTATCTTCTTTTTCACATACTGGATTACCAGTAAGTACTTTGTGTATAGATATTTCTGAATATTTTTCTGACTCAAATCCATTAGAATTTGTAACTTTAAGCTTTACAGTATAATTATCAGATGTCTTGTAAATATGAAAAGGAGTCTTTTCTGTACTTGTGTTTCCATCACCAAAGTCCCACATATATGATAAATCACTATCATCTGTTGAACATTCACTAGTAAATTTAATTTTTTCTCCTGCATTACCTTGTTCTGGAACGTTTAATGTAATTACAGGTTCTTCACTAAAATTATCATTATGATATAACAATCCGTGGAATACAACATCATATTCAACTTCATTAGATGAATTTATTCTAGGATTTATGAAATATCCTGTAACAGTTTTATAGCCATTCCATGGTAGTTTATTTAAATTTTCTAAAGCATTATTAACTTTTTCGTTCATTAAACTCCAATTATTAAATTCACCATTATTTGAATCTAACTTATAAGTTCCTTTTAAAGTATACGTATTGAAATAGTCAGAACTTTCTTGTACTATTTCAGAATTGCTTAATCCTATAGCATTTTCAATGTCTTTTTTTACTATTTCTAAGTTTTTACTACCACATTTTTTCATATAGTCATCAGAAACTAAAGGAATAGTATATTTATTATAATTATCAACTAGTTTGTCCATATGTTTTTGATATTTTTTATTTAAATTTGTATCTTTACTTGAAGATTCGATTATAGAATCATAACCTTGAACATCATTAGATTTCATTGAATCTACTAAATCTTTAAATAAAGGTCTATTACTATTGTACATATAGTCTGTAAAAGTATAGCCATAATTATAGAAGTCCCATCCATCAGAATAAGAAGAATGGAATAAACTATTTGCACTAAGTCTTTCTTCTTCATTTTCACCTATAGCTGATACCATTGATTTTCTAGGTAATACTTCAGTTCTAGTTGAACCGGCAAAGAACTCAGCAGAACCTTCTTCAAACCAAGTAAGTCTTGTGTTATTTCCTTGATAAAAATCACCTTGATTAAATAAACCAGGAACTAAATAACGACCTTGAAGGTAATGGGTAAATTCATGTCTAAACAGTTCCTCTAAGCTAAATATACTATCTTTAGGGGTTCTCTCATATGTAAAGAAAGTCCCAATATTTTCGATATAGATGCCACCATTATCAACAGAATAACCATATAAAGTTCTATTAAGTTTGTATTCCTTAGGATTATTATAAATAACCATAGTTAATACATCATCTGCTGCACCTGTTTCTAATGGTTCATCACTTCCGATTATTCTATGAAATTGAGCTTTTACTTCTTTTGAAGCCCAATAAAGCCTTTGAATTTTAGATTCTGATACTTTATCACCAGCTTTAATTATCATTTTTCCATCATCAAAAGTATATGTTTTAGGTAAAAAAGTATTTTTTTTATCCTCAATAATATTGTCTACATCAATGTTATTACCGTTTGAGTCCTTAGAATCAAAGTCACTCTTTAATAAATCTAAAGTAGTAATATATTGTTCGGAAGTACTAGGTAGAGTTCTTAAACAATTATCTAATACTTTATGAGGAGTGCTAGGATTACTATGATATTTAGCTAGTTTAGCAGTATAGTATATTCCATTATTTATAAGCCAGCCATTATCATCATTTATCTCAGAGATAGAAGCAAATTTTGAAACTACATTTATAAAATTATCTATAGTTCCAGTCCATGGAGTATTTTTTCCATCTCTTATATTATTGTCATAGCAATATTGATTAATATCATATGTTACTTCACTCATGATCTTTAAAACAGCATCAGCTTTTAATTTATCAGTTGGATACTGCTTAACTTCATCATAGTATTGATTTAAAATAGAAACAGACTTATTTACTACTTCAGGGTTACAAGAAGCATTTCCAATAAGTTTACCAAAGGCTAATATTACCTTGTCTTGTCCAGCTTCACCCAATTTAAAGTTTGGATTATTTTCCATAGCAATTAGAGAAGGAATACATTTATCAGTGAATGTTCTATCTTTTAGATAATTTAAAGAATCATTGTAGAAACCTAAATAAAATCCAGAACGTAGAATTTCAACTAATGTATCAATTCCATTATCATCAGTGGATGTAAAAGAGCAAGCTTTTTGATAAAGTCCATCTATTATAGCTTGTACACGAGATTCGTTAGAATAAAATTCATAAGTATCTTCATTGTATTTAAAAAGATCAGGAATGTCTTTCCATGAAACCTTTGAAGATAATTCAATTATTTCATCATTGCTTAATTTATTAAGCTTATTGAAAGGGAAGGTTTCATTAGTTTCTTCATAAGAAGCGTGAGCTACATCTTCCGTTAAGTTGTCATTATTTTGTTCAGTATTAACTTCATCAACTGAATAACTTTTACTTAAATAAATCTCATTTAAGTTTTCAGTAGACGAGGGAATACTAGCAAAACACTCTGTACTTAGACTAAAGCTTAAAGCTAGAGCACAAAGTATTGTAAAAAGTCGTTTTTTCATTATTACACCTCTTAGTTTTAATATTTTTATACTTTCAAAGTAATTTATAGCATCATTCA
Source organism: Clostridium botulinum (assembly GCF_000827935.1). Classification (NCBI taxonomy): domain Bacteria; kingdom Bacillati; phylum Bacillota; class Clostridia; order Eubacteriales; family Clostridiaceae; genus Clostridium; species Clostridium botulinum. The sequence continues at coordinate 1,489,556 of NZ_CP010520.1, forward strand.
ATTACCTTAATAAGTATAATTAGATAAAATTTTATAAAATCTCAAGTATTATACCATAATATGTATAAATAATACAAATTATATAAAATTCCTACTGATATTTTTGCTAATCATTAGGAATTTTTTTATTTTTTTATATAAATAATTATATATTTATATAAGTATTAGTTATAAAAATAGGTATAAATATAAAGTAATGGGAAAATAATCCGATATTAAAGTGTGACTTAGCATATTATTTTTACATGTTAAAGATAATAAGAAAAAAATTAAGCAAAGTGAAGGAGCGTATATGTTTAATTTTTTTGAAAGAAAGATGAAATCACAAAAAGAATAAGCAAAAACTTATGTTTAAAAAATAAACTACTAAAATTTAAATTAAAAGGAAAGATAATCAAATGAAAATATTCAAAAAGATATTTAATAGGAAAAATATAAGAAATGTACAGACTAATAATGATGATGTAAAAAGCAATATAAATTTAACTAATGATGAAAAAGTTATTAGAGTACTAAAAAATGTAACAAAAGATAGTGAAATAAAAAATGATAATTTATATATTAAGGATATAGATTTAACAATAGAAGCTCATGTATCACAAGTAAATAAAGGATTTATTCAAGTTATATTTGTGCTTAAGCATAAAATTTTTGATGAAGATCTACTTGAATGCGTAGCAGGGGTTGGAAATCATATTAATGCAGCAATTGAACATGCAGTATCTAGTTTTTCGTTATCATCATTATGTGGAATAACTAATGCATTAAAGAATAAAGATGGTCATAAATTAAACATAAAATATTATGACAAAATAAATGAATTTACACTTTATAAAAGTTGTTTAACAGCTCAAGGAAGAAGAGTTGAAGGGAAGAAAATAGATTATTGGGAGCTGTTGGGAGAAGAAATAAAAAAGCGATTAGGAAATAAAAGAGTTTATTATATAAAAATATATTCATCTAAAACTGGTAATTCAATAAACTGTGAATGCAGAATCAATGGAATAGTTAATATTAGTCTAAGTAAGATTATTAATGAACATATTAAAGAATGGAAAATACAAGAAGCATTGTATTCTGAAAAACAAATCTTTATTTTAATTCAAGGAGATAATACATATGTACCATATAATTTCACCAAAATTCATGTAAGTAATATTATTATGAAAGCATTGGATTTATATAAAGAATGTGATTCGGTAGAAAAATATAATAATTTATATAACCAGATTTTTAATTTTTGTGCAGACAATAGTTTAACTACTGAGTTATTTTGTTTTATACCAGAAATTTTTTGTGAATTTATATTTCCAGAAGTGAAGTATTCAGATAAAATTATATTACTAAAAGGAAATGAAAAAATTAAATTGTTTAAAGAACAGCTTATGTCTTATAATTTAATATATGATATTGTTGAAAGGACTATTAAAAGTGGATATTATCAAAATAGTGAGATAATGAATATTGTTTTTAAAAGTTCATTATTTAATGCAATTAATAAAGCTTTGAATAACGGAAGTAAGATGGAAAGCTTGTGTATGACTTCTTTGGCATTTAATGTTAGAAGTGATTATAGAGTTTCTTAAGCAAGTAAGAAATTCTATAATCATAATATTCATTAAAAAGATTATTTTTTTGAATGTTTACTTTTATTTTACAAGTTTATTCAAAATTAACTGCAACACCATTTTATATTTTTATTTTTCTTTAGCAAATATTTTTTTATTAAGACCATTTAAGAAGCAATTAAATCTAATAGCTACAACATCTCGTGAAAGTAAAAATGTAATAATAAAAGTACCTGATATAATAATTATAAATTTAATTATATCACTTGATATAAAAGAACATATTACTAATACAGCGCCAATAAAATAAGTATGTAGCAAATATACGGATAAAGTATTTCTTCCCAATTTACATAAAAAAGTTTCTTTTTTAGGTACTAAATTTGCAAATACATATATAAACAGAAAGCCAATTCCATAATTTAGAGTGGCAAGAATAATACTTTTTATCATACCTATTTCAAAATGGTTATATGAACGATCAGCCCATAAAAATTCACCAGGAATATTAAAAAGTTTAACAAATAGAATAGCAAGTGTAATTCCCATACAAGTAATTAATATAGAAGGGACTTGTCCAAATTTTCTTAATTCATGTAATTTTTTTTCACTTGTATAATATCCAGCTAGAAAGAATGGAGTAAATGCAAGTGTACGTGAAAGAGCCATAAATGTCCCCAATTCACTAAAAAGTCTAGCTGCTATTCCTACAATAATACTGATTATAAATATATTTTTAATTTTTAAAAGGTCTGGTAAAAATATTTTCCAAAGGAACATTGAAAATATATACCATAATGCCCATCCAGGAGTAAAAAATGAAAATAGAGTTATATTTGTAATTTCACCTACGTTATTTCCAGGTAAATACTGAGAATACATCTCTACTAAATTCCATATTGTGTTAAAAAATAGAAACGGTATAAATAAAGTTTTTACTGCATTTTTACGTCCCTTTTCTATATTTTTAGAAAGATATCCTGATATAAAGACAAACACTGGCATATGAAAAAGATAAACAAAGGTATACATAATTCTAACAATATCATGATCCTTTCGTAAGAATTCTAAGCTATGTCCTAAGACTACCAGAAAAATTAATATACCTTTACTATTATCAATTAAAGAATTCCTATGTGTTTCTACCATCTTATTAACCCCTTTTATTAATTAAAACAATAATATTCTTATTCTAATTAATATAATTTTAAAATTCATACTATATTATACTAAAACATAGTGTTGCCTTAGAGTCAATAGTAATGGAATATGTTAATTTAACCATTTTATTAATTATACAAATTAAAAATCTTTGCTATATAATTAAGATAAATATATAATATAAGTATTAATTTAAGGTAGGGATAACAAATGAAAGAATTAAAAGTTATAGTTAAAAATGAATATGTAAAGAAATATAGCAATAAATATGCATTAATATCAGAGGAAACATTAGAAAATCCAGGAGTGTTAAAAAATGAAGGAGATATTATTACTCTAGTAGATAGTAAGCAACAATTTTTAGCAAAAGGATATTATGGAAAACAAAACAAGGGTTGTGGATGGGTTTTAAGTAATAGCAAAAAGTGTAACTTTGATAATAAGTTTTTCTATGATAAGTTAAGAAATGCTTTTTCAAAAAGAATGAAATTATATCATTCTAAAGATACAAATGCTTTTAGAGTGTTTAATGGTAGCGGTGATGGAATTGGTGGATTAACTATAGATTATTTTGATGAATATTATCTTATAACTTGGTATAGCAAAGGCATGTATGCATTCAAGGAGTATATAATAAAATCTATAAAATCTTTAGTTTCATTTGAAGGAATATATGAAAAGAAGAGATTTGAAGATAATGGAATGGTTGTAGACGAAGATAGCTATTACTGTGGTCAAAAAGCGCCAGAACCTTTGGTTGTTAAAGAAAACAACGTGAATTTTGCAATTTATTTAAATGATGGTGCTATGGTTGGAGTATTCTTAGATCAAAAGGATGTTAGAAAATCTATAAAGAATACTTATTCTAATGGTAAGAGAGTATTAAATACTTTTTCATATACAGGAGCATTTTCAATGGCAGCAGCAATGGGAGGGGCTATAACTACTAGTGTGGATTTGGCAGGTAGAAGTTTAAAAAAGACTATTGAAAATTTTGAAATAAATAAGATTGATTCAAATAATCATGAAATTATTGTAGAAGATATATTCCATTACTTTAAGGAAGCTAAAAAAGATAACAAAAAATTTGATGTAGTTATATTAGATCCTCCAAGTTATGCTACTTCTAAAGATAATACATTTAGTGCAGCAAGTAACTATAAAGATTTAGTTAAGAGTGCTATTGATGTTACTGAAGATGAGGGTGTAATAGTTTGTTCTACTAATTGTTCTACATTTAATATGAATAAATTTAAGAAGTTTATTGATAAAGCATTTTTAGAAAGTAATAAAAAATATTTCATTCTTGAGGAACATACATTACCAGATGATTTTGCAGTTTCAGATAAGTATCCAGAAGGTGATTATCTGAAGGTAGTTTTTGTTAAAGTATACTGTGATAATTTAATGAATGAAATTGAAGATATGAACTAAGATTATAAAAATTACATAATAATCTATAAGTCTATAAGCATTCAATCAATTTATGCTTATAGGCTTATTTTTAGTTATAGAATGATAATTTATTTTATAAAAATTATTAATTGAGTAATTTTAAATTGAAAAGGTTAAATGAAGAATTTAGAAAGTTCTAAATTTTAAGAACTTACATATATAAGAATAATTAATTAAAAAATAAAATTAGTGCATTTAAGATTTTAACATTAAATAAGGTGTAAAAGAGGTTTTATTTATGATTGATATGACAACCGGTAATCCAAGCAAATTAATTTTTAAATTTGCATTACCTATGATTTTGGGGAACATATTTCAGCAAGTTTATAATTTAGTAGATACAATAGTTGTGGGTAAATTTGTGGGAGCACATGCTTTGGCTGCTATTGGTTCTTCTTTTTCTATAGTAGTATTTATAACATCTATAATAATAGGACTAGCTATGGGGGCGAATGTTATATTAGCACAGTTTTATGGTTCAAATGAAAAAGATAAGTTTAAAATTGTTTCAATTACTTCATTTCTATTTATTGGAGCAATCACATTAATTTTAATGGTTCTTTCTTTAAATTCAATAGATTTTCTACTAACCATATTTAATATGCCAGAGGAACTTATAATGGATTCAAAAGCTTATTTAATTATTATATTATCTGGTTTAGGATTTACTTTTATTTATAATTTAGCAACAGCAATGCTTAGATCAGTTGGAGATTCTAAGAGACCACTATATTTTTTGATAATATCTTCAATAATAAATGTTATTTTAGATTTAGTGTTCGTTATTAATTTTAATTTAGGCGTTAAAGGTGTAGCTTTAGCTACAATCATTGCTCAAGGAATTTCAGCGCTATTAAGCTGTATATATGTTTATAAAAAACTTTCATTTATTAGATTTACAAAAAAAGATTTAAAGTTAGATAAAAATATACTAAAATTAGTAGCTAAGTATTCTATTTTAACTTCAATTCAACAATCTATTATGAATTTTGGTATATTAATTGTGCAGGGATTGGTTAATACATTTGGGGTCACTGTTATGGCAGCATTTGCAGCAGGAGTGAAGGTCGATTCAATAGCATATATGCCAGTACAAGATTTTGGTAATGCTTTTTCTACTTATGTTGCACAAAACAAAGGTGCAGAAAAGTTTGAGAGAATAAAAAAAGGAATTATAAGTTCTGTTAAAATGATAATTACATTTTGTTTGGTTACTTCAAGTTTAATACTTGTTTTTTCAAAAAATATAATGTTATTATTTGTAGATGAAAAAGAAGAAGAGATTATAAAATTAGGAGTTCAATATATATCAGTTGTAGCTGTTTTTTATGTATTAATAGGATTCCTATTTATGTTTTATGGTTTATATAGAGGGTTAGGGATGTTAAAGATATCAATAATATTAACAGTAATATCGTTGGGAACTAGAGTAGGTTTAGCATATGTACTTTCAGTAACTTTGTTAGGTGCTTGTGGGATATGGTGGTCAATACCTATAGGATGGGCACTAGCTGATGCTTTGGGAGTTATTGTATATAAAAAAATAAAATATTGATAGTTTAATATAAGTTATGAATATGATTATATATTTTTCAAATACTATAAGAAAGTATAAAAGAATGGACGTGAAATATTAATTTCAATATCTGTAATAAATCTTAGCGATGGAGAAGAAATTAAAAAATATCAAGAAAACTTATCTAATAAAAATAAAATTAAATAAATATGAGATTTTTATAGCTATTTAATCGTAATAGTATAATTATAACAAATAAATACACTATGAAGTATAAGTGAATAGTATTTAAGATTAAATAGATGTCTCATATTGAATTTTTATGCATTATGAGATATCTATTTTCTGTTTTATAACAAAATTTTACTTGAATGCTTAATCATTTATAATATATTAGGAGCTATTTTAAAATATTTTTATATAATAATTTATTTTGTGACAGCCTATTTATAATTTATTCTGAAAAAATGATAACGATTACTAAAGTTGCGTGAATTAATAACGATAATATAAAATACTATGGAAAATTAAGTTAATTAGGAGATGGGTTAATATGGGGAATGGTTGGAGCTTTGATATTAGAACTATACATAAAGTAAATTATATAACTATAATTGTTATATGTTTATTTATGAGTTTAACGACTATTTCAATGCTTAATTTTAAATTAAACGTTGATGATTTATTACCATTTATAACAATAATAATAGTTTCAGTTATAATATATTTTTCAAATGTAAAGGACATCATAAAAGCCACAGCTTTTAGTTTAGCTATAATACTCTCAAATTTTGGATATCTATTGTTTGCAAATTTTAATGAACAAACGACTGCATCTGATACATTGGTTTTTGGAGCCGGCATTATATGTGGTGCATTGTACTTTAATAAAAAAATATTAGTTGTAGATGCATTTGTTTTAGATATATGTATTTTAATATTATTTTTAGTTAATCCCACAAGCATTTTAGGAGAATACTATTCATATTCTAATATGTTAAATTTTTTTGTGATTTTAAATGCAATTATAATTATAATTTACTATATTACTGCTTTGGGAGAGAATCTAATTAAAATAGTGAATAAGAAATCTTTAAAAAATAAGGTTATAGTAGATAACTTAGACATGATTATGTTAAATATTAATAATTTAATGAATGATTTAGAAAGTAATATGGAAACTTTTTCGGGAGATAGTGATGGGGATAATGGTTCGAGTAAAAACAAAAGAGAATCTGTAGATCAGACAAACATAGGAGTTCAAGAAATAGTGAAACGTATATCAGATATAAAAACAGAAATTGAAGGATCAGGAAATACCATTGAAGAACAGACACTCTATACAAAGGAATTTAATGGGACAATAAATAAAGTGAGAAAATTAACTTAATAAAAATTAGTGCCTATATTGACAACATATGTGAAAAAATATATAGTTAATTTATAATAGGATAGAGAAATAGCTAACCAGATTTTAATAATATCAACATAGGCAAAATGTATTATTTAAGTATAATATAAAAATAGTAAGCATAGAATTGTCGGAGTTAGATGATTTTATGCTTTTTATTCTTTCGGAAATTATATATCTTGAAAATCTATGGAATTTATATGATACTCTAGTTTAAAGGCATGATGGGTATACCTAAAGAATAAAACATAATTAATAATAAAAACAATAATAGGGGGAGTTAAAATGTCATTATGTAATGTAAGTTTACAAGTGGTACCAAGTGTTCCAGAAGAGATGATTTACCCAGTAGTGGATAAGGTTATAGAATATATAGAATCTACTGGTGTAAAATACGAAGTGGGTCCAATGGAAACAACAATGGAAGGTGAATTAGAATTTCTTCTTGAAATTGTAAAAAAAGCACAGGAAATCTGTGTAGAAGAGGGTGCAGCTAGAGTTATTTCAATGATCAAGATTGATTATAAAAGAGATGGCGTAACCATGGATGAAAAAATTAAAAAATATAGAGAATAAGTTGGGAAGTAATATAATAGTTATTTGGTAAAAAGAAATTTAATATTTTAAATACAAGATAAAAATGCATACTTTAACAAGGTATGCATTTTTATTATAAATCAAGAAAAAAATAGGATATTAAGGAATATTTTATTTCATTATGCTATACTACTGATTATAGGATATATTAGGAGGCAATTCACGGATGGATAAAAGACAACTAGTTATAGTCTCTAGTAGTGCACAAAAATTTTCAAAAATAGCTAATAAAGCTGAAGAAAATGGATTAGATTTTTCAATACATGGAAGTATAGATGAAGTTATTAAGTTAGATGTAAATTTAGTAATAATAGATACTAATATAGGAAATAAAGAAGTTATTAGAACTATAAAAAAACTAAAAAATGAATTTTTAAAGGTTAAATTAGGAATTATAATATGTACAGATAAAGAGAACATTATGAATTTAAAAGAGTATATAGAAATTGGAGCAGATGATTATATATTAAAACCATTTAGCTTTGATGAAATAGATTTAAGAATTAGTAATCAAATTAAGTTAATGAAAGCTCAAACAAATTCTAAGATAAAAGATATTCAATTTGATGCATTGTTAAATAATACTCCTTTTATGGCTTGGTTTAAGGATAAAGACAGTAATTATATTAAAGTAAATAACGAGTTTATGGAGCATAGTGGAAAAACAATGAATCAGATAAAGGGCAATGGGGATCACTATGTATGGAGTGGTATGGTAGGAGATCGGTGCAGACAATTTGATTTAGAAGTAATGAATAAAAGAACTCAAGTAGTTTTTGATGAAATAATTCCTGGAGAAAAGGGATTTAAGCAATTTAATATGTATAAGGCACCGGTAATAAATGAATTTGATGAAGTAATAGGTACTATAGGTATTGCGAGAGATATTACTGATTTAAAAAACAAAGATGCTAAATTACAAATGCTTATGGACAACTTACCATTTCCGGTATGGTTAACTGATATAAATGCAAAATATGTTAATGGAAATAAAAAATTTGCAGATTACTTTAGTGTAAGTATGGATAAATTAATAGGGCGAATACCCCATGAATTTTTTGGAGAAGATATTGTAAAAGATATTTATAGTCAAAATAAAGAGGTTATGGAAGCAAAAGAAACTAGAAAATTTGAGTCTGATATTAAAATTAACAATGAAATTAGAAGTGTGGAAATTTATAAAACACCTGTATTGGATATAGGGAATGAGGTAATAGGAATTACTAGCGCACTTATAGATATTACAGATATTAAGGAAGCACAAAGGAAAATAAAGAAGCAAGCTTTTACAGATGCTTTAACGCAAATATCTAATAGAACAGCTTTATATGATTACATGAAAAATGAAAGTGATTATAGCAATATAGGTATGATGCTTGTAGACATTGATAATTTCAAAGATATTAATGATTATTATGGCCATAATTTTGGTGATAAAGTAATTGTACATGTAGCAAATGAACTTAAGAAAATTTGCAATGATGCTTTTATATGTAGGTTTGGTGGAGATGAATTCTTAGCTGTTTTTAAGGGCGTAGAAAATGAAAATATAATCTGTGATAAAGCAGAAAAAATATTAGAAAAAATACATATGTATAAAGAACATGATTTTTCTGTTAGTATAGGCATAGCAATAGGTGATGATATATCAGATATAAATAGGTTGCTTGTAAAGGTAGATCTTGCAATGTACAAATCTAAAGAATTAGGCAAAAATAGATTTATGAAATACACTAAGGAATTAGAAGCAGAAAAAAACTTAACTTTAAATATAGAAAAAGATTTAAAATATGCAATAGCCAAAAATGAAGTAAAAGTATTTTATCAACCACAATATACAATAGATAGAAAACTAAAAGGATTTGAAGCACTATTTAGATGGAAAAGCAAAAAATATGCAAACGTTCCTGTTATAAAAATAATAGAAGTTATGGAAAGTAGTAATTTGATAATAGATATGGGTTACTATATAATGCGTGAAGCTTGTAAATTTGCAAAAAAAATAAATGAAAATAGAAAAGATAAGATAGTAGTTTCAATCAATATATCTGCGATTCAAATAATGGAAAAAGATTTTATAAAGAAAGTAAAATCAATAATTAATAAGACTGGTGTATATATTGATTGCATTGGAATAGAAATAACAGAAACTGTACTAGTTAAGAATATAGAAGAAAATATAATGAAGATTAAAGAGCTAAAGGATATGGGAGTTACAATTAGTTTAGATGATTTTGGTACAGGCTATTCATCTCTTAATTATATTGTAAATATGCCTCTATCATTAATAAAGATAGATAAGAGTTTTATTAGTGGAATGAATGTAAAAAAAGAATATATAAAGCTTTTAAGATTAATTATTGCATCAGCTCATTCATTAAATTTACCAATAGTGGCTGAAGGCGTGGAAACAGAAGAACAATTAGCAAAATTAAATAAAATGAATGTAGATTATGTTCAAGGATTTTTATTCTCTAAACCAGTAGAGGAAGAAAAAGCATTTAAATTATTAGAACTTAAATAATAAATTTACCATATACCTTAAAATTTAGCTGAATAACTATAATAAGAAAATATTTTATAAATATACTATTGTATGCGGTTAGCTAAAAAGTGTATAATGAAATGGCAGGTTATTAATTAAAATTACGAATGCGGGCTACATCTTAAGAATATTTAATATTTTTAAGATGTAGCCCAAATTTTTTATATATTATATGAGAGGATTTAATCTTAATTATAAGGAAGAGATTTAATTAAATATATAAGGATATCGGATTTTACATATGTTTATACAATCTTTAATAGTATTTTCTCCATAATAGTTTGTTAATTCAACAATAACCAAGCCTAAAGCATCTTCTATTTTTGCTACATATAAAATGTGAATTAACTTATCGGTTAAATTATCAAAATCAAAATAATGTTTAATCATAATAAATCCTCTCTAATTGTAATTTATTAAATATATATTCGCATAACATATCTTTAATGACTGAAATCCAAAAATAATAAGATATATTTTAGAATATGGACAATTAATAGAAATATATGCAGATTTAATAGAAATTTATCTTACAAAAATGTAATGCAAATGAAAGATATTTAAATATGTGATTTTATTAATTCGATTTAGAATAATTTATGTAGAATATAATAAAGGAGAAGATGATTTATGTTTAACTCATTTCAATTAAAAGTAATAGCTTTAGTATTTATGATATTAGATCACATTTATACTTATATAGGACCAGTAAATGGGGTAAATATTCCTATATGGTTTGGATATTTAGGAAAACTTGCAGCACCAATATTCTTTTACTTAATAGTAGAAGGATTTTTTAAGACTAAGAGTAGAATTAGTTATATGAAAAGACTATTTGTATTTGGAATTATAATGATTCTTATTGATATTACATTTAATATTCATAATAATATATTTTTATCATTAGGATTAGCAGTAGCGCTTATGAACATGATAGAGTACACTAAAAAATGTAAACAGGAAGGAAAGGGTTATTGGATTGGAATATTGTGTAGTGTAATAATTGGAATATTAATGATTTTTACAGAAGCATCTGTATATGGTTTAGGAATGACACTAATATTTTATTTCTTAAAAGAAAAGAAGATACTAATGTCCATAGCATATATACTATTTAGTATATCACCTATTTTATCATCATTAAGTCTTGGAGAATATTTTATGGAATCAATATTTATTTGGGATTATCAATGGATGATGGTATTTTCAATAATATTAATACTTATGTATAATGGCAAATTAGGTTTGCGTAATAAATTTAGTAAATGGATGTTTTATGTAATTTATCCTCTTCATTTAATTATTATAGTTTTAATAAGCAGAGGATTACTAGTTTAGATTAGGTTTGAAATAGTTTATATATTTTAATATGAAGTTTGTAAATAGACAATTTCATTTAAAATTCTAAAAATAAATATTAGTTTAATTAAGTTAATACAGATAAGAGAATTCTTTGTTTAATCATTATAAGCAAGGGGTTCTTTTTTTCATAATTATTACTCCTAAGTATAAATTTAATCTTTTGATAAATTATAACACAAACAGATAAATATGTTATAATTTAACAAAAAGGTATTATAATATAGAAGAATCAGCTGTAGTATTAAAAAATTTAAGATACATAGGGGGAAACTTATATGCAAAATAAAATTTCAACATTAAATATAGGCAATAAACTAGGGGATGTTTCTCTTGGAATTCCTATAATTGTTTTTATGTTCATTCTTAATTGGTTTTTTGATATAACACCATATCAACGATTTGAAGGTATGCCATTAATGTTGGCTCCATATATATGTTCAATAGGAGTTATTTTAGCATTAATTTCAAGAAAGCTTTCAGATAATAGACTATGGAAGGTAGGTATTATTTTTAATATGATTTTAATTATAGCTCTATTTTTATATTGGCATTTAGGAACTTTAATTTTTGGAGTTTAATATCTAAATTTTTATAATAATTTTAAATAAAATAATTATTTGTAAGGAGATAAAATGGCTGCTTGCTTAATAACTTCAATAAGTCTATTAAGTCTATTTTATATATTAAAATTGATTAAGAGAAAATTTAAAGATGAGCATAGAGAAAAAATTAAAAAAAACCAAATTATAATTCAGGTAATATTTACCTTACCACTATTTGTATATATGGTGTTGATAGAGGCAATACAAAATCCATTTATAACAATATTAACAACATTAATTTTTGTTCTTGGATATGCATTATATGTTAAAAAATTTAGAAATATAAAAAAATAAGGGTTTTTATTAATTAAAATTTTAATTGTATTTTTGGGTATTTATCTAAGGAGACTGGATTGAATATAAGAAGTTTTTAGGAGTGTTATATGAGAAATAGATGTGAATACTGTAATCGTAAGTTTAAATACAGAGAAATAGTAACATCAGTATGGAGAGTTAAAGGATATAAAAACATAAAATGTGAAGAATGTTCAACTGAATATAAGTTGACATGGTATTCAGCTTTATTAATTAATGCATTAAATCTAGCACCAATACTTGTAGCAAACAAATTAATATTATTGATAGGTTCTAAAATATTAATTTTATATGTACTATGGTTAATTATTATGATTTTAATAACTCCGTTATTTTGCATATATAAAAAATATGATTGATACAAACAAGAAGAAATTAAGATAAAAAATAAACTTATGAGGTGGACAATGATTTTTAAGACTTTAAGTTACATAGGAGAAAATTTAAATGACAATGGAGTGGTATGGGGTGTAGGAGCATCTATTTTATTAAATAGTTATGGACTTGCAGATCATCCTAATGATATTGATATTTTAGTAGACACAAATGATATTGAAAGAGTTGATAAAATTTTAAAAAGTATTGGAGAAAAGAAAGAAAGGAAAGAGTCAAAGACATATTCTACAAAATACTTTTATGAATATGTTGTGAATGGAATTGACATTGATGTCATGGCTGGATTAAACATTAATTATAATGGTGGAGTATTTAAATATACTTTTGATAATAAGTCAATTTCAGAATTTAAGAATATAAATGGAGTAAATATACCATTAACTTCTTTAGAGGATTGGTACGTTATATATCAGTTAATTCCAAATAGAGAGAAAAAAGTGAATTTAATAGAGGATTATATAATATCAAATGGAATAAAAAATAAGGAATTATTAGAAAGAACATTAAAATGTGAATTGCCTGATGAAGTTAGAAATAAAGTAAAAAAAACATTAATTTTAATAATACATACAGTTTTACTAAAAGATTGCTGAATTTAATGAATGATTAAAAATATACCTTACAAGATATTTAAAATAAATAGTAGTATTTTATGTTTTAAAATGCTAATTCAGCAATTGTGTAAACATATTCATATTGTTTAACAAATAATTTTTGGAGGTTAAAAATATGGATAAAAAAGAAATAAAAATAGTTACTATTGGAGGGGGTTCAAGTTATACTCCTGAATTAATTGAAGGATTTATAAAGCGTAGTAATGAACTTCCAATTAAAGAAATTTGGCTTGTAGATATTGAAGATGGAAAAGAAAAGTTAGAAATTGTTGGTGCTATGGCTAAAAGAATGGTTAAGGCAGCTAAATTAAATTGGAAAATTAATTTAACTTTAAATAGAAGAGAGGCATTAAAGGATGCTGACTTTGTAACAACTCAATTTAGAGTGGGCCTTTTGGATGCAAGAATAAAGGATGAAAGAATTCCTTTAAGTCATGGACTAATGGGACAAGAAACCAATGGTGCAGGTGGCATGTTTAAGGCCTTTAGGACAATTCCAGTTATTTTAGAAATAATTGAAGATATAAAAGAATTATGTCCAAATGCATGGCTTATAAATTTTACAAACCCAGCAGGTATGATAACTGAAGCTGCTATTAAATATGGGGGCTTTAATAAAACCATTGGATTGTGTAATGTACCTATAAATTGTATAAAACAAGATAGTAAAGCATTAGAACTTGAAGAAGAAGATTTATTTTTTAAGTTTGGAGGAATAAATCATTTTCACTATCATAGGGTATGGGATAGTTGTGGAAATGAAAGAACAAAAGAATTAATAGAATTATTATATAATCCAATTAATGAGGATTCAAATAATGAAGCGGTAGTAGCAAATATTAAAGAATCAAAATTTATATATGAACAAATAAAAGATTTAGGATTATTACCGTGTCCATACCATAATTACTATTATGCTACAGATGATATGCTAAATGAAGAACTGAAAAGTTTTTCAAAGGGACAAACAAGAGCTGAGGTTGTTAAAAAAACAGAAGAGGAATTATTTGAATTATACAAAGATATTAATTTAGATTATAAACCAGAACAATTAACTAAAAGAGGTGGAGCTTATTATAGCGATTCAGCATGTGAAGTTATAAGTTCAATATTTAACGATAAAAGAAATATTATGGTGGTGAGTACTTTAAACAAAGGAGCAATTATAGATCTTCCATATGATTCTGTTGCAGAAGTTTCAAGTATAATAACATCACATGGTCCAGAACCAATATGTTTTGGACAGTTAGATGCATCATCAAGAGGAATTCTTCAATTAATGAAATCTATGGAACAAGAAACCATTTTAGCAGCAATTAGTGGTGATTATAATAAAGCATTACAAGCTTTTATAATAAATCCATTAGTTCCAAGTGGTAATGTGGCAAAGACAGTATTAGATGAATTACTTTTAGCACATAAAAAGTATTTACCTCAATTTAAAGGAGACGCTATACTTTAAGAACTAGTGGTATTTTAGTACAAGCATAATTATTATATTTATACAGAGCTTATAAAAACTAAAGGTTATAAATTGTTATCAATGATTCTGTAAGTATTATGTATAGTATAGAGTGTAGCTAGGTTGTATAAAAGTTTATAGATAACACGTTTTATTTAATTGACAATGGAAAACTATTCAGAATAAAAAAACATTTTGAATAGTTTTTTATGTGTGAAGTCAAGTATTTTGTTCAGCTTCATGTATGAATATATAGACTATATTAAAATAAAGTCTAATATTAAGAAACTAAATTTTATATAGGAAGGGGGGATTATAATGGTTAACATAACTAGAAAAGAAGAGGTTATGAAAAAACTACTAGAGCTTGAAAGTAAAAGTGAAAAAGGAGTAACAGCGGCTCAGTTAAGTTTATATATGGAATTAGATCGAACTAATGTAAGTAGATATTTAAATGAACTATATAAGGATAAAAGATTGAATAAAAAGGATGGAAGACCAGTTGTATATAGTAGTATAAAAATAAAACAAAATAATGATTTGAGCGAAAATAGTAAAGAGGGAATAGTTAATAAAAAAGATAGTTTAGAGATGCTTGTTGGTTCAAAACATTCACTAAAATTGCCAATACAACAAGCAAAAGCAGCTATATTATATCCACCTAGAGGACTTAACACTTTAATATTAGGTGAAACTGGTGTTGGAAAATCATTATTTGCTGAAGTTATGTATTACTTTGCAAAAGAGTCTAACATGATATTGAATGATGCACCATTTGTCAGATTTAATTGTGCAGATTATGCTGATAACCCTCAACTAGTTATTGGGCAAATATTTGGAATAAAAAAAGGCGCATTTACTGGTGCTGATAGTGATAAAGAAGGTTTATTAAAAAAAGCAGATGGTGGAATATTTTTCTTGGATGAGATACATAGATTGTCTCCACAAGGACAAGAAATGCTATTTACTTTTATTGATAAAGGCTATTTTAGAGCTTTAGGCGATACAGAAAAGAAAATAAGAGCAGAAGTACAAATTATAGCAGCAACAACAGAATCACCTGAATCATTTTTATTAAAGACATTTACTAGAAGAATTCCAATGACAATAGTATTACCACCACTTAGGGAGAGAATGCTAGAAGAAAGATATAGGCTTTTAAGTGAATTTATAATAGCAGAATCATTAAGACTTGGTAAAAGTATATATGTAAGTAAAAATTCAATAATATCCTTTTTGCTATATGATTGTCCTAACAATATAGGACAATTAAAAAGTGATGTTCAACTTTCGTGTGCTAAGGCATTTTTAAATTATAAAATAAACAAAAGCAATTATATTTTAGTAGATCAAGAAGAATTACAGCCTAGAGTTCAAAAAGGAATAATGAAAATTCAAGAACATAGGGAAGAAATAGAGGTTATAGTTAAAAATATTACTGATATTTTAAGATTTTCAAGTAAAGATAATTTTGAAAGAAATTTTGAATTAGAAATTGGTGAATCTAATAATGATAAAAATAAGAGCTTTTATTCAATAATAGAAAATAAGGTGGAATTATTAAAGAATCAAGGAATTGATGAAGAAAGTATTAATAATATTTTAAATATTGATTTTGAAGAGTATTTTAAAAAGTATATAAATACAATAAATACAAATTTAAAAAAAGAAGAAATTTCTAAGATTGTTGGATTAAAAATAATAAGAGTTGTTGAAAGTATGTTATCCATAGCTTCTAAAAAATTAAACAGAGAATTTAATCAAAGAGTTTATTTTGGGCTTTCACTACATTTACAAGGGAGTATTGAGAGAATTACTTGTGGAAAAAAGATATATCATCCTAAACTTAATATTATTAGAGTTCAATATAGAGAAGAATTTAATGTAGCTATGGATATAGTTAAAATTATTGAAAAAGAATTTAATGTAGATGTTCCTTTAGACGAGATTGGTTATGTAACTATGTTTTTATCGGCATGTGAAGATGTTGTTAATGAATACGTAGAAAAAAAAGTTAGTGTACTTGTTATGATGCATGGAAGAAGCACAGCCAGCAGCATTGCTGAAGTAGCTAATACACTTATAGGAGAAGAATATATACAATCATTAGATATGCCATTAACAATGAAGGCAGAGGTCATGTTTAAAAAGGCTAAAGAAAAAATTAAAGAAATGAATACTGAAAAAGGATTATTAATATTGGTGGACATGGGGTCATTGATTAATTTTGGAAGTATTATTAGTAATGAATTAGGTATTAAAGTTAAGACAGTAGACATGGTAACAACATTAACTGTTATAGAGGCAGGAAGGAAAGCATTAAATGGAAGAAGTTTAGATTCTATTTATAGTTCATGTCAAGAAATAGGAAGAACTTCAATACAAATGTCTAAGGAATATTATAGCCACCATAAAGAATTTATAATAATTACAACTTGTTTTACAGGAGAGGGTGCAGCGGAAAGAATAAAAACAAGAATAAGTTGTAGTTTGAAAAATATAGAAAAGGTTAGTATTATTTCTCTTGATATTTTAGATAAAGAGGATTTCTTAAAAAAAGTAAGTACATTGAAAGAAAAATATATAATATTAGCTGTGGTTGGAACTATAAATATATTTATTGAAGGAGTACCATTTGTATCTGCACAGGATGTTTTTATGGAATATGGAATAAAGCAGTTAGATGATTTAATTGAAATAGAAAGTGATTTCTTAAAAGTAAGAAAAGCATTAGAAAATGAAATAACTGAAATTAATTGTATGGCTTTAATTAGTGACATTAGAAATATGATAAGAGATATAGAAGAGAGTTTGAATGTTAAAATTCAACATGATATACAAATTGGAATTTTAATTCATATAAGTTTCCTTATAGATAAACTAAAACATGGAATGAATCAGACTAAGTTTAATGAATTAGAAGAATATAGATATAAGTATTTAAAAGAGTTTTTGATTATTAGAAAAAGTTTAAGTGTTTTAGAAAATAATTATAATATCGAAATTGGTGATTATGAGTTAGCTTATATAGTTAGAATGGTTGTAGAAAATATAGTGTAAATATTAGTTATAACTTAACTGTAGATTGTGATATAAGGAGTTAACTTTATATAGAGTGTAAAAATGAGAAAGTGTGTAATTGATTTTACACACTTTTTTTGAGAGTTTTACAATATGAGAATAGACTATAAACATAGGAAAAATATGATTTTAAGGAAAAATTTCTTTGATATAAGTTTTGGCATGATTATTGCTTAATATAAAGGTGTAAGGTAAAAATAGTAAACAAGAATGAATATGTTTTAAAACTGTAATATAAAACTGTAAATTTAAAGGAGGATTTTAAGTGAAAAAGATATTGTTAGTTTGTTGTGCAGGAATGTCTACTAGTTTATTAGTTTCAAAAATGCAAGCAGCAGCAAAAGATGATGGAATTGAATGTAGTATAGAAGCAACAGGAGAAGCACAGGTTAAAGATCATATAGATGATATTGATATTTTATTATTAGGGCCACAAGTTAGATTTTTATTAAAACAATTTCAAAAAAGCCTATCTGATAAGAATATACCAGTAGAAGTTATAAACACTATTGATTATGGAACAATGAATGGAAAGAAGGTACTAGCAAGGGCTTTAGAACTTATAGATAATAAATAATCAAAAAAAGGGGAGAAACTATATGGAAGAAATAATAATGAATCTTATAGTTCATAGTGGGGAAGTTAGAAGTTATTCAATGGAAGCAATTCAATGTGCTAAAAAGGGCGACTTAAATAAAGCTAGGAAATTAATAGAAAAAGCTGATGAAGAAATGTCAAGAGCTCATAATGTGCAATCATCTTTAATACAAAAAGAAGCTAGTGGAGAAAAAATAGAGGTGTCATTGCTTATGGTACATGCTCAAGATCATTTGATGACAAGTATGACAGTAAAATTTCTTGCTGTTGAATTTATAGATATGTATGAGAAATTTGATGATAATCTAAATAAGTAATAAAGTCAATGTAATCGTTATTAAAAAATCTAAGTTTTTAAAAAACTGTTTATGTGAAAAATAAAAAAGTGTGGTGATTTTATGAAATATACTATAGGCGTTGATGGCGGAGGTACAAAAGTAGAGGCTACAGCTTATTCAATGGAAGGAACAGCTATTAAAACGTCTATAAAAGGTTTTGGAAATTTGTTAAATAATCAAGAGAAAGCTTTGAAAAATATAGTTAATTCCATAAAAGAAATAATAGAATTTTTGCCTAATGAAGAACTTATAAGTGCATATCTTGGCATTGCTGGATCCGAAGTTGGTAATAATTCGAAAATAATAAAACAAGCAGTTAAAGAAAAGCTTAATATAGATTGTGTAGTTATGAATGATAGTGAAATAGCATTAAAAGCTATGTTAAAAGGAGAAGATGGAATATTAGTTATAGCAGGTACAGGATCAGTAGCTTTGGGAATTAAGAAAAATAAAACCATTAAATGTGGTGGGTGGGGAAGTTTATTAGGGGATGAAGGTAGTGGATATAAAATAGCCATAGAAGCAATAAAAAGAATGATATTAGAAGAAGAGTATTCAATGCCTAAATCAAGATTATCTAAAAATATTATGAAAAAATTAAATATTGAATCAGCTCATCAAATAACTGATTTTGTTTATTCATCAACTAAAGATGAAATAGCATCATTAGCACCTATTGTTGTTAAATTAAGTGAAGAAGGAGATGATATATCAATTCAAATATTACTTAATGAAAGCATAGCATTTGCAAGAACTACTGAGAATGTATATAGGAAATTAGGATTTGAAAGTTGAAATATAGCATTAGTTGGAGGTGTTATTAGAAATTCAATAATTTTTAGAACGGCTTTTGAGAATCATTTAAGAGAAAATACAAATGTTAAAGACATTATAGATGAAGAAGTTTCTCCAACAATAGGAGCTTATTATATGGAATGGGGGATGAAAGAATGATAGGACTCGGGATTTCGGTCTATCCTAATCATGCAGATATAAATGAAATTGTGAAGTATATACATTTAGCTGGCAAATATGGATTTAAAAGAATTTTTACATGCTTAATTTCTGTAGATGATAAAAATACTGAAGATGTAATTAGTGATTTCAAAACTATGTTATATGCAGCTAAAGAAGAAAATATGGAGGTGATTGCAGATTTAGATCCAAATGTATTTAAAAGTTTAGGGGCATCTATATATGATCTAAAAGTGTTTAAAGATATTGGATTAGATGGAATAAGGCTAGATTTAGGCTTTAGTGGA
Organism: Clostridium botulinum; assembly: GCF_000827935.1. Lineage (NCBI taxonomy): Bacteria > Bacillati > Bacillota > Clostridia > Eubacteriales > Clostridiaceae > Clostridium > Clostridium botulinum. Next base: position 1,509,838 of record NZ_CP010520.1, read on the forward strand.
TTAGAGGAATCTATTATGAGTTTTAATGAGTATGGATTAAAAATAGAACTTAATATGAGCAATGGGACTAAGTATATAGATAATATTTTATCTTACAAATCCAATATTGATAATCTATATGGATGTCATAATTTCTATCCTCATAAATATACAGGTCTTTCACTTGAACATTTTATTAAGTGTTCAAAACAATTCAAGGAACTTGGATTAAGAACAGCCGCCTTTGTGAATTCTAAAGAAGCTAAGTATGGACCTTGGCCTGTATCAGAAGGGTTATGTACTTTAGAAATGCATAGAAACTTACCAATAGATGTACAAGTTAAACATTTTTTAGCAACAGGACTTATAGATGATGTAATAATAGCAAATTCTTTTGCATCAGAACAGGAATTAAAAATATTAAGTGAAATAAATAAAGAAAAATTAATAATTAATATTGAATTTGATGAAACTGCAACAGAACTTGATAAAAAGATAGTTCTTGAAGAATTTCATTACAATAGAGGTGATGTATCAGAATACATGATAAGGTCTACGCAAAGTAGAGTTAAATATAAAGATAAGCATTTTCCAGCAGTTAATACTCCAAATATAAAAAGAGGAGATTTATTAATAGATTCAGATTTATACACTAGATATTCAGGTGAACTTCAAGTTGCATTAAAGGATATGAAAAATAGTGGGAAAACTAATGTGGTTGGAAAAATAGTTAATGAAGAAGTATTTTTATTAGATTATATAGAACCGTGGACGAGCTTTGGTTTTAGAGAAGTGAAAGGTTAAAAGTTATAAGAATAAAAAATATATTTAAGTAAGGAGGAAAAGGTCTATGAAAAAATTTTTTGATTGGATGGAAGAGCATTTTGTACCGATTGCAGCTAAAATAGGTGCTCAAAGACATTTAGTAGCAATACGTGATGGGTTTGCAACAATAACACCATTAGTTATGGCAGGAGCATTTGCAGTGTTATTCAATAATTTAGGATTTAAATGTTATCAAAATTTTATGGAATGGCTATTACCTAAAGGTTGGCAAGCATGGGGTGGAGCTATTTGGAATGGAACTTTTGGAGTTATGTCCATATTACTTGTATTTACAATATCATATCACTTAGCAAAAGGATATGGTAAAGATCCATTAGCAGCAGGTATATTATCATTAGCATCAGCAATGATTTTATATGCAACCAATGCTGAAGGTGCATTACCATTTACATTCTTAGGAGCTCAAGGACTATTTATTTCTATAATAGTAGCATTAGTTGCGACAGAAGTTTTTGTTAAATTATCAGGAAATTCAAAATTAGTAATAAAGATGCCAGAAGGAGTTCCACCAGCAGTATCTAAATCTTTTGCTGCATTAATACCATCAATTATAGTTTTAGCTCTAACAGCTGGAGTTAAGGAATTATTAATAGTTATCAATATACCAGATGTTCATCAGGCATTATTTTTAGCACTACAAAAACCACTACAAGGTGTGGCCGGTAGTTTAGGTGGAGTATTGCTTATAATTTTTGTATCTCAATTACTATGGTTCTTTGGATTACATGGTTCTAATATACTTGCACCAGTTATAAATGCGCTACTACTTCCATTACTTGTTTTAAACACAGAAGCAGTTAAAGCTGGATTAGAACCAGAACACATTATAAATAGTCAATTCTTAGATTCTTATGTAAATATGGGTGGATCAGGAGCTACTATTGCATTGATTTTAGCAATATATATATTAGGAAAGAAATCAGGATCCCAACAGAAGATGATTGCAAATTTAAGTTTAGCACCAGGATGTTTTAATATTAATGAACCAATAATTTTTGGTATGCCAATAGTATTAAATCCAATGTATTTTATTCCATTTATGTTAGCACCGTTAGTATCTGCAATAGTAGCATATGGTTTAACCGTAATACATTTTGTACCAAAAGTTTCAATTATGGCAACATGGACAACACCACCAATTGTTGGAGCATTTTTCTCAACTAATTCAATTATGGGTGGGGTTACAGCAATAATTTGTATAGTAATTAGTGTATTAATATATCTTCCATTTGTTTATGTAGCAGGAAGACAAGAATTAAAAAATAACCAATAAGTTTATTAATGCTTTATCCTACTAATTATATAGTAGTTTAATATAATATAAATTATCCTCTCAAAATTAACCCATTTTATAAAATAATTTATTTACAAAAAGCACCACAGAATGTTTTTCTGAGGTGCTAATTTTTTTGATTATTTAGGAACTTATATTATTTAATAATTTGTAGATAACTTAAATTATAATACTATATTTTATGATAATAATTAAAACCAAAATAATAATATTTTTTGTCTAATTTTATATTAATAGTAATATTTAAAATTAGATATTTGTATGATATAAAGAGTACATACTAACAAGTTTTAAAATATAAATTAAGGGGGATGGTCTATTATTCAAAGTTATAAAAATATTTTTGTTAATATTAATAGAATTTTTTTTATGATATTAGGTTCTATTTTAGTATCAATAGGTCTTGAGATGTTTTTAATACCCAATAACATAATTGATGGAGGAATGACAGGAATATCTATAATGGCAAGTTATATAACAAAGATACAACTAGGAATATTTATCTTTATATTTAATTTGCCTTTTGTTATTATAGGATACAAACAAATTGGAAAAACATTTGCTTTATCAACAATTTTTTCGGTATTATGTTTATCAATTGGTGTAACGTTGTTTCACTCTATTCCAAGCATTACACAAGATATATTACTAGCCACTATTTTTGGTGGTATTACAATGGGAGTAGGAGTAGGCTTAATTATAAGAAATGGTGGATCTTTAGATGGAACTGAAATTATTGCCATAATACTTGATAAAAAAAGTTCATTTTCTATTGGTGAAATAGTTATGTTTTTTAATTTATTCATATTAGGAATTTCAGGATTTGTATTTGGATGGGATAGAGCTATGTATTCTTTAATAGCTTATTTTATTGCATTTAAAACTATAGATATTACAGTTGAAGGTCTTGACGAATCAAAAGCAGTTATTATTGTTTCGGAAAATAACAAGAAAATTTCAGAAGCTATAATGGCTAGATTAGGAAGAGGTGTGACACTTTTCTATGGAAAGGGTGCATATAGTGGAAATAAAACTAATGTAATATATGTTGTTTTATCAAGACTTGAAATAGCAAAATTAAAAAACATTGTACATGGTTTTGATGAAGATGCATTAATTACAATTACAAGTGTTGAAGGTACTGGAAAAAGATATGGAAAGAAAGCTATACATTAAATATTGTTTCTTTATTTAGTAGTATATAATTGATATATATAAGAAAAAAAGGAGATGTACAGAATGAATATATTGATTGCAGATGATGAAAAGCATATGCTTAAAATACTAGAAGCTTATTTTAAAAGAGAAGGATTTAATACTTTTGTGGCAGAAGATGGCGAAATGGCATTAGAAATATTTTATTCAAATAAGATAGATATAGCAGTATTAGATTGGATGATGCCTAAAATTAGTGGAATAGAAGCTTGTAGATATATAAAGGAAAACAGTACTGCAAAGGTATTAATATTAACTGCAAAATCTCAAAATGATGATGAAATAGAAGCATTAAATTGTGGAGCAGATGAATATATAAAAAAACCATTTGATCCAAGAATACTTTTATTAAGAGCTAAAAAACTTGTAAACTTCAATGAAAAAATTATAGTTAATAATATTAAATTGAATATTAATGAACAAAAGGCATATAAAAATGATAAGATTTTAAAACTAACTAAAATAGAATATGATCTTCTTTCAGTTTTTATAAAAAATAAAGGCATTATTTTATCGAGAGATAAACTTATAGATTTAGTTTGGGGAATTGATTATATTGGAGATTATAGAACAGTAGATACTCATATAAGGAGATTAAGGACAAAAATAGGAGAAGATATTATAAAAACATATAGAGGAATAGGTTATAGTTTGGAGGTTGATGAAAATTAAGATAAGCAGAAAGCTTACTGTTAGCATAGGTTCAGTTGTGATTATAGTTTCAATAATTTCTATATTAATAAATTTATTCTTTGTAGGAAAATATTATATATTTGAAAAACGTAAAATTTTAAATAGTGTGGAGAATCAAGTATTAACAGAAGATACAGATGTATTAATTGATGATATACCTAAAATAGAACAAGAAAACAGTGTTGTTATCGTATATGGAGACTTAAATGATAATTTGAATAATATAAATGAAACTTTAATTTCAAATTTTAATTCAAAGAAAGTTAAATTAAATAAATTTTGGGTTACTGAAGAAACATTAAATAATATAAATAATAGAAGCATTAATAAGATATATGATCAAGGTGTACCTAAATATAGAATGTTAACAAAGTTTGTAAAGAAGGATTCATATATATTTGCAATAGGATTATCAATCCCTTATATTGATGAGACTATAAGCATTGTAAATAAATTCAACATATACTTAAATATGTTATCTATAATTATAATTATTATATTATGCGCCATAATATCAAAAAAAATAATAAATCCATTAGAGCATCTTAAAAATTTATCTAGGGATATTTCTGAGTTGAATTTTAGAAAAGAAGAAATACATACTAATGATGAAATAGAAGATCTTGCAATAAGTATAAATAGTATGAGTGAAAGTCTAGAGAAAGCTCATAGTGAAATTAATATAAAAAATAAAAGATTGAAGGAATTAATTTCAGATATATCTCATGAATTAAAAACACCTTTAGCTTTGATTAAAGTATACAGTCAGGGATTAGAAGATGGATTAGATGACGGTACATATATAAATACAATACAAGAGCAAATTGATGAAATGGATTATTTAATAGAAAAATTATTATTTTGGGCAAAATTAGAAAATAAACTAAGAAATAATTCAACTTTTGACTTAGGAAAAAATATAAAAGATATAATAAAAAAATATAAGCTTATTCTTAAAGAAAGTGATATAAAACTATATTTAAATTTTGATGAAAACAAAAAATATATCATATGTGCTGATGAAGAAGATATTGAGGTAGTATTAAATAATTTTATTACTAATGCTATAAAATATACTAGCAATAATAGTATTGAAATAAAATTATTAGAAACTTTAGGAAAAGTAGAATTTTTCATATCAAATGGTATAGAAGACAGAGAAAAATATAATTTAAATGAGATATGGCAACCCTTCTGTGTATTAGAAAAATCAAGGAATAAAAACATATCGGGAACAGGGTTAGGTTTATCAATAATAAAAAGTATATTAGAAAAATATAACTTTGATTTTGGATTTAATTTAAAGGGTGATAGTATTGAGTTTTATGTAACATTCATGTAACATTCTTAAGCTATTTTGTTTAAGAGGTGATAATAATGAAAAGAGTAATATCTTTAATACTAGCGGTATCATGCGCTACAACAGTTTTAATGGGATGCATAAACAAAGATAAAATTAATAATAAGCTTTATTCAAAGGTAGAAGATTTAGATTTTACTTTTAAAGTAGATCCAGAAACATTTAAGGTTGAAGTTGAATCAAATGGAGTGACTGAAATAGTTTCAGAACCATTAGAAAATATAAAGGTATCTGATCTGAAAAATAATGGTGATGAAGTGTCATGGAAATACGATGAGAAAAATTTAAATGTTGATGTTAAAAAACAAAATAATTACTTAGATATTTCTATAAAATCTACTAAAGATGAGGATAATAAATTTTCTTGGCCTAATGTAAGCGGAGAAAGCTATATGCTTCCACTAAATCAGGGTAAGTATATTCCAAGCAATGATTTAGTTTGGAAAGAGTATTTAAATGAATCTGAAATGAAAGCTATAGAATCTTTTTCAATGCAGTTTTTTGCAGCAAGTAAGAAAGATTATTCGTTATTATATATAATTAAAAATCCATATAACAACAATATTACTTTTGATACTAAAGAAAATATAAAGTTTACATTTAATCATGAATACCCATCTATAAATAAAAATAAAGAATATGGTTTTAGAGTCTACTTAACTAAAAATAGTCCTGTAGATATCGCTAAAACATATAAAAACTATTTAATTGAAAATGATAACTTTAAAACATTAGAAGAGAAAGCTAAAGAAAATAAAAATATTGAAAAACTATATGGAGCACCACATGCGTATTTTTGGGACAGAAATGTTATATCAGAAGAAAATGTTAAGTGGAATAGATTAAGAGAAAATATACCTCAAAATCTAAAATTTTGGATACAAAATTTATTGAATACAAAAGTTAAAGATGGAGGTGAGCTTGCAACAGCTTTTGATGAATTTCAAAGATTAGATTATACAGATAAGTATACTAAAAATAGAATGATTAAAGGTTTTAGTGAAGTATTGCAATTAAAAGAGTTCTATAATTCTGAAATTTTCACTAATTTAGATAATGAAAGCAAAGTTTTAGTAGACAAAGGTATTGATAACTTAAATTCAGTAGAACTTATAAATTTAAATAAAAGATTGTTAAAAAGTGTACTATCAGATGATTTAGCACCTATTGAAAAATGGTCTGATGCTAATACTGTTGATGTAATAGAAGATATGAAAAATTCCGGGTTAGATAATATGTGGCTTGGACTAGATGATTGGCAAGAAGGTTTTATAAAGCCTGAACTTGTGGAAAGTGCAAATAAAGCAGGATATTTAATAGGAACTTATGACTCATATCATTCAATTCACAAACCAGGGGAAGAGCAATGGATAACAGCTAAATTTAATGATAAATCTCTTTTTGAAGAAGCTACTGTAGCTAAAAAGGATGGAAAGAAAATTGAAGGGTTTCAAGGAGTAGGAAGAAAGTTAAATTCAACTTTAGCAATGCCTAGTGTAAAAGAAAGAGTAACATCAATTTTAAATACAGGATTACAATTTAATTCGTGGTTCCTAGATACAGATGGAACTGGAGAAATTTTTGATGATTATTCACCAAATCATATTACAACTGAAGAAGAAGATATAAAAGCAAGACTTGAAAGAATGGATTATCTTCAAAAAGAGTATAACATGGTAGTTGGTACTGAAGGTGGAAATGATTTTGCAAGCAAAAATATAGCTTTTGCACATGGGATAGAAACACCATCATTTTCTTGGATGGATGAGGATATGAATAAAAATAAAGATAGTGAATATTATGTAGGTAGATATTATTCCAATACTAATGGAGTACCAGAAATGTTCTCAAAACAAATTCCATTAAAGGACAAATATAAAAAATTATTTTTAGATACAACTTATACTATTCCATTATATAAATTAGTTTATAATGATTCAGTTATAACAACACATTGGTGGGGATGGGGAACACTAAAAATAAAAGATGAGATAGAAGATAGAATGTTATATGAAGTTCTTTATAATGTACCACCATTATATCATTTAGACAAAAATGAATGGGCAGAGCACAAAGAAACAATAATTAAACATAGCAAAGTTTGGTCAGATTTTAGTAAAAAAGTAATAAATAAAGAAATGACTGATTACAAAATATTATCAGATGATAAATTGGTTCAAATGACTCAATATGGAGATAGTATAAAAGTAGTGTGTAATTTCTCAAATAATGAAGTAAATGCTGAAGGAGAAAAAATACCAGCAAAATCTCTTATAATAATAGATGGTAATGATAAAGTTATATATACACCGCAAGGTGAATAATATAAAGCTCAAATATTTAATTAAGTAATATTATTATTTTAGAGGAGGTATTTATGTTTAATTTTATTAAGCATAAATAACTCCTCTTTACTTTAGTGTTTGGTAAAATTTATAACTTGAAGGACAAAGAATACTAATTAATATAGGCTATAAAAGTTAAGATTATATTAATTAGTTAAAAAATTAAATATATAGTAGAATTTTTTGTGAATTCAGCGTATAATAACTTAAAATCTCTTTGCACTGCATATTAATCTACAGTACAAACTGATCAGGCCGATAAATGATTTTATTTATGGAGCCGGGCCGTAATTTTGGCAACAGGATATTTAATACCTGTGGGACAGTATATTGTTCTACAGGTATTTTTTTATTCTTTAGAACAATAGCTGATAATAAGATCTTAAATGCATTGCCATAGAGCTATCAAACAAAAATTCTTAAGTATTTTAAGAATAAAATGGAGGTAACTTTTATGACAGAACAAAAAAAGTCAAATGAATTTATTGGTTTAACAAAAGAAGAAGTAAAAAAAGCTCAAGAAAAACATGGTAAAAATCAATTAATTCCTGAGAAAAAGGAAAACTTTTTTCTGAAAATTTTAGAGGTGTTAAAAGAACCTATGTTTTTACTTTTGCTTGTTGCAGCCACTGTTTATTTTATCTTAGGAGAACCAAGAGATGGAACAATAATGCTAATATTTGTAGTTGGAATCATTAGTATTGATGTGATTCAAGAGTGGAAAACAGATAAGACATTAGAGGCATTAAAAAATTTATCATCACCTCAAGTTACAGTAATTAGAGAGGGAATTGAAATAACTATTAATAGTGAAGATTTAGTTCCAGGTGATTTAATGATTATAACTGAAGGGATTAAAATTCCAGCTGATGGTAAAGTTATAAAGTTTAATGATCTTTGCATTGATGAATCTACTTTAACAGGTGAGGCAGAAGGCGTTTGGAAATCTACTGATAAATCTATCAATAAAGATTTTTGGAAGAAAGATCATTGTTATGCAGGAACTATGGTTATTCAGGGATCAGGGGTTATTAAAGTAGAGAAAACTGGATCAAAAACAGAGTATGGTAAAATAGGTATTAATATATCAGAGGTAGCTCAAAGTGCAACTCCTATGCAAAAACAAATTAGAAAATTAGTTAAAGTTTGTGCATATATGGCATCTGCTTTATTCATTTTAGTTTGTTTGGTAACTTTTTTTAATTTATCTAATTTAGATTTTAAAGAGAGGACAATACAAAGCATATTATCAGGAATAACACTAGCAATGGCAATGATTCCAGAAGAATTTCCTGTTATTTTAACAGTGTTTTTATCAATGGGAGCATGGAGATTAGCTAAGAAAAATTCATTGGTAAGAAAGTTACCATCAGTAGAAACACTTGGAGCTATATCTGTATTGTGTGTAGATAAAACAGGGACAATTACAAAAAATAAAATGACAGTTACAGATATATGGTCTATAAATAATGATATTGATTTGTTAAGTAGAACTATGGGCATGGCTTGTGAAATAGAGGCATATGATCAAATGGAGCAAGCTATGATAAAATATTGTGAAGATAATAATCTAACAAAGGATAAGCTTTTTAATGGAACATTAATAAATGAATATTCTTTTACTAATGAAAGAAAAATGATGGGTCATGTATGGAAAAGTGAAGAAGGAATTACTTTAACTTCAAAAGGTTCACCAGAAAAAATTATGAAGTTATTTAATTTAAGTGATGTAAATAAAAAGAAAATTGAAGATAAGATTTATGAAATGTCTTCTAAGTCTTTAAGAGTTATAGCTGTGGCTAATATGAAAATAGATAATGAAGAAAATGTACCTAAAGAATTGGAAGAGTGTAAGATGAATTTTTTGGGAATTATAGGACTTCAAGATCCACCAAGAGAATATATTAAAGAGGATATATTAAGATGTGAAGAAGCAGGTATTAGAGTAGTCATGATAACTGGAGATAATGGTATAACAGCAAGTTCTATAGCAAAACAAGTAGGAATTTCTCATAATGATGAAATTATAACTGGTGAAATGTTGAATAATATGAGTGATGAGGAACTTAAAGAAAAGATTAAAACGGCTAGTATATTTTCAAGGGTGATTCCAGAGCATAAGATGAGAATAGTTAAAGCATTCAAGGAAAATGGAGAGGTTGTTGCTATGACTGGGGATGGAGTAAATGATGCGCCAGCTCTTAAATATGCAGATATTGGTATAGCAATGGGTAAACGAGGAGCCGAAGTATGTAGAGAAACAGCAGATTTAATACTTTTAGATGATAATTTCTCAACTATTATAGATACAATTGAAGATGGAAGAAGAATATACGATAATATAAAAAAGGCAATAGGATATGTGTTTACTATTCATATTCCAATAGCATTAACATCTCTTTTAGGACCATTGCTAGGGATAAGTTCTTTTAATTTATTATTGTTACCTGTGCATGTAGTGCTTTTGGAATTAATAATAGATCCAACATGTTCAATTGTATTAGAAAGGCAACATGCAGAAAAAGATATTATGAAACGTAAACCAAGAAATCCTAATGAAAGCATAGTCTCTTCAAAGATCTTAATTAAAAGTATTACTCAAGGATTAGTTTTATTTTTAGCTTCATTTGGAACTTACTATATATATTTAATGAATAATCCTAGTATTCCAGAAATAGCACGTTCAATTGGACTTACTATAATTATGATTTCTAATTTATTTTTAGTTCAAGTTAATAATTCAGACTATGTATATAAATCATTTAATAATATATTAAATGATAAAGTTATGCTAGTAATTTTTATAGGAACAGTAATAGGAATTGGAGTAATTTTATATACACCATTAGCAAGTATATTAAAATTAGCCTCTTTAAGCTTTGTTCAAATCATTACTGTTGTGATAATTTCAATGATTTCGGTAATGTGGTATGAAATCGTGAAAGTATTTAAAAATAGAAGAATAAAAAAATTAAAGTAATTTATAAGCATTATATTTAGAATACTTTTAATTTATTAAATATATTCTCAAATAGTTTTATATAGATTATACAAAAATGTTGTACACAATAAACTAAAAGGGAACCTGTAAAGTGGACTATAAAAAGTACACTTTAGTAGGTTCTTTTCAGTTTATATTTTTAAAATAAGCTATATGATATTAACAAAAATTAAAATGTATTGACATATATTGTAGATTAAAGTATTGTAGCGTAATATAGGAAAATCGTTAAAGAGGTGAATCTACATGAATTTAAATTTAAAAAAAGTTACTTATAAAAATTATGGAGAAGTGAAATCTTTACATGTAGCTAAAGGACAAGAAGGTTTTATTGAAACAACAGAACAATGTTTAAATGAAGCAAAGAACTTGGATATATGGAGGCCAGTAGGAATATATGATGATAAAAATCTTATAGGTTTTGCTATGTATGGTTTTTTCAAAAATGAAGGCGAAAATGGTAGAGTTTGGCTTGATAGATTTATGATTGGAAGTTATCATCAAGGAAAAGGATATGGAAAGACGAGCTTGATTCTTTTAATAAATCAACTTAAAAAAGAATATAATTGTGAAGAAATATTTTTAAGTATTTATGAAGCTAATATAATAGCTACTAAACTTTATAAAGAAATTGGTTTTAAATTTAATGGTGAATTTGATATAAATAAAGAAAAAGTTATGGTTTTAAATTTAAGATAATACGTGTAATTAAATTTAAAAGTGCGGCTATTTAATTTCCATATATGATATACCTTGTTATAGATTCTAGTGACATTAATAAATAGAAAATAAAAAAATATTAAATTAGGACAAGCTTTAGATTTGTTAAAGAGCAGTGGGGGAGTGCATGAGTAAGGTGAAAGGAGTAAATAGATAAATTTTAGACTCTATTTTAAGTATGAGTTGATATATATTAAAATAGAGCCAATTTTAAAGTAGTTTACAATTTTTATATATTGAAATAGCTTGTTAGTTTGGAAAGTATCAAGAATTTGTTAAATGTTAGTTACTTCATTAATTTGAGCAATTGTTAAGTTTGAATTTTTTAATAAAATTATAGCTATTAGTGTAGTTACAGCTTCAACGCTTGGAAATACAAGCCATATACCAGTTAAGCCAAAAAGTGATGATAGGATAAGCACTATTGGAATAATAGCAATAAAGCATCTTATTAATGAGATAATAAATGCTACTTTAGAATTTTCAATAGAATTTAAAAATGAAATTATAACAATATTAATTCCAACAAAGATAAATCCAATAAAATATAGTAAAAGTCCTTTTGTTGCATAAGTCTTTAATAGTGAGTTATTTTCACTATTAAAAAGTGAAATTAATTCACTTGAAAACAGATTGATTGTAGAATAAATTATCACTGAAATTATAAGTGATAAAGTAATTGAATATTTTAATAATTGTTTTAGCTGTAGATAATTTTTGTTACCATAGCTATTACTAACAAGAGGTTGCATTCCTTGAGCTATTCCAGTAAATATACCTATTGCTACAAGAGCTAAATTGGCTATAATTCCATAAGCTGCAACTCCAATATTACCTGCAATATTTAAAATGACAATATTAAATATTATAAGGACAATTCCAGAGGAGATTTCTGTTACAAATGAAGACAGTCCAAGATTGATGATATTTTTAAATATCGTTAAATCAAATTTACATTTTTTAATAGAAAAATTATTGTTATTTTTAATAAAATGCAATGACAATAATATAATACTAATTATTGGAGCAAGTCCTGTTGCAAAGGCTGCTCCGAACATTCCTAAGTTTAAAGGGAATATAAAAATATAATCAAGAATAATATTAGAAAGGCTTCCAAGGATCATTCCTCCCATTGCAAGTTTTGGAGAATTATCATTACGTATAAAAGCAATTAAAACATTATTCAAAATAAAACATGGTGAAAATAAAAATATAGTTTTCAGATAAGTGTTTGTCATAGAAAATGTTTCTTCATTTGCACCTAGAAATCGACTTAAGTATTCAGAACCTAAGATTCCAGTAAGAGCAAAAATACTTCCAATAACAATACCTAAGATTATACAATGAGTAAAAACTTCATCTGCCTTGCTATTTTCACTTTGAGTTTTTAGTATTGTAAATTTTGTAGCACCACCAATGCCTATCATTAGTCCAGTAGCGTGAATAAAGCTGTATACAGAAATAGCAAGATTAAGGGCTGCTAGTCCATTTGTACCAAGTCCATTTGAAATAAAATAGGTATCAGCAAGTATATAGCAGGAAAGACCTATCATTCCAAGAATATTTAAAGTTATAAATTTCATAAATTTTAAATATAAAGTATTTTTTTTCATAAATTAACCCCTCCAAATAAAAAAACATTCGAATTTTCATACCTTCAATGGCCTAATGGTATGAAATACGAATGTTTGTAAAAGCATTTTTACCCGGCGGCAAAAATCAAACAATATAATTAATTATTTTTAGTATAGTACAGTTTGGGGAATTTTTCAAGAGATCAAGATTAATTTAATTTTTACATATTTATAAATAAAAAAAATATATTAGACGGATTTCAATTTTGTTATGAAAATTTAGAAAAGAGATTTTTCACGAGATATTAGATTATCCCGTGAAAAAGCTTAAACTTAGTAAATATATCTCTAGATATAAAACGAAAAGCCAGTAAAATTAGTGATTAAAAATTTGTATAAAATTTATTTGTAAGTTGTACGAGAGGAGGGTTCATTATCACCATAAGGACTTTCTTCATGACTTTTATCATCTACATTTTTAGCATATTTAGATGATGCAGGATCAGAATTAGTAATGTTGTTGTTTGAGTAAAGAGTTTTATTTTTCATACATATCCTCCTTCTATAATTTGCTCATAATATTTTATAGAAAAATGTTACGATATTAGCTTATCCATAATTATTAAAATTATATATTGTATTAATATTATTTAGTTAAAAAACTTAATAAGTATTAAAAAATATATTGAATATATAAAAAATATATGATATTATTTACTCAAGTAAAAGATTACATAGGTTTTAACACATTTTTGTTAAGGCATGTTACTGGTAAAGCAGGCAAGACCGAAATAAAAATGCATTTCTTTTAATTAAGAAATACATTTTATTTTGGTCTTTTTTTATTTTTTAAAATGGAGGAGAAGAGTTATGGATTATAAAAAAGTAGGACTTCAGGTATTGGAACTTGTAGGTGGATCAAAAAATGTAAATAAGCTTACGCATTGTGCAACTAGACTTAGATTTGAATTTAATGATATGTCAAAAGTTGAAGCTGAAAAGATTGAAAAACTACCAGGAGTTATAAGTGTAGTTAATAAGGGGGGGCAATTTCAAGTTGTTATTGGAAATGATGTACAAACTGCCTATAGAGCTATACTTAATGAAACAGGAACTCTTGAAAATTCAAAAAATAAATCAAACAAAGAAAATGTAGAAAAAGAAAGTATAGTTTCTCGTTTTATAAGTGTTATATCAACAACATTTACTCCTATGATTCCAGCAATCACTGGAGCAGGTATGATAAAAGCAGTATTAGCTATATTAACATTAACAGGTATATTAACAGATGATAGTCAAACATATTATATTTTAAATACTATTGCAGATGCAGCATTTTTCTTTATGCCAGTATTACTTGCATATGGAGCAGCTATAAAATTTGAATGTAGTCCAATATTAGCTATGACACTTGCAGGAGTATTATTACATCCTAATTTAGGAGCACTTATGGCATCTGGAGAAGCAGTACATTTTATGGGAATGCCTGTAAGATTAACTGATTATGCTGGTTCAGTATTACCGATTATTATTACTGTATGGGCAATGTCTTACATAGAAAGATTTGCAGAAAAAGTATCACCATCAATTATAAAATTCTTTACTAAACCTTTAATAATTTTATTGATTACAGCACCACTTGCTTTAATTGCAATAGGACCTTTTGGTACATATTTAAACGATTTAGTAGCAGCAGGAGCAGAATTTATTAATGGAAAAGCTAGTTGGTTAATACCATTACTTATGGGAGCATTACAACCGTTCCTTGTTGTAACTGGAACAGCATGGGCAATGACACCAATTGCAACAATGCAATTAACTAACAATGGAGCAGAAATGATTAATGGACCTGGTATGTTAGCATCAAATATAGCTCAAGGTGCAGCTACTGTGTGTGTTGCTGTTAAAAGTAAAAATAAAAACTTAAAACAACTTGCAGCTTCATCAGGTATAACAGCATTACTAGGTATAACAGAACCATCACTTTATGGAGTTACTTTAAAACTCAAAAAACCACTAATAGCAGCCATGATAGGTGGAGGTTGTGCTGGTATATACGCAGGACTTTCAGGGCTTGTACGTTATGCATTTGTTTCACCAGGACTTGCAGCACTTCCAGCTTTTATAGGTGAAAATCCAATGAATATAGTTCATGCTTTAATTACTTGTGCAATTGCTTTTGTTGTTACTTTTGCATTAACTTGGATTATAGGTTTTGAAGATCCAATTGATGATGAAGAAGTAGAAGAAAATAATTCTACTGAAATAAAGAATGAAGAAAAAGTAGAAATTAATGGTTCAATGGAAATAGCAAGTCCTCTTTCAGGAAAATTAATTCCATTAAGCAAAGTTAATGATGATGTATTTTCAGGAGAACTTTTAGGTAAGGGCATGGCAATAGTACCTGATAAAGGTAATGTAGTTTCACCAGTTTCAGGAGTGGTTCAAACTGTACTTGCATCAAAGCATGCAGTTGCAATAGAAAGTGATAATGGAACTGAAATGTTAATTCACGTAGGCCTTGATACTGTAAACCTTGAAGGAAAATATTATGAATCATTTGTTAAGAGCGGAGATAGAGTTAAGGTTGGAGATAAATTAATCAATTTTGATATAGAAGAAATTAAAAAATTAGGTTATGATATGGTGACTCCAATAGTTATTTGTAATTCAGATAAATATTCAGATATATTAGGAGAAGAAGAAAAAAAAGTAACTTTTGGAGAAAAAATTATAAAAATTACAGAGTAGAGAATATTAATATAAAAAAATCAGACTTTGAAAAAATATCAAAGTCTGATTTTACACTTAAAATATTATAGTGAAAGGTTGAGCTAATATGATATATAATAATATAAAAGGATTTCCTGAAAACTTTTTATGGGGCGGATCTACATCAGCTTATCAAGTAGAGGGAGCTTGGAATGAAGATGGAAAAGGATTATCAGTTATAGATATGTGCGATCATCCAGAAGGAACAGCAGATTTTAAAATTGCTAGTGATCATTATCATAGATTTAAAGAGGATGTTAAGCTATTTTCAGAAATGGGATTAAAAGCTTATCGTTTTTCTATAGCATGGACTAGAATTATTCCACAAGGAACTGGCGAAGTTAATGAAAAAGGAATTAAGTTCTATAATGATCTTATAGATGAGTTAAATAAATATAATATAGAGCCTGTAGTTACAATGTTTCATTTTGATTTACCATATGCATTAGAGGAAAAAGGTGGCTGGAGTAATCGCGATACTATAGATGCTTTTTCTAAATATGCTAAAGTGCTATTTGAGAGGTTTGGATCAAAGGTAAAGTATTGGTTAACAATAAATGAACAAAATACAATGATACTTCATCCAGGTGCAATAGGTATTCCAAAGGGTGGAAAGCTACCTAGTAAAAAAGAATTATATCAGCAAAATCATCATATGCTTTTAGCTCAAGCAAAAGTAATGAATTTATGTCATGAAATGTGCCCAAATGGAAAAATAGGTCCAGCACTTAATACAACAGCAATGTATGGAGAAACATGTAATCCTCTAGATGCTATTGCAGCCCACAATTGGGAAACTATTCGTTGTTGGAGTTTTTTAGATATGGCAGTTAGAGGTAAATACAATAAACTAGCTTGGAGCTATTTAATGGATAGAGGGTTAGAACCTATTATAGAAGATGGTGATATGGATATAATGAAAAATGCTAAACCAGATTTTATAGCAATAAATTATTATTCAACAGCAACAATAGCTGCAAGTAAAGGCGATGCATCTGATATATCAGCAAGAGCAGGTGATCAACAGATAATGTTAGGAGAACAAGGTGTATATCGTGCAGCTGAAAATCCTTATGTAGATAAAACAAAATATGGATGGGTTGTTGATCCAATAGGTCTTAGAATGACTTTAAGAAAAGTAAGCGAAAGATATGATTTACCTATTTTAATTACTGAAAATGGAATTGGTGCACCAGATAAATTAGAAAAAAATGAAACTATAAATGATGATTATAGAATTGATTATATTAGAAAGCATTTAGAACAATTAAAGTTAGCTATTAATGATGGAGTAGAAGTTATGGGATACTGCCCATGGTCTGCAATTGACGTTGTAAGTACTCATCAAGGATATGGCAAGCGTTATGGTTTTATATATGTTAATAGGGACGAATTTGATTTAAAAGACTTAAGAAGAATAAAGAAAAAAAGCTTTAATTGGTATAAGAATGTTATAAACACCAATGGAGAAGAGTTATAAACCTTTATAAATAAATAATTGATATTGAGGGTGAATAAGATGCAAATAGTTAAAGTGATGAACAATAGTCTTATTTTAGCAAGAGACGAAAATGATAAAGAAATTGTTGTTATGGGAAAAGGGCTTGGATTTAAGCGTAAGGCAGGAGAAGAATTAGATACAGAAAAGATAGAAAAGATATTCGTGTTAAAAAATGAAACTGATACAAGAGAATATGTAAAACTTATAGAAGAAACGCCTAGTGAATACATTGAAATAACTAATGATATTATTGGTTATGCTAATGAAAAGTTAGGTGGAAAGTTAAATGATCAAATTTTCATTACATTAGTAGACCATATATCTTACGCTCTTACTAGATATGAAAAGAACATAACTATACAAAATCGTTTATTGTGGGAACTTAAAAAGTTTTATCCAAAAGAATTTGAAATAGGAAAGTATGCAGTTGAATACATTAATAATAAGCTTAATGTAAAGCTTCCAGAAGAAGAAGCTGGAAATATTGCATTTCATGTTGTTAATGCACAGACTGATGAAGCAGAAATGCAAAATACAATGCTAACAATACGTATGTTAAAGGATATTTTTAATATAATTCAATACAATTTTGGAATAACTATTGATAAAGATTCACTTAATTATTCAAGATTTTTAACTCACCTTCAATTTTTTGTTCAGCGTTTATTAGATGATAGAATGATTGAATCTAAAGAAAACTTTATTTTTGAGCAAATGATAAAAGAGTATCCAAAAGAAGTTAAGTGTGCTAGGTTAATTGGAGATTATGTTAAAAAGGTGTTAAATAAAGAAATCTCTAATGAAGAATTATTATATTTAACTATACATATAGTAAGAATAGTACAAAAGTAATTTTAGGTGTATAGATTTAAAGTTATTATTAATTTATTTTATATAACTATACATATCAAAGTCAGAAATAAAATTAAATAACATTTTATAATTTAATAATATTAAAAGTGAATGTATGAATATATAAGTATCATATGTTCACTTTTTGTTTTTTAATATTTATTAAAGTTATGGTTAAAAGACATAGTAAATAAAAAAATATTTGAAGTTTATAATAAGAAGAGTGTTTTATCAAATTTTATTATAATTTGAATTTTTGAAATACTTATATGAAATGGTTAAGTAAAAAAGCTTGAATATAAAATATTGTGTAACATATGTTACTTAATTTATGTAGATTTTATTATATAATTACTACATGGAACAAGTAATTTAAATGTACAAATTAAAATGCATTGTATTTAAATTAAGAAAATTAGACATTAACGTATTTAAAAATATAAATAAAAATATACAAACTAAAAACAAAATAAATTAAATATGAAGAGGAGAAAAATTATGATAACTAAAGATATGACAGTAGGAGAAATAATAAGAATAAAGGAAAATGCAGCAGAAATTTTAATGAGTTTTGGAATGGGATGTATTGGATGTCCATCAGCACAATCAGAAAGTCTTGAAGATGCAGCTAATGTTCATGGATTAAATCTTGATGATTTGTTAAAAGCACTTAATTAATATTAGATATGTTGTAACTAAAATTATATGTAATAATCAAATAGTTACAGAAGTTAAATAGGCTAGTAAATATATCATTGCACCTATTATTTTTATAGGAATATGTTTTAAAGATATAGTGTAGTAAATAATATAACTAAATTAGATATTGGAAAGTAAGGAGTGAGAGTATGGATTATGGGAACCTTCAAAAAATAAGAAATGGAAAGAGAACATACAGTATAACGCCACATATACCAGGTGGATTTGTAACTATAGAAACTATGCAAAAAATAATAGATGTAGCTAAAAAATATAAAGGTGTATTAAAAATTACATCAGGACAAAGAATCTTAATAACAAATTTAGAAAAAGAAGATTTACCTAAGATATGGGAGGAACTTGGAATGGAACCTGCTGTAAAAAGTACTAATTCTGTTAAAAATGTTGAGATGTGTCCTGCAGGTTTTTGCAAAAGAGAAAAATATAATACTATTGGAATAGGTATGAAACTTTCTAAAAAGTATACTTGGATGGAAATGCCTTGCAGAACTAAAATTGGAGTTGCAGGATGCAGAAATGCATGTGGAAGTGTGTACAGCAAAGATGTTGGGGTAATTGCAGACAAAACTGGATTTATAGTATGTGCAGGTGGATCGGCAGGATACAACCCAAGAATTGCAGATGTTATTATTAAAGACATAAGTGAAGAAGAGGCATTAAAAGTAGTAGATAATATATTTGATTATTACAAAGAAAATGCAGAAGCAGGAGAAAAGCTTGGATTCTTTATAGAACGAATAGGACTAGAAAAGTTTAAAGAAAAAGTTAATATTTAAACTAAATTTATTAAAAGCGCCTCTGTAATTAATCTTATTTATTAAAAAATGTATCTGCAATTATGCTACTAACTTTTCAAACTCATACTAAAATTACGATTTCACGCCAATATATATAAATAGTTTATCCCTAATAATATATTTAGTTTACTTCAATATATTATTAGGGAGTTTTTATGCCCAAAATCAATAGAAAGTCTAAAATAATCGATAATATTATAATGGATTATTTAGAGTTTTACTCTTATAAAAATTTAATATAGGAAAATATAGTATAATTTATATAGAAAATGTATACATTTAGTGAATTAAATTGTCTTATAAGTATAGAGGTCAAAAATATATTAAAGGTATTAAATGAATTAAAGGAAACTTATAAATCACTTCTTATTTTTAAATATGAAATGAACTTAAGCTATAAAGAAATAAGCCTATTTTTAGGAATGGATGAAAATATGGTAAAGACTTATTTATATAGAGCAAGAAATAAATTCAAAGAGGAATGGAGGTTGTTTAATGAAAAATCTAGAAGATAATTTCAATGAAGAAAATATAAAAAAAGATATTAGAAAAGCTAAATTTAAATTAATTATAAAGGTAGTATCTATATCTATAATAGTATTATTAATAGGAGGTATCATTAATTTAATAATATGCGCTAAGTATAGTACAAAGTCTTATGAGAATAATGATATTAGAGTTCAATTATCAATTCCAAATGGGTATATTAGCAAATCAGATGATATATTTGGTTTTTTTGGTGGAAATGGAACTTATAAAATATCCAAAGATATAGGAGGGAAACCTATTGTTTTAGAGGAATGTGTATCAAGATTTGGACTTTTACCATTTTTTAATTGTTATAGAGGATGTGGTGGAGGATATCATAATTCAGGAGAGTGGTCAGTATCACTTTGGGAAAATGGGTATAAGAAGATGAGATTTTTTCATCCAGAATTACAATATAAGGAATATCAAAATGATTTAGAAAAAGTAGATAGTATTCCAGATGACAAGATCATTGAAATGGCAATTTCTTTTGACAGACCATATAAAATAATGGAAATGTATTTACCAGAAAGTCAGCTTAGAGATGTCAAAGTGACTTGGCTTTGGTTAGATGAATTTACAGAAAATAAAATGAATGAATTTCAAAATGAAATAAATAAGCATGATGCTAAAGCTAATGGAATAATGGAAAATGAAGTTTTAGGAATAGGATTTCATGATTATTTTATGATTGATAAAAATTCATATAATTACTCATATGATGAGCTCATAAACACTTTAAGTAATAGTAAGGATACAAAATATAAAGAGTTATATGAGGAAATAATGAAAAAAGGAAAAACTTCAGCAGATGATGCAAAAATTTTAGGGGCTATAGTTCAAGGTAAAAAAGAGGACTTAACTAAATTAGTAGGAAATCCATTAATAAAATCATCTTCTTTTGGAGTTATAACAGAGGAGTTATATTAAAAATTAATATGAATTTAAAAAGATTAAATTTTATATGCGTAAGATTTAATCTTTTTATATATTGTCCGATAAATAAGTAAATGACTTAATTATATAAAAAAGAACAAATTTAGACTTTTACAAGATAAAAATAGTACTTTGATTAAGGGAATATTGATTTTATTGTAAAATAATATCAATATATAGAGATATATATTGAGTAAAATTATAAAAATTTTTAAAATAAAAGAGCATAGTTACATGAGAGTGAGGAATTATTTATGAAACAAGAAAAGCTAGAGCAATTAAAGTTTACACTACAAATGGCAAAAAAGATGGTCGATGATGATTTAGCTATGACTATATTTGATAGAGAAGGAGTTGTACTATATTTTCAAGCTGCTGAGAGTTTTCCGCTACATTTTGAGGTTGGATACCAACTTGAAAATAAAAATGACAAAGTTTTTGAAGTGGTTAAAACAGGAAAAGCAATACATGATGCTCTCCCAAAAGAAGTATTTGGAGTAGCTATTGAAGGCAATTTGATTCCAATATTTGAAGGTAGAGAAATTATTGGAGTTGTTACATGTGTTTTTTCAGTTGATAAGAAAAATAGCATAGAGAGACAAGCTTTTGAAATGAATGAATCATTAGATGAGACAAAAGATTCTATTTTTGATATTTCTAAAGGAGCATTGCATTTAGCAGATGAACTAAATAATATACAACAAATTATGAAAGTTGTAGAGACTAATGTAAATGAAGTGACAGCTGTAGTTAATTCAATTCAAAGTAATGCTTCACGTTCTAACATACTAGCTTTAAATGCATCTATTGAAGCGGCAAGAGCAGGCGATAGTGGAAAAGGTTTTGCAATAGTTGCAAGCGAAATGGGTAAATTAGCTAAACTTAGTAGTGATTCATCAAAAGAAATTGATAAAGCATTATCAGGAATGGTGAGTTCAATAGAAGAAGTTAGAAAAGCTATAAATGAATCTAATGATGTTGCAAATAATCAAACATCTGCAGTAAAAAAAATTACAGGAACATTAGAAGAATTAGTAAAATCAACGCAATTTATATCACAAATTATAAGTAAATAATTTTATATAGGTAAAAACACCTTATATAGTTCCTTTCAGGAATTATATAGGGTGTTTTCTTTTCTTATGTTCTATTAAATGAATTTATTGGAAAATTAAGTAGTACATTATGCAAATAATATTAAATGCATATATTATTTGTTAATTGATGTTAAAAATTACTACAAATAAAAACTATTTAAAAGTTAATGATAATATGTAGTGCATTTTATAATTAATAAAATTTAGTTGCAAAAAAATATTATAAATAAATTATTTCGTGATTTAATTTAATACATGAAATGTTATAAGGAGGAGAATAAAGTGAAAAATAAGTGGAAGTATCTTTTGTTGTTTACTATATGTGTAAATATGCTTATATTTACAGTTGGAAAAAATTTAAGAAGTATTTCTACAGGAGCTAACTTAGATATTACCAATGTTAATGCAAATGAGGAAAATAGTAATTATAAAAAGAAAATAATATATCTTACTTTTGATGATGGACCTAGTGACCAAATGACAGAGAAAGTTTTAGACATATTAAAAGAAAAAGATGTTAAAGGAACTTTCTTTTTAATTGGAAACCAAATTGAAGGTAAGGAGGATATTGTAAAAAGGATTAATGAGGAAGGACATAAGGTAGGCCTTCATACATACACACATAAATATAAGTGTATTTATTGCAATGAAGATACATTTATAAAAGAGATGATTGAATGTCGTGAAGAAATAAATAAAGTTATTGGGATTTCACCTAATATAATTAGGTTTCCTGGTGGAAGCTATAAACACTTAAGCAAAAATTATCTTAAGAGATTGCATGATAATGATTTTAAGGTATATGATTGGAATTTAGATAATGAGGATGGATTGAATCCTAAACTACCACCTTGTAAGTTATATAAAAAAGCTATAAATGATAATCAGAATTTATCAACAATAATATTACTTATGCATTGTACTGATATGCACAAGAACACTTGTAAAGCTTTGCCAGATATAATAGATTATTATAAAGCTCAAGGATATGAATTTAAAACTATTGAAGAAGATACACCGGAAATGTACTTTAAAATAAGAAAGAATTATTAATAGAAAAGACATGCTCAAAATTAAATGAGCATGTCTTTTCTATTAAAATATTATTGATTAATCCATTCAACAACACCTGGTGTTAAAGAAGCAACATTATTTTTAGTTACTTCTGTAACAAAAAGCATATCTGTAGCTTCAAGAACTTCTTTAAGTTTTGATGAAACTTCATTAGCAGTTAATTCACATTTAACTAAAAAACTAGTAGGCATTAAATGCGCCCAAGCTCCTAGAGCTTTAATATTTCCAGTTATTTCGTAATCATCACGATGATGATGGTGATGATGTTCTTCATTATGATCTTCACAACCACATGAATGTGTATCTTCTTTTAAATAATAAGTTATTGCATAAACGTTCATATATGTACCACCTTAATTTTTATATTAATATATCTTTAGTTTTTAAATCCATACTATAAAGTATACAATAAATGAAAGAAATTTTCAAATAGAAATAAATATCAAAATAGGGAGTATAAATATAGATCAAAATAAAAATAATAAATAAAATTAAAAAAACTATTGATTAACGTTTACAAATAGTTTATACTATGGTTAATCGGTTCAGTGAAACGGTTAACTAAAAGTTAACCAATATTTAATTAGATGATGGAGGAATTTATATGAATAAGATATGTGTGCTTGGAAGTATGAATATGGACTTAGTTATGAAAATAAAAGATATGCCTAAGTCAGGAGAAACAATACTATCTGAATCATATGAGAAAATACCTGGTGGTAAAGGAGCTAATCAAGCAGTAGCAGCAAAAAGAAGTGGTGCTTATGTTTCAATGATAGCTAAAATTGGAAAAGATGATTATGGTAGAACATTAAGAGATGAATTAAAAAATGATGATATAAATATAGATTATGTTTTTGAAGATGATTATAATGCAACAGGAACTGCAATGATAATGGTAGCAGACACTGGTAATAATTCAATCATTGTTAATCCAGGATCAAATATGAGCATTAATGAAAAAGAGATAGATTCTACATTAGATAGAATAAAAGAAAGTGATATTTTAATTGCACAGTTTGAAACACCAGAAGAAATGTCTTTAAGAGCATTTAGGAATGCAAAAGAAAATGAAAAAATAACAATATTAAATCCTGCACCAGCAAAGAAAATAAAAGATGAACTTTTATCAGTTACAGATATTATAGTTCCAAATGAAACAGAAGCAGAAGTCTTAACTGGTGTAACAGTTGAAAATGTAGAAGATGCAAAAAAAGCTGCAAAAGTTTTTATGGATAAGGGAGTTAAGTTTGTAATAATAACAATGGGTTCAAAAGGCGCAGCAGTAATAGGAAAAGATTTTTGTGAATTAGTACCTGCATATAAAGTAAATGCAATAGATACTACAGCCGCGGGTGATAGTTTTATAGGTGGATTAAGTACAAAATTAAATCCAAATGAAATAACTAAAGAAAACTTACTTATGTCAGTTAAATTTGGTAATATGGTATCTTCAATAGCAGTACAAAGAGAAGGTGCACAACCATCAATACCATATAAAGAAGAAGTAGTTAAAGTTTACGGAGAGGAATAATACATATGAGAAAGACAGCATTATTAAATAGTAATTTAAGTTCAGTAATTTCAAAAATGGGCCATACAGATATGATTGCAATAGGAGATTGTGGTTTACCAATACCAGATGAAAGCGAAAGAATAGATTTAGCATTAATAAAAGGTATTCCAACATTTATGCAAACGTTAAAAACGATATTATTAGAATTACAAATAGAAGAAATAATTTTAGCTAAGGAAACAAAAGATGTTAGTCCAAACCTTTATGAGGAAATAAAAGAAGTAATCGGTGATGTTAAGATAACATTCATTACACATGAAGAATTAAAGACTACATTAAAATCTTGTAAAGCAGTAGTTAGAACAGGAGAACAAACTCCATATGCTAATATAATATTAAAGTCAGGAGTAGTATTTTAAAAGGGGTGAGCAATTTGGATAGCAAAAAACCAATGTTAAAGATGGAAGGCGTATCTAAGGTTTTCCCAGGAGTTAAAGCATTAGATAACGTTAATATAACTGCTTATGGTGGAGAGGTAACTGCACTTATGGGAGAAAATGGTGCTGGAAAATCTACACTTATGAAAATTTTAAGTGGTGTATATAAAAAAGATGGAGGCAAAATCTTTATTGAAGATCAAGAAGCTGATATAAAGGGAATAAAAGCAGCTGAAGAATATGGAGTAACAATTATTCACCAAGAATTAAGTTTACTAAATAATCTTACTGTTGCTGAAAATATTTTTTTAGGAAATGAAAAATATGATAAGTTTAGCAGAAAGATAAATCAAAAAATTCTACATGAAAGAAGTATTATGTTTCTAGAACAAATTGGCTGTAATATAGATCCAAATGAACTTGTAGGTAACATTAATGTAGGAGAAAAACAAATGATAGAAATTGCAAAAGCATTAACTAAAAATGCAAGAATTATCATAATGGATGAACCTACAACAGCTTTAACCGATGTAGAAACTAAAAAGTTATTTGAAGTAATAGAAAGTTTAAAGAAAAAAGGAATAGCTGTAATTTATATATCTCATAGAATGGAAGAAATATTTGCAATTTGCGATAGAGTAGAAGTTCTAAGAGATGGTAAATATGCTGGTAATGCATTAATTAAAGATATAGATAATGATGAACTTATTTCAATGATGGTAGGTAGAAAAATAGAAGACCAATTCCCTTATAAAGAAGTTAAAAAGGGAGAAAATTTTTTAGAAGTATCAAATTTAAGCGCAAAAGAAGGCGTGAAAAATGCATCATTTAATGTTAGATCTGGTGAAATACTTGGAATAGCAGGTCTTATGGGATCTGGTAGAACAGAGCTTGCTAAAGCTATCTTTGGTGAATATAAAAAGACAAGCGGAACTGTAAAAATAAAAGGCAAAGAAATGAATATAAAATCAGTTAGTGATGCTATAAATAACGGAATATGTTACTTATCTGAAGATAGAAAAAAAGAGGGCTGTGTTCTAGGCTTATCTATAAAAGACAATATGTCAATTTGTAACATAAAAAAATATGAAAATAAATTTAAATCAATAGATGGCAAAAAAGAAATAGAAGATGTAGATTATTACATTAAAAAGATTAAAATAAAAACTCCAAATAGAGATCAATTGATAGGTAAGTTAAGCGGTGGAAATCAACAAAAAGTAATTTTAGCAAAATGGCTTATGTTATCACCAGAAATTCTAATAGTAGATGAACCTACTAGAGGGATAGATGTAGGAGCTAAAAAGGAAATATATGAATTATTAAATGAACTTAAGGCAAATGGAAAAGCTATTATAGTAATCTCTTCTGATTTACCAGAAGTGCTTGGAATAAGCGATAGAATAATGGTTATGAGTGAAGGAAAAATATCAGGAGAACTTTCAAGGGAAGAAGCATCTCAAGAAGCAATTATGAAATTAGCTGTTGGGATTAATTAGATAGGAGGAATTAAAAATGAGCGAAAACTTTAAACAAAATTTAGTTAAATATAAATCAATAATAGGGTTAGTACTACTATGTACGATTATTACATTTGTAACGCCAAGCTTTTTAACAATATCAAATATTACTAATGTTTTCACACAAGTTTCAACTAATGCCATAATAGCAGTTGGTATGACTTTTGTAATTTTAACAGGTGGTATAGATTTATCAGTAGGTTCAACTTTAGCAATTAGTGGAGCTTTAGCAGCATCTATTATTAAGTCAACTGGAAACGTATTCCTAGCTGTTATAGTAGCAGCATTAGTTGGTATAGCTGTAGGTTTTGTAAATGGTATGTTAATATCAAAAGGTAAATTACAAGCTTTCATAGTTACTTTAGCTACAATGACAATATTTAGAGGTTTAACATTAGTATTTACAAATGGTACACCAATATCAAAATTACCAGAAACTTTTATAAAAATCGGTAATGGTAAAATAGGATTTATGCCAATACCAGTTATTATAACTATAGTAATCGCAATCGTTGCAATATATTTATTGAACAAAACAAGATTCGGAAGATACTTATATGCATTAGGTGGAAATGAAGATTCTGCAAGATTATCAGGTATAAATACAGATAAAATAAAAACTTTAGCTTACGTAATTTCAGGATTTGCGTCAGCAATTGCTGGGGTAATCATAACAAGTAGAATAGCATCAGCATCACCAAATGCAGGAACAGGATTTGAATTAGATGCAATAGCAGCAGTAGTAATTGGTGGAACTTCATTAGCTGGTGGAGAAGGAAAAATATCAGGTACAATTATCGGTGCTCTTATAATAGGAATTTTAAATAATGGATTAAACTTAATGAATGTATCACCATTCTATCAATCAATAGTAAAAGGTTTAGTTATATTAATGGCTGTATTATTAGATAAAAAGAGCAGAAAAAAATAATATGAACATATAGGAGGAAACACCATGAAAATAATGAAAAAAATATTAATGTTTGGTTTGGTTTGTATAATGGTAAGTTCTTTTATTGGATGTTCAAAGGGTAACGATGAGAGAAAAATAGGTATGGTTTTATCTACACTAAATAATCCTTTCTTTGTAAACATTAAAGAAGGAGCAGAAGAAGAAGCTAAAAAATTAGGATTTGAATTAATTGTTTTAGATTCACAAAATGATGCTGCTAAAGAAAGATCTAATGTAGAAGATTTACTAGAACTTGGAATAACTGCGTTATTAATAAATCCAACAGATAGTGATGCTGTTGTAAAATCAATAGAAGTTGCTAATAAAAGAAATGTGCCAGTAGTTACAATAGATAGAATGTCTAATGGGGGACATGTAACAAGTCATATAGCATCAGATAATATTAAAGGTGGAGCTATGGCAGGAGAATTCATCTTAGATAACTTTAAAGATAAAGATACTATAAATGTAGTAGAATTACAAGGAATACCAGGATCTTCTGCAACTAGAGATAGAGGAGAAGGATTTCACAGTATAATAGATAATGACACTAAATTTAACTTAGTATCAAGTCAGGCGGCAGATTTTGATAGACAAAATGGTCTTAAAGTTATGGAAAATATAATTCAAGGAAGTAAAGATATTGATGTAGTATTTGCTCATAATGATGAAATGGCACTTGGAGCTGAAAAGGCAATAAAATCTGCAGGATTAAATACTTTAGTTATAGGATTTGATGGAATTGATGATGCTTTAGATGCAATAGATTCAGGAGAAATGAAGGCAACAGTTGCACAACAAGCTGATTTACTTGGTAAGTTAGGTGTTCAACTTGCAGAGAAAATATACAATTCTGAACATGTTGACAGTGAAATAGCTGCTGATTTAAAAGTTATAACTAAATAATTTATGGTATAATGTGATTTAGTTAGTATATATGACAAAAGGAGTATATTTATGAAAAAAACGACATTATTAGATGTAGCTAATCACGTTAATGTATCAAAAACTACTGTATCTATGGTATTAAATAATAAAAAAATAAATGTTTCAGAAGAGACTCGAAATAAAATTTTTAAAGCTGCTAAAGAGCTTAATTATATTCCAAATTCATTAGCAAGAACTTTAAGCACAAATAGAAGTTATACAATAGGATGCATTGTTCCCGATATAGAAAATCCTTTTTTCTCGGAAATTGCTAAAGCTATAGAAACGGAAGCAGAAAAGTATGGATTTAGTATGATATTATGCAATACATTAAATAGAGAAGAAAAAGAAGAGCACTATATAGAATTATTAATAAGTAAACTAGTTGATGGAGTTATAATAGTTCCTAGCAAAGATGGAACTAAATCTTTAGACTTATTAACAAGAAATAATATTCCATTTGTTGTTGTTGATAGAAAGGTTAAATACAAGGAAAAGTATAATGTAGTACATTGCAACAACAAAGAAGGAATAAAACTTGGAATTGAATATTTAATTGATAAATCTAAAAAAAATATAGCTTTTGTAGGCGGAATCAGACATGGAGTGGATACACGTCTTGATTATTTTAAAGAACTTGCATCAGATTTAGAAATTTTAAATGATGATATAATTGAAGAAGAGAATTTTTCTATGAATGGAGGAATAAGAGCTACTGAAAATATAATTAAGAAAAATAAAAATGTTGATTGTATTTTTTATAGTAGTGATGTAATGGCTATAGGGGGAATAAAGTATCTAATTAGAAATGGATATAAGATTCCAGAAGATATAAGTATATTAGGTTATGATAATATACACATATGTTCATTTATAGAACCAGAACTTACAACTATTGCTCAACCAATATATAAAATGGGAGAAGAATCATTTAAATTATTACTTAAATCAATAAATAGTGATGATAAAATAAAAGAGAATATAAGCTTAGCACCTTATTTGGTAGACAGAGAAACTGTAAAATAAAAAATATCCATATTAAAATGAGCAAAAAATCATTTTGATATGGATATTTTTTTATTCTTTAGTAAAATCTATTATTATAATTTAAATTTTAAATTTAAAGATTAAGAACTTTATAATAAAGAAAATATGTTTTGTGATGTTTTTATAAATAAATGATATGAAAAAGAGACTTCGTAATTTGTAATACAAAGAAGTCTCTTTTTACTGCAATTATAAGTAAATTTAATTATAACTATTTGTTGTTTAGCATATAATTTTTCCAATTACCATCTGGAATATGTACAGCTTTTTCATCAAATATTGAATCTATATTTTTATTATAAAAATAAACATAACAGTTTTCTTTGTTTTTAGTATTTAAATCTTCTACTTCTAAAAGAATTTTATTATATTCATTTTTAGGGTTGTCTGTGCTTATAAAGCCTTCCATATCATCAATAGCTTTAATTGTATTATCATAATCTTTAACGCTGACTATTTCACCAATAATCTCACCATTGCCAGGTAATATAGCAGGATAACCCTTATAAGGCATATGATATAAATGCATTCCTTTAAGACGTGCAGGTTTAACTTCAATTACTTTACCATCTAAATATTTGTTGTAGTTAAAAAAGCCTTCTCTTAAACTACCGTAAACGAAGATATTAATATTGCTCATTAGCAAATTTCTCCTTGAGCAGTTTTAATATCTGTATTATTTTCAACTGCCGCTTTAACGCTTAATTCTAATCCTTTAGAAATATCTTCAATTGACATAGAAGGCATATTTGGTTTACTAACTACTTGAGATGGTATATATGGAACATGTATAAAGCCGCCTTTTATATTAGGATATTTTTTATTTATCATATATAATACTCCATACATAACGTGGTTACATACAAAAGTTCCAGCACTATTTGAAACTGAACTAGGAATACCGGATTCTTGCATTTCTTTAACCATAGCTTTTATTGGAAGAGTAGTAAAATATGCATTTTCTCCGTCTTCAAATACCTTTAAATCTATTGGTTGATTTTTCTCATTATCTTCGATTCTAGCATCATCAATGTTTATAGCAACTCTTTCAGGTGTAATTCCAAAACGACCACCAGCTTGACCTATTGAGATTACTATATCAGGTTTATGAGCCAATATATTTGCTTCTATTTTTTCTAATGATTTTTTAAAAACAGTAGGGATTTCTAATTTTATTATTTCAGCATTACTTATTGTATTTGGAAGCTTTTTTACAGCCTCTAATGCTGGGTTTATGCTTTCTCCACCAAATGGATCAAAGCCAGTTATTAAAACTTTCATTTAAATTCACGTCCTTCTAATATAATGTTAATTTACAGCTATGTTTTAATAATATGTTGATATATGCAAAGTATTTTTAACTATTGCACATATTAACATATATTTAAAACATATCATAATTTATAAATAGTTAAGCTTATATATAGAATGCAAAATACAATCTATATATAAGCTTATAAACACTTTGTATTAAGAAACTTATAATAAAAAAATGTATTTTAAAGTTTCTTGAATTTATTTAATAATTAATTATAAAAAATAAATATTTTTATATAATATATTTTTAGCATAAGTGAGTAGTTTTATTATTAAAATTAAAAAAGTGTAAATATTATTTTATACTATAAAGTGTAATTATAATAAAACTTAGATTATTTTACAATACGAAAATAATTTAAAAAGGTATATAGTATTGTAAAATAATTTTGTAAACGTTACTTATAAATATATCACACTATGTAAAACATCTATTAATTAAAATCCTAATGTATACATAAGAATTATATGTACTAATAATAAAATTAAAGCTAATGGTGCTTGAGCCTTTATTACTGCATTTTTATCTTTTATTTCTAATAATGCAGCGGGCAACATGTTAAAATTAGCGGCCATTGGAGTTAATAATGTTCCACAGAATCCAGCTGTTAAGGCAAGTGCTGAACATATTACAGGATCTCCACCTTGAGCGAATACAAAAGGTACACCAATTCCAACAGTTATAACTGAAAAAGCTGCAAATCCATTTCCCATTATTGCTGTAAATATAGCCATACCTAAGCAATAAGCAACAACTCCAGCTAAAGGATTACTTTGAGGTATAACTCCAGAAATAATGTTAGATATTATATCACCAACTCCAGCAACAGTAAATAAAGCACCTAAAGAAGCTAAAAGTTGAGGTAATATTGCAAATACACCTACTGATTGGAACATTCTATTACTATCTTCAACAAACTCTATAGGTTTAGCTTTTGTAAGAATAAATGTAATAAGTAAAGCTGAAGTAGCTGATATACCTATAGCTACTGTTCCCGATAAAGGCGTAAATGAAGCAATAATCATTGCAATTATAGCAATTGTCAATGATGGTACAAATATTTTTAATCCTAATTGTTCTGCTTTTAAATTAGTAAATGTATCATCTAATTGTTTTAATGTACCAATATTAATTTGTTTGAATGCTGACAATAAAGCAATTATTATAATAAGAATACCAGTAATAATAGATGGTATTATTTTACCAAATATAAAAATTACAGATATTATTCCCCAGAATAGAGCAGTACCAATTCTAGTTTTATGATGTTTGTCTTTTAAAGTAAATATCATAGTAATGGCCATATATAAACCTAACATGATATAAAATATTTCTAGTAATATATTAGAAATTTGTTTAATATCCATTTAGCGTGTCCTCCATAATTATTGATTTTTAGAACTATATTTTCTCTTTAGGCTTTTATCTAAAAGATAGTTTTGTATTAAACACAAAACAAATGCGACTATTGCAACTGGTACAGATGCTTTAGCAATTTGAAGTGTATCAACATTTAAACCTAGAGTTTCCAAAGTACTAGCTATTAAAAGTACTCCAGAATTAGCCATGAATACATTTTGTCCAAAGAAATTTCCAATATTATCAGAAGCTGCTGAGTAAGCTTTGATTTTATCTAAATCTTTTTCATCTAAATTTTTATATTTAGCAATTGAAGCACCTTCTGCCATTGGACTAATAAGTGGTCTAACAAATTGAGGATGTCCACCAAGTGTAACTCCCATAGCAATTGTTGCTTCTCTTATAAAAGTATATCCACTTAAAAGAATTCCAGTTGATAGTCCTTTTGCCTTTTGAATAAGCATTATGGCTTTTGCTTTCAATCCATATCTTTCACATAAACCTATTACAGGTATAGTAAGCATAAATAGACAAGTTGCTCTATTGTTTATAAATGCGTCACCTAAAGTAGTAAGTATTTCTGTAATACTCATTCCAGAAACTAATCCAGTTATAATACCAGATGAAACTACTACAGCAATTGTGTCTAGCTTTAGTGCGAAACCTACTATAATTATTAAAATCCCTATTAATTCCATAAATATTTTGTCCTTTCAAATTATGTTTTTTTATTATTATACAGAAATTCTTTATAAAAATCCATTAAAAAAATTAACCAAATTTAAAAAATAGTTAATGAAACAGTGTATTTAATTAAAAAATTATCAAAATAGAGCATAAAATATCAAAAAACCTGATTAGGCTTAATAAGAAGGAATTATATTCGTATTAAGTAATCTTTAAGTTCATTTTTATCGATTTAGTAAGAAATTGCAATATATCATAATATTAAAAATTGTTGTGATTTAATTAAATTTAGAAAACTTGTTCTTTATATTATGAACTCTACAGTATTTAAATGAATATTATATATTGTGATTTAATTAGGTGAAAACTTTATAATTTAATAAGAAAGCAGGGATTTTTGTGCAAAAAAAAGTATTGGTTACGGGAGCTGATGGTTTTATTGGAAGCCATTTATGTGAGCTTTTATTAGAAAATGGTTATGATGTTAGAGCTTTTGTTTATTATAATTCTTTTAATTCATGGGGATGGCTGGATTCATTAGATAAGAATAAAAAAAGTAAAATTGATATATTTTCAGGTGATATAAGAGATCCAAATGGTGTTAGAGAAGCAATGAAGGGGATAGATGAAGTTTTTCATTTAGCTGCTTTAATAGCTATTCCTTTTAGTTATCACTCTCCTGATTCCTATGTAGACACCAATATAAAGGGAACTTTAAATGTCCTTCAAGCATCTAGAGAGTTAAACACAAAGAGAATATTAATTACTTCAACGTCTGAAGTTTATGGTACTGCGAAATATGTACCAATAGATGAAAATCATCCTTTCCAAGGGCAATCTCCTTATTCTGCAACAAAGATAGGAGCTGATAGAATTGCAGAATCTTTTTATAGGAGTTTTGACTTACCTTTAACTATAGTGAGACCATTTAACACATATGGTCCAAGGCAATCAGCAAGAGCTGTAATTCCTACAATAATAACTCAATTATTATGTGGTGAAAAACAAATTAAATTAGGATCATTAACTCCAACTAGGGACTTTAATTATGTAAAAGATACAGCAAATGGTTTTTTTGAAATATCTAAGTCTGAAAAAACTATAGGAGAAGAAATAAATATTGCAACTTCTAAGGAAATTTCAATAAAAGATCTTGCAAGTGAGATTATAAGACAGATAAACAAAGACGCTACAATTATATGTGATGAAGAAAGATTAAGGCCAGAAAAAAGTGAAGTTAATAGATTACTAGGTTCTAATGAGAAAATTAAGAAATTAACTAATTGGGAACCTAAATTTACTTTTGCAGAAGGAATAAAAGAAACTATAGATTGGTTTAGAGTGCCAGAAAATTTAGCTAGATATAAATCTGATATATATAATCTTTAGAATTTTGTGGTATTTAAAATTTGGAATTAAATATGATATTGTGAAAATAAAAGGTTTTTAATTAGCAAATTATAAGTTAAATAGAATTTAATAAAGTGCTTTTATAAAATTCATAGTGTAAAGTACACTGTAAAAGTTAAGATAGAAAAATCAAATAACTTAGTAATAAATAATAGTTAAGATTGAAGGAGATAACTTGATGAAAAAAATTATACCTTTATCAGTTCCTAATTTAAAAGGAAATGAAAAAAAATATGTTTTAGATGCTATAGATGAAGAATGGGTTTCAACTGGTGGGAAATATATAAATAAATTTGAAGAAGAAATAGCTAAGTACTTAAATGTTAATGGTGCTGTAGCTTGTCAAAGTGGTACAGCAGGATTACATTTATCACTTATTCTTAGTGGGGTATGTGAAGGTGATGAAGTTATTGTGCCAACTCTTACTTTCATTGCTGCTGTAAATCCAGTTAAATATATTGGTGCAAATCCAATTTTTATGGATTGTGATGACACTTTAACTATTGATGTAGAAAAGCTTAAAAAGTTTTGCAAAGAGGAATGTAAATTAGTTAATGGAAATTTAATAAATAATAAATCAAAAAGACACATTAAGGCTATTGTTGTAGTTCATGTTTTTGGAAATATTGCTAATATGGAAAAGCTAATTAATATTGCAAAGCAATATAATTTAAAAGTTGTTGAAGATGCTACAGAAGCCTTAGGCTCTAAATTTAAAAGTGGATTATATAATGGAAAATATGCAGGTACAGTAGGAGATTTTGGAGTTTATTCATTTAATGGAAATAAGATTATAACAACTGGTGGAGGGGGAATGATTGTAGCAAAAGATGATAATTTATTGTCTAAAGCTAAATATTTATCAACTCAAGCAAAGGATGATGCCTTATATTATATCCACAATGAAATAGGCTATAACTATAGAATGACTAATTTACAAGGTGCTTTAGGAATTGGTCAACTTGAACAATTAGACAAATTTATAAGTATAAAAAAAGAAAATTATGAGTTTTATAAAAGTAATATAGAAAAAATAAAAGGATTATCATTATTAAAATTTAGTGATGATATTGAACCTAATTATTGGTTTTATTCTTTAGTTATAGGAGATGAATATCCTCTTAAAAGAGATGATTTAATCAAACATTTATTATCAAAGGCTATTCAAAGTAGACCAATTTGGGGACTTATACAAGACCAAAAACCTTATACAAAATGTGAAACTTATGATGTTAAAAAAGCTAAATATTATATAGATAGAATAATAAATATCCCATGTAGTACTAATTTAAAAAAAGATGATATAGATATTGTTATAGAGGTTTTGAAAAAATGTGGTGAATCTTAGAAAAGTATAATAATTAAATAATTCAAGGTTATGTGTTAAAGTCGAGAAAATATTATAGAATATCTGAATTTTAATGTGAAAAAATATATTTTAAAATTGTTTTTATCTAAAATAGATTGAATTATTTAATTAGTTTATATGCATTAGTGTAATAGTGAAAATAAAAAAATCATAATAATTTATTGCAAATTAAAAGTAAATAGGAAGAAAGGAGGGATTAATGTGAGTTTTTTGCTTATTTTATATTCTCTCATTAGATATGATTTATGAAAAATGAGATATTAGCTATTGTTCCAGCTAGAGGTGGATCAAAAGGTCTACCTGGAAAAAATATATTAAATTTAAATGGAAAGCCATTAATAGCTCACACAATTTTAGCAAGTAAAAATAGTAAATTTGTTACAAGAGTTGTTGTAAGTACTGATGACAAAGAAATTGCTAAAATATCTAAAAAGTATGGAGCAGAAGTGCCATATTTAAGACCTAGCAGTTTAGCAAAGGACAAGTCTTTAACAATAGATAGTGTATTTCATATGCTTGATTATCTTGAAAAATATGAGTGTTATTTCCCAGAATATGTTTTATTGCTTCAATGCACATCTCCTCTTAGAAATGAACAGCATATTGATGAGGCAATAGAAAAATTAGTTAAAAGTAATTTTCATGGTATTATATCAATTTGTGAATCAGAAGTTAATCCTTACTGGACAAATATTTTAAAAAATGAAAATCTACAGTATTTTCTTGAGGAAGGTAAAAATATTACAAGAAGGCAGGATTTACCTAACATTTACAGATATAATGGTGCAATTTATTTAGCTAAAACAGAAGCGCTAAAAAGAGAAAGAACTTTTGAAGTAGAGAATTTAACTGGATATGTAATGGATAGAGAATCTTCTATTGATATAGATACTGAAATTGATTTTAAAATAGCTGAAATAATAATGAAAAATAAGGACGTATCACATGACTAGAAATTTAAAATATCCAATTGGTGGGGAATTCTGGTTTGAGGATAAATTTCAAGATAAAAATATTTTTAATGATATTGAAAGTCAAGGAGTGCTTTTAAGTGGAGGGGATAGTGCAATAAGGTTTATTTTAAATGAAATTTCTTTTAAATCCCATGAAGTAATTGCACTTCCGTCTTACTTATGTCCAACGATTGTGAAATTAATAGATAAATTAAAAATTAAATATAAATTTTATAATATAAATGAAGATTTATCAATTGATATGGAATCTATAGAAAACTTGATAAGTAAATATAATATAAAATCAGTATTTTTTATTGATTATTTTGGATTTTATCATGATGAAAATACGAGAAAATTTTTGGGAAATTTAAAATCAAAGAATATTTTATTAATTGAAGATGCTGTTCAAAAGTTTTGGATTAAATATGAAGATAAGTTTATTGGAGATTATGTATTTAATAGTTATAGAAAATTTATTCCTATAGATGGATCATTAGTTTTATTTAATAAAGACAAAAACTTAAATAATATTAATTCATTAAATAAAAATAATAAATTAGTAGAATTCAAAAAAATAAATGATTCATTAAAGTATATAGAGAGAAATGATGATTATTTTCAATTCATGGAGAAGGCAAGAGATTTAAAAACAAAGTTTATATTAGAAGGAATAGGAAATGAAAATGAGTATTTAAATTTATTTGATAAAGCTCATAAAGCATATTATGAAGGAAAAAATATATTTAAAATTAATCCAAAACATAAAATTTACTTGAATTATTTTCCAGGAAATAAATTAATAAAAAAGAGAAATGAAAATTATAAATACCTTTTTAAAAATCTTAAAAATATAAAAGAAATCACATTTTTAAATCATTCAGAAAATTTATATGACAACACACCTTTAGTTTTTCCAATTTTAATAGAAAACCGAGATTATATAAAAAAACAACTTATGAATCGTAATATATATATACCAGTTCATTGGGACTTATCAAATGAAGTATGGATAAATGAATTTCAAGAGTCTTTAAGCATCTCCAAAAGAATTTTAAGTTTACAAATTGATTGGAGATATGAAATTCAAGATATGGATTTTTTGATTAATTCATTAAAGGATATTTTAAAATAAGTAGTAATTTGAGAAGATATAAAAATTTCTTTATTGTTATTAGATATAAGAATGAAAATTAAAGTATGTATAATTGAAGCTTTATTTATTATTTAATAAAAACTATAAAAGTAGTAAATATGAAAATTAAAGTAAATATAATTGAAGTTTAATTTATTGCTTATAAAAAATTACAAAAGTAGTAAATGTGAAAATGTGAATTAAATATTTTAAAAATGCAATTAAATTTGATAATCACATGGTAAGGGAGGTGATGTAATGATTAAAGTTTTAGATAGCTCATCTGAAAAGTGGAATGAATATATTAATAAATTACCATTATCTTTTAGAGATATATATTTTAAAAGTGAATATTATAAACTTTATGAAGATGGCAAAGATAAAATAGCAAAATTATTTTTTTATGAAGAAAAAGATAATCTAGCAGTATATCCATTTATAATGAATAAAATCAAAGGTTATAATTTAAAAAATGAATATTATGATATAGAAACTGCTTATGGATATGGTGGACCTTTAGCAAGTACTAAAAATTTAGTATTTCTTAGTGAATTTGAACATGCCTTTAGAGATTTTTGCAAAAGAAATAATATTATAGCAGAGTTTATTAGGTTTCATCCGTTGCTAGGTAATCATACTATATTTATAAGTGATATAAAAGTATGTCACAACAGGACAACAACTTATATTGATTTAAATAAGTCTATTGATGATATATGGAGTCAAGATATTATATCAAAAAATAGAAATGTTATAAGAAAAGCTAAAAAATCAGGACTTGTTACAGAATTTAGTTTTGATTTAAATGAATTTAAAAAGGTTTATTTAGAAACCATGGACAGATTGAATGCAGAGAAAAATTATTATTTTGATGATAAATATTTTGATAATTTAAGCAAATTAGAGCATGTATGCATTAATGTTAAATTAAATGACATTACAGTAGCAAGTGCTATCTTTTTACAAGGAGATGAAATTTTTCATTATCACTTAGCTGGTAGCTTAAAGAAGTATTTAAAATATTGTCCTAATAATTTATTATTATGGACAGCTATTGAATATGGTAAAAATACTGGATTTTCTAAATTCCATTTTGGTGGAGGGTTGACTGACAGTGAAAATGACAGTTTATATAAATTTAAAAAAAGCTTTTGTAAAGATGTTGGTGAATTTTATATTGGTAAAAGAATTCACAATAAAGAAATATATTATTATTTAATGAATAAATGGGAAGATAAAAATAATAAAAATGCAGAACTTTTTCTTCAATATAAGGAGTAATAGGGTGTATTAAAATTAAAATAAGAATTTTTATCATCAAAATAAACTAAAAATATTTAGACCTCTTAAGTTTATTGTTGTATTGCTAATATTATTAAGAATTTTTAATCTTTTTTCTTAGGAGGTGAAAAGAAAAATGTGCGCTGTTGTACAAGAAGTACTATGTGGAAGAAAAATTATGTGTTGCAAGTTAATAAAGATAGACTCTACTTTTCCTAAAGAAAAATATATATTAATTACTGGTAAAGTTTTAAGCCCTGATAAAATTCCATTGCCAAATGCTGCAATAAAAGTTTTTTGGATAGATGAAAATTATACTCCTGCTAAAAAGCATTATATAGGAGTAACTTTTAGTGATGAAAAAGGTATTTATGGAATATCAATTCCAAGGTTTTTAGACGTATCTTATTTATTTAAAGCTTATGGGGCTATTGATGAATAGAAATTAATTATAGATATTAATTAATCATTAAGTAAAAAAGATATTATAAATGTAATCACCTATACAAAGGTAAAGCATATAATATATTAGATGATTGATCTCCAGTAGCAAATAAGGGTTACTGGGATTTAAACATTACAGTAACTTAAAATATGTAATCATCAATAAAATATTCACAAAAGAATAGACTTCGAGGAGGAATTTTATATGTCAACTTATAAACCTTTAGCAACTGTTATAAGTGCAGCAGCTATTAATAGATACAATGGCAATAAATTAACTCAATCAATAGGAACAACTGCTTGGGATTTAGTTTTAATCGATGGATTAGCTACAGGTAAAAGTATGCATGTATCAGGTTCAGTAGTAGTTTCTGCTCCTGTAATCTTAAAGAGTGGTACAGTTTTAGGTTGGTATGGAACTACTGCAGGTTCAATAGGTAATGCAAACATCCAAACATTTACAGACAGTACTGGCAAATATGGTGTAACTGTTAATACTGGATCAGCATTAACTCTTAAATTCTATGCACACGGCTAAAAAATAATTTAATATAGAAAAATTTAGAAGTTAACTGATAAAATATGAGAGATACAGTATGTTTATACTGTATCTTTCTGTGAATTTAGGGGGTATAGATGAAAAAAGTTAAATCCTCAGATGGATATTATCTATATGAAATTGATAAAGATGATGATAATTATTATTTAGCAGATAACTTAGATTATAAAAAAGATATTAAAAAATTAATTGATAATCTAGCTGATCTTAAATTTGATTCATTTATAATCATTTTTGGTCTTGATACTGGAGAATATTTAAAAGAACTTGAAAATGTAATATGCAGTAATAATAGAGTAATGATTTTTGAACCTAATGAAGATATTTTAAATGAAAATAAGGATATTTCTTTAAATGAAAATATAAGTATAGTTTTATTTGATGAAGAAACAATAGCCCCTATAATTGCATCTATAATAGGTGGAAATAATTTTGATAATTTATATGTTCATGCTTTTGGAAATTATGAAAAAGTATATAAAGATGAATATAAAAAATTAATAGATGTTATAGATGCTAAATATTTTTCAGTAAGTGGAAATATAACATTAGCTTATAGATGCAAAGAATCTTTTATGAGAAATTCACTTCAAAATCTTAAAGTCATTAAGGAATCAAGTCCACTAAATTCTTATGTAGAATTTAATAATAATGTTCCAGCAATAATAGTGTCAGCAGGTCCATCATTAGATAAAAATATAGAAGATATGGTTAAAAATAAAGAGCGTGTATCAAAATGTTTTGTAATTGCAAGTAATAGAACATTTACAACGCTTTTAAAAAATGGAATAAAACCAGATTTAATCGTGTCTATAGATCCATCTGATGCAATGTATGAAATGATGAAGGATAGTCTTAATGAAGATATACCACTTTTATATTATGAATATAGCAATAGATATTTAGTAAATGGATATAAAGGTGAAAAAATATATATGTCTAATATTTTCTCAAAGATAATTAAAGAAATTCACAAGTTTGGAGGGCTATCTCAAGGGGGATCAGTTGCACATACCTGTTTAGCTATGGCTAATATATTAGGGTGTAATCCAATAATACTTGTAGGACAAGACCTTGCCTATACTTATGATAAACATCATTCAGAAAAAGCTACTTTTGATGTTGTAGATAATATTATTAATAGTAATTGGGCTAATGAAATAGTAAATGATGTTTTTGGAAATAAGGTTAGAACGACAACAACATTAAAAGTGTTTAAAAATAGTATGGAATATCATATTGAACAATATAAGACTGGTAGGGAAGTAGAATTTATAAATGCATCTTATGGAGCAG
The DNA here is from genome assembly GCF_000827935.1 of Clostridium botulinum. Taxonomy (NCBI): domain Bacteria; kingdom Bacillati; phylum Bacillota; class Clostridia; order Eubacteriales; family Clostridiaceae; genus Clostridium; species Clostridium botulinum. The sequence continues at coordinate 1,551,352 of NZ_CP010520.1, forward strand.
ATATAAAAGGAGCACCCCATAGGGAATTAAATGAAGTATTTAAAGAAAATATATTTAAGGAAAAAAAGAAAAAGTTAGAGCCTGATAAATGCATTGAACTAAATCCAGATAAAATAATAAATTCTATAATTGATTTTGTAGATACTTTTATTGAAAAATCAGAACAAGGTATGGAACAATGCGGTATATTATCAGAGCTTAAAGAGAATAAGTCATTAGTAAATATTGATGAAAATGATATAGATTTTCAAAGATTTTTATTTATATTAGATATAGTACAAACTTTTGAGTCATCTTTAGAAAGTTTTTATTTAGGAGGATATTTTAATAAGTTCTTATTCTCTATAAAAAGAGAAAGCTTTTTAATGCTTGCAAAAGACTATGATAAATTGACTTCAAATATGAAATATCAAGGTAAGGCATTTTTAAATTATTTTAAGAGAATGAATGAAATGCTTTTAGAGGCAAAAGAAATTATAGAAGATGAAGTTTCAAAATTAAAGTAACTTCATATTATAGTAATAAGAAACTATTTAATTAACTTTAGATTATTTATAATTAATAAACTATTTATTATTAAGGGGGAAACTAATCATGTCAGAAATAACTATAAATGGACAAGTTTATAAGGAAAAGAAGATTAAAAATTTAGTAGTTAATGGTACACCACAAAGTAGTATGATATTATCAGCTAATCAACTTAAAGGCCAAGAAAAACTACACGTAAATATAGAAACTGAACCTACTGTAGAGACTCCTAAAGTACAATCAGAAAAAAATCCAGAATAACAATTACAAGAATGGAAGATAGAAATAAAAAGAAATCAATAGTTTTAGATGGTTCTAAATTAAAGTGTAGTAAAATGTATAAAGTTAATATAGTTATAGAAAAGAAAAGTACAACTATTATAAAAGGAAATGTATATAACCAACAACATGAGCCATCAATTGGAGCAGCTGTTGAAGTGAAAGAAATTAATTGCTTAACTGAGCAGTGTAAGATATTGGGGTATTGCTTTACTAACTATAAAGGAGAATATGCATTTTTATTACAACCAGCTTATGGAAAACGTTATGAAATATATATATATTCTCCTTTAGTATAAAGGTAAAGGAGGAATAATATGGGGTGGCATAAAGAAATACTAATAAGTCCTGAAGAATTAAATAGATGTTCTGTATTAAGAAAGAAAATTATTGTAAAAAAATCAACAGATGTATTAATAACAGGTAAAATAGTAGATAAAAATAATAATCCAATAGCTAAAGCTATAGTGTCTATTAAGCAAATAAACAATACCTATTATTCATCAGGAGTTAAAGAATATGGTTATTTAACTACAAATGAAGAAGGAGAATACGCAGTATTATTGCCTTGTAGTTATAATTTTGATTATGTGTTAGATGTGTATGAACCTATTGTTAAATGTTAATTACTAAAGTAAAATATATTTTTACAGTGAGGTTATTATGAGAAATATTAATTATGATTACAACTGTGTAGTATTTAAGGGGTATTTATATTATGAAGATAAAACACCTGTTAAAAATACAATAGTATTATTGGAAATAGTATTATCAGATAAAGAAAAAGTATCTATAAAAAAGAACAGTAACCTTTATTGCGCATATAGTATAACAAATGATCTAGGAGAATTTTGTTTTAAAATAAGTGACAAAAATCACTATTATAAGATAAAGATTTTTGAAAATCATAATATAAAATGTTTAGATAATGAAACAATTTTTGTAGATATGTAAAAGAAAAGGAACTGTTTATCAGTTTCTTTTTTTATTATTATAAAAATATTAGTAAATGAAGGAGATTTCTTATGGATGTAAGTAGTCTTTTAGTAAATAAAGATATTTCAATAAGAAAAAGCATTGATATACTAGATAAAAGTGGTAAGAAATTTATTGTGGTTGTTAAAGGTAAAAAATTAATTGGTGTGGTAACAGATGGTGATATAAGGAGATGGATATTAAAAAATGGTGATATATCAAAGTCTATAGATAATATAATGAATAAATCACCAAAATATTTATTAGAGGCGGAAAGAGATAATGTTAAAGAAATAATGAAACAATTTAAAATTGAGGCTGTACCAATAGTAAATGAAGAGATTGAAGTTATTGATGTTATATTTTGGAATGATGTTTATCAAAATCAATGTAATTACTTTGAAACAAGTAATATTCCAATTGTCATTATGGCAGGTGGAAAGGGTACTAGATTGCAACCATATACTAAAATTATTCCAAAGATGTTAGTTCCAATAGGTGAAATTCCTATTATTGAAAGGATAATAAATAATTTTGTTAATTTTAATTTTAATGATTTTTATGTAACTATAAATTATAAAAAGGATATTATTAAAGCATATTTCAATAAAGAAACTTCTTATAATATATCCTTTGTTGAAGAAGATATTCCTTTAGGGACAGCAGGTAGTTTGACATTATTAAAAGAAAATATAAAAAATACTTTTTTTGTAAGTAACTGTGATATATTAGTTGATGCAAATTATTCAGATATATTGAAATTTCATAAAAAGTGCCAGAATAAAATAACTATAGTTACGGCTCTAAAAAACTATATCATACCTTATGGTGTTTTTAATTTAAATGATGATGGAAGCATTGAGTCTTTAAATGAAAAACCAAGTTATGAGTTCTTAGTGAATACAGGAATGTATATATTGGAACGTGAAGTTTTAGATCATATAGAAGAAAATAAATATTTAGATATGACTGATGTTATATATAAACTTCTAAAAAATAAAGAAAGAGTTGGAATGTATCCTGTAACTCAAGGCGCATGGCTTGATATGGGAGAATTTGAATCTATGAAGAATATGATTGATAAATTAGTGTGAAATTTTAGAAGCTAAATATATTGTTAATAAAAAATAAGAAAATTTATTTATTTGGGTTGCTGAAATTTATCTGTATAAATCTAATAAATAGTACAAGTTATGATTCTAAGACAAAATTGGAAAAGGCGTATAAGGAACACCTTGTATAATTAATAAGTATTATCAGATAAATTTTTAATGCAACTCTTTAAAATAAATTCCCTTATTTAAAATCTTTATTTATTTTCGCTATTAATATATCAAAATTAACTAAAATAGAGTTAATTAGTTCCTTTTTATTTTGTATACATATTTTTTCATAGTCTTATAGATATTTAAATTTTCTAAATAAAGTTCTTTTCTTTCATCAGTTTCAGAGTAGCCATTTTTTAATACATTTTTTATAGAACCGATATTATCTTCTAATATCCATCCATCTACTTCATCAATAAAGGTTAATTCACTTCTACTGTAATCTATAGCAAATTTTATTATTTCAGTCCCTAGTCCCTTACCTTTATATTTGGAATTTACTCCATGACCAGTTTCTATAATATTCTTATTTGTGCCAACGATATCTAAATATAAATATCCAACAGGTTCATTAGATTCATCACTTCGAACTATAAATAACAGTCTATCATTTCTTTTTAGTTGAATTAAATACCATTTTTTAAGAGTAGTTTTATTAGGTTTTTCATAATGCCCAGTCCAATACATATTTTCATCATCACTTCTTAAAATAAAGAAGTCTTCAAAATCGTCTTCATCACATCTTTTAAAGAAAAGTTTCATGTAATAAGTCCTCCAATCATAATCTAATAAGAATACATATATTCTCATTAGAATTATATATTTATCATCAGAATATAATATGAAAGATAATATTTTATGTGAGATGTAAAAGCAGTAAAGTATATTTAATGTATACTAATTGAAATAATTATGAGGATGAAAGTAAGTGATGTTAAAACAAAAAGGTGGTAATTTTATTGAAAAAGATATTAGCAATCACAGGAATAAGATCTGATTATGATTTAATGAGCAATTTATTTAAAAAAATAGATTCTGATGATTACTTTGAACTAAAGCTTTTAGTTTGTGGAGCACATTTATCAAAAACTTATGGAAATACAGTAGATTTGATTGAAAAGGATGGACTTTCTATTTTAATAAAGATAGAAAGTTTAATTGATTCTGACAGTAAAAGTTCTAGACTTAAAACCGCATCTATAATGTTACAAAATTCAATTGATATAGTAAGTAGCTATTCACCAGATTTGATAATTTACGCAGGTGATAGAGAGGAGGTATTGATTGGTTCAATGCTTGGAGCTTTTTTAGGTATTCCAAGTGCACATTTTTATGGTGGAGATTATACAAAAAGTGGATTAGTTGATAATGAGCTTAGAAGTGCTGCATCTAAATTATCATCTATTCATTTTGTATCTACTTATGAGCATAAAAAAAGAGTTATGAATATAGGGGAGCCTGAGTATAGAATTTTTCAAATAGGAAGTCCTGCATTGGATAAATTTAAAACGGAAAAAATTCAATCTATGAGTACAATTTATAAGAATTTAAATATTGAACCTTTTAATAATTTTGCATTGGTTATTTATCATCCATTAGATGAAAAATCTTATGTAACATTTAATAATATTTTAAAATGCCTTAAAGAGGGAAAGATAAAAGCATTTATAAGTTATCCTAATACTGATTCTGGAAACAAGGAAATTATAAACGTAATAGAAAAATATAAAAATGATAAAGATTTTTACTTTTACAAAAACTTAGATAGAAATACTTTTATAAATATATATAGAAATGCATCTTTTCAAATAGGTAATTCTAGTGCAGGCATAGTGGAAGCTGCTTGTGTTGGCATTCCTGTTATTAACATTGGATTGAGGCAAGAAGGACGTGCTGCAAATGAAAATGTGATTTTTGTTAGTGATGAATATAATGAAGTAAAAAATGGAATAGAAAAAGCTTTAGATAAAGATTTTATAAATAAATGTAAAAATATAAAAAATATTTACGGAGATTCAAATAGTTCAGAAAAAGCATATGAAATTCTTAAAAAATTAGAATATAAAGATTATTTATTGAAATTGGAGGATCCGAATGAAATGTAAAAATGTATTAATTATATCAGTACATCCAGATGATGAAACCATAGGGTGTGGAGGAACAATTCTTAAGCATAAAGATAATGGAGATAAAATTACTTGGCTCATATTAACAAGTGCTGAAACTAGATATGGATATTCTTATGAGCAAGTTATGGCTGAAAAAAAACAAGTTGAAGATATAGGAAAAGCTTATGGATTTGATAAAATATATAACTTAAAATTTGGACCCGCAAAGATAAATTATGATATATTTTCAAATCTTATAAATAAGATAAGTGAAGTTATGTATAAGGTTAAACCAGAAATTGTTTATATGATTAATAGAAGTGATGTTCATACTGATCATCAAATAGGGGCTAAAGCTATTTTAAGTTGCACTAAGAGTTTTAGGTATCCTTTTATTAAAAGAGTGCTTATGTATGAATGTTTATCTGAAACAGAAATTGCACCACAATTTCAAGAAAATATTTTTATTCCCAATGTATTCTCTGATATTACAAAATATATTGAAAAGAAGTTAGATATATTAAAACTATATAAGACAGAATTACAAGATATACCTCAGCCAAGAAATGAAGAAAGTGTTAAGGCATTAGCAAGATATAGAGGATGTACAGCATGCACAAAATATGCTGAAGCGTTTATGTTAGTTAGAGACGTTTTTTAAGGGGGGATTACTTTGTTAGAAGTGAAAGATTATAAGAAAAATGATGAGAAAGAAATAATAAACCTATTTAAAAATTCATTTTGTAAAGAAATGAAGGCTTTTCAATGGCAATGGAATTATGATGACAATATTTGCAAGGATAAATTTATAAAGCTTATGTGGGACTATAAAACTTTAGCAGGTCACTATGCAATATTACCAAATAAAATGAAGATTTATGAAGAAATTTATGAAGTTGGTTTGTCAATGACAACAATGACATCTAAAGAATATAAAAAACAAGGAATATTTGTTAAACTTGCAAGTAATTTATATGAAGAAATATATAATAAGGTACCAATTATATATGGATTTCCTAATAATAATTCATTGCATGGATTTAAGAAGTATTTAGGTTGGACTCATGCTTTAGATATAGAAATGTATAGCTGTTATACCTATAAATCAGAATTAAAATCTTTGGATAAAAATATAAAGAGAAGTGAATTTTTAGATAATAGGGTTAATGTCTTATTTGATAAATTTTCAAATGAATTTAAAGAGTACAAGTTGATGATTAAAAGAGATAAAGATTATCTTCATTGGAGATATGATTTAAATCCATACAATAAGTATTACTATTTAGTTTATGAAAAGGACAATGAATATTTAGGCTATTGTATTTATAAGATATTTGAAGATGGTGGCAAAAAGGTTTGTGATTTAGTTGATATAATTGCAATAAATAATGAAATCTATGAAGAACTTTTAAAAGGCTTAATTGATTTAATGGCTTGCAACAATATTAGAAAAATAAATTCATGGTTTATAAATAAAGATAAATTAGAGATTGGTAAAAAATTGGGGTTTAATAGAACCAATTTAATCACTCATTTTGGATTTAAGTTAAATTGTGATTTTTTTAAATTAGATGATATTAACAGTGAAAAATGGTATTTAACTATGGGAGATTCAGATGTGTTTTAATATAAACCATTTTAGTAAAAAAGAGTGGAGGAATTTTAATGGGGGTATTTATAATAGCTGAGGCTGGGGTAAATCATAATGGTGATATTAATTTAGCTAAAAAATTAGTTGATATGGCAAAGGAGTGTGGAGCAGATGCTGTAAAATTTCAAACATTTAAAGCAGAAGAAAGTACAGGCTCCTTTGCAGAAAAAGCAAAATACCAAAAAGAAAATGACAAAACAGAAGAATCTCAACTAGAAATGATAAAGAAATTAGAATTGCCTTTTGAAAAGTTTAAAGAGATAAAGGAGTATTGTGATAAGAAAGGAATTATATTTGTATCTACACCAGATGGAATAGAGAGCTTAAATTATCTTATAAGCCTTAATGTTGATTTTATAAAGATTGGATCAAGTGAAGTAACTAATATAGAGTTTTTAAAAGCAATAGGGAATGCGAAGAAACCTGTAATTTTATCTACAGGAATGAGTACTTTAGGCGAAGTAGAGAAGGCTATAGGTGCTATTTATTCTACAGGAAATAGAGATGTAAGATTAATGCATTGCACATCAGATTATCCAACTAAAGTGGAAGACGTTAATTTAAGAGCTATGATTACATTACGAGAGGCTTTTAAGGTTCCAGTTGGTCTATCAGATCATACATTGGGATTTGAAAGTGCAGTATCAGCTACTACTTTAGGTGCAGAATTTATAGAAAAACACATAACATTAGATAAAAAAATGAAGGGGCCTGACCATAAAGCTTCTATGATGTTTGATGAATTTAAAGAGTATATTATTCATATTAAAAATACAGAAAAATTATTAGGAGATGGAATAAAAAGACCAACGGAAAAAGAGAAAGTTATAATGAATGATGCAAGAAGAAGTGTCTTAGCTTCTAGAGATTTAAAAAAGGGGACAATCATAGAAAAAGACATGATTGTATTTAAAAGACCAGGCTATGGTATAAGACCTGAATTATCTTATATATTAGTAGGTAGAGAGCTAAAAAGAGATATATTAAAAGATGAAGTAATAATGTGGGAAGATGTGTAAAAAAACTAATAATAAAGCTTTGTTTAAATATGTGTTGATATATGCAGTGTCATGTTGCTTATGCATATATCAACTTTTTAAAAAACATAACCAGTAATAAAAATTTATATAAAATAAGAAAAAGTCTTTGGAAATTTTCCAAAGCTTTAAGTTGTTTCATTCTCAGCTACTTTACTATCACTAAAATCTATATGCAAATTGTAAGCTAATCCTGCAACTACGATTAATCCACCTATTATTTTGCTAAGAGGAAATTGTCTAGAAATTAGCCAATCTAATGCTACTCCTGTAAAAAGTTGAGCCACAAATATAAGTAATGTAACATAAAAGGCTGACATTTTTGGAGTTACTACACTATTAAGTACAACAATAGCGACACCTAAAAAACCTCCTAAATAAGCATAGAATGGAACAGTACTTAATGATGTAAAAACAAATTTCTCTCTCATAATAAAAAATAATAATATTGAAGTTATTGCTGCAGTAAAATAATTAAAATAACTTGATTCTATAAGACCTATTTCTTCAGAAAGTTTTGTATTTAAGATTCTACAGATTACTATAATAACACCAGTTAATATAGACATTAATATATAAAACATAAAACGTCCTCCTTTTAGTTAAAAGAAAGTCATAATACAGACACCAATTGTTATTATTGTAATGCCTATTAACTTCTTCTTATTAAATTTAATTTTTTGCATTCCTAATAGTCCATATTGATCAAATACCATTGAGGTTAATGTTTGCCCTAAAAGTCCTAATGCAACAGGTAACGATACTCCAATAATAGAAAATGTTATATTGTTAAATAAGATTGTAAAAATACTAAGAGCACCTGCACTGTAAAGATATAATGGTAAATTCATTTTAAATGGTATTTTAATTTTTTTACAAAGCATTATTACAACTAAGGCTAAGTAACCAAGTATATGAATTATAACCAAAGAAGAATAATTTCCAACTCCAGCAGATAACTCTCCATTACAAACAATCATAAATGCAATAAGTACACCGATTAATAAAGATAATAAATTATACATAATTTCTCCTTATAAAAATATAATTCTTCATTTCTATACTTAGTTTAATCTATTATAAATAAAATACTGTAGGACATATGTCATGTTTATTTTTAAATTATAATTATTATTAAATTATATGGGCATAATATGTATGAAATAAATTATAAGGAGGAGTATTGATGGAACATAGAAGAAAGACTTCAAATAGTAATAGTGCTTTGAATTGGCTAACAAGATTAGCATTAGTTGCAATTATTTTAGGAATAACATCATTTTTGACACCGGGATTTACTATTAATGGTTTATGGTCATTTTTATTAGCTGCAATTGTAATAACTGTATCAGATTATATAGTAGAAATGTTTATGGGAATTGATGCATCACCTATAGGAAAAGGTGTAAAGGGATTTATAATTGCTGCATTGATAATATATTTAGCACAATTCATAGTTCCTAACATGAGAGTATCTATGATTGGTGCATTATTAGCAGCTATAGTTATTGGGATTTTAGATGCAATATTTCCAGGAAGAGTAATGTAGAATAAAGATTAATTCACAAAATTAATTAGCACTTACTTAGAAAGATTGAACTGCCCCATTTATAGTAGACAGTTAAAATAATAAAAACTGTCATTACTATAGAGGGAGCATATCAGATAAGTAGGTGCTTTTATTATATAAAGAATAAGAATATTGTATATAACTTAGTGTTTTTAATAATTTTGGTGTGTTATATGATATAATAATATAAAAAATTAGTGATGTAGGATATGTGTGACATTATAATGAATAGTATTAATGTTACTAAAAATGGGAGAAGATTTTGATTAGAGTAAACGATTTTAAAAGAATGCATGAGTATATAGAAAAATACAAAATAAATGATATGTTTAGTATAGATATGAGAGAGTATATGTCTTTATATATGTTTGCTAGAAATGAGCATATATGTAAAGAGGAAGAGGTCTTAAATAAAATGTTTTTTGTGGTTGATGGTAAAGCTAAGGTATATAAAAATTTAGAAAATGGGAAATCGTTATTATTATCATTTTATAATCCATTTACTGTAGTTGGAGATATTGAATTTTTAGATAACAATAGTGCAGATTGCAATGTTCAAGTTATAAAAGATACGTATTGCATTGTTATTGAATTTTCAATAATTAAAGATAAATTAATGGATGACTGTAAATTTTTAAGAAATAGATGTAAATACTTAGGGGAAAAATTAAGGTGTAATAGTAAGAATAGCTCAATAAATTTGCTTTATCCTCTTGAAAATAGATTAGCAAGTTATATTTTAGCATTTGTAAATAGCGATAGTAATTTATGCTTTACATTTGAAGGTGGGTACAATGAAACAGCAGAATTATTAGGGACTAGTTATAGACATTTAAATAGAACACTAAATAAATTTTGCAGTGAGGGAATTATAAAAAAGGATGATAAATCATACATAGTAAATGATTTAAAAAAACTCAAATACTTATCAGGGGATTTATATAGATGAATATTTAAGAAATATTGTAGAAGAGGTGGTAAGGTACACCTCTTCTATTAAAGATGATACATTATAATATTAAAAATAATAAGTAACAAGTAATTATACCTATTGAAGATATTATATGAGTAAAGTTCTTTTTTCCTTTTAATAAGAAAAGCATAAGGGGAGTACCAATTGCTCCACATATAAGCAGATTTACTGTTTTTGGATCATTAAACAAATAAATATTACCTTTCATATAAATAACATCTGCAATAAATAAAACTAAAAAATTAAATATATTGCTACCTAAAATATTTCCAACTGCAATATTAAAATTACCGATTTTAGCAAGAGAAATACATGAAGTAACTTCTGGAAGAGAAGTAGCTATTCCTAAAAATAAAGCTCCAGCAAAGCCAGTTCCTAAATTTAATCTTGTAGATATAATATCAGTGATATAAGTTATTAATACACTAAATACAACTAATCCAACACTTGTAAAAATGAATCTAATAATAATTTGCTTTAAAGTTAAATCAATGGAAGCAGCAACTTCATTAACTTCTATTGATTTATTATCACTGTTATCATTAACCATTTCTTTTAATCCGAATCCATATAAAATAAGTATTAATAAAGATGTAAAGTTAATAGTCAAAACTTCAAAATTAAGTATATTAAACATATTTAAAACAATAACTATGTAAATAAGACATAGAAATATAGTAATCATAAAGTGACTCTTTGATATTTTAGATTTTTTAAATGAATTAATTCCAAATAAAATTAGTGCAGATAGTATCGCTAAGTTAAAAAGGTTACTTCCTAGAATATTTCCAAGTGAAAGTCCAGGATTATCTAACCATACAGTTGCAGATATACTGGTTAAGAGTTCTGGTAAGGATGTTACTGTGGATAATAGTATACCACCTATAAATGCTCCAGATAAGCTTGTTATTTTATCCAGTAAATCAACATATTTTGCTGCTTTAATCGATAAAAATACGACAATTGATGCTACAATAGCATAAGATAAATAAATCATAAAATCCTCCTAAGTATAATATTTTATAGATATGCCATGAAATAAATATATGAAAAAAATTTAGCTTATGAATACACTTTCTTTTAATTTATTACTTAAAACATAGACTTATTTTATTAAAAGTTTAATTAAATACTAAAATGAAACAGTGTATAAATAATAAAAAATGAGACCCATAGATAACATATTATTAAATATGCTATCTATGAGTCTCGTTTATTAAGATAATACCAGGCTTTACAGTCCATTATGTTGATATTATCACAACTTCATTGTTGCAAACTACTCCCCCATAGGTAAAGTACTAAATTAGTATATCATCATATTTAAACCAATGCAATTATAAAGTAATATTATCATTAATTTAATTAAGATAAAGGGATAATTTTTAAATTTGCTTATATTTTAATAGTGTATTGGAATAGGACACTTTTTATTGAACACATCAATATAATTAAAGTAATAGCGAATGATTTTAAAATATTAAGACTATTTTAAAATATAGAGTTAGAATAATATAGTAATATAAATAATAAGTAAATGTAGTTTAGAAATTTACAAGACAAAATATTAAGAGGAGGATATAGGAATGTATGATTATCCATTATATAGACCACCAAGTGAAAGTAATAGTCTTATAATACAAGCTACTTTAGGATGCTCTCATAATAAATGTAGTTTTTGTAACATGTACAAATCTAAGATATTTACCATTAAGTCTTTAGAAGAAATAAAAAAAGAAATAGATTATTTTAGAACAATATATAAATATGTAGAAAAAATATTTTTAGCTGATGGTGATGCTTTAATTATACCAATAGGTGATTTAAAGTCCATATTAGAGTATATTAAAAATGTATTTCCTGAATGTACTAGGGTAACAATGTATGGTTCTCCAAAATCAATTTTATTAAAAAGTATTGAAGAATTAGAAGAGTTAAAAAAATTAGGATTATATATGATTTATATGGGCATTGAAAGTGGAGATGATGAGGTTTTACTAGATATAAATAAAGGTGTTAGTAGTAAAGAATTAATAAAAGCCACCCAAAAAGTAAAAAAATCAAAAATAACACTATCGGTAACTGTAATAGCAGGTATAGGTGGGAAAGAAAAGAGCATAAATCATGCTATAAATACTGGTAAAATAATAAGTGAAATAGAGCCAGATTATTTAGGGGTGCTTACTCTTATGCTAGAAAAGGGAACTGATTTATATAATAAAATATTAAATAAGGAATTTAATGTTTTAAATGATAAAGATATACTAGATGAAATAAAACTGTTAATAGAGAATATAGATGTAAGTAATCACGTTATATTTAGATGTAACCATGCATCAAACTATATATCATTAAAGGGAACATTGCCTATAGATAAACAAAGGTTATTAAATGAAATTTTGTATTATCAAAATACAAACAATTTAAAACAAGAAGTATTTAGAAGATTATGATGTTATAAAACGGAGGAATAAAAATTATGATAATAATAGTAGCTAAATCAATAATTAAAAAAGATAAAATTGAAAAATTTAAGCTATTAGCTGAGAAGTTAATTGAAGAAAGTAAGAAAGAAGAGGGATGCATATCATATAAATTATTTAATGATATAAATAATAAAACAATATATACTTTTATTGAACAATGGAAAGATAAAAATGCAATAGACATACATAATAATAGTAAACATTTTAAATCTATAGTACCAAAACTTCAAGAATTACAAGAAAAAGATTCAGAAGTAAATTTATATGAAGTAGTAATTTAATAAGCAAATTTTCATTAAAAATTGTATAATACAAACTTAGGTTTAAAATATAGCTAATAATTAATATAAAAATATGCTTCAAATTCAACTAGAATAATAAAAATAATATTGATTTAATTTAAATATAATTCTAAATATGTAATTAAAAAGAACAAAACGTAAAAATATGTTAATATAAATATATAATATTTTGTACAAACCTAATTTTATTTTCAATATTCGATAAACTTAAATGGACTTTATACGAAAATTAAATAGAGGCGATTGAATTTAATCATATTAAAAATAAATTATATTAGTTTCAATATTAGTTTTAAAAAAGGGGATGACAATGATGAAGAGTAATATACTATTAGAGTCAGGTACGGGAGAACTAGAAATTATTGATTTTGTTGTTAACGGGACTCATTATGCAATAAATGTAGTAAAGGTTAAAGAAATAATTAAAATGCCAAATGAAAGTTTAACTAAGTTACCAGATCCTAAACCTGAAGTGGCTGGACTTATATTATGTAGAGATGAAATTCTTACTCTAATTGATTTAAAATATACATTAACTAAACAAAGAAATCATGAATTGGGTTCTAAAGTTATAATTTGTGAATTCAATAAAATAAAAGTTGCATTTAATATTGATGATGTAGTAGGTGTACATCGTATTAAATGGGGAGACATAAGAAAACCGGATGATTTATCAGAAAATTCGTTATCTGTTGGAAATATATTATTAAATAATAAGGTTTTAATTATGTTAGATTTTGAAAAAATAGTAACAGATCTTTGTCCAAGTGTTGGAATAAGTGAAGATAGACTTGTAAAAGTAAAATATCAAGATAGATCTAATATAAAATTAGTATTAGCAGATGATTCTGCTTTAATAAGAAAGCTTTTAAAAGAGACTCTTACAAAAGCAGGTTTTACGAACTTAAGGCTATTTAATGATGGGCAACAAGCATTAGCATTTTTGAAAAGTGTAGCAGAAAATCAAGGCGAAAACTTTAGAGAAGATGTTGATCTTCTTATTACTGATATAGAAATGCCACAAATGGATGGCCTTACGCTTACGAGAAGAGTAAAAGAAGATGAAATATTGTATAAGTTACCAGTAGTAATATTCTCATCATTAATTACTGATGAATTAAGACATAAAGGTAAATCTGTTAAAGCAGATGCACAATTGAGTAAACCAGAAATTGAAGAACTTGTACTTGTTATAGATAAATTATTAAGCAAATAGTTTGACAAAAAAAGACAGAAAAGATGATTTAAAATATCTTTTCTGTTTTTTTATGTAGAAATTCTGTAAAGTTTAAATCGTTAAGATAAGATGTTGTATAAGTTTTTAGATTCTAGGGAGTATAATCTCATAAAGTTTTATACAATCTTAAGGAAAGGCATTTTGTTCTATATCTTGTGTAAGGCGTATTTTTATAATATTATTAATTGTATATAAGTTTTAATTAAAAGGTGACTTTAACAATATGTTACTATTTAATTTCAAGGTAATAAGTTTATTAAAACATATATAATTTAAGTGGTTAAAATAAATGATAAGGTGTGTAACAATATGGAAGAATTTAAAAAAGTTATTGATGAAATTTTACAAGAAGAGATTATAAAATTAGTTGTTAGTAATAAAATGAATAAAGATGTTAAATACAATAAAATAACGTTTATTCTTAAAGAAAATGATAAAAGTAGGTATTATCAAATAGAGAAATTTACTGATAAACAAGTTTTCCATGAAAATGTACATATAGAAGATTTAAATGATAAGATTATTGAATGTGTTGCAAATAATTACAAACAACTTTCAGCATGGTCAGATACAACTACGTTTGATTTAAAGATATCTAAAAAAGGTAAGATATTTTTAGGTAAAAAAAGATGTGACAATAAAAATATTGCAAATAAATCTCATAATAAAGAAAAAAATTATATTTTAAAAGAGGGAATGATAATAGATCCACTTATAGATTTAGGGGTATTTACTAAAGAAGGAAAAGTAGTTAACTCTAAATATGATAAGTATAAGCAAATAAATAGATTTGTGGAGATTATTGATGATGAAATCAAAAAGAATGATTATAAGGAACTTACAATTCTAGATTTTGGATGCGGAAAATCATATTTAACATTTGTACTTTACTATTATTTTGTAAAAATTAAAAAGATAAATGTAAAAATGATTGGTTTAGACCTTAAAGAAGATGTTATTAAAAAGTGTAACGATATTGCTAAAAGGTACCAATATGATAATTTGCATTTTGAACTTGGAGATATAAATGGATTTAAATATAATAATAAAGTTGATATGGTTATAACACTACATGCTTGTGATACAGCAACTGATTATGCTCTATATAATGCAATAAAATGGAATAGTAAAATGATTTTTTCAGTTCCTTGCTGTCAACATGAATTCAATAGTCAAATAAAAACAGACTCTTTGTCTATATTAACTAAATATGGAATAATTCAAGAAAGAGTTTCAGCACTTATGACTGATTCGGTTAGGGCTAATCTCCTAGAATATATGGGTTATAAAACTCAATTGTTGGAGTTTATAGATATAGCTAATTCACCTAAAAATATATTAATTAGAGCATCAAAAGCTAAGATATCTGATAGCAAAAAAGAAAAGTCTTTATCAGAAGTTAAGAGTTTAATGGCGCAATTTAATGTTGATCCAACACTTTTTAATTTGTTAAAAGATGATAAATTAATATGTGTACACAAATAAGAGAAGATTAATATACTAAATTAGAATGATTTAATGCTATAATATCAATCCTCATAAAAATGTAATTATTAAAAATAGAAAGTAGACTTTTAGAAGCTTACTTTCTATTTTTGTTGTTTGTTTATTAGAAAAAATGTTATGATTTATAAATAGGACAAAGAAAAATTAGTTAGACAATTTTATAGGATGTGGGAAATAATGAATTTAATTAATCATTTTAGAACAATAACAAATCATAAATTATTAGTTATGAAATATTGCTTTAAGGTTGGTTTATATAAACAAGGACTACTACATGATTTATCTAAGTATTATTGGGTAGAATTTTCAGCCGGAATAAAATACTACAGAGGTGATGTTAGCCCAAATGGAATACAAAAAATAGAAGAAGGATATTCTAAAGCATGGCTTCATCATAAAGGGCGAAATAAGCATCATTTAGAGTATTGGATAGATTATGGAGTAAATATAAAAGAAGGACTTGTAGGAATGAAAATGCCAACAAAGTATGTAGTGGAGATGTTTATTGATAGAATGTGTGCTTCAATGAATTATCAAAAGGAGAAGTATAGTGATAGAAGTGCATTAGAATATTATAATATAGGCAAAAATCATTATATTTTGCATAAAGAAACGAGAGAATTACTAGAATTTTTACTTAATAAACTTGCACATGATGGTGAAGAATTAACTCTTTATTATATTAAAAATAATTTATTAAAAGATAATTCTACGTTTTAATAAAATACCAATATATATAAGTATTATGTGAGCTAATTCAAATGTAGTGATACTCATTAATTATTTTTTTAGTATAATTATAAAATCAATTTAACTACTATATGTATAAATACATATTAACAATATAGCTAGAAATGAATAGTTATAATATTTATAAGAATGTTAAAATTATTATGAATGTTAATTATTATGAAGTTAATGCTAAATTTAAAAAATTCAGCATTAACTTTAAAACTAGAAATTAAAAATAGCTTTAAAAATGAGTATCTATTTCTTTTCTCCTGATTTTTTTTAAGTCTTTTAATCTTAAATTAGTTTTCTCCATGATTGTATCAAAGGAATCCCCTGCAATCATCATTTCTTTAGCTTTTTCACGAGCCAATATTTTATCATTACTCATATTTGAATTTTCCTCCTGTAATACTGTAATCAGTATTTATCTTTTCCTTAGAAAAATAATATATACATTACATTTAAATCCATATAATATATATTATTTAATTAAAAGTTCACTTGGTGATTTATTAAATAATTTTTTAAAAGAACGTAGGAAACTAGAATAATCATTAAATCCACATTTAGTAGCTGCTTTTAAAACAGCTTCACCATTTTCTATAAGGTCCTTTGCTATTAATAACCTTTTTTGTAATATATAATTATGAAGCGTATAGCCGGTTTCCTTTTTAAATTTATGCATTAAATAATATTTACTTATAAAAAACTCTTTTGCTAAAAATTCAATAGAAAGATCTTTTGAAATATTATTATTGATATATTTTAATATTTCTTCAATTTGCTTGTCATATTTAAGAGAAGATTCATCACTTATAAACATGTCTTCTAAGTAAATTCTATTTAAATAAATTAAGAACTGAATAAATAATGAATTATTTAAAAGTTTACATCCAAAATCATTTGAATTTAATGAAGACTCTAATGAGCTAATAATATTTTTTAATGAGTTCTGTAATTTGATATCAAGTCTAATAAGATTAAAGCTCTTTTTATTAGCTAATTTAAAACAAGTCATTAAATCACAATTATTATAATTGTGAGATTCTATAAAATTTGAATTAACCCAAATTACTATTCTTTCATAAGCTTCGGATGAATCTATCAATGGTTTATGTACATCATGATTATTTACAAGAAGTATATCCCAAGGTTTTAGATAATAAGCTTTGCCTTCTATTAAATAAGTTACTTTTCCGGATAAAAATATAATTATTTTATTGAACTCATGGTAGTGGAATTCAAATTCTTGATTTTTCTTATCTTTTATATGAAAT
This sequence comes from Clostridium botulinum, assembly GCF_000827935.1. Taxonomy (NCBI): domain Bacteria; kingdom Bacillati; phylum Bacillota; class Clostridia; order Eubacteriales; family Clostridiaceae; genus Clostridium; species Clostridium botulinum. Next base: position 1,569,119 of record NZ_CP010520.1, read on the forward strand.
AATTTAAAATCACTGTACAAGTATCCAGATTTATTTCCGTAATCAATTGTATTCATTTCAAATGACAACCTTTCAAATAAGATATATAAATCATAGAGCATTTTTTGCAATATTTCAAGCAATATATGCACTATTTATAGTTAAAATTCTGTATATAATAAAATTAAGAGAAATATATTTTATGTGAAAAATTAAAGGAATTATATTTTATTAAGAAAATCAAAAAACAAGTGTTTAATTAAGGAGGAATATGTCTTGAAATTTATAAAAAACTATAAATATTCAATAATTTTATTACTATCAATTCTACTTGGCGGTGTTATAGGACTTATAATGGGGGAAAATGCAAAAATATTTGAACCATTGGGAAAATTATTTTTAAATATGATATTTACAGCATTAGTACCAATTGTATTTTTTAGTATATCGTCATCAATAGCTAATATGGAGAGTTCTAAGAAGCTAGGTAAACTGTTAGGGATAACTGTTACAGTATTTGGAACAACTGCTCTTATTTCAGGAATATTAGGTGTTATTAGTTTTAAATTATTTGATCCTACAAAAGGTTTAGATTTATCTACATTTGGAAACTTAATTAACTCTAATCAAAATGAAACTATGAATTCAGTTGGAATATTAGAAAAGATTGTATCTAGTATCAGTGTTGGTGATTTTTCAGAACTTTTAACAAGAAGTAACTTACTGGCAATGATTTTATTTTCGATAATAGTAGGATTTGCTACAATGCTTTGTAAAGAAGAAGGAAAAGTATTTGCAAAATTTTTAAATAGTGGTGCAGCAGTAACAATGAAAATTATAAGTATAATAATGTATTATGCACCAATTGGGCTTGGAGCATATTTTGCAAGCATAATAGGAGAATTAGGTGGTCAAATTTTAACAGGGTACTTGAAAGTATTTGTACTATATACTGTTCTTTCAATATTGTATTTCGGTGTATTTTTTACAATATATGCATATATAGCAGGCGGGAAAAGGGGAATTAAAAGTTTTTGGAAGAATTCAGTTGAACCATCAGTAACAGCAGTAGCAACATGTTCAAGTGCTGCATGTATACCTGTGAATATAAAAGCAGCTAAAAAGATGGGGGTACCAGATAGTATAGCAAAGATAATAATGCCCATAGGTGTTAATATTCATAAAGATGGCTCAGTTATAGGGGGAGTATATAAAATTATGTTTCTATTTGGAATATTCGGACGTGATATGGAAAGTATAAGTTCATTAATAATTATATTAATTTTAGGATTATTAATTGGAGCTGTTGTAGGTGCTGTACCAGGCGGTGGAGCAATTGGAGAAATGCTTATATTAAGTATGTTTAATTTCCCACAAGAAGCACTTGCAATAATGCTTGTAATAGCTACAATAATTGATATTCCAGCTACATTGTTAAATTCATCTGGTAATACTGTTTGTACAATGATGATTTCAAAATTTATGGGGAATAAACAAAATGAAATATAAATTTTATAAGAGAATTTACTTAAAAAGAGATGTTTAGATAATAAAATGTTTAAATATCTCTATTTATATTATGAGAAAATTAGTGTAGTATTAACTTATAAGAAAATTTTTGGACAAGGGGAGTGTATTTATGAAAAAGGATTTTAATATAGATGAATTTTTATTAGAGTATCCACAGATAAATAAAACAATAGAGAAATATAAGATTAATATGGAAAACATGAAAGCGATATATAATGATTATATTGAGTATAAAGATTCCTATGAAAATCAAGCAGGATTTATAGCTAATATATTACGTTCTCAAGAAGTTATACATTCAGTAAAATCAAGAGTTAAAGAGCCTATTAGGCTTATAGAAAAAATCATAAGAAAAACTGAAGATAGAAAAGAAAAATATGGTGATGATTTTGAATTTACAATAGATAACTACAAACAAGAAATAAATGATTTAATTGGAATAAGGGTTATACATATATTTAAGGAGCAGTGGAGAGAAATACATGAGTACATAATAAACACATGGAAAGTAGTAGAAATAACTGCTAATGTTAGAGATGGAGATAATATTGAGGTCTTCGAGGAATTAGATATAAAAGTAAGATCAAGGGCATCAGGATATCGTTCAGTACACTATTTAGTTGAGTTTTGTCCAACAAATGAAAAAGTAGTTGCAGAAATTCAAGTTAGAACAATATTTGAAGAAGGATATGGAGAGATAGATCATATTTTAAGGTATTCACATAATGAAATTCCAGAAATTTTAAAATCAAATTTATTATTATTTAACAGAATAGTTGGAAGTGCAGATGAAATGGCATCATTAGTTAATAATTTAAGTAAAGAATGGTGTGAAAAAGAGAAAAACTATAAAAAAATGATAGAAGAGCAAGATGCCGAAATAAATAGATTAAAAAATAAAATGACATGGATAGATGTAGAATAAAATTAAAAAAATATTATTGCAAAAATAAATAAACTTTAAATACAAAAATTAAAATTTTAAGAATATATTTAGGAAAATACTATGGTTACATAAATGTACTAATGGTATTTTTCTTTTTTATTTTCTAGTATTTTTGATAATATTAGTAAAAATTATGTTAAATTTTACTTGAAAATGATAGAATATTAAAGTAAAAAGAAAAGTAAACTGGTTTAGGGGTGATTTAATTGATATTTGTACCTTATTATGAATTAAAAGCTGGAATGAAATTATCTAGCAATATAAATCTAGGTAACAATAAAAAATCAAAAGCTTTTTTGTTAAAAAAAGGTATGATATTAACAAATGAAAATATAAAAAAAATAATAAATTTTAATGTTTTAGGTGCATATATTAATGACGGTAGAAAAAACCTAATATTAGATGATAACTTAAGAAGAAAATCTGTAGCAGCAATTAAAAATATTTTTGATATGTGTGAAAACAAGCATAAAATTATAGAAGAAAGTACCATAAAAGAAATAGAAGACATATCTATAAAACTTGTTAATAATATGTGCAAAAATGAAAAAACATCTATAGGTATAGCTGATTTACAATCATATGATGTAAATACATATCTTCATTCTTTAAGTGTTACAGTAATATCAATTGCAATAGGAAATGCATTGCATCTAAGCAAGAAAAAATTATGTGATTTAGGGATATGTGGCTTATTACATGATATTGGAAAAGTAAAAATACCAATAGAAATAATAGATAAACCATCAAAACTTACTGAAGAAGAGTTTAATATTGTTAAAACTCATGCTGTATTAGGTGGAGATTACATTGAATCAAGTAAACATATAAATAATGATATATATTTAGGAATTATAAGTCATCATGAAAAATTTGATGGTACAGGTTATCCTAATAGACTAGAAAAAGAAGATATACCTTTATTCGGTAGGATAATAGCTGTAGCAGATGTATATGATGCTTTAACAGGAAATAGACCATATAGAACCCCTATAAAACCTTTAGAAGCTATAGAATATATAATGGCAGGTGTTGGGAAAAGTTTTGATTATAATGTTGTAAAAGCATTTCTAAAAAAAATAGAACCATATCCTATTGGGTCATACGTAAAATTAAGTGATAAAAGGCATGCTAAAGTTATTGGTGATAATATCACTAATCCATTAAGACCAATCATTAAAATACTACAAGAAAATGGAAAAGAAGGGGAGATAATAGATCTTCAGAATGATTTAAATGCAAGGAATATTATAATTTTAGATATAAATTATAATTATCTTATTAAGAAGTAAGAAAGGATTTATGCAATTATTAATGGAAGATAGAGAATATATAAAAAAGAAGCAGAAATTTTGTATAATTTTATTTTGAATGATGAAGAAATGAAAGCAGATATATGCAAGGATTTTTAATAATATAAAAGATATTGTAAAATATAAAATTGTGGGATTAGAGTATTTAGATATATCTATAAGTGAAATTAAAGATATAATTAAAGATGTAGTTAACAAGTATTAAATTTAGGAGGCTATATAATATGAAAAAAATTGGATTTATTGGTGTTGGAGTAATGGGGAAATCCATGGTTAGAAATTTAATGAAAGAAGGTTTTGAAGTTTCCATCTATACACGTACAAAGAGTAAAGTGCTTGATATTATTGAAGAGGGTGCTAAATGGTGTGATGATATAAAGACTTGTGTACAAAATAAGGATTTTACAATAACTATAGTTGGATATCCTAAAGATGTAGAAGAAGTTTATTTTGGAGAAAACGGTATTTTAGCAAATGCAAAGGAAGGTGCTTGTACTATAGATATGACAACTACAAGTCCTAAACTTTCAGTAAAAATATATGATGAAGCTAAAAAAAGAAATATAGAAGCACTAGATGCTCCAGTATCAGGTGGAGATACTGGAGCTAAAAATGCAACATTAGCGATAATGGTAGGTGGAGATTTAGAAACTTTTGATAAATGCCATGATGTATTAGCTAGTATGGGAAATAATATTATATACGAAGGAAAAGCAGGTAGTGGTCAACATACTAAAATGGCAAATCAAATAGCAATTGCAGGAGCTATTTCAGGTGTGTGTGAAGCAATGACATATGCTAATGGTGCTGGGTTAAATGTTCAAAAGATGTTAGATAGTATAAGTACAGGTGCAGCTGGAAGTTGGCAAATGAGTAATATGGCACCTCGTATGTTAAAAGGAGATTTTGATCCAGGATTTTTTATAAAACATTTTATAAAAGATATGAAATTAGCACTTGAAGAATCAGAAGAAGCATCATTGAATCTAGAAGTATTAAAAAAAGTTTTAGATATGTATAATATTTTGGATGAAAATAACCTAGGGGATTTAGGGACACAAGCTCTTATTAAGTATTATGAAGAGTATAGTAAATAGATAAAATTATTTTCTACACATTTATTACAACTACTTCTTGGAAACATTTTGTTATTAAATCTTTCTAAGAAGTAGTTTTTTATTTAGTTCACATAAAATTATTTATAATTTTTAGTAATTTAAATACTACACTATGTTTTAAATATATAATTAAATATGCAAAGTTTAATTGTTTAAATTATTTTGTTTATGCATATTTAAATATTCTGATAAAAATAGCATAATGTTATAATCTTTTTAAACCTATTAATTCAATATTTGATGAAATAAAGGTATTTTTAATTGGTTCACATTTCATTAGATCAGTACTTAAATACTTTTTATTATCATCAGCAAATACTGTTACTACATTTCCTTTGTAATTATTTAATTCAAGTGCTTTTATAGCACCCAAAAAATTAGCACCAGATGATATACCAACTCCTAAACCTAAAATTTTAGAGAGTTTTTGTGCCATTATGATGGAATCACCATCATCAACACTTATAACTTCATTTAATTTTTTTAAGTCAAGTATAGGTGGAATAAATTCATCAACAATTCCTTGAATTCGATGTTCACTTACTTGAAAGCCGGTGGAAAGAGTAGGAGAGTTTGATGGTTCTAAAGGATAGATTTTTATGTTAGCATTCTTAGTTTTCAGATATTTACCTATTCCCATAATTGTTCCACCAGTTCCAACACCAGCAACAAAAGCAGTGGGAATAATCCCTGAATTATTTAAGATATTCCATATTTCAGGTCCTGTAGATAGAAAGTGAGCTTCTACATTGTCATTATTAGAAAATTGACATGGAAGAAATATAGTATCAGAATTTAATTTCCTTTTTTCTGTAAGTTCTAAACATTTTAAAAATCCACCTTCTTTTTTAGAAACTAATATTAAGTTAGCATTAAAGCTTGATAAAAGTTTTTTGCGTTCATCGCTCATCCAATCAGGCATATAAATATCGACAGAATTTCCTAGATAAGTTCCTATAGCTGAAAATGATATACCAGTATTTCCACTAGTTGTTTCAACTATTGTGTAGTTTTGTTTTATAGAATTACTTAAATAAGCTTTTTTCAAAATATATAAAGCCATTCTATCTTTTATGCTTCCAGTGTAGTTGTAATATTCAAGTTTTGAATATATCTTTAATTCTTTCCCTTTATATTTAAATAATATTTCGACAAGAGGGGTATTACCAATAAGTTTCTCTAAATTATTTATTTTATTAAGTATATTATTCATAAAAAAACTCCTATTCTAAATTTAGTTTTATATTATAGATTATATAAGTTTTAATACATAATTTTTGAAGAAGATTTCTGTTATATAGAGATAAATTATTAACATTATAATATATAATATTTAAATGGATTAATAATTATTAGTAGTTACTATTAAAAAATAAATTTAATAATTTATGTAACTTATATTATATTGAGTTTATAAAACTTAAATTTAGTCAATAAAGCAGTAAAGTACATTGTAATAACAATAATTACTATAAAAAGAGGCTGATTTTACTAATATATAGAGTTATTATAATACGCATATTTGTGATATAATCATTAGGATAATATATATATTTTAAAATTATAAATTTATAATATACATTACAGATGTAATATTTAATATTTAAATTTTCTTAATATAAAGAGGGGACAAAAAGATGAGAAAACGAAGGCACAAACCTACCAAAGACATTGCAACTATTAAAGTTATAATAGTAAGTATGTGTATTTTAACTGCTATTTATTTGGGAGGGTCAGCATATTTTGCAAAACATTTTTATTTTGGATCACAAATTAATGGTATAAATGTTGGAGGTGCAACTGTTGAAGATGCAAAGGAGCTATTAGCTTCTAAAATTCCACAGTATAAACTTGAACTTGAATTAAGGGATGATAAAAAGGAAGAAATTAAAGGTAATAGTATAGAATTGACTTATGATCCTAAAGATAAGATAGAAAATTTAAAGAGTGATCAAAAAGCATTCTTTTGGCCAAAATCTATATTCAGTAAAAGTCATTCTACATTAAATGATATAGTAACTTTTAATGAAGATTTATTAGATAAACAATTAGATAATCTTTCTTGTGTTAAAGAAAATATAATAGATCCTAAAAATCCTAGCTTTGAATATACCAATAATGGTTACAAGGTTTTACCAGAAGTAAGAGGAAATAAAATAAAAAAAGAAGTACTTTCTGATGTAGTAAAAAATGCCGTTATTAATGGAGAAGCAAAAATAAATTTAGAGGAAATGAATTGTTATGAAAATCCAAAATTCACATTAGATTCAAAAGAAGTTAGCGAAACTAAAGATTTACTTGATAAATATTCTAAATTAGAAATAACATACGATTTTCAAGATAGCAAAGAAGTATTAGATGGTTCTACAATACATAATTGGCTTTATGTTAATGATAATATGGAAGTAATGATTAGTGAAAAAAATGCTAGTCAATATATTTATTCTTTAGCAAGCAAGTATAATACTTTTTCTAAAACAAGAGAATTTCATACATCGTTAGGAGAAACAGTAAATGTTGATGGTGGAAATTATGGATGGATTATAGACAAGCAGGCAGAAGTAAAGTCATTAATTGAAACGATAAAAAAAGGTGAAAGTGTTACAAAAGAGCCTGCATATTCTCAAACAGCTATATCACGTGGAAAAAATGATATTGGTGATACATACTTAGAAATTAATTTTGCTAAGCAACATATCTGGTATTATAAAGAAGGTCAATTAATAGCAGATGGTGATGTTGTTACAGGTAATGTTAGTAATAATTGGGGAACGCCAGTAGGAACATATAGATTAAACTATATAGAACGAAATGCTACATTAAAAGGCGAGAATTATAGCTCTCCTGTTAATTATTGGATGCCTTTTAATGGAAACATAGGACTTCATGATGCAACTTGGAGAACGGAATTTGGTGGACAAATCTATTTAGCAAATGGTTCACATGGATGCATTAATGCTCCATATGAATTAGCTCAAAAAATATTTGAAAATATAAAGGCAGGAACTCCTGTAGTTTGTTATTAGATATTTTCAAGCAATATAAAAAAATACTGCTAATATTAAAAAGATATTATTAATAATACCCCATAGGAAAATCCTATGGGGTATTTAAGTTTATCTTTGTTTTAAACGTGTGTTGATATACTATAAAATTTTAATTATGGGTCTTAAAACATAACTTTGACTTTAAACCTATTCTAATATTAAAGATAATTTCTAACATTAAATATTTCGCCATTTTTTATATAAACTCTAGGTATTCTATATTTAAGCATACAAAGAATCTCATAATTTATTGTTCCCATAGAATTAGCAAGATCATTAGCTGTTAATTTTAAATTATCATCCTCACCAAGAATTATTACTTCATCTCCAACATTGACATTATCTATATCGGTAACATCAATCATACATTGATCCATGCATATTCGACCAACAATTGGAGCAAATTGTCCATTTATTATAACTTTAGCACCAGGAGCAAGCAATCTAGAATATCCATCAGCATATCCAATAGGCAAAGTTGCTATAATGCTTTTTCTTTCAGTTTTAAATGTTTTACCGTAGCTTATATAGCTGTTTATATCTAATTCTTGTACACGTGTTAAACTAGCTTTTAGAGTAAGAGCTGGTTTTAACTTAATATTATCTTTATTTATTTCATCAGATGGATAGTATCCATAAAGTATTATACCAGCTCTGACGCTGTCTAAATAAGTTTTCGGCAGATCTATAATAGCACCACTATTAGATATATGCTTTATTGGAATTTTAACGCCAACCTTTGAAAGCATATCTATAAAAGATGTAAACTTATTAAATTGTTCATTAGTATATTCTTTGTCAGTTTCATCAGAAGTTGAAAAATGAGTAAATATACCAATTACATCTATACCTTTTAAATCATATATTTCCTTAATATCTTTAATTGCTTTTTCATTTGGAATAAATCCAATTCTCCCCATACCTGTATCAATAGCAATATGAATTTTAGCTTTTTTATTAAATTTTATAGCCAAATGTGATAATTTTTTCGCATATTCTAAATCATAAACAGTTTGTTCTATATCATAATTAACTACTTCTTCAAATAAATATTCAGGAGTGTATCCTAAAATCATAATTGGAGCATTTACATTGTTGTTTCTAAGCTCAATTGCTTCAGTTAAAACAGCAACTGCAAGTCTAGATGCACCATTTTCAAGTAGTGTAGGAACTACATCTAAAGCTCCATGACCATAACAATCAGCTTTTACAACTGCAATTACATCTTTATTCTGTGCTAATTTTTTTATGTTTTTCATATTATACGCTATTGCATCTAAATCTATTTCTGCCCATACTGGTCTCATTATTTTTTCCATAATTATCGCCCTCACTAGTAATATTAATAATGTGTAGTTTATCTTATAATATTATTTTATTAAAGTATCTACTATAATGAAAGAACCACTGAGTTTTTAATTTGTATAAATGGTGGTTTTTCTATATTTTAGATTTGGTTGATAAAAAATTTATGTTTTCTCCTATGATTTTAATACCTTTTCGTATGTCATTATCATTTACTCTACCAAATCCAATTCTAAAAGTGCTTTCATCAGCATCATCTTCATAGAAAATATCTCCAGGCATAAACATAACCCCATCTTTATAACACAATTCTAATAATTGTCTAGAATTTATATCATCTTTTAACTTAATAAAAACATGAAGTCCACCTTCACCAGTTATATATTCATAAGGAATATACTTATTTATCATTTCAATAACAAGATTATATTTATCTTTATAATATTTCCTAACATTCTTTAAGTATTTATTAAAAGAACCACTTTTTAAATAATAATAAAAAGCACTTTGATCTAAAAAAGAAGAATGAATAGTTTTTCCACGTTTTACACTTTCTAAAATATCTATAAGTTTTTCATCAGCAAATATCCAACCAATTCTAAGACCTGGAAATAAGATTTTTGAAAGGCTACCTATATATATAATGCCATTACCTTCTCCAGCTAAAGAAGCTATTGGTTCAATTGGTGAACTAGAATATAAAAGTTCTTCATTAAAGCCATCTTCTATTATTGGAACAGAGTATTTTCTGAAAAGGTTATATATTTCTTTTCGTCTTTCGCTCTTAGTTACAATACCAGTTGGATTATTATAAGAAGGTATTAAGTACCCAAACTTAGGTTTACACTGACTTAATTCTTTTTCAAGTGCACTTAACTCTAAACCATCTTTATCCATATTAACTTGTACAACCTTTAACCCATATGATTTCATTATTTTTATTGCAGTATTATGAGTAGGCTTTTCACAAAGAATAGTATCGCCTTTTGTAGTTAGAGAAGATATTACTATATCAAAAGCTTCTGTAAAACCATTGGTAATTAAAATATCTTTACCATCTACGTTAACTCTTTTTTTGATCATATAATCAAAAAAATAATCAATCAATGGCCTATATCCTTTGGCATACCCATAATTTAAAAGGTTAGTATTTTCATATGACCATGCATCTAATAAAGCTCTTTTAAAATCATCAAGATTGAAAAGATTGCTTTCAGGTGCTATGGATTTAAAAGAGATTAAATCTTTTTTATAAGGAAAATCCTTTTTTATTATATCTAAATTTCTAAGATTATTAGAATAGTCATTTGTCATAGCAGAATAGTCTATATTATAAGCACAACATTTAATTTTATTTTCAATTGCAATAAAAGTACCAATACCTCTTTTAGTAACAATAATACCATCACTTTCTAATTCTTCATAAGCAGAAATAACTGAGTTTCTACTTATATTTAGAAATTTACTTACTTCTCTTGTAGAAGGAAGTTTACTATCTCTTTTTAATTCACCTTTTTTTATTCCATTAATAATATGTTGCTTTATTTGCAAATAGATAGGTTTGTCTTTAATGATATTAAGAGTAGAAAATATCAAATTTAATCACCTCGTATTTAAGTACAGTCTGTTTTTTAGTATTATAAATTATATCTTTATAAAATGTCATATAATTCATAGAAATATTTCTTGTTAATTAGTATTATATCAATTTATTTAAAACCAGTACAATTAAAGCTAGTTGTTAAATACAAAAACGATTTAAAAATAGAATAAATACTTTAGTGGTTTAATATAATGAAAAGAATTCAATTCAAAGTAAGTACTTTTACATTATACTATTTTAAGAAAGGAAAGGAAGTAATTGTTGTGGATAAGCAATATAAAGTAAAATGCTTAAAGAATATAGGTATTATTCTTATTCTTCTTATTATTATATATTTTAGTTTATCTTTTTATTTTTTTAATCATTTTTACTTTGGAACTATAGTGAATGGGGTTAACATTTCATGTAAAAATTTAGATGATGCTAATACAAAGCTTTTAAATGAATTAGAATCATATAAATTAGAGTTAAAAGAACGTGATGGGACAAATGAAGAAATTTTAAATAGTAGCATTGATCTAAAATACACTCCAGAAGATAAACTTAAGGAGTTGAAAAGCAATCAGAAACCGTTCCAGTGGATTTTTAAATTTTTTAAAACAAGTAACTATAACAGTGTAAATTTGGTCTCATATAATGAAGATTTATTAAAAGAATGTTTAAATGAATTATCATGTTTTGATGAAAATAAAGTAGTAGAATCTCAAAATCCTACTTTTAAATATGTAAATCATGGATATGTTATTATAGACGAAATTTATGGTAATAAAATAAAACGAGATGTTTTATATGAAAATATAGTTAAATCAATAATTAATGGAGTACGTGTTTTGAATTTAGATAAAATTGATTGTTATGAAAGTCCTAAATATACATCTGATTCACCAAAAGTTATAGCTGTAAATGATAAGCTTAACAAATATATATTAACAGAAATAACATATGATTTTAGTGATAGAAAAGAAGTAATAGATGATTCAATAATAAATCAATGGATAACAGTAGATGATGATTTAAATATTATATTCGATGAGAAGAAAATAAGGCATTATATTAATAAAATAGCAAATTCTTATAATACTGTAGCAAAAACAAGAGAATTTTTAACATCAATAGGAACAAAGACTAAAGTTACAGGTGGAAATTATGGGTGGATTATTAATACAGAAGAAGAGGTTAAAGAATTGATAAATGTGGTAGAAAGTGGACAAGTAATTACAAGAGAGCCTGTATATCGTCAGAAAGCAGTAAGTCGTGATATAAATGATATTGGCAATACTTATGTAGAAATTGATTTTACAAAACAATATTTATGGTTTTACAAAGATGGGACAATGGTTACACAAGGAGATGTAGTAACAGGAAATGTGAGCTTAGGACATGCAACACCTGTAGGCGTATATATGTTAAATTATAAACAAAAGGATGCGACTTTAAAAGGAGAGAATTATGCAACTGATGTTAAGTATTGGATGCCTTTTAACGGAGGAATTGGCATACATGATGCAATATGGAGAAATCAATTTGGTGGAACTATATACAAAACAAATGGATCACATGGATGTGTGAATGCACCATCCTATTTAGCTCAAAAGATATTTGAAAATATTGAACCAGGAACTCCAATAGTGTGTTATTATGAATAAGTAAATAAATAAGTTCTTTTTGTGACTATTAAACAAAAACGGATAACAATAGGTTATCCGTTTTTAGACATTAAGAATAGTCTATGAAAGTAGATAATAATATTTATAACAAGAAAGGTGTTGATTTATAATAATGAAAATTTTAATACTAAAGATTACATTAAGAGCTTCATGGGTTTCTTCATTGAAAGAAAAGAGGATGATTGTAAAGAGCTTAATTCAGAGATTAAAAAATAAATTCAATATATCAGTATCTGAAATAGATGCTCAAGATATTCATAAAACTGTAGTTATTGGCATGGTTGGAATATGCGGAAATTCAGCACAAGTAGATTCAACAGCAGAAAACATAATAGAATTCATAGATAGTAATACAGATGCAGAAATAATACATATAGAAAAAGATCAGGATATATTATAGGAGAACAATAAATAAATGAAAAAATATTTTCAATCAAAAACAGTTAAAGCTGCATTAGCAGCAACAATAGCCATTTTTATATCTAATTACATGGGATTGGAATTTTCGGTAACATCAGGAATAATAGCAATTTTGAGTATTCAAGATACTAAAAAAGAAGCCTTGCTTATTTCAATTAGAAGAATATTGGCATCAATGATAGCAATTTCATTATCATTTATATTATATTTAGTCTTAGGAAACAATCCTATGATATTTGGACTATTTTTACTTATATTTATACCAATAACTAAATATTCAAAAATAACAGAAGGTATGATAGTTGGTGCAGTATTATCAACTCATCTTCTAAGTAGTGATAATATAAATTTTTATTGGATTTTTAATGAAGTAACCCTAACTATAGTTGGTATTGGTGTTGCAATGGTATTTAATTTATACACAATATCATTAGAAGAAGAATTTGATAAAAATAAGGATAAAATAGAAGAATACTATAGAATAATATTATCTGATATGGCATTAAGTTTAATTACCCAATCAGTACCAATATATGAACAAAAGATATTAAGAGATGCTGAGGAGTTAATAAAGAAAACCAAGGTAATAGCTCAAAAAATAGATAATAATTATATTTTTAAAAGTGATGATTATTATATACGATATGTAGATATGAGAATACTGCAATTAAAAACTATAAAAAGAATGAAAAATCATTTTTCAAAATTCTACATGACATATGAGCAAACAAAATTATTATCAGATTTTACAAAGGATGTTTCAATAAATATATATGAATATAATGACTGTATTAAACTAATAGAAAAGTTAAATTCGTTAAGAGATGAATATAAATTAATGGCGTTACCTGTTAACAGAGATGAATTTGAAAATAGAGCGTTGCTATTTCAATTTTTAAATGACTTAGAAGACTTTCTAATTGTAAAAAAGGAATTTAAAACAAATTTTTAAAACAATAGAGTGATTCAATAAGAAATTTTAGTTTAAAGACATACCAAATTAAAAACTTACATATTTAATTATTAAATAAATTTTAGTTATTTACAACATAATTACAGATAAGAATTATTGCTATTTTAAATTAACAAATAGTATGTTTAGCGTATATTATAGATTAAAGGGGGTGGTTCATATAGCCCGAGATAACTTTAAAGAAGAAAATAATACATCAAATAAAGAGTTTGATAATATAAGTCAGATTGATAAAGACGACTTATATTTGTTAAATATTCAAGCAGAGGCTCAAATATTTATGATATACTCATACATGCTTCAATATGTATCAACATTACAGGGAATAGAAGTTATAAGGCTAAAGTATAGTGAAAATTATGAATCGCAGCCTGAACCAGACCCTGATAAAACAGCATTTGAGGCAGCAAAAATTCAAGTGTTATTTCAATCTATATTAACACAAATATCAGTAACACAATACGGTAGATTTTATGAGCACTATGAGCAACTTAATGCTGATCAAATAAATGTGGCTAGATTTGCTACATATGAAATACTTTTAGGAAATATAGTTAGTGTTATCTCTTATTTATTAAATTATATTGGAGTAAAGAATATATATAAGGTAGATCACAATAGTCCTATTTATGGAGATTAATTTATATAAGAAAAAGGAACTGTCTCAAAATAAATTAGTATATAAAAATATTTTTATATACTAATTTATTATAAAAGCTTAAGTTTTCAAATAAAATTTTTCTATAAAACAAAAAAAGGCTTTCTCATAATGAATAAAAATGTAATATGAGAAAGCCCTTTTTTGTTTAATATAATTTTACTTTGTAGGATGCAACTTTATAGACGTTGATTTTATAGGAAGATAATGTTTATTTGACACTATTGGAAATTCATTATCTTTATATACTGTTTCCTGAATTAAGTAAAATTTATCTTCAGATGCAATTGGATGTTGCTTTGCAGCAAAATTCCCAGAAGTAGAATATTTTATTTCAATTAATATATCATTAGCTATTTCATAAAGTTCTTTTTCTAAAAATTCCATGACTTGTTTTTTATTATTTAAATCTATATTGAGTGAAGAAATTGTTTCAATTGGTATCAATGTAAATGTGTAAGCTATAGCTTTTCCCTGATACTTATACCATCTATCAACAAGTACAACAGCAGCAGTGCTTTTAACTAAGACTTTATTAAAATAATCTGTAGATGGTTCTATACGTAAAATAATTTCAACATCATCGATTGTTTCGTCTAAAGATTTATAAATAGGATGTCCTATCTTTTCAAGACCTATATCCTTAGAAGTCTCAGATTTTATTATAAAATTACCTTTTCCTCGAATATTTTTTATTAAACCATCATCTTGAAGTAAAGCTAACGCTTGCCTTAGTGTTGTTCTACTTACACCTATAAATTTTGCTAATTCAGGTTCTGATGGAAGTCTACAACCTTCTTTAAATGTACCTTCATTTATCATTTTAAAAAGTTGATTGTACACAGTAACATATCTTAATTCTTTAGGTTTTACACTTAAGTTAATATCATTCATAAAATTCACCTTTCATTAATAACTAGATAGGATATGTATGACGCTAATTAAACTAGCGCATTTTTCATAAGCTACATAGTAAAGTATTTTAAGTTATAAGTATGTTATAAATAATTCATGACTATATGCATAGTATTTTTTGAATTAAGATAACGATTTCTCTTTGGACAGTAGCTTTAAGCAAATTACAAACTATTATCTTAGAAAATTTACATTTAAATTTTAAAGTTTAATTTATATGTACAAGTGCATAATAGATTGTTTGAAGTATTAATTAGACAAGTTCGATACAAGTAGATAAATAAAAACATATTTTTATAATATATAATTTATTATAACATCAAAACATTAAATTTGAACATAATGTAATCCTTAAGATAATGTTGAAATTTATATGTATAAAATTCAATGTTATTAACAATATAACCAATATATCAATATTTTAACATAATTGCTATACTCTTATAAAAAAAACTTGACATGTAAATAATAGACATGATATTATTTAGGCATAGACAACGATACAACAAAGTAGACAAGTAGAATAAATGTCTAAAGTAATGTTTTGTAACAAACATGTAATCGTCTTCCGAGTATATTACAAAATAAATCGGGGATACTAATAAAAATCAAAAAAATACATAATAAAAAATGGAGGGATTAAAGTGAAATATTCACAAGGATCAGGTAAACAATATCATATAGACGTAGCAGAGGGAGAAGTAGGAAAGTACGTAATTCTTCCTGGAGACCCTAAGAGATGTGCGAAAATTGCTGCATATTTTGATAATGCTGAATTAGTGGCAGATAAAAGAGAATACGTTACTTATACAGGATACTTAGATGGAGTTAAAGTAAGCGTTACCTCAACAGGGATTGGTGGTCCATCAGCTGCTATAGCATTAGAAGAATTAGTAAAATGTGGAGCAGACACTTTCGTAAGAGTAGGTACATGTGGCGGAATGGATATTGATGTTAAAGGCGGAGATATGGTTATAGCTACTGGAGCAATCAGAATGGAAGGAACTAGTAAAGAATATGCACCAATTGAGTTCCCAGCAGTTGCTAATATTGATGTAGTAAACTCATTAGTACAAGCATCTAAAACTTTAAAACAAGAATATCATGCTGGAGTTGTACAATGTAAAGATTCATTCTATGGACAACATTCACCAGAAACTAAACCAGTAAGTTATGAATTAATGGATAAATGGAATGCATGGTTAAGATGTGGATGTCTTGCATCTGAAATGGAATCAGCTGCTTTATTTATAGCTTCAAGTTACTTAAGAGTACGTGTTGGTTCAGTATTTTTAGCTATAGCTAACCAAGAACGTGCTAAAGCTGGATTAGAAGATCCACAAGTTCATGATACAGATGCTGCAATAAAAGTTGCAATAGAAGGTATTAGAAACTTAATAAAAGCAGATAAAGAAAATAATAAATAATAATTATTTTAGAGAAAATTTCATGGTTTATAAATTACTAAATGCAGTGTAGATGTTTTTAGTATAAATAATTTAAAATTACCAATGGAATTTTCTCGTGATTTAAGGTATTGAATGAGATTTAAAAGAAGTATGAGGTTTTATGGGGAAAATTTAATACTATAACAAATGATAGGAGAAAAATTATGAACATAGTTATAAATTTAATAGGTATAATTTTATTATTAGGAATAATGTATGTTTTATCTGCTGATAAAAAAAGTGTTCCTCACAAAACAATATTAAAAGCACTTGGTATACAATTTATAATTGCATTTTTATTAGTAAAATTTCCATTAGGAAGAACCATAATATTAAAAGTATCTGATGTAGTTACTCAAGTACTTGATTATGGTAAAGAAGGAATCGGTTTCTTATTCGGAACAATAGGTGATGCTGGTGCACCTACAGGAATGATATTTGCTATTCAAGTATTAGGAAATATTGTTTTTATTTCAGCGTTAGTTGCAGCTTTATATTATTTAGGAATATTAGGATTTATAGTTAAAATTATAGGTAAAGCTATTGGTAAAGTATTAGGTACAACACAAGTTGAAAGCTTTGTTGCAGTTGCTAATATGTTCTTAGGCCAAACAGAAAGCCCAATATTAGTTAGTAAATATTTAAATAGAATGACTGATAGTGAAATAATAGTTGTATTAGTTTCAGGAATGGGAAGTATGTCAGCTACAATAATAGGTGGATACACAGCATTAGGTATTCCAATGGAATATCTATTAATAGCAAGTGCATTAGTACCTATGGGAAGTATTGCAATTTCAAAATTATTGCTACCTGAAAGAGAAGAAGCAGAGCTAATTGAAAGTGTAAGTATGGATAATAAAGGTGATAATGAAAATCTTATTTCTGCAATTTCAGAGGGTGCTATGAATGGTTTCCAAACAGCTGTAGCAATAGGTACTTCATTACTTGCTATTATATCATTAGTAGCATTAGTTAATGGTATCCTTGGAGTATTTGGAATAAGCTTACAACAAATATTCTCTTACATATTTGCACCAATTGGATTCTTTATGGGATTAAATGGATCAGAAATACTTACAGCAGGTCAATTATTAGGAAGCAAGTTAGTATTAAACGAATTCGTTGCATTCCAAGAATTGGGTAATATATTTGGTTCATTAAGTTATAGAACAGGTTTAGTACTTACTATATCACTTTGTGGATTTGCAAATATTTCAAGCATGGGAGTTTGTATTTCAGGAATAGCAGCATTATGTCCAGAAAAAAGAAATACACTTGCTAGATTAGCATTTAAGGCAATGATTGGTGGATTTGCAGTTAGTGTTCTAAGTGCAATGATCGTTGGACTTCTTACTTTAATATAGGCATAGTACATACTAAAATTATAAATTAATAAGATTTTACATTATCTTAAAGTTATAAAGATTGTCTTTATAACTTTAAGATGATTATATAAAATTTATTTTAAATTATATTTTACACAATAAATAAAAATACAGTAAAATAAATCTTGAAACATAGTATGATTTGGAAGGGGATTGAAGATATGAAAAAGTATAATAGAATTTTCACAATTGTAATAGACTCACTTGGAATAGGTGGTATGCCAGATTCAATGGAATATGGAGATAAAAATGTAGATACTCTTGGTCATATTGCTGAATCAGTGGAAAAATTCAATATACCTAATTTAGAAAAACTAGGTATAGCAAATTTACATCCTATAAAACATGTAAAAGAAGCAAATAAACCTTTAGCTCATTATATGAAAATGAAAGAAGCAAGTGTTGGTAAAGATACTATGACTGGTCATTGGGAAATGATGGGTTTACACATTACAAAACCGTTCCAAACATTTACAGATACAGGTTTTCCACAAGAATTATTAGATGAATTAACAAAGAGAACAGGACACAATATAGTAGGAAATAAAAGTTCAAGTGGTACTGAAATATTAGATGAACTTGGAGAACATCAAATGGAAACAGGAGATATGATTGTATATACTTCTGCAGATTCTGTTTTACAAATTTGTGGTCATGAAGAAACTTTTGGTTTAGATGAACTTTATCGCTGCTGTGAAATAGCAAGAGAACTTACTCTTAAAGATGAGTGGAAAGTTGGTAGAGTAATAGCTAGACCATATTTAGGCGCTAAAAAAGGTGAATTTAAACGTACAAGTAACAGACATGATTATGCATTAAAACCATATGGATCAACAGCACTTAATGCATTAAAAGATAATGGATTTGATGTAATATCTGTCGGAAAAATAAGTGATATATTTGATGGAGAAGGAATTACTGAATCAAATAAATCAAAGAGTTCTGTTCATGGAATGGAACAAACATTAGAAATAATGGATAGAGATTTTAAAGGACTATGCTTTGTTAACTTAGTTGATTTTGATGCTTTATGGGGACATAGAAGAAACCCAGTAGGTTATGCAGAGGAAATAGAAAAATTTGATGTTAACTTAGGAAAAGTATTAGAAAAATTAAAAGAAGATGATTTATTAATAATAACAGCTGATCATGGAAATGATCCAACTTATGTTGGTAGTGATCATACACGTGAATTTGTTCCATTTATAGCTTATTCACCATCTATGAAAGAAAATGGATTGATGGATACAGTGGATAGTTTTGCTACAATTGGTGCAACTATAGCTGATAACTTTGAATTGAGTATGCCTGAAAATACAATTGGTAAATCAGTACTAGAAAAGTTAGTTTAATTATATTAAAAAATGAACAGATATTTTAGGCTGAAGATAACTCTTAAAGAGATGCAAGGATGGTCTATAGTTGAATATTTAATTATTCAGCTATAGATATTCATAAATATTGAGTTTATTAAAATTTTATATATAAGCAATCTATTTTAAAATTCTAAAATATCAATGTTTAAAACAAAGTTAATTATATATGCTACAAATTGAAAGATTGGTTGGTGAAAGGTATGAATAAAGAAAATTTAATTTCTACATTAAAAGAAGTAAAAAAAGATATAATAGAAATGATTTATGCAGCAAAATCAGGACATCCAGGTGGTTCACTATCTTGCTCTGAAATAATAACATACTTATACAATGAGAAAATGAATGTTGATGTTAAGAATCCTAAGGACCCTAACAGAGATAGATTTGTATTAAGTAAGGGACATGCAGCTCCAGCTCTTTACTCTGTATTAGTTGAAAAAGGATATTTCCCAAAAGAAGAATTATACAATTTAAGAAAAACAGGAGCTCTTCTTCAAGGACATCCAGATTCTAAACATGTATCAGGAGTAGATGTTTCAACTGGATCACTTGGTCAAGGAATATCAAACGCAGTAGGAATGGCTTTAGGTCTTAAAACTCAAAATAATAATGCTAAGATATATGTTGTTTTAGGTGATGGAGAATTACAAGAAGGATTAGTTTGGGAAGCATCAATGGCAGCAGCACATTATAAATTAAACAATTTAGTTGCTATTGTTGATAACAACGGTCTTCAAATAGATGGTAAAAATGAAGACGTAATGGGAATTTCTCCTTTAGATAAGAAGTTTGAAAGCTTTGGTTGGAATGTTGTTATTTGTGAAGATGGTAATGATTTTGACAAAATAGATGAAGCCTTCTTAGAAGTTGAAAAGTGTAATGATAAGCCAAGTGTTATCATTGCTAAAACTGTAAAAGGTAAGGGTGTTAGCTTTATGGAAGATCAAGCAGGTTGGCATGGTCAAGCACCTAACGAAGAACAAAGAAATCAAGCAATAAGCGAGATTGAAAGATAGGAGGAATTTAAAATGGGTAAAGCAACAAGAGAATCATACGGAATGGCATTAGTTGAACTTGGACGTGAAAATGAAAAGGTAGTAGTTTTAGATGCGGATCTTTCTAAATCAACAAAAACTAATGGATTTAAAGAAGAATTTAAAGATAGATTTTTTAATGCAGGTATAGCAGAACAAAACTTAATGGGAATGGCAGCAGGTTTTGCTAATGTAGGAAACATACCTTTTGCAAGTACATTTGCTGTTTTTGCTACTGGAAGAGCTTTTGAAATAATAAGAAACTCTATTTGTTATCCAAAGGTTAACGTAAAAATAGCAGCAACTCATGCAGGAATTACAGTTGGTGAAGATGGCGGATCACATCAATCTGTTGAAGATATAGCACTTATGAATTCACTTCCTAATATGACAGTAATAGTTCCAGCAGATCATAGAGAAGCAATGGCTGCAACAAAAGCTGCTGCTGAATTTAACGGTCCTGTTTATTTAAGATTTGGAAGATGCAACACAGAAGATATATTCGATGATAATTATAAATTTGAAATCGGAAAAGGTGTTGAAGTAAGAGATGGTAATGATGTAACTATCATAGCTACAGGAATGATGGTTCAAAAAGCTATAGAAGCATCAAAAGAATTAGAAACTCAAGGAATTAAAGCAAGAGTTATAAATATATCTACTATTAAACCAATAGATAGAGAAATAATCTTAAAAGCTGCTAAAGAAACTAAAGGAATAGTTACAGCAGAAGAACATTCTATTATAGGTGGACTTGGAGCAATGGTTTCTCAAGTTGTATGTAGTGAATGTCCTACTTTAATTAAAATGGTAGGAATTAAAGATACATTTGGAGAATCAGGAACACCAGATGAACTTATGAAAAAATATAATTTAACTAGTGAAGAAATAATTAAAGAAGTTAAATCAATATTAAAATAGATTTTACTTATATAAACTTAAATTAGAAAACATAACAATTAATTAAATTATAATAAGCGGAGGTAAGACACAATGAGTATTCATATTAATGCACCAGAAGGCGCTATAGCAGAAAGCGTATTATTACCAGGAGATCCTTTAAGAGCTAAATTTATAGCAGATAACTTTTTAGAAGATGTAGTTTGCTACAATGAAGTTAGAGGAATGTATGGATTTACAGGAACATATAAAGGTAAGAGAATATCAGTGCAAGGAACAGGAATGGGTATCCCATCAATGTCTATATATTCTACTGAATTAATAGAAAGCTATGGAGTTAAAAATCTTATAAGAGTTGGAACTTGTGGTGGTTACCATGAAAGAGTTAAAATAAGAGATCTTATAATTGCAATGTCAACTTCAACAGATTCAAATCTTAACTTAGTAAGATTCCAAGGTAGAACTTATGCACCAACAGCAAGTTTTGATTTATTAAAACCTGCTTATGATATAGCAGTGCAAAAAGGATTTGAACCTAAAGTAGGTAGTGTATATAGTTCAGATATATTCTATGGAGATGATAATGAAGATTGGAAGAAATGGGCTGACTTTGGTTGCTTAGGAGTTGAAATGGAAACTGCAGCATTATATACAATAGCAGCTAAGCATAAAGTTAATGCGTTAACTTTATTAACAGTAAGTGATCACTTTATAACAGGCGAAGTAACAAGTGCAGAAGAAAGACAAACAACATTCAAAGCAATGATGGAAGTTGCTCTTGATACAATAGCTTCTTTATAAGAAATTAAAGTTCTAAGTTTTAGGTGAAGTAATATTTCATCTAAAACTTAGAATATTTATTTAAGTAAGTGCAAACGTTGTATTTTATAGAGTAATCGTTAACTTTACGGGTTAAAGGATTATGTATACTAATTATAGAATAAATAAAGTAAGAAAAAATTAGGAGGGTTAAATCGATGAAAATTTTTGTTGATACAGCTAATATTGAAGAAATAAAAAAAGCTAATGAATTAGGTGTTATTTGTGGGGTTACTACAAATCCTTCACTTATAGCAAAAGAAGGAAGAGATTTTAAAGAAGTAATTAAGGAAATCACAAGCATTGTTGACGGTCCAATAAGTGGAGAAGTAATTTCAATGGAATGTGAAGGAATGGTTAAAGAAGCACGTGAAATAGCTAAAATTCATGAAAATATGGTAATAAAAATACCAATGTGTGCAGAAGGATTAAAAGCAGTAAATATTCTTCATAAAGAAGGAATAAAAACAAATGTAACATTAATCTTTTCAGCAGTACAAGCATTGCTTGCAGCAAGAGCTGGTGCAAGTTATGTAAGTCCATTTTTAGGAAGATTAGATGATATCGGAAGTACAGGAATGACATTAATAGAAGATATATCTGAAATATTTGCAGTTCATGGAATAGAGACTGAAATTATATCTGCAAGTGTTAGAAATCCAATTCATGTATTAGAATGCGCTAAAGCAGGATCTGATATAGCAACAATACCATACAATGTTATTATGCAAATGATCAAGCATCCTCTTACAGATGCAGGAATTGAAAAATTCTTAAAAGATTATGAAGGTATGAATAAATAAGATTTTTATTTGGCTATGTTTTAACCAAGTGTTAATATATGCATAAGTAAAGTTGGATAGAGTAATTAAACTTATAAATACTAAAAATGAGTATTGTTAAAATCTAATTACAAGACAACTTTACATAGTGCATATGCTGACACTGATTAATGCAGAGCCAATTTTTTTTGCATTTAAGTTTACCTTCTCTTTTTATCACCAAATTTTTTTATAAAATCTTCAATAATTTATACCTATTCTTATATACACATCTGAAAATATCCATATTCACTTTATTATTGTAATCTATTTTCATTAACCTTGAAATTATCGTCTCTTTTATAATAAATAACTAATAAATTTTTCAAAATATCCTAACAATATAATTATAAAGTTTATTTATAGAAAGGAGAGTCTACTCAAAAAGTTAAATAGAGATAATAATCTTATAAAATTTAGAGTGTGAAAGTTCTATATTAGATTGTAATTGAATGTAGCACAATTATATGAATGAGGATTATCTATTGTTTTGAGTAGCAGGATAAGATGAAAAATATATTTAATATTTATAAAAGAGATATAAAAAATATTATTACAAATTCGTCTGCACTTATTGTAATAGTAGCCTTATGTATACTTCCATCTTTATATGCTTGGTTTAATATAGCGGCATCGTGGGATCCGTATGCACAAGAAGCTACGAGTAAAATTAAAATAGGTGTTGTAAACAAAGATAAAGGTGCATTTATATTGGGTAAAGATATAATTTTAGGAGATGAAGTAATTGAAGGTTTAAAGGAAAATGACTTATTAGGTTGGCAATTTGTTAGTGAAGAAGAAGCTAATGAAGCAATTAAAAAAGGTAAGTATTATGCAACAATAACAATTCCAGAAGAGTTTTCAAAGGATATGACGTCAATAATAACTAGTGATATTAAAAAAGGCACTATAATTTATACTGTTAATGAAAAAATAAATGCAATTGCACCTAAATTAACAGATAAAGGTGCATCAGGTGTTCAAGAAAATGTAACAAAGAGTATAATTGAAACAGTAAGTAAAGCACTACTCACTGCCTCAAAAGATGCTGGGATTGAATTAGAAGACCAAATACCTAAGATTTCTAATGTATATAATATGCTAGAGGAAATTAGAAGTAGGTTTGGAGAGATAAATGAAACAACTGATTTAGCATATGATGGGGTAGTAAAGATAAAAGAGTTGGTTAAAGAAATACAAGAAGATATGCCTTTAATTTATGAAACACTTAATAATACTAAGAGCTTAAGTAGTGAAGTGGAAAACTTTATATCTGTATCTAAGAGTGGGCTAAATGATATGTCACCAACAATTAAAGAAGATATAAAATTAGTTTCAGAAATAAGTAAGGATATCTCATTATATACAGATAGTATTATAGATGCTATAAATTCAGGAACAGATAAATCATCAGAAATGGTTAACAATCTAATAAATAAGGTAAAGAGTTTAGAAAAAGTAAATGATTCAATATTAAGATTTTTAAAAAAATTAAATAATATTAGTTCAACTAAACCATTAAATGGAATTATAAACAGATTTGAAAAGCTACAAGGAAATATTGATAAAATTAAAACATCACTTCAAAATATAAAAGATTCTTTAGATGCTGGAAATGCTGTGGATTTAACCTTGTTAAACAATATAAAAGCATTAGCAGACAACGTTGCATCAACAAGTGAAGATATATATTCAAAATTTGATACAGAAATACTTCCACAAATAAATGATATCTTTGATAGTGCATTTAAAGTTGCTGAAAATACATTAACAATTATAGAAGAAGCTGAAAAGAAATTACCTAAGGTTGAGAATATATTAGATACTGTTTATAAAGGGGCAGATAAAGGAATAGAAGGAATAACTTTTGTTAAAGAAAAACTTCCTGAAGCTGAAAGAATAATAAATGAGATAACTGATAAAATGAAAAATGTAACAGATGAGAAAAGTTTAAAGGAATTAATAGATTTACTAAAAGAAGATGTTCAAGAAAGAACGGATTTTTTAACTACTCCTGTAAATCTTGAAACAAGAGAGTTGTATCCAATGGGCAACTATGGAAGTGCTATGACACCATTTTATAGCGTATTATCTTTATGGGTTGGATTATTATTGTTACTTTCAATTTTAACTGTTGATACTCATGGAGAATACAAATTTTGGGAAATATATTTTGGGAAATTAATGCTATTTATGACTTTAGCATTAATTCAAGCACTTATAGTTGTTATAGGGGATTTATATTTACTAAAGGTATATTGCCTAAATCCTATATTATTAATAATTGGAATGCTGTTTACTAGTGCAATATTTGTATCAATACTTTATTCGGCAGTTTCAGTATTTGGAAATGTTGGAAAGGTCATAGGTATAGTATTGTTAGTATTGCAAATAGGAGGTTCAGGAGGAACGTTTCCAATAGAATTAACTCCTAAGTTTTTTCAAATAATACATCCATTTCTACCATTTACTTATGCAATATCTTTTGCTAGAGAAGCAATAGGTGGTGTAGTAGGTGAAGTACTAATAAAAGATATAATCATACTATTAATTTATGGAGCTGCATCTATTTTAGTTGCTGTATTTTTAAAGAAGCCTATAAATAAAATATTAGAAAAGTTTACAAAGAAGTTTGAGGAAAGTGGACTTTCTGAATAAATAATGTGAACTAAATGAGATTGACTTACAATAATTTTGATATGCTCTCCTTGTAGTAGACAAATAAAAAAATAAAAATGTCTATTGTGAGGATGAGCATTTTTTTATTCTTTAGGACTTTATATTATTAAAAAAGTTGAGGATAACTTTTATGATAATGTATTATGAGTACAACTAAAGAATA
Source organism: Clostridium botulinum (assembly GCF_000827935.1). NCBI lineage: Bacteria > Bacillati > Bacillota > Clostridia > Eubacteriales > Clostridiaceae > Clostridium > Clostridium botulinum. The sequence goes on from NZ_CP010520.1 coordinate 1,595,221, forward strand.
AAAAATAATAATATGCCGCACCATTATTCCTGTACTGCGTTTGGAAAGGATGCATGGCTAAAAAAATCGACAACTCCAAAGTCGCCTTAGCGATTTTGTTCTTAAAACTAATTTTAGTGTTATAATATAGTTAAATTGTAAAAATAAAATAATTAGAGTTACAAGATTAAATATTGGAGGAAAAATGAATAATATTATTGGATTTGTTGTAATCACAATATTTATTTGTGGTTTATCATATGGATTTATGCGTCAAATAGAGGAAACAAGCTATACAATGAAAATAAGTGAATTTACGGATAGATCTGTAATTGGAAATTTAATTTGTAGTATTTCATATGGTGCATTTCTTATATCATATATATTAAATGTATTAACAAGCTTAGAGAGATTAGGAATTTTCATAATTACATCAGAAAATACTTCTTTTAGTTGTGGAATTTTTCTTATGATAGCACTGATAAGCAAATATATTATTGTTCCTACAAAACAGGCATAAGTTAAAATTATAATGTTATTATTAAAAATATTTTATATACTTCAGAGTAAATTAACTATTAATCTGTATTAATATAAAAAGGTATGAGTTATAATATTAATATGATATAAAATTATAGAAATGTTATTTCAAATGAATAATTAAGACTGTAAGTTGGTCGTTTATAATATTATAAAGCAATAAAATGAATTCCTTGGAATATTTACTTTATCCAAGGAATTCATTTAAGGTATTATTTTTTTATCCAAGAAGCTGAGTTGATTCTGTTTTTGAATAATCTAAATTATTAATACTCATTTTATTTATAGTTTTATAGTATTTTATGGCTAGAGGTATGCAAGCTGCAATCCAAGCTATTGGACTGGCTAAACATATGCCGGTATATCCAATTATTGTAGGTAATGTGAAGGCTACAATAACTCTTACTAATAATTCAGCTACACCAGCCATCATAGGGACAAAGCCATCTCCAATTCCTTGTAAAGTATTTCTATATATAAATAGCAATCCAAGGAAAATAAAAAATACAGAAACTATGTTAAGGTAATGTTGTGATGCTGCTAAAACGTTAGGATCTGGAGTATCAATAAATAATTTTGTGAAAGATTTTCCAAATAATACAACTATTATTCCAGCTATAACACTTATAATGGTTGAAATAATACAACATTTTTTGACTCCTTCTTTTATACGATTAATTTTTCCAGCACCTAAGTTTTGCCCAGAATAGGTAGCCATAGTTATTCCAAAAGTAATAGCAGGTTGCATTACAAGCTGTTCAACTTTAGAAGAAGCGGTATAAGCTGCTATAATAGTTGAACCAAATGCATTAAGAGATCTTTGGATAACCATAACTCCAATTGCTGTGATTGAAAATTGAAGAGCCATAGGTAGTCCTATATTTAGATGTTCCATTGCAAATTTTCTGTCAAATTTCCAATTGTGTTTTTTTAATCTTAAGATAGGGAATTTTTTATAAACATAAATCAAGCATAATATGCCAGAAATAGCTTGAGAAATTACTGTAGCATATGCTGCTCCAGCTACCCCCATAGATAGATTAAGTATAAACACTAAATCTAAGATTATATTTAAAATTGAAGAAATTATTAAAAAGTATAATGGTGTTTTGCTATCACCAAGAGCTCTTAATATACCTGAAATCATATTATAAAAAAAGGTAGCACCAATTCCAGCATAAATTATACTTATATAGGCATTAGCACTATTTATAATATCTTCTGGTGTATTTAGTAAGTTTAGCATTGTTTTAGAAAATAAAAGACTTAAAGTAGTTATTATTATGGTTATAATGATACATAGCATTATAGAGGTTGCAACGGAATTTTTTACACCCTCTTCATCATTAGCACCGAATTTTTGAGAAACAATAACTGAAAATCCACTAGCAATTCCAACTATAAAGCCTATTATTAAAAAGAATATAGAACCTGTAGCTCCAACAGCAGCAAGCGATTGTATACCTAAAAATCTTCCGACAATAATAGTATCAACCATACTATAAAGTTGTTGAAATATATTTCCGATTAATAAGGGAATAGAAAAAAATAGTATTAGTTTAGTTGGATTTCCATTTGTCATATCTTTTGTCATAAGTTATCTCCTTTCGAAAAAATTATTAATAAGTATGAGAAACAAAATTATTAGTAATTTTATTTATACAGGTTAAGTTATGTATAAAATAATAATATGTTCTATAAATTTTAAGAACATAAAAGCATTAGATATAATTAAATATTACTATTAATTACAAAGTAAGAACTCAGAACTCTGCTTATAAAGAATATCATTTTTAATGAATTTATACAATATTTTAAAAACTCACTATACAGTAAAAGTACATTTATATGTTAGTATAAGGAGTATAGAAAGAATTAGAATTTAAATAACTTAAGTTTTAAGTTATATATTTAACTATATATGTAAATACTTAAAATAATTAATAAAACAATAATTAGGGGTGAAAGTGTGGAAAATATTACAGAAAAAAAATTAACGAGTTACAAACCAAAGAAGGTTTCATTGAAAAATAAACCAAAATTAAAAATAATTCCATTAGGTGGACTTGGAGAAATAGGAAAGAATATTACAGCATTTGAATATGGTGATGAAATAGTTGTTATAGATTGTGGTTTAGCATTTCCGGATGAAGATCTTTATGGAATTGACATCATAATTCCTGATGTTACATATTTAATAAGAAATAAAAATAAAGTAAAGGGCTTCTTTATAACTCATGGTCATGAGGACCATATAGGTGGTATACCGTATATATTACAACAGATTAACGTTCCAGTATATGCAACTAAATTAACATTAGCATTAATTGAAAGTAAACTAGAAGAACATCATATGTTAAATGATTGTAAATTAAATCTTGTTGAAGTTGGTGGAAGTGTAAAACTTAAGAATTTTAATGTGGAGTTTATTAGAAATAATCATAGTATTCCAGATGCATGTTCGATAGCTATGCACACACCAATGGGTGTTATTGTGCATAGTGGAGATTTTAAGATTGATTTTACACCTATAGATGGTCATGTGATGAACCTTCAAAGATATGCAGAACTTGGAAAAAAAGGCGTATTGCTATTGATGGCAGATAGCACTAATGTATTGCATAAAGGTTATACAATGTCAGAAAAAACTGTTGGAGAAACATTAAATGGACTTTTCAGTAAAGCCACAGGAAGAGTTATAGTATCTACTTTTGCATCGAATGTTCATAGACTTCAACAAATTAGTGATTGTTCTATAAAAAACAAAAGAAAGATAGCTTTTAGTGGTAGAAGTATGGAGAAAATATCAGAAATCGCCATGAATTTAGGCTATTTATCTATACCAAAAGAAATGATTGTATCGTTAGATGAAATAAAAAATTGTCCAAATGACCAAATTACTATTGTAACAACAGGTAGTCAAGGTGAATCAATGGCAGCGCTTTCTAGAATAGCAGCTTCTACTCATAAATATATAGAAATACAAAAGGGAGATATGGTTATAATTTCAGCATCTCCAATACCAGGAAATGAAAAAGCTGTATCAAACTTAATAAATGATTTGACTGAGAAAGGTGCTAATGTAATATATAAGACTATAGAAGATATACATGTTTCAGGTCATGCATGTGAACAAGAACTTAGAGTAATTCAAAGCTTGTTAAAACCTAAATTCTTTATTCCTGTACATGGTGAGTATAAACATTTGATTACGCATGCAAAAATTGCTAAAAGCATGGGAATCGAAGAAGACAATATATTTATATTAGATACCGGTGATGTATTTGAATTATCGAAAAATAAAGGGAAAGTTATTGGAAAAGTACCATCAGGTAGGGTTCTTATAGATGGCCTTGGAATTGGTGATGTAGGAAACATGGTATTACGAGATAGAAAAAATTTAGCAGAAGATGGAATTATAACTGTAGTAATAGCAATAGATAGAAGAAATAAAGTGATATTATCAGGACCAGATATAGTATCAAGAGGTTTTGTGTATGTTAGAAATTCTGAAGATTTAATTAACAATGTAAGATGTATAGTTACAAAAGTTGTGGAAAAATGTTTAGATGATAATATAACACAATGGGCAGAAATTAAAAACAGAATAAGAAGAGAAGTGGACAGTTTTGTATACACTACAATGAAAAGAAAACCTATGATATTACCCGTAATTGTAGAAATATAACTTATTATAAAATAGTAACAATATTATAAAATATAAGAATAGAAAAAACTAGGCTATGCTTTGAAAATTCATATATTATAAAACAACTTATAATACATGAATTTACTTAAGGCATGGCTTATTTTTATGTTATTATATGATTCTGTTTATATCTAAAAATGTTAATAATCAAAAAACAAGATTAATAGTATATTTAACGAGTTTATTTCTTTTTTTATAATATAAAAAACTAAACTTATGATGAAAAGTTAATTAGTAATTTATCTTAATGATTAAAGAAATAATAAGAAAAGATAATATGTATATCTAATAAATTTTCCTAAAGCATATGTAAAATGTAAAAACATAGAAAAATCTAAGGTTTCACAGTTAATTTAATGAGTTTTTTATAAATAGAAATTAGATAAATGTAGTCAATTGTGGTAATATAACAGTAAATGATTATTTATGAATACATAACATGAATTAGCATAAAAGATGGAGAAAATTATGAATAAAGATAACTATATATTAGATACAATTGAAGAGATAAAAAGTATATTAGAAAATAATGAATACAGAAAAAATAGATATGTTAATGATGTTGAATGGTTAAATCAACGTAAAAAACAAATAAAAAATAATATAATAAGAATTGCTATTATGGGAATAACAAGTAGTGGTAAATCAACATTAGTAAATTCATTACTAGGAGAAAAACTATTACCAGTGGCTATTTTACCAAGCTCAAGTATAATTATAACAGTTTCTAAGGGCGAGAAGAGACAAGCTACTATATACTTTAAAGATAAGTCTCCAGAGGTTTATGATGATATTAATTTAAATATGGAAGTTATATCTACATATGCAGATGAAAATAAAAATTCTAATAATAAATTCAATGTAGCTCAAATTGATATAAAATCACCTGATTTTTTATTAGATGATAATATTCAATTAATAGATAGTCCAGGGTTAGATGCTTATAATTTAGAAATGCATGAAAAGTTAACTTTAGAAATTTTATTGCCAACAATAGATATTTGTGTATTTTTAACTACTGTTAAAGCTAACAGTGATGCTATCAATTTAGAAAAAATAAAAATAGTGAATGACAAAAAGAAGCAAATAATATTAGTTCAAAACATGATAGATTCTATTGAAGAAAAGATAGGTAAGTATGGAATTATAGAAGAAAATAAAGATATTTTATTAGAAAAACATAAAAAAAGGGCAGAAGCATTAATAGAAAAATCAACAAGCGATACAGGGATTGATGTTATTCAAATTTCTTCACTTAATGCCTTGAATGGAAGAGTAGAAAATAATAAAAATTTATATAATGAATCTAATCTTGAAGGGTTTATAAAATCGATATATAGGTGTGTTAAAAATATTACTCCAAAACTAAATGTTCAAAGACAAGGTAGTATTGTTGAAAGAATCGGAAATATAATTGATACGGATAAAGAAATAATAGATGGAAGCAATTTAGAAGATACAAGTTATATAAAAGAAATACTTAATGATATTGATGATCTTAATTATGACTTTAGGGTATCTAGAGATAAAATAACATCTAAGATTAATCTAATCGATAAGGTTACACTTAATACAATAGAGGAAATAAATGAGTCGGATTCCAAGGAAATAAGTAGCTATTTAGATATAGTAGAAAATATAAATAATAAGAGTAAAAAGATAGAAAATCAAATTTTAAGTATTGTACGAGAGTGCGAAGAAAAGAAAAAAGAAATATATGAAAAATTAAATATTGATATTAGATTTTCATATTCATTACCTAGTATGGAAAATGAAGATGTATATGTTAAGCATAAATATGAAGAGAAAGTAAAACTTATAAAAAAGGATGGCTTTCTTAATGTAGGAAAGAGAATTTTATCAGATATATTTGAAACTGACTGGGGATATGAAAAGCAAGAATATGATGAAAAAGTAGTAGATAAAGATGCTACTATACTTATGGTTAAAAAAGTATGCAGTGAAAGTAGTAGAAAATATATGAGCATACTTTATGATTGGAGTGAACAGTATAGTAACTCATTAAGCCTTTTTTATAGTGAAATAAGCAAAATAGAAGAAGAGTTTAAAAAGAAGAAAGAACAAAATATAGAACTTTATGATATAGACAATGTTATAAAGGGTTTAAAACTTATAAGAAATAAGCTGAAAAATAAATACAACAACATAGAAGAGATGTCATTAACATTAGATGAAGAAATAATCAATAAAAGTGAAGAAAAAAATCTTAATATAGAGGAAATAGAGTTGACGAATATCTCTTATAATCTTTATAAATTAAGTAATGAAATAGTTAAGAAAAGTTATTCTATGATAAGTGGTTATATAGAAGAGAAAGTATTTTCTATATCTAAAAAAGAAGTTCATGAAATATTTTGGACCTGGGACTTAGAGGCCACAGCTAAATTTATTTCTAGAATGCATGATATATATTTAAATAATGAAGAACTTGAAATTATAAAAAAACAAGGAATATATACCTTTAATAACATAACCATAGTATACGAATTGTCTAAAAATAAACTGGAAATAAAGAAAGCATTAAATATTGATTCTTCAAAAGAATATAATATGTATTTACTTTTTAATGGAATTCAAATAGGTAGTTCAGAAAAACAAATACTTGAAAATATTAATCTTAAAAATATAGTTTTAAAGAATAATATTATGATAAATTTGGTTATAGATTCTAGTAGAGAATTTATAAATGCTAATAATATAAAAGAGATACTTATAGCTACTTATTCGTTTAAGAAAAAATTGAAAAATAGGATAGCTAATTCTAAAATTGGATATGTATTAGTTAATTCTAAAAATCCTATTTATAATTTAGCATTAATAGAGGGTCAAGAAAATAATGGATTTTTATTAAGTCAATATAAAGATATAAAAACTAAGTTGTTTGGAAATATATTATCTCGTGGTAATGAAGAAAAGCAAACATTAGAAGAAATATTGAGTTATTTTTTAAAGTAATATTATAAAAATTTAAGGAGCAAAGAAATGGACAAAAAATCTTTATTAATACAATGTGATGAAGTTACAAAAAATATGATGGATGAATTACAACAAGATATGATAGAATCGCTATCAAAGATATCTAAAAGTATAAATAATGAACTTAAAGAAAACTTAAATCCTATTGAAAAGAAAATCAATATATTAAAAGATGAACTTGGAGAAGGAAATGAGGATATAGAAGAAAAAATAGAAGAAATAAGTGGCAATATATTAAAAATTTCGAAAAGTGTAGATGAAATTGTTGAAGAACACAGTAAACTTTTAAACGGTGGGTTAAATATAATAGCTGTAACATTAGAAAAGTTGAAAGATCGTGTTGAAGATTCAAATAAGCAATTGGAAGTTAAGTTATCAGAAGGCGTAGGAACAATAGAAGAGAAAATAAATGATTTAAATATAGAATCTTTAGAAGATAAATTAGCTATTTTAGGAGTTAAAATGGTTAAAAATTCTGGAAATAATAAAGAAGAAATAATAAAGAAGATAGAAGAAATTAATATTGATGAAGTTGAAACAAAAGTAAGTTTGTTAGAAGATGCTGTTAAGATTAATATAAATAATAGCTGTGAAGCTATAGAGAAATTAGATATAGTACATGAAAAAATGTTAGAAAAATATGAAGTGATAAACCTTATAAATGATATGGAAATTAAATTAAATAAGAAAATGAGTAATATACAAGAAGAAGTTGAATGGGGAAATAGATCATTCTTTGCAAGGATTTTTGGAAAGAGGAGATAATATTTAATGAAATATGTAGATTTAATAAATGATTCTAGATTTAATTTTTTATTAGAGAAATATCTTAATAAAGATAATACTGTAAATTACATAGAGTATTTTAATCATTTTATTGATAACTTAAATGAAAAAGAAATAATAATACCTGTATTGGGTATACAAGGTGCTGGAAAAAGTAGCTTTCTTAATTCTATTTTAATGGAAGAGAATATATTGCCAACAGATGTTGATGAAACAACTTGTGTTCCTGTTGAAGTAAGATATGGAGAGGATACTGAAAAAGCTATAGTACATTTTGTAGACAAGGAATGTAAAGAGATAAAAGTATGTGATTTAGAAAAGTATGTTCATAATGACTATAATATAGCAAATGAGCTTAAGGTATCTAAGATAATTTTATATAATAAAAGTGATGTATTAAAAAATAATGTGGTTCTTGTTGATCTTCCTGGTGTGGGAAGTTTAACACCTGAAAATCAAAGAACTACATTAGACTATGTAAACAAATTAGTTTCTGGAATATTTATGTTAAGGACAAACCCTCCAATTACGAGAACAGAAAGAAATTTTATAAATGCGTTATGGCCTAAATTATCAAATACTATTTTTGTTCAAAATAAGTGGAATGATGAAAATGATGAAGATGCATTAGATGCAAAAGAACATAATGAATATGTTTTAAATAGTATATGTGAAGAACATAACGAAAGCAAAGAAATTAATGTCAATGTGGTTAATGTTTATGAAGCTGTAAAAGGTAAATTTACTAAAGATGATGTACTTTATAGGGATTCAGGAATATTAAATGTTATAGAAAAAATAGGAAATATATCAAAGGAATATAGTATAGAGTTAGAAAAGTCATTAAATTCAAAAATAGCAGGTGCATTAGAAAATATTAATTATAATATAGAAGAATATAAGACGTTATGTTTAAATGAAAAGAAGCAAAATGATTTAAATAAAGAAGAAAAAATTAAAGAAATAAAAGCTATACTTTTAGATAATAAAAAGAACTTTAGGAGAATTAGAGCTTATGCATATGAAGAAATGGAAAAGATTATCGATTATGCTTCAAGTATAATAAAAGAGAAAATAACAAATTTAAGAGCTAATTTAAAGGGGATAATAAATAGAGGAATTGTAGATGGAGAAAGATTAAGTTCAATATACAAAGAATCATCTGATAAAGCTATAAATGATATTATGGATGAAATATTAGATAAAACAAGTGAATTAATAAAAAATCTTAATAAAGAATTAAATGGTATAACAATAAAAGGTTTTTATGGAGATTATGAAAATATATCATTTTTTAATAAAGAAAGTGAATTTAAATTTGAAAAGTCCCTGCCATCATTATTGGGGGTATCTGGTGGTGTCATAGGAACACTAGGAGTTGTAGGAACATTAGGGGGCCCTCTTGGAATACTTGTTGGAATGGGTATTGGAATGGCATTTTCTTTGATTGGTGATTTTGTTCGTAAGGAAATAGTGGAAACTAGAGCAAATTATACATTAAGGGATTTAGAGCCTATGGTTGAAGATTTAGAAAATTATTTAAAAGAAGAAATACTTGATGATTTAAGAGCAAAGCAACAAGATATGGATGATTCAATAAAAGAACTTAGAAAGAATTTAGAAAATAGCTTTAAAGACGATATTCAAAGTATAGAAAAACAATATGACTATGCATATAGCGAAAATAATATGTTAGAATTTGAAGACGACTTAAAAATATTAAATGAAGTTAAAGAAGATGTAGGGTTAATTTAAAACAGAGCCTACTTATTAAAGCAAGGGGATGAATATATGAATAATTTTGAAAGATGTATAAGTAGACAAAAGAGTATTGATTCAATTGTTAAAACTTTAGGAAATGATGATATTACTGAAAAGAATTTTTTAGTTAAAGATAAAATAATGAATCCTTCACACTATGTTGTTATGCTTGGAGAAACAAGCTCAGGAAAAAGTACATTAATAAATGGATTATTTAAAGATAAAATTTTATTAGAAAGTGTTAAGCCAACAACAGGAGTTGTTACTGAAGTTGTTATATCTGGTGAAAAAGAAGAACAATTAATAGCTGTAAATAAGGATTCTAGCACAAAGGTTATAGATAAAGATATCTTTGATAAGTTACTAGTAAACTATAATAAAGATTTACATAAGCTTAAATATGTTGGAAAAGCTAATAATTCTAAATATAATGGTATGAGAATTTTTGATACTCCAGGTTATGGCTCACTTGTAGAATATCACGAGGAATCATTAAAGAGCTTCATTCCACAAAGTGATTTTATTGTATATGTAGTATCTTATAAAGTTGGAATTGGTGACGATGATTTTCAATTTTTAAAATATGTTGGAGAAATAATCAGTGAAGATGTAGAAGTTATTTTAGCTATTAATATGTGCCCAAAGGATTTATCAGAAGATAATAAGAGAATATTAGAAATAAAAAAAGGTGTTAATAAATACATAAAAAAAGATGCTAAGACATTTTTCATAGAAAGTAATAAGGAAAAACATCCTGATACATCTATGCTTTGGGAATATGTATATGAAAGAGTTAATGATGAGGATAAAAAAGAAGAACTTGCTAATAGTTTGAAAAATTATCAAGATTATATATTAAATGAATGTAATATAAAGATTAACTCTAAGGTTGCTAATGTAGAATCTAAAAAAGAAGGTATAGAGGAAAGATTAAATATACTAGGAGAATTTTTAGACAGAAAACATGAAATCTTAACAACTATAGATAGAGGGTTTACAAAAATAAAAGTAAGTTCAATTAAGCTTATAGATAAATCTGCAATAGATGTTAAAAATAAAATTACTGAATATGTTCATGATGAAAGCAAATGGACTAAAAAAGAAGAAACTTATACATTAATGCAAAATTATTATGTTCCAAATTTAATAAATGAAGAAACAGAAACTTTAATGCGAGATATTGAAAGTGAAATAATACTTCTAGATAAAAGTATTGAAGAAATACTAAAAGAAGCTATAGCTAAATTAGAAGAGAAGATAAAGGTAAGTATTCCATCTTACACAGAAGTTATAGAAGGTGTATTAAAACAACATATAGGAGATGAAATACAACAAGCAACTGGAGAAATGTTTAGAAAAGCAACTGCAAAAGAAGACAAAGATAGTATAAGCAATCCGGAAGATATAAATTTAAATAAACTAGGTCATATAGTAGATACAAAATCATATAAACATACACATGAAAATTTAAAGTATTTATTAAAGGCTATAAAAGCTTCATCAATTAAGGCTATCACTAAGTACCTAACTGTCTTTACTGAATCTGTATTTTACTTATATGATTCATTAACATGGCAAAAGAAGATAAATGAGATTTCATTAAAAGCTATAGACAATTGGGCAGAAGATGTAGAAATGTCTATAAGAAGATACTTAGATTCTTTAAGAGAAACTAATAAAGATGAGATAATGTCTTTATTTGATGCATTAAATGAAGAATTTAAAGAAGATGAAAAGAAGCTAGAAGATATTAGCGGAGAAGAACTAATAAGACTAAAAAAAGAAATAGAATTCTTATTGCATAGATGCCTTTATATGTCAATGAATAAGTAAATTTATGTTTTATTTTGAGCTAGTGTTGACATTTTAGCATAAAGCTCGTAGACTGAGGAATTTACTTTAAGAACACTAAAATAGATACTAGTCTAATTAATGCATGCTCCCAATGTAAAATTGGGACAAGCAATTAATTCAACAAGTATCTATTAAGAGTTCTAAAAAGCAAATTCCAATGCTACTGCGCTCTTATACTAAAATATCAACATTCATTTAAAACACAACCTTATTAAAAAAACGTTATTATAATTATAATACTTTAAATTTAATTAAATATTACTATTGACTCATACCTTAGGTAGGAGTTTATAATAAATATTGAAATAGGAAATACTTAGTATAGGATGTTAAATTGTTAAAAAAAATTACTAGAGATAAATTTGTTTAGGAATGATAAAAGTAAAAAGTAGTATCATAAATTAAAAAAGCAGATTTTAATTTAAAAATTACTCTTATACTAATAGATAGATATTTAAAGAATTTTGATATTAAGAGAGGAATGAATTTTAATGACTAAAATAAAGAATATACCTTTTTCACCACCAGATATAACTGAAGAGGAAATTGAAGCAGTTTCTAATGTATTAAGATCAGGATGGATAACATCAGGACCTCAACTTGCTAAATTCGAAGAAGAAATAGAAAAATATTGTAATGTTAATAAGGCTTTAGCATTAAACAGTGCAACAGCTGCAATGGAATTAGTGCTTAAGGTTTTTGATATAAAAGAAGGAGACGAAGTTATAACTACTCCTTATACTTATACAGCTACTTCAAGTGTTTCTATACATAGAGGGATTAAACCAGTATATGTTGATGTAAAAAAAGATACATTTGAAATGGATATAGATAGAGTAGCAGAAAAGATAACTGATAAAACAAAAGTTATTATGCCAGTTGATATTGCTGGAGTACCTTTTGATTATGATGGGTTAAAAAAAGTATTAAAAGAAAAAAATAGAGAAGATATAATAATACTTTGTGATTCTGCACATTCTTTTGGAGCTAAATACAAAGGTGAAAGAGTTGGATCACAATGTAATTTCCATTCCTTCTCATTCCATGCAGTTAAGAACTTAACTACAGCAGAAGGTGGAGCAGTTACTTTTAATGATAATACTTTTGGAAATCATGAAGATTTACAAAAATATATGAGATTTACAGCTATGCATGGCCAATCAAAGGATGCATTAACAAAACTTAAAGCTGGAGCATGGGAATATGATATCATTAATGATGGATTAAAGTGTAATATGACAGATATAAGTGCAGCAATAGGTTTAGTTCAACTTAAGAGATATGAAGATATGTTAGAAAAGAGAAGAGCAATCTTTAAAGTATACAGTGATATATTATCAAAAGAAGATTTTTCAATAATACCATTTACTAAAGATGATAATGGTACAGAAACTTCTTATCATCTATATCTTTATAGAGTTAAAGGATTCAATGAAACTAAGAGAAATGAAGCAATAAGCAGATTAGCAGAAAATGGAATAGCAACAAATGTTCATTATAAGCCACTTCCAATGCTAACACTTTATAAAAACCTTGGATATGATATAAAAGATTATCCAAATGCGTATGCACAATATGAAAATGAAATTTCTCTTCCTGTATATACAAAATTATCTCTAGAAGATGCTGAATATGTAGCGAGAGAAGTTGTAAAAGTTATTAAAGAATTAATATAGTAATTTTAAATTGCAATATAAAGTTTTTAGTACGTAAATTATATAACTTTGAAAAAATTAAACTAAAATAATAGAGTTAAAAATCACTTAACTATAGATTTAGTTTATATGAAAATATTAATAACAGACAATTAATTAAAAGTAGCATATTTAGTGAAAACTATTATATGCTACTTTTTATGGTTAGTACAATTTTATCGAAATTTAAGATACACATTTTTGAAATTTTATACATATTTATTTTAGCAGATGCTTGATATATGCATAAGTAAAGCTGGACTGAGTAATTGAACTTAGGAATATTAAAATGAGTATAGTCCAATTTTAGCTTATTCCTAATACAAAATTATGACAAGTAGTAAATGAGAATATTAAAGCGAAACTCTACTTCGCTGAGTAAGTTCAAAAAGCAAAATGTAAAATTGAACTGTGTGAAAGTTCGTGTTTCCAAATATAAAATTTGGACACTTACTTTTGATTTTCACTTAAAAATTCTCAAAGTTTAATTACAATGGTACTTTACCTATTGAATATATTCGCATAGACTTAAAACATGTTTTAAAATAATCAAGATTTAAATAACTGCATTAATGAATTGGAGGGGTAATTTTGAAAATTGGGGAGTTTGCTAAAAGGTCTGGAGTTACTGTAAAAACACTTTTGCATTATGATAAAATAGGGCTTCTTAAGCCATCTGAAAAAACAGAAGTTGGTTACAGAATTTATTGTGAAGATGATTTTTTAAGACTTCAACAAATAACTACTCTAAAGTTTATTGGAATATCATTAAGCGAGATATCTCATATATTAAATGAAAGTGGAGAAAATTTAGAAAGCATGGTAAAAATCCAAAAAAGGGCTTTAGAAGAAAAGAAAAGACATATAGATTCTGTTATAGAAATATTTAATAATGCTGAAAATACTGCGAAACAAAAAGGTTTTTTGGATGTTAACAATTTAGTAAACATTATAAAGATAACAAATATGCAAAATAGCATAAAGGAGCAGTATAATAGTGATGAAAATTTGAAATTGAGAACTAATCTTCATAGTTATAATAGAAATAAGATTGATTGGGATAAATGGTGTTTTCAAAAAATGAATTTAATTAAATGCTCAAAAATCTTGGAATTAGGGTGTGGAGTAGGAAAGCTATGGATAAAAAATCAGGATTTTATAGATGAAAACTCTGAAATTATTTTATCAGATTTTTCTCCAAATATGTTAAAGTGCGCTAAAAATAATTTAGAAAATTTAGATTATAAGTTCAAGTATAAAAAGATAAATGCAGAAGATATTCCTTATGATGATGAAAGCTTTGATGTTGTTATTGCAGAACATATGCTTTATTTTGTTACTGATATAGAAAAAGCATTAAGTGAAATAAAAAGAGTTTTAAAACCTAATGGTATTTTTTACGTAACTACTAATTCATGTAATTCTATGATCGAATTAAATAAATTAGCTGAGAAATTTGATCCTAATTTAGATATTAATAATAATGGTCTTTCCTCTAGATTTGACTTAGAAAATGGAGAAAAAATGCTAAAGAAATATTTTAATAATATTGAATCGGAGATATTAGAAGGAAAAATAATACTAGATAAAGCAGAGCCAGTTGTATCATATAAGGCATCAACAATTCAAGGTAATTCCATACTTGTTGGCAAAAAAAGAGAAGAATTTACGAAGTATTTAGAAAAATATATTGAAGAAAATAAAAATATAGAAATAACAACAAAGGCGGGAATATTTAAGGCTTCAAAGTGATTTGTATAGTTTTAGTATAATGCTTATATATGCATAAGTAAATTTGATTGATAAGGTGAACTCATGAATAGGAAAATGAGCATAGTCTAATTATAAGGCCACTTTATCTATTGCATATATTCATAATACATAGGTAAATATATAAATTTTTTTTAGCTGTCAGGAGTATAATAAATTAAAGGGGGCAAGGAGATGAAAGGTAATATTGTTCTAAAAACTATTTTGGGGACTTTTATTAATTGCATAGTTTTAGTATTAATTTCTTTAGGAATATCTCATATTTATGGTTTAACATTAAAAGATATATTGTTTATTATAAGCTTAGTTGTGCTAGTTATAGAAGTTTTCTTAAATATATCAGGAAATTCATTTGGGATATCAATTCAATCACTTGGACAAATTAATTCCCAGTATGTTTCAACTGTTGATTTAGAAGCACAAGGACATGAAAATATAAATAATAAACCTACTTTTCATGTTAAGGACATAATAAATTTCACATTGATTATCTCTAGTTTAATAATTTTTATTATATCATTTGTGATTCTTTAAATGATGAATTTATATCTTTTTTATGAATTAAGATAAGCATTAAAAGAGGATAAACTAGATGAAGCGAAAAAAATATTTGATAGGATAGGTAGTTTTAATATTAATCATCCAGATATGACTATATTAAAGATTAAATATTATATTTATACTAAAGAATTTGAAAATGCTAAAAAATCAGAAGATAAACTAATAGAAGAATATAAAAATCAAAATTCTTATTTTATATTAGCACAAGTTGAATCTTATTTAGGTGGTGAAAATATAAAAAAGCTAAAGAATATTATGAAAAGTTCTTGAGGAAGATGGCGGAAATATAGATGCTATAAAAGGTTTTGGAATTAATATATAAAGGAAAGTAGACTGAGTAATTAAATTTAGAATACTAAAATGATTTAAAGTATTATGTGTATAAAAAATAGTGATATAACAGAATATAAATTCTTAAGAAGTTAATAATTTGTTAATTATAGAAGAAAATGTGAGGTGTGATTAAAATGAAGAAATTATTAGTAGTTATAGATTATCAAAATGATTTTGTAAATGGAGCTCTAGGATTTAAAAAAGCTGAATCATTAGAAGATGGAATATACAATAAAGTTAAGGGTTATCTAGATAATGGGGATAAAGTGATATTTACTTATGATACTCATTATGAAAATTATTTAAATACTAGAGAAGGAAAGAAGTTGCCTGTACCACATTGTTATATAGGAACTAAAGGTCATGAACTATATGGTAGATTAGAAGAATTTAAAGATGTAAAAAATACATTCCATTATAATAAAGAAGCTTTTGGAATAGCACCAAAGGATATGATTAGGTTAAGTGAAGAAATTGGATTAGATATAGATGAAATTGAATTTGTAGGTGTAGTAAGCAATATGTGTGTAATAAGTAATGTAGTTACTTTTCAAGCTCAATATGTCAATGCTGAACTTACAGTAGATGGAAGGCTTTGTGCAAGTTTTGATGATGATTTACATGAGAAGGCACTAGATGTAATAGAATCATTGCAAGTTAAAGTAAATAGATAATTTTAAGTATAATTTCATATACTTAAAATTATTGGAGCTTAAGAACCAATCTTCTCCCCGTAATGAAATTCATAAATCTGATATAAAAAACTCCTTCATGGTAATTAATTGATATTTTAATTATTTCCAAGAAGGAGTTCATTTTATTAAGTTTACACAAAATTATTTACAGGGTCTTTTTAGTTAGAATTTAAATATTTTCAGAAGTTATTTATTTTGCGTATTTTTTAGATTTTATCTGAATTTTGTTTTAAGTTATCTTTTATATTTCCTTGTTTTTTATCATCACTCACAACTTGTTTTTCTTGATTGACTTTATCGTCATTATAGTCAAGCTTTTTAGTGGCTATTTGAGTTTTATATTGTATCCTTTTAGCAATATTATTTATTTTGCTGATTTCGTTAGATACACTATGTTCTAAATATGATATGCTTTTGGTGATTTGAGATAGACGTTTGTCATTGTAATTATTTGGATTGGTATATCCATTTAAGTCGGTAACATGTTTGATATAGCCTTTTTCAACTAACTGTCTATTTTTACTATCTTTAAGCAAATGAATATTATCTTTAGAATGACTGAACTTTATAAGCTCATTTAAACTTGCAGAGATTACTATATCTTCTCGAACTTCATCTTCATTAGTTTTTAGCTCTTCTTCTTTAGCTTTTTTCTTTAACATCTCTTCTTGTTCTTTTTGAACTTCTTTTTCTTTTTCGTTCATGTTTAATTGTTGAATTTGAGCTTCTATATCTTGAAGGTTTTGATTTATTTCTTCAAGTTTATATTTCTTTTCTTTAGGATCCATAGTTGTTTCAATCAAAGATTGTTTTCTTTCTTTTAAAGCCTGTTTTTGTTTTTGAAGTTTTTCAATTAGGTCATTCTTATTGTTATCTTGTTTTTGTATATTGAGACTTGATGTCTTTTTATCATCATTGTTTTTTTTCAAATCATTGTTATAGTTATTATTAATTTCACCTATTCTTTTAAAATTATTAGATCTAACTATATTTATATTGTTTGAATTTATATTTAAACTCATAATGGAAAATAGGCCTCCTTTCATAAAATAATTCATATAATTTGATTATCGGACATTTTTACAAAAGTTTTACAGTAAAAGAATATAAAGAGAAAAAAGTTATTGATAAAGAAATTTTTATTAAAATTTACACATAATAATAACTATAAGCAATATAGGAGAAAAATAGAATGAATTCAAGATTGTGTTCTGGTTACTATTCTGGGGATTCACCTAATTTTTTAGTTGAATATAGAGGAGATTTTAAGAGTCAAATAGATAAGTTATCATATGCTTGTGGAGATGTATTAACAAATACAATAGGTGTTATATCATTACCTTACGAATATTTAGATCAAGTACTAATAGATGTTCCTTCAATTAAATTTATTGATTTTAGAAGTATGTCTGTATTACAAGATATTTCTCCAAGTTCAATTGATCAAATATTAACAATAAAGAAAAATCCATATTTAAATTTAACAGGAAAGGGTGTACTTGTAGGAATTGTAGATACAGGAATTGATTATTTAAATAATGAATTTATTAGAGAGGATGGAACATCAAGAATAGCTGCAATATGGGATCAAACTATAGAAAATATTAAAGCTGAATCCGTATATCTTGGAAATATTTATTCTAATGAAGAAATAAATAAGGCAATAAATGCCTATAAAAATAAAGAAGATCCATATGCTATTGTTCCTTCAAAAGATGATATTGGTCATGGAACAGAGATGGCTGGAATAATTGGAGCTAGGGGGTATAATGGAGAATTTCAAGGAGTTGCAAATGATTGTGAATTTGTAATTGTAAAACTGCTAGAATCTTTGAATTTTCAAAAAATATTACAGTCAAATAATGTTAAATATACACCGGTGTATAATTCATCTGAAATAGTAGCAGGTATAGAATATCTGAAAAATTTCTCAGTAAGAATGAATAAACCTATGGTTATTTATTTGGGGATTGGTACAACGGAAGGAAGTCACGATGGTAATAATTTGATTTCAAAATATTTAACTTCCATAGCAAGTATAAGAGGTATAGCATTGGTTGCAGGAGTAGGGAATGAAGGAGCTGCAGAAGGTCATGCATCAGGTATTATTAAAAATGTAGGTGAAACAGATAGTGTAGAATTAAATATACCTAGAGAAATGAAAAATTTCTCTCTTCATATATGGGTAAAAAGACCTAATAAAATGTCACTTAATGTGATTTCACATACAGGAGAAGAAAGTAGTTTTATCCAGGCTAAAAGAAACAAAAGAGAAGAAATTAATTTTGTTTTTTCAAAGACTAACTTAAAGCTTAATTATTATATGCCTGAGCATTTTTCAGGCCATGAAGTTATTGAAGTTATTTTTAAAGATATAAATCCTGGTATATGGAAATTTGTTTTAAGAGGAGATTATATAAGTGATGGTGCATATAATACATGGCTTCAACCTAAAGTTACATTACCTGAGAATACTAAGTTTTTAGAGCCAGATCCATTTAGTACATTAACAATACCAGCAACTGCAAGGAAAGTAGTTACTGTTGCATATCATGGATTACTTAATGAATCTGTAATTGCAACTTCTGGAAAGGGATTTAATACTAATAATTTAATCAATCCTGATATTGCTACTATAGGCGTAAATATCTTAACAACAAAAGCTTTAGGAGAAGCCACTGTTGTATCAGGAAGTTCAGCAGCAGCAGCTGTAGTTGCAGGAGGCTGTGCACTACTTTTGCAATGGGGAATTGTTGATGGAAATGATACTACTATGTATTCCACTAAAATTAGAAGTTACTTAGTATATGGTGCTTACAGAAAACCAGAATATACATATCCCAATAGAGAAACTGGGTATGGAAGCTTTGATATATTAGGGACATTTAATATTATAAGTAGGAAGTATATAAAAACTAGAGATAGTATGAATTTTAGAAATGACAGTTTTATTCAATATCAAGTGGATAAATTATTCATAAGGATTCCAAAGGAGATGATGCCGAATGTTAAGATATGAGTCTAATATACCTAGAAGTGTTTTTCATAATATGGATTACAATCATTATATTGTGCAATATCAAGGTAAAATAAATGATGAAGAATTGAAAAAGGAAGGATATTATATAGCAACAATCAATGATAAATATGCTATAATTTCTACTAAAAAAGGTAAGAAAATTAATATTAATGATCCTATATTTTCTAATATTGTATATATTAAAGGGACGGAAACTTACACACTTGAAGAAATTAGCCCTATAGATGCAGCACAAGTAAGGAGTTTACAAATAAATTTACCACTTCAACTAACTGGGGAGGGAGTGGTTGTTGGAATTATTGATACTGGAATTGATTATTTAAGTGATGAATTTATGACTTTGAATGGGGAAAGTAGAATAGAATGTATATGGGATCAGACAATAGTATCAGAGAAGGATGACGAGATTGAGCTTGTACCATATGGGGCTTTATATTTAAAAGATAAAATAAATGAAGCGATAAATGCATATAGACAAGGAAAATCACCATATGATATTGTACCTAGTATAGATGAAATTGGACATGGAACTAGTATGAGTGGAATAATAGGAGCTACTGGTAAAAATCCTGAACTGAAAGGAGTTGCACCTGATTGTAAATTTGTAGTTGTGAAATTAATAGAGGACTATTCAAATAAGGCTCAATTTAACGCTCAAATCCCAATTTTTAATATTACTGCAATATTTTCAGCTTTAGAATTTTTATATGAGCATGCTCTAAGAAAGTCTGAACCTATGGTTATATATCTTCCACTTGGAAGTAATTCTGGAAATCATAGGGGAAATGGAATTTTGGCAGAATATATAGAATCAATTTCTAATAGTAGAGGTATAGTTGTAGTAACAGGTGCAGGAAATGAACGGTCTAGAGCTGGGCATGCTTCAGGTGTAATTTCTAAAGCTGGTGAAACAAGAAGTATAGAATTAAATGTATCTCCAAATCAAAAATATTTATGGGTAGAGATTTGGGTTGATCCACCTAATATAATGACAGTAGATATAGTATCACCTTCAGGAGAAAATACTGGTGTAGTACCAGCTATAATTAATCTCAGTGAAGATTACAATTTTATTTTTGAAAAGACATCAATAAAGATCGAATTTTATATTCCAGAGGAAAATACAGGCGATGAATTGATTCGTATACAATTTTATGATTTACAACCTGGAATATGGAAAATAAAATTAATAGCTAACTTGGTATTGGATGGAACTTATAACATATGGATACCACAGTATGGGTTGTCAGTTGGCGACACTTCATTGAGTCCATCAGATCCTTTTGGTACATTTACGAATCCAGGAGGTTCAACATCTATAATTACAGTAGCTTCATACAATCAAAATAATAACAATATAGTAAATTATTCAGGAATGTCATTTTTAAATGATTATATAGATAGAGTTGATATTGCAGCAGGTGGAGTAAATGCTGTAACTGTAGCTCCTAATAATTCCACTACAACAGTAAATGGAACCAGTGTTTCTGCTGCTGTTGTAGCTGGAACTTGTGCTATGTTATTTCAATGGGGAATTGTTGATGGTAATGATCCATATATGTATTCACAAACGATAAAAACTTATTTGACTAGAGGAACTAAACAAAGACCTGGAGATTCATATCCTAATCCTGAGTGGGGATATGGGGCGTTAGATGTTAATGGGATTTTTTCTAATATGACTTAAAATAGAATTAAAGTATATTTTCAGCAATCATTTAATGAAATGAAGAAAAATATGGTCATTTGAGATTAAATTCTTATATTAAGATAAGGGATATATTACTATTTAAAGGTTTTTAGGTTAATATAAATTATATAATATATAGTTTAAGGAGCATTAAATTAATGACATATAAAGAACTTGGTTTGAAAGACGTAGATTATATACTTAAAAAACATAATGAGTTTTTTGAATGTGGAGAAACTAAAAATATTAAATTTAGAATAAAACAACTTAATTTACTCAAAAATGGAATAAAAAGATATGAAAATAATATTTATAAAGCACTAAATTTAGATTTGGGAAAAAATGAATTTGAATCATACGCAACAGAGATAGGATTTATATTATCAAGTATTGAATATTCAATAAAAAATTTAAAAAGTTGGTCAAAGTGTAAAAATGTTAAAACACCAATTTATTTATTACCATCTAAAAGTTTTAAAATGTATGAACCTTATGGAACAGTGTTAATTATGGGGCCATATAATTATCCATTTCAACTTTTATTTGAACCATTGATTGGAGCAATATCAGCAGGAAACTGTGCAGTAATTAAGCCATCAGAGCTTTCACCTAATGTTTCTAAAGTAATTAGTAAGATAATCTTTGAAACTTTTAATGAAAATTATATTAGATGTATCGAAGGGGGAATAGAAACCAATACTGCCTTAATAAACTCTAATTTTGATTATATATTTTTTACTGGAAGTATTAATGTTGGAAAAACAGTTATGAGAGCAGCAGCAGATAATTTAACTCCAGTAACTCTAGAATTAGGTGGAAAAAGTCCAGTTATAATAGACGAAAGCGCAAATATAAAAGTTGTGGCTAAAAGGATTATATGGGGAAAAACATTAAATGCTGGGCAAACATGTGTGGCACCAGACTATGTTTTAGTTCATGCATCTATTAAGGATAGACTTATTAAAGAAATGAAAAAAGCTATACAAGAATTTTATGGTACAGATCCAGAAAAAAGTACTGACTTTGGAAGAATAATTAATGAAAAACACTTTAAACGTATAAAGAATATTATTGATAATGATAAAGAATTTATAGTCTATGGTGGTAAGACAAATTATAAAACTAATTATATAGAACCAACAATTATGGATATTACATCTTTTGAATGTACTTGCATGCAAGAAGAAATATTTGGGCCTATTTTACCTGTAATTAGCTACAATGAACTGAATGAAGTGATAAGAAAAACAAAGAAGTTACCTAAACCATTAGCATTGTATGTATTTACTAATAATAAATCAACAGAAAATAAGGTGTTATCTGAAATTTCATCGGGTGGAGCATGTGTAAATGATGTTATAACACATTTAGTAAATCCTAATTTACCATTTGGTGGAGTTGGAAGTTCTGGGATAGGATCTTATCATGGATATAATAGCTTTCTTACTTTTTCACATGAAAAAAGTGTACTTAAAAAAAGTGATAAACTAGATATAACGCTATTATTTCCACCGTATAATAAAAGAAAATTAAACATAATAAAAAAGTTTATGAAATAAATATAAAAAGTTTTAACTCTAAATATTATAGACAAAATTCTTTTTAGAGAATATAATACACATAGATATATATCTATGTGTATTATTAGTTTATAACAGTATATCATATAGTCTATATAAGTAAGCACTATATATTTTTTAGTAATAAAATCTAAAATAGAAGTAAAAGCTAATATAAAAATACTAGTTATTATTATGAATTATAGTATAGCTACTATTATTTTATAATATACTGTGAGGTTTTAATAAATACTAAAAATTATGTACTTGAATATATTTTTAGTAGTATATATAAAACTAAATAAATTCAAAACTGTCTATGTGTATTGATTAATAAAGTATATTGGGAGGAAATATGAAAAGAATAGATTTAACAAAAGGTAAAGTTATTTCTGTATTAACAGCATTAGCTATACCTATTATGGGAAGTTCACTTCTCCAATTTACCTATAATTTAATAGACATGTTATGGGTAGGGCGACTTGGAAGTAATGCAGTTGCAAGTATAGGATCATCAAGTTTTTATATAGGACTTGGATATTCTATAAATGCTTTGGTTATTATTGGGTGTGGAATAAAAGTTGCACATGCTATAGGTGAAAAAGATGATAGAAATATAAAAGAATATATAAATGCAGGACTTTTTATTAATCTGATAATTGGATTTATTTTTATAGTATCTATAATATTTTTAGGAAAGAATTTTATAAATTATTTAAATTTAAACAATCCAATTGTTGAAAGAGATTCATATACATATCTATTAATAAGTGGGCCAACTATGGTTATTGCCTTTTTTAATTTATTATATGCAAGGATATTAGGGAGTTTTGGCAATAACAAACTAGCCTTTAATATAAATGCAATAGGAATAATTATAAACATAATTTTAGATCCAATACTTATTTATACATTTAAATTAGGAGTACTTGGAGCAGCATTAGCAACTTTAGTTGCCAATATAGTTATGTTTTTTATGTATATTTTCAGATGTAAGGAAATTTTAAAATATAATTTTAAATATAAATTAGATTATAAAAAAGTAATAGAAATAGTAAAATTGGGATTTCCAATGTCTCTTCAAAGAGTATTATTTACTATTATAAATATAATACTTGCACGAATTATAAGCAGATTTGGAACAGATGCAATAGCTGCTCAAAAAATAGGACTTCAAATAGAATCTATAACGTATATGGTTGTAGGAGGATTAAATGGAGCTATTTCTAGTTTTACAGGTCAAAACTTTGGGGCAAAAAAATATAATAGGATAAATGAAGGATATAATAATGCACTGAAGATAGGTATTATATATTCATTTATAATGACTGTATTATTTTTATTTTTTAATATACCAATAATTAAGTTGTTTATTAGGGATGAAGCTACAATAATTATAAGCTCATCTTATCTAAAAATTATTGCTTTTTCACAAATTTTCAGCACAATAGAAATGGTTTCTAATGGACTGTTTACAGGAGTAGGAAAACCTAAAATACCAGCAATGATTAGCATAGTATTTACTGTGTTGAGAATACCTATGGCACTTATTTTTATAGAAAAATTTGGCCTGAATGGAGTTTGGATTAGTATATCATTATCTAGTATTTTAAAAGGCATAATGGCATATTTATTGTATATGTTAAAGGTAAGAAAGGAATTTAGAGATGTTAAAGTATATTAAAGAAAAAGTTACTATAAATCAATTGTTAAAAGCAAATTATGGAATTGAAAGAGAAA
The DNA here is from genome assembly GCF_000827935.1 of Clostridium botulinum. Classification (NCBI taxonomy): domain Bacteria; kingdom Bacillati; phylum Bacillota; class Clostridia; order Eubacteriales; family Clostridiaceae; genus Clostridium; species Clostridium botulinum. The sequence continues at coordinate 1,619,929 of NZ_CP010520.1, forward strand.
TGTTAAGAGTTAATGAAGAAGGACAGCTATCATTAAAGGAACATCCAAAAGTTTTTGGAGATAAGATAAATAATCCTTATATAACCACTGATTTTTCGGAAAGCCAAATAGAAATGATAACTCCAGTATTTGATACTGTAGAGGAAGTTCATAAATTTATAAGTTCACTTTATGATATTGTATCGCAAGAAATTGGAGAAGAATATTTATGGCCACAATCTATGCCATGCTTAATTCCTGATGGAAGTGAAATACCTATTGCTAAATATAATGAAGGTTCTAAAGGAAAAGAAGCAAAACTATACAGAGAAAAATTAATACACAAATACGGAGGAAAAAAACAACTTATTTCTGGCATACATTATAACTTTTCATTTAATGAGGAACTAATAAAAGTCTTGTATAAAGAGTATGGGGTAAAAGGTACTTATAAAACTTTTAAAAATAATATTTATCTAAAAGTTGCAAGAAATTATCTTAGATACAGATGGCTAATAATATACCTTTTAGGAGCTAGTCCTGTTTTACATGATACATATATGGAAAATAACAAGAATGAATTTAAAAAAATAGGATCAGACACATTATCTAATAATAAAGCTACATCTTATAGAAATGGAAAATATGGATATAGAAACAATATAGAGCTATTTCCAAATTATCATAGTGTAGATGATTATATTGAAAGCTTAAAAGCATTTGTAAATGATGGGGTTATTGATAGTTATAAGGAATTATATAGTCAAATAAGATTAAAGCCTAAGAATAATGATGATTTTTTTAATTCTCTACTAGATGATGGAATAAACTATTTGGAATATAGAACTATAGATGTAAATCCTTTTGAAAAGAGCGGTATAGCTTTAGATGATTTATATTTTCTTCAAATATTTAATATATTTTTATTATTAAAAGAAGAAAGTGACTATGAAACTTGGCAACAAGAAGCATTGGAAAATCAAAATATTATATCAAATTTTGGACAAAGCAATGCTGAATTAAAAAGAGATGGAACATCTATATCAAAAGATAAATGGGCATTAGAATTGTTAGAAGAGATTAAAAACTTAAATAGTGAACTTAAACTTGGAAAAGAAAATGTTATAGATTCTATGATTGATAAAGTTAATAATAGTAATCTTACATATTCATATAGGATACTTGAAAAAATAAAAAATCAAGGATATGTTAATGGATTTTTAAACTTATCAAAGAAATATAAAAAAGATGCATATAATAATAGATTTAAATTTAATCTATATGAAGATTTAGAATTATCTACTCAAATTTTGATAAAAGAAGCAATAAAAAGAGGTATTAAATTTAATATTATAGATCGAATAGATAATTTTATTTCACTTCAAAAAGGTGCAAAGGTAGAGTATATAAAACAAGCAACTAAAACATCAAAAGACAATTATATTAGTGTTTTGATAATGGAAAATAAAGTGGTTACAAAAAAAGTACTTGAAAATAATAGCATTAATGTACCAAGAGGATATGAGTTTACATCATTGGATGAAGCTATAAGTATGGTAGAGGAATTTATCAATAGACCAATAGTTGTAAAACCTAAATCTACTAATTTTGGTATAGGAATAAGTATATTTACAGAAAAAAGCCATAAAGAAGATGTTATATGTGCATTAAAAATAGCATTTAAGCATGATGATACAGTCTTAGTAGAAGAATTTATAAGAGGAAAAGAATATAGATTTCTAGTAATAAATGATGAAGTTGAAGGAATATTACATAGAGTGCCAGCTAATGTTATTGGTGATAGCGTAAGTAGTATAAGAACTTTAGTAGAAATAAAAAATCAAGATCCATTAAGAGGATATCATTATAGAACACCATTAGAAAAAATAAATTTAGATGAAAATGCAAGATTATTTCTTAAACAACAAAATAAAGACTTTGACTATATCCCTAAAAAAGATGAAATAGTATATTTAAGAGAAAATTCTAATATAAGTACAGGAGGAGATAGTATAGATTATACTGATGATATACCAGAAAAATTTAAAAATATAGCAATACAATGTGCAAAAGCAGTAAATGCAAAAATATGTGGAGTTGATATGATTATAGAAGATTATAGAGATGAAAATTCACAATATGCAATAATTGAACTTAATTTTAATCCAGCAATACATATTCATTCTTATCCATATAAAGGCACGGAAAGAAATATAGCTGTAAAAATACTAGATTTATTAGGGTTTATTTAAAGAAGAATTTATAATGATATAATATATTCAGTAGCAGAAGCAGCCATAAGATAATTTTATTATGGCTTCTTCTGCTATATTTTTTCCATATAATTTAGAACCTCTTTTTTATACATTATAAAAAAGAAATGATATAATTTTAATGTATGAATAAAGTTTGACTAGAGTGTAAGTTAAAATAGAATATATAAATTAGAAATCTATGATTTTTGAAGGAAAATATGTGAATGAGCATTATAGGGCTAAAATATTATAAATGGAGGAATTATGATGGACGAGTTGTTAGATATATATGATAAGAATGGTGAAAAAACTGGAGTCATAAAAAAAAGAGGGGCTAAGTTACAAGACGGAGAATTTAATTTTGCAATTGAATTATGGGTGATAAATAGTAAGAATGAAATATTAATTCAAAAAAGAGCTGCATGTAGAAAAGTATTACCAAATATTTGGGGTATGACAACTGGGTACATAAAAAGTGGAGAGGATACTCAAAATGGATGTATAAGAGAGGCTAAAGAAGAAATAGATTTAGAAATACTGAAAGAGGATTTAAATCTTATATGTAATTTAACACATGGAAATACTATGTGGGATGTGTTTGCAGTAAAAAAAGATTATGATATATCAAGAGCAGTTTTACAAAAAGAAGAAGTTAGCGAGATTAAATGGGTATCTATTAATGAATTTAAGGAAATGATAAACAATGGTAAAGCCTTTAAATACTCAGAAATATATGATATTTTAAATAAAATACAAGAAATATTAATGGTATAAAATAAAAATAGAATATTAAGCAACAAAGAGGTGTGTATAATAAATAAAAATTATTATACACACCTTTTTATCTTATAGATGTACTAGTTTTATTTTTTAAATATAGGTTCTTTTTTATATATACGAATAAATAATAAAACTGAAATTATAGCGGATATTATCTCTGCAATAGGGAATGAAATCCAAACACCCATAAGTCCCATTGATTTCGATAATATATATGAAATAGGCAATATAACAATAAGTTGACGCATTAATGATATAACTGAGCTGTAAAGTCCATTTCCAACAGATTGAAATAATGTAGGAAATATAAAATTAAATGATGCTGCAACATAGCTAATGCTTATCACACGTAATGCAACAGTTCCAAGAGAAAGCATTTCCTCAGACGCATTAAATAACATAAGTAGTTTATCTGGGAATACAGCAAATAATATATTACCAAGTATCATAATAATTATAGATACAATTAAACTTGATTTTAAAGTGCTAATTAAACGTTGCCTGTTATTAGATCCATAATTATAGCCCATTATAGGCATTGCACCTTGAGTTAACCCTTTTATAGGCATAAATACAAAGGTCTGTAATTTAAAATAAATACCAAATAACGATACTGCCAAATTGGAGAAGTTAACTAGTATAGCATTTAAGCCCATAACTAAAATAGAGTCTAATGATAGCATTAATATTGAAGGAAATCCTACTGTATATATTTCTCTAACAAGAGGGAAACTGAATTTAAAGTTATTAGTTTTAATTTTGACGTGATGTTTTTTAAATACTAAAATAATAACAGCTAAAGACATAGCACTAATTTGTGAAATTACAGTAGCTATAGCAGCACCTTTAATTCCTAATGCAGGAAATCCAAATAATCCAAATATCATAATTGGATCAAGTATTATATTCATAGCAGCACCAAATATTTGCAGCATCATTGGATAAAGCATTTCACCAGTAGATTGTAATACTTTTTCTATTGCAATATGTATTAATGAACCAAAAGAAAAAATAACAACTACATATGAATAACTGCAACCCAAGTTGACTATATTTTCTGAATTTGTAAATAAATTAAAAAAAGGTTTTATTGCAAGAACACCTAAAATAATAAATCCTATCCAACTTATGAAAGCAAGAATTAATCCATGAGTTACTGCATTATTTGCATCATCAAAACTTTCTTCTCCTAATTTACGAGAAATATAAGAATTTATACCTACGCCAGTACCAACAGCAACGGCTATAATAAAATTTTGAAGTGGAAAAGCTAGAGAAACTGCAGTTAATGCATCTTCACTTATTCTAGCAACAAACATACTATCAATAATATTATAGAGAGCTTGTACAAGCATTGAGATCATTGGTGGAAAAGACATTGACATCAATAGTGGAAATACAGGTTTTATTCCCATTTTATTTTTCGTTATTGTTTCCATTATTTTCTTTCCTTTCTTAAATAAAAAGTGGCTGTATCAAGCTCACTTTGAGGTTAATAAAATAATATAATGTCCTAAATAATAAAAGAACCCCACTTACTACTGTTTTGGTTCCAAGAAACAGTAAAAAGTGGGGTATATAATTCAATATACTAGACTAATGAATTGTATCATATTAATTAAGCTCTTTCAAGTAATAGATTATAGTAATTTATTGGATAGGTTTGAGATTGAGCTTAAATCTATATTACTTTTTGATGTTGAGGTATTATTTAATACCTTTTGTCCATGTTCAGTTGACTCTAAAGATTCAACTAATGTATCTTTCAAATTTTCTTGAGGATGTGGATTTTCATATATTGTTTCTGTGGCATTTGAAAAGTTATCTCCTAATACTGTATTTTCTATACTTTTATTTAAATTGATTATAAAATCAGCATCGGTACTGCTTTTATAAACATCAGTTTTTAAAAAAGGAACATGGTTAACTTTATTGCTTTGTTTATTATTCATAAATTAAATCCTCCTAATATGTTATGTAGAATGTGTTTTAAAATTTAATTGTTATATTTATTAATGTTTAAATAATATATTTGAACTTAATTAAAACTTACAATTTTAGTATTACTATCAAAGAAGATTTTAATTCTTAAATAAGAACAATTTAAATAACTGATTAGTATTATAATTCTATTCATAAAAGTTAATAATAAAGTTATAGTAGTTATTAAAAATTATATGAATTTATATGTTTTTTAATTAATATCTAAATTAAATTAAGATAATGATTTATATAAAAATATAGTTTAAATGAAGACGATATAATAAATTAATATAAAGATAATATACTTATTATTTAAGTTATATATCCTAGGAGGAATTTTTATGAATTTATATATTGAAGAAGCACATAAAGTGTTATTTAATAAAATTTTATGGTTTGAAAGTTTAGAAGAAGAAATAATTAATTTAGCTGAAGATGAAAAATTAGATATTGAACTTTTAATTAAAGATATAAATGAAAAATATGGACCTAAACTGCCCAATCTTCCATTAGAAGAACTGGTTGACATAAATGATGTTGATGGATGGTTACAAGAAAAGATTATTTCAGCAGAAGAAAGAACAGCGGCATGGATCACAAGAATTATAAATAATAATAGTACTGCAAAAAGTAAACTTGAAATTCTTTATAAAAATCAAGGAAAGAAAGCTGCTGAAGATTTACTAGAAAAATGCACAGAGCTAAACACAGCTACTCAAATATTTAATGGTATATATGAGTATATATTAGATGGTATACCAAGTGAGAAAGTAAATGAAATTATTTCATCAAGTGATAATCAGATTGAATGGAAAAGAATAATATGTGTTCATGAAACCATATGGAACAAAGAAAATGGAGATGTTAATTATTTTTATTATTTAAGAAATAAATGGATTGAAGAGTTTGTACATAGTGTAAATGATGAGTTTGAATATATAAAATCTAAGGATGGAATACAATCAATAGTAAAAAAAGATGTGTAGATTTAATTAGTATAAGATTATAATTAAAACATACTTTTAATTATAAAACGTTTAATTTTTAAAATATTTAATTTTAAAAATATTTAATTTATTTTTAAATTAAAGTTAATGTGTATAAAAATTTACAGGAAAGTAAAAGACAGTAAGAAGATATTAAATATGCTCAATTATAGGAACAGCTTTATTATTTAAACTAATTTCTATAAAACATGAGTATAATTAATATAGTTACTGTTTTTTTGTTGTTTTAGAAGAAATATAGTTGGAAGGTTATATATTGCTATATAGGATTATGGGGAAATTTATATTTAGTTAGGTTAAAGCTTATATTTTAAAATTAGTAACAACATAATATTAAGAATTTTTTAAGAAATAACTAATATCTTTATAAGTTATAGTTTATTATAATAAAAGTGTACTACACATGGTAATACACTTAATACAAGGAGGTAAGTATATGAGAAAATCTAAAATAGTAGTTGCTTTAGGTGGATTTGTAGTTATTACAGCACTGCTTTGTATAGGCTCTAGTGATAAGATATACAAAAAACAAGTACATTTTAATACAACAGATGAAATATTAAATCAATTAGAAAGTAATAAAAATATGGTATTTGGTGAAAAAGGCGATTGGGTGGCTAGTAAACAATTTAGTGAGTGTCTTTCATTAAGAAAAAGAATTGCAGGATCAGCTATGGATTATGAAACTATTCGTAATATAGAAAAACAAGAACTAGATGAAGAAGAAACAAATTTTATAAAGAAGAAATATATTGATGCTGCATCACGATTATCTAATTATAAAGTACAAGATAATATTGATGTTGTTAGAATTAAGGCTGATACACAGTATTCAAGAAATGATTCTTTAAATAAACGCGTAATAGATATGATATTAGTAGATGAAGGGGAAGGAAAAGTAATAGATTATATTAGTATTTGGGATTTAGATGAAGATGGAGAAATAATTAAGGAGAATCATAATGATAAAGGTTGATCCAAGGAGCAGTACTCCTATATATGAACAAGTTGAGCTTAGAATTAAGGAATTAATTCTAAAAGGAGCTCTAAATGAAGGCGAAAAATTACCATCAGTAAGAGAACTATCATCTATATTAACTATAAATCCTAATACTATAAGTAAAGCTTACAGGGAATTAGAGAGAGAGGGGATTATAGAAACATTGAGGGGAAAGGGAACATTTATAACTAATAATATAAAATCAACTACTGACTTAAAAAAATTAGAGAAAATTAAAGAAGAGTTAAAGAATTTAATTTTACAGGCAAGTTATGTTTCAATCGATAAAGAGAAATTTTTAAATATAGTACAAGTAATATTTGATGAATTAGGAGGAAAAGATCGTGATTCAGGTAAATAACTTATCTTTTAAGATAGATGATAAAGAAATTTTAAATGATATTAATTTAAATATAAATGAAGGAAAAATATTTGGAATAATTGGTCCTAATGGAGTAGGTAAATCTACGTTGCTTAGATGCTTAAGTGGAATTTACAAGACAAGTGAAGGCGAAGTTAAATATAATGATGAAAATGTATATGATAATCCAAAGGTTAAAGAAAATATTGGATTTGTAGCAGATGAAAATACATTTTTTTATAATTTTAAAGTTAAAGAAGTATTAAAATACTATGAGTATGCCTATAAAAATTTTGATATTAATAGATTTAATGAATTGAATGAAATATTTAAATTACCATTAAATAAATTTGTATTTCAATTTTCAAAAGGAATGAAGATGAGACTATCATTAGCATTAGCATTTTCAATCAAAGCAAAATATTTAATATTAGATGAACCAACATCTGGACTTGATCCAATAGTCAAAAATAAACTTTTAAAAATATTTATTGATGAAGTAGCTAATAATAATGCAACTATTATAATTAGTTCTCATCATCTTGGAGAATTAGAAAGAATATGTGATGAAGTGGCTATATTGGATGAAGGAAAAGTTTCGTATAAAAATTCTATTGAAAGTATGAAAAATAAAATAAAGAAAATACAAGTAGCATTTGATAAGCCAACATATGAAGAAGATTTAAATTTAAAAGGAATATTTAAGATATCTAAAGTTGGACGAGTATTTACAATTATAACAGATCAATATGATGAAGAGTTCAGAAAAGCTTTAAACAAGTTTAATCCATTATTTATGGAAGAAATAGATTTAAGCTTAGAAGATATCTTTATTTACAAGGTAGATAAGGAGGAAAACAATGAAAAGATATTTAAATAAGGCATTAATTTATCAATGGTTTAATTCAGCTAAATTTGCAATAATTGCAGGAATTTTATTTTGGGGATTGTATGCTAATTTTTTAATTGCTGATGTATACAGAAGTGAAATGTATAATATTCAAAGATTAGATTCTAATAGCTTTAGAACAGTAGGATTAGAACAATATTTTATATTAGGATTAATATTTTTAGTAATATATGTTTTGACTTTTGGAAATAACAAAAGAAATACTGAAATATTTTTATGTAGTGGTCCATATACAAAAAAACAAATAAAATTTAATGAATTTCTTTGTTATTTGATGACTTTAGGAACCTTTGCATTAACATATTTATATATAGCAATCACATTTTTTATTAGAAATAAAGAAAGTTTTGTAATGATAAATGGTTATGCAACTATTATTATGATTGAAATTATAAGAATTATATTATTTGGAATACTAGGAATAATAATAATGCTTATTATAGAATCTATGTTTTCTAATAGTATGGTTGGAATCGTGTTTATGATTATAATACCAATTTCATTTGTATTTTCAATTATAAGAAAGTTTGATAATTACTATTGCATGTGGATTAATAGGGTTATGGTAAGGGAATACACTGGTGAGGAATTTAATAGTGTTAGATCATGTGGACTTATTGAAGGATATACATCTGCTAATGAGATAAGAATGAGAAATTTATTTATAGCATCATTTATATTTATAATGATAATAATAATTTCTTTGTTTATCTTAAACTATGTTCAACGAAAAAATTCATTAGAAACCAACGTAGGATTTTTTGGATCTGCATGGAGTAAAAATATAATTATTATTTATTTACCAATAGCATTTGGCATAATTTTAAGTGATTTAATATTTGCTAGATACAAGGATAGATTCATGGAATCATATTATTTGGTACAAAAGGTATCGGTTAAGGAGTATCTAATAGGTTTTGGAGTAGATTTTGGATTAGCTGCTATTGTAGGAATTATAATATATATGATAATTAAAAAAATATCAAAAAAGCTAGCTTAAATTTTGTTAGATAAGGGATTGGTGCAAGAAAAGCAACAATCCCTTTTATATAGAGAAATTTAAAATATATAATAAAATCTAATTATTAGTAAATATTATTTTAGAATTAAAAGTAAATAAATAAATTGCATAGTAAAATTAAAAAGTAGATATATTTATAAAAATTAATAAAACATTTAACTCTGATTTGTTTACTTTCAATTAATAAATTGAGGATGTTGGTTTATTATAACTCTTATGATTAAAAAAGTTTGAGTGTTAGTATAAAAATTATTTTTAAACAATAGAACACAAAATTTAAAGTTTGAATAATATATACTAAACGAAAGAATAGGAGTTGGTAAACATGTCAAAGAAATCTTGTGATTGTTGTAAATGCGAATGTTGTTGCAAACCATGCTGTAAACCATGTTGCAAACCATGCTGCAATCAATGTTGCACTCCATGCTGTAACCCATGTTGCAATCCATGCTGCAATAATGGAGGCTTCGGCGGAGGCTGTGGTGGTAACGGATTTGGCGGAGGCTTCGGTGGCTTCGGATGGATCTGGATAATATTACTTCTATTTGGATTTGGCGGATTTGGCGGAGGCGGATTTGGCGGAGGCTGTGGTGGCTTCGGCGGAGGCTTCTGGTAATTTCTGAATTTTAGACAAATAGAATAATAGTGGCTGGTATTACAATGTCACTTTATTGTGTGAATAGAGGCAAATAAAGCCTCTATTTGCATTGTAATCTATTAAAATAATAAACCAGTTTCTTATACTAATTTCTATTCTTACTGAGAGGAAGGTATTAAGAAACTTTGGTTTATTATTTTTATTTATTATAATGCAAATTTTAATATGAATTAAGATTAAAATTATGGTATATTTATTAATGCAATATAAAAAATTAATTTATGTGTATTTAAGAAAATTTTACTTAGTATAGATTTATTAAAAAATTAAGTATTACTTAAATAAATGTTTATTTTATGGAGTTGATTAGTATTATGGAAGAAAGATTACAAAAATATATGGCAAGTTGTGGCTTAGCTTCAAGAAGAAAGTGCGAAGAAATGATATTAAGTGGAGAAGTTAAAGTTAATGGAGTAGTTGTAACAGAACTTGGAACTAGGGTAAATCCAGTAGAAGATAAAGTTGAATACAAAGGATGTTTAATAAAAAAGGAAGAAAATAAAGTTTACATAATTCTTAATAAACCTGAAGGATATATAACTTCTGCAAAGGATGAAAAGGGACGTAAAACAGTTTTAGATTTAGTTAAAGTTAATGAAAGAATATATCCTATTGGAAGATTAGATTATGATAGTTCAGGGATTATTTTGTTGACGAATGATGGAGACATATATAATAAAATAATTCACCCAAGAGAAGAACTAAATAAGAAATACATAGCAGTAGTTAAAGGTGAAGTGTCAAAAAAGGACATAGATACTTTTAATAAAGGAATAGATATTGGAGGATATGTCACAGCACCAGCGAGTCTAGAGGTTTTAAGTTATGAAAATGGAAAATCTACAGTTGAAGTATGTATTCATGAAGGCAAAAATAGACAAATAAGAAAAATGTGTACAGCTATAAATCATGAAGTATTATCACTAAACAGAGTGTCAATAGGAGAAATACAATTAAAGTATTTAAAAAAAGGTGAGTGGAGAGAATTAACTACTGAGGAGTTAAATTATATAAGAAACTTATAAAATCATGTTTTTTTCAATAAATTTGCTTATATAAATGAATGATTTTGAGTAATAACTTGCAAATTAAGAGTTTTTATTCTTAATATTTCAATATTCCTTGAATATATGATTGTAAGATGATAGAATTTAAATGAATATTATTCAATATTGTGAACGATAGGGTGATAAAAAAACATGAATGATATAAATAACGATAACAATGAAAATACTAAAGATTTAATGAGACTTATTCAGATTAAATTTTCAAGATTAAGCAAAGGTCAAAAATTAATTGCAGAATACATATTAAAGAATTATGATAAAGCTGCATTTATGACAGCAGCAAGGCTTGGAACTTCAGTTGGTGTATCAGAATCAACTGTTGTAAGATTTGCAAATGAATTAGGTTTTTCAGGATATCCTAAGTTACAAAAAGCATTACAAGAACTTATAAAAAATAAACTTACAACTGTTCAAAGGATAGAACTTCAAAATGATTATTATAGTGATGGTGATGCATTAAAAGGTGTGCTTAAAGCTGATATGGAGAATATAAGAGCAACATTAGAAAAGATAAACCAAAATGTTTTTGAAAATGTTGTACAAAGTATATTTGAAGCAAAGAGGATATATATCATAGGTCTTAGAAGCTCAACTGCACTAGCAGAATTTTTAGGTTTTTATTTAAATGTAATTCTTCAAAATGTAAGAATTGTAAGCTATGGAATTTCAGATATTTTTGAACAAATGATAAATATAGGAGAAGATGACTTAGTTATTGGAATAGGATTTCCAAGATACGCTGCAAAAACTATAGATGTATTAGCTTTTGCACAAGATAGAAATGCAAAAGTAGTGGCAATAACAGATAGTTTATTATCACCTTTAGCATCTAAAGCAGATTATGCTTTAATTGCTCAAAGTAATATGGCTTCATTTGTTGATTCTTTAGTAGCTCCTTTATCTGTAATAAATGCTTTAGTTATTGCAGTTGGAATGAGAGAAAAAGATCGTATTTCAACTACGTTTGGGAGTTTAGAACAAATATGGAAAGATTACAATGTGTATTCTTATAATAATAGAAATGTAGCTGATGACTAATAGATGACTAATAAGTGTAACAAAAGCCTTAAAGGAAATATTAAATTTTATTTCCTTTAAGGCTTTTGTTTTGTAAATTTTGATATTATAAGACTTAATGGTAATATATAATAGATACGATTTAAGAAAGGATTTTAAACATGAATTTTAACATTAATATTCCAAATGATGTTAGATTTATTCTTGAAACTTTAAAGAATAATGGGCATGAAGCATATATAGTTGGTGGATGTGTAAGAGATAGTATACTTAATAATATTCCTAAAGACTGGGATATAACAACTAAAGCAAGACCTGAAGAAGTTGTAAAATTGTTTAATAAAGTTATATTAACAGGGGTTAAACATGGCACAGTAACTGTACTTATAAATTCAGAAGGTTATGAAGTTACTACATATAGAATGGATGGGAAATATGAAGATAGTAGACATCCTAAACAAGTAAATTTTGTATCAAATTTAAAAGAAGATTTAGCAAGAAGAGACTTCACAATTAATGCTATGGCATATAATAAAGAAGATGGATTAATAGATTATTTTGAAGGAGTAAGTGATTTAAAGAAAAAAGTTATAAAAACAGTAGGTAATTCTGAAAAAAGATTTTCAGAAGATGCTTTAAGAATGTTGAGAGCTATAAGATTTTCATCACAACTAGATTTTAGTATTTCAAATGAGACATTAAATTCAATAAAAAACTTAAGATATAATATAAAAAACATATCAAAAGAAAGAATTAGAGAAGAATTTAATAAGATACTTTTGAGTAGTACAAAAGGTATTGATATTTTAATAGAAACGGGCTTAATAGAGCATATTTTCCCAGAAATAATTAAGTTTTGTGATTTTAAAGTTGACAATATGTATTATAATGATAATTTATATGCTCATACAGTTAGAGCTATTGAAGAAATAGAAAGTGCGCTACACTTGAAATTAACTATGTTTTTTTACAATTTGATTAGAATAAACAATGAAGATATAGAGTACACCATTTTACAAGTTAAAGAGTTTTTAAAAGAATTCCAATATGATAATAACACAGTAAATAAAGTTACAACTTTGATACTATATATGAATAATGATTTAAATACAAAATTAGAGATAAAGCAAATACTAAATTTAATTAACTTAGACTTGTTTGAAGATTTGTTAAAGGTAAAAGAAGCTGAAATATTATCTCAAAATCCATTATATAAGGAAAAAAGGTTATCACATTTGTTATCTATTAGAGAAAATCTTAAAGAAATACTTTTAAACAAAGAATGTTTTAACTTAAAAGATTTAAGTATAAATGGTAAGGATTTGATAAATTTAGGTCTTGAAAAAGGAAAGAATATTGGTGAAATGCTTAACGAATTATTAGAATTAGTAATGAATAATCCGGACTTAAATGATAAAGAAATCCTTATAGATATTGTAAAAGAAAAAATAAATTTATAAGGAAGATGTGAGGGTATTATGGATAAAGCAATAAATTATATGGAAATATGGGTAAAAGAATGCATGGAGAAGTTATTAATTGAAAATGATATGTGCAAATGTGATAAATGTAAAAAAGATATTTTTGCACTTGCCCTTAATAATTTAAAACCATATTATGTATCAACAAATAAAGGCGAAATAATGGCTAAAATAAGTGGGATGTATCAGCAATTTGAAACTGATATAGTAATAGAAGTTTCTAAAGCAATAGAAACAGTAAAAAAATGTCCTAAGCATTCAGATGAAGGATTTTAGGGTTATATAGAACTGTTTAATAATTTGATGTATAAAAAGACTAGCTCAAAAAATATATTTGTATGTTTGAGATGGTCTTTTCTTCTTGTATTATATTTTAATGGTATATTGATATTGTAGTAGGGGGAATTGGAGGTAGATTTAGATTTTTATAATATTTATTTTAAGACAGTCTATTAAAAATATGATAATATAATATGTAACTATACAATAAAAAAGTAAAAAATAAATGATGATTTTAAATAGTATAGTTTATAAAATTTATATACATTAAACAATAGGAGATAAAGATAATAATGGAAAATAGGATAATACTAATACTAGGTATTTTATTATTAATTGTTATGATTTTAACTCTATTTGCAGGCATATTTTTTTATAATTTATCTGTAAATAGAAATGTATCAAAGGAAGCAGTTTTCGATGATAGGAAAAATTCAAGTAGTCAAGGGATAAAACAAAATGAAACAAGTGGTGAACATAATGAAGTATATACAAAATGGATTTTAAAAGAATCAAATTATGAAGATATATATATAAAATCTTTCGATAATTTAAAACTTCATGCTTATAAAATATTAAATGAAGAAAATTCCGATAAATGGGTTATTATTGTTCATGGATATACCGGAGAAGGATTAAGGATGGGGAGTAGGGCAAAGAAGTTTTATGATATGGGATATAATATAATAATTCCAGACTTAAGAGGCCATGGAACAAGTGAAGGAAATTATATTGGAATGGGATGGCATGACAGAAAAGATATGATTGAATGGATTAATTTTATAGTTAAAGAAGATGACTGTAGTAAGATAATATTATATGGTATTTCTATGGGAGCAAGTACTGTAATGATGACAGCTGGAGAAGAATTACCCAATAATGTGAAGCTTATAATTGAAGATTGTGGATATACATCAGTTTGGGATGAATTTTCATATCAATTAAAAGCTATGTATAAATTACCTAAATTTCCAATAATGCATATGGCGAGTATTATAACTAGAATACGTGCTGGGTATTCATTTACAGAGGCATCGGCTTTAAATCAAATAAAGAAATGCAAGTTACCAATTTTGTTTATACATGGAGACAAGGATAGTTTTGTGCCATATTATATGCAGGATATGATCTATAATGCAACAAATTGTTTAAAAGAAAAATTAGTTATAAAAGATGCAGGTCATTGTAAAGGTGATAAGGTAAACCCTGAATTGTATTGGGATACAATTAAAAAATTTATTGAAAAATACAGTTAACTATAAAAACGTATGAGCAAGCTATTAAACTATAATTTGTTTAATAGCTGCGTTAATAAGATGATATGAAAAAAGGTGAAACAATAAAAATAATCTCTACTAATATTATAAATAAAGTGTTTAGACTATATAAATTTTGGGTAAAATGTTTAATAATTGATTAAACATAGTAACTAAGGATAATGTTTATATAGTTTAAATTACAACAATATTATAATAGTAGAGGTATTTTTTATGAATTACGATAAAATTGTTTATAGACCACCAATTGAATCAAATACTTTATTATTACAAGTAACATCGGGATGTTCACATAATAGTTGTGCATACTGTAATATGTATAAAAATATAAGGTTTCAAAAAGAAAACTTAAGTAAAATAGAAAAGGATTTACAAGAGGCAAGTAAATTACATAAAGATGATTCAAGAATTTATTTATTAAATGGAGATCCATTTATTTTAACTGTAGAAGAATTAAAAAGTATAGCTGTCTTAATAAAGAGATATTTACCTAAATGTAAAACGATAGCTATGTATGCTTCAATAAAAAGCATTAAATTAAAAACCATAAAGGAATTAAAAGAATTACATAATCTTGGAATTGATGATTTATATATTGGATTAGAAAGTGGAAATGATGAAGTTCTTTTAAATATTAACAAAGGAAACACTTCAAAAGAGGCTTTAGAGGAATTAAGAAAATTAGATAAAGCTGGAATAGGATACTATTGCATGATTATGACTGGAATTGCTGGTGCAGGTAAAGGTATTAGAAATGCTATTGACACAGCAAATTTATTAAATAAAGTAAATTGCAAGGGGATTTTTCCACTATCTTTAATATTAATGACTGGAACAAAATTAAATTCGGATTGTTTGCTTGGAAAATTTAAAGAAGCAACAGAATTAGAAAGATTAGTAGAACTAAAAACCTTAATAAGACATTTAAATGTTAATGAAAATACCCTATTTAGTTCAAAACATGATTCGAATTTTACTCAAATGTCAGGAAAATTACCAAGAGATAAAGAAGAATTTATTAAAAGGATAGATATAATACTTGAAAATTACGATGAAATTACATTAAAACTTGAATTTGATAGAAATTTAAGAAGTTTATAATATTCGTATCATTTACATTAAATCTGAATACTATAAGAGTATGAAATGATAACTTAAGTAGGAGGATTTTAAATGAACGGTTATCAGTTGATAATGAAAGTTCAACAAAAAATGCAGGATCCAGCATTCGCTCAAAGATTTTATAAAACCGTGGGAGATCTTAAGGGAGTACCAGGTCTTCAACAAGAAGTACTTAGAATTGCTCAAATACAAGATGAAAGAAAAAGAGAAAAAGCATTAGATAAATTACCTAGTAAGGTTAAAAAAGCAGTTCAGGATTTATTATCAATGATAGAAAATTAATAAGTTTATAGTAATATTAAGTTAAATATTAATTATAATTTAAGCTCATTAAATTTATTCAATTGTAATTTTAAATCATTAAAAAGTAATCTAAGAAGCATCTAAAATAACTTATATTTTAGATGCTTTTTTAGGTGGATTTTCTAGTGAATTCTAATTTGTTTTGCAAATAAATATGAATTTTATAGCTAATTTTTTGGAAATATGGCGAATATGTAGTATAATAGCCAATATACTATAGAAACTAAGGAAAAATTAGGAGAATAAAAATGAATTATAAAACTCATATAAATGGAGGTATTCTAGCGAGTTTTTATATAACTTCACAAATGCACAATATTGAATTATTACCAGTAACTATATTTGTTGGAGGCTCTATATTAGGAAGTCTTTTACCAGATATTGATCATAAAAGTAGTTATATTGGAAAAAAAGCAAAGCCTGTATCTAGAGTTATAAATAAATTAGCAGGACATAGAAAGCTTTTTCATTCACCACTATTATATTTAATATTATATTTAATAGTTACTTATCCAGTTAAAGATGCACTTCAATTAATTTTTATTAATGGATTATTCTTGGGAATAGTTTCTCATCTAATTTTAGATAGTTGTACAATAGGGGGACTCCCATGGTTTTATCCTTTAAGTAAAAAGAAGATATCATTAGGTAAGATTAAAACTAATAGTCAATTAGAATTCACATTTTGTGGAATAATAATATTTATTAATATAGTAATATTGTTAGATTTATTAAGAATAACATCAATCTTTACATTTACACAACATTAAGTTAAAGAAAAGAAGCTATCTTAAATGCTTGAGATAGTTTTTTTCTTGTATTCACTGTAATATGGGCGTTTGTAAAACAAATAGTATGCTATAATATTAATAAAAGTAATGAAGCTTTTAATTAGTGAAATCAATATTTTGTTTTATGATTTAATAAAAATATTGAAAATAACAAATATATAAAGGAATAATTTTGATTTAATTAAAAAATCTAAATTAGCTTGATAAATGTTACATAATATAAAATTTAGAGGAGAATGTTATTATGAATGGAACAAATAGAAGTGATATAAAAATAGGTTCTAAAGTATTGGTTGTTAAGAAAGAGGATCAACGTACAGGAAAGTTAACTGAGGGTATAGTTAAGAGAATTCTTACTAATTCTTCTAATCATCATAGAGGAATTAAAGTTATGCTTGAAGATAATATAGTAGGAAGAGTTCAAAAAATTCTTTAAAATTAATAGCTTTAAATACGTACTAGTAATGTTGTATAAAGCTTAAAGCATATATAATTTAATAAAACATTTAATATTAATTCAGGATAGAATACAGTAGTTGTAGTTAAAAACTTGTACATTTATTTGATAATGAACAATATAAAAGATAATAATTCATAAATTTTATGAAGAAACAATGATAAAAGAGATATACTAAAGTTTATAGATTATAATCTCATGTATAATTTTATGATATAATTAAATTGTACGACGTAAAAATAGAACTCTATTAAAATTTATATTATAAATTAGATTTTAATAGAGTTCTTTTGAGAGAGGAAGAAAATAATGAGTAAAATTCTTGTGTTAGCTGAAAAACCATCAGTAGGAAGAGATTTAGCTAAAGTATTAAAATGTAATCAAAATAAAGGTTCTTATATAGAAGGAAATAATTATGTAGTAACTTGGGCATTAGGTCATTTAGTTACATTACTAGATCCAGAAGGATATGGAGATAAATATAAAAAATGGAGTATGGAAACTCTTCCAATGCTTCCTAAAAATATGAAGTTATGTGTTATAAAGAAAACTTCTAAGCAATTTTATGAAGTGAAAAAACAAATGCTTAGAAATGATATAACTGAGATAGTAATTGCAACAGATTCAGGAAGAGAAGGAGAATTAGTTGCTAGATGGATTATAGACAAGGTTGGAGTTAATAAGCCAATAAAAAGACTATGGATTTCATCTCAAACTGATAAAGCGATTTTAGATGGTTTTAGAAATTTAAAACCAGGTTCTGCTTATGAAAATTTATATAGAGCAGCCCAAGGAAGAGCAGAAGCAGATTGGATTGTAGGACTTAATGTTACTAGAGCTTTAACTTGCAAATATAATGCTCAATTATCAGCGGGAAGAGTTCAATCACCAACACTTGCTATGATAGTTCAAAGGGAAGAGGATATCAAAAACTTTAAACCTAAGGATTATTACACTATAATAGCTAAAAACAATAACTTAGCTATGGAGTGGTCATCTAATGATAATAATAATAATAGAATATATGACAATGATATAGCAAAGAAATTAATAGCAGGATTAAAGGGGAAAGAAGGCGAAGTTTCAGAAATAAGCGAAAGCAATAAAAAACAATATTCACCTGCTTTATATGATTTAACTGAACTTCAAAGAGATGCCAATAGAATATTTGGATATTCAGCTAAACAAACTTTATCTATAATGCAAAGACTTTATGAAAACTATAAAATATTAACTTATCCAAGAACAGATTCAAGATATATAACAAGAGATATAGTTCCAACACTTAAAGAAAGATTAAAAGCTATATCCGTTGGAAATTATTCATCATCTGCTAATCAAATATTAAAAGGAACTATACATGGTAGTAAGAGCTTTGTTGATGATTCAAAGGTAAGTGATCACCATGCTATAATACCAACAGAACAAAAGGTATCACTTGGAATACTTAGCAAGGAAGAAAAAAATATTTATGATTTAGTTATAAAGAGATTTTTAAGTGTGTTATTACCACCTTTTGAATATATTCAGACTTCAATTAAAGTTAAGATTGGAAATGAAACTTTTAAGGCTAAAGGTAAAGTTATAAAATCTAAAGGTTGGAAGATGGTTTATGATAAAAACGATGACCTTGAAGAAACAAGTGAAGATGGTGTATTAAAAGAGCAAGTACTTCCTAATTTATCAAAAGGTGATAAGTTAAAGATAAATTCTATAGAAATAAAGAATCATCAAACTAAACCACCAGCAAGATTTAATGAAGGTACACTTTTATCAGCCATGGAAAATCCTCAAAAATACATTCAGCTAGATAAAGAATCAGCAAAGACTTTAGGTCAAACTGGAGGATTAGGTACTGTTGCTACAAGAGCAGACATTATAGAAAAGTTATTTAACTCTTTTGTTATAGAAAAGAAAGGTAAAGATTTATATCCAACATCAAAAGGAAAGCAACTTATTGATTTAGTACCAAAAGATTTAAAATCACCTCTTCTTACAGCTAAGTGGGAAAAGACACTAGATGATATAAGTAAGGGAAAAGAAGATGTCCATAATTTTATTTCTAACATGAGAAATTATGCAACAGCTTTAGTTCAAGATGTTAAATTTAGTAATGATAAGTATATTCATGATAATATGACTGGTAAGAAATGTCCTGTATGTGGAAAATATATGCTAGAAGTTAAGGGTAAAAATGGCGTAATGAATGTATGCCAAGATAGAGAATGTGGTCATAGAGAAGGTGTATCTAAAGTAACAAATGCTAGATGTCCTGAATGTAAGAAAAAATTAGAACTTAGAGGCCATGGTGAAGGTCAAATATATGTTTGTCCAAATACAAATTGTAACTTTAGAGAAAAAGCATCACAATTCAAAAAGAGATTTGATAAAAAAGGTAAAGTAGATAAAAGAGAAGTTAACAATTATATGAAAAAAATGAAGCAGGAAGCAGAAGAATTTAATGATAATCCTTTTGCTGCACTTTTAAAAGATTTTAAATAAAAGTTTTGTTCTGATAATGTGTTGATATATATGTAAAGTGGATTTAGTAATTGAATTTAGTAATGTCAAAATGAGTATAGTCTATTTTTAGCTTGCTCTAAATATGAAATTGAGATAAGCAGTAAATGAGACAATACTCAGTAAGGATTCACAAAGTCCAATTACAATGTCACTTTACCTATTGTATATATCAATACATATTAAAAACAGTAGAAAGAGTTTATTATATTTGAATATAATAGGCTCTTTTTCATAAATATAAAAAAAATTTAAAATTTTCTTAGAAACTTTTCTTTTAATGCATATATATTAATCAGAACATTAAAATACATAATTTTTATTTAGTATATGTGAATTTAAAAATAAGTAAGTACACAAGTATGTGCACTAGATATTAAAAGGAGAGTGTTGAAAATGAAAGAAAGAAAATTTGTGAAATTAAGAGTGGATATGTATGGTGATACTAAGTTTAAGATAATTGATACTATGGAGGAAAGAGATCTTATTCATTATATATGGACTAGGCTTTTAACTTTGGCGGGTAAAGTGAATTTAGAAGGAAAATTATATATGTCAAAAAGCATTCCTTATAGTATAGAAACTCTAGCAATAGAATTCAATAGAGGGGTTAGTAAGATTGAACTAGCTTTAAATGTATTTAAGGATTTAGAAATGATTGAATTAAGTAAAGATAATGTTTATAGGGTGAAAAATTTTGCTAAACATCAAAATATTAAAGTTAAAGAAAAAGTAGAAAAGTTAGATGACAAAGAGGCATTTAATGATAAAGAAGAGTTTAAGGATAATGAGATTATAAGTAATAATCTAAACTTACAAGACTGTAAATCAGAATTCAATTATGAAAAAAAATTGATGGATATTGAGGACATGACAGGAAGTGAAGTTTGTCAGGAAGCTGAAATAATATCTAAAGAACATGATGAAAATGTATTGAATATTGAGTTAAAAGGTCAAGAATACAAGCCGAAAGAAACTAAAACCATAAGTGAAAAAGAGGCATATAAGAATAATGATTATATATTAAATAAAAAATCTAATATTGAAGCATGTACAAAAATAAGCACTAGGTTAAAAGAAAATAAAAAAGAAATAATAGAAAATAACTATGAAAAACACAACAAAACTGATGCAAATACTAAAGTAGAAAATTATAATATTGAAGTAAAAGCAGCTAATGAAGACAATATTGTTAATATTAAAAATAAAGAAAGTAAAATTAAGCTTTTAAATAATCATAATATAGGTAAAAAAGAGAAATCTCAAGGTATAAATTTGAATATGAACTTATTATCTAATGAAGAGAATAATAAGAAGAAGAAATCTAAGAAACCTAAGAAAAAGTCTGAAGATATTGAAGAATTGTTTTTTGAAGAAGATAGATATGATGATATAGTTAAGCCAACAGAATGGAGTGATGAACCTGTTTTAAAAGGCAAACTAGTTAAGGAATTTAATTTTTAATATGGTGACATAAGTGATTCTGTAGTTTTAAGTTTAATAATAAGATATTTTTGGATATAATAGAGATAATACAATTGATTACTATACGTATAAGTTAAAGATTAGAATCTGTTAAAATAATTTAATGAACTAAAGTGGCAGGAGATGATTAAAACATGAATTTAAATAAAATTCACCATGTAGCAATAATAGTTTCGGATTATGAAAAATCTAAAGATTTTTATGTAAATAAGTTAGGATTCAATATAATCAGAGAAAATTATAGATCTGATAGAGGTGATTATAAATTAGATTTAAAACTTGGAGATTGTGAACTTGAGATATTTGGAATGAAAGACAGTCCTAAAAGAGTATCAAGACCTGAGGCCTGTGGCTTAAGACATTTAGCTTTTAAAGTGGAATGTATAGAGGAAATAATAAGTGAATTAAATAAAAAAGGTATAGAAACAGAGCCCATAAGAATAGATGAATTTACGAATAAGAAAATGACATTCTTTTTAGATCCAGATGGATTACCTTTAGAACTACATGAGTAAAGTTTATTATAAAGTATGTTCAAAAATATAGTGGACAATATTATAGTCCCTACTTTATTTTTATATTAAATCAACTAAAGCTAAGTACTTATTTTACGAAAGTATAATTTATAGTAGCTATTTGAATTTATTTATTATTTAAATAGGTTATACGTAATTTATACATTGTATTTTTCAGTATAACCCCACAAATATGTATACAAATAATAATTATAATTTTTACAAAGGAGGAGAACGTTAAGATGTTGACTTATTTTCAAGGGAAATATGAGATAGTCATACTTTTATCATTAAGTATAATATCACTGTCTATTTTTCTTATTTCTTATTCTCATGAGCGTAGAAGATTAGCGACGGGACTTTTATTCAATTTATTTTTATTTTTCACAGTAATTACACTTAGTTTTTTAGCTGTAACTTCTCACAATTTGGTTTTGGAATTTTTTGGTCTTATATTTTATTTGATTGTTTTTGGTATAGTGGCATTTGGGATTTATGCACTAATTATTGGATTATTTATAAATGCTAAAATTGTTATGAAGCGTGAACAAAAATCTATATCTAATTTATTAACTTTATTTTTAGGTATAGTGCTAATTGCTTATATAATAATAGACATAATTAATATTGATAGATTTTTACCACCAGATATCAATGCATTTTTAAGTGGTATTTATATTATAGGAGGTTATTATATATTTGATGTTGTTAATTTTTTAATGTCATCAATTATTTATCAACTTAATAGACCTAAGCTAAATCAAGATTTTATTATTGTTTTAGGAAGCGGACTAATAGGAGATAGAGTACCACCTTTACTTGCTAGTCGTATAGATAAAGCTATTGAATTTTATAATAAACAATCTCAGGTTACTAATCCGCCTAAAATAATATTTTCTGGTGGACAAGGGCCTGATGAAAAGGTGTCAGAAGCTTTTGCAATGCAAAAATATGCTGTAAATAAGGGAATTACAATTGAAGATACAATTATAGAGGATAACTCGGTTAGTACCTTAGAAAATATGAAGTTCTCTAAAAATATAATGGAGAATTTAATGCCAGAAGGTTATAGAAGCATTTTTACCACAAATAATTATCATTTGTTTAGAGCAGGAATATATGCAAGGCTTGCAGGAATAAAAAGCCAAGGGGTAGGATCTAAAACTGCTTTGTATTTTTTACCAAATGCTATGATTAGAGAATATATAGCTATAGTAGTTATGTATAAAAAGCGATATTCAATAATTATTATTTTAATTATAATACTTAGTTTTATATTAGCTATACTTCCTTATCTTTCACGATTTATGTTTTAATGTATATTAGAAATATTAAAATTAGGTTTATAATCACTTTATACTTTAAAATATATTTACTTAACGCTATAATGATAAAATGTGGAAATATGATTTAAAAAAGTGAGGAGATACATATGAAAACTGTAGAAGTGGTTGCAGCAATAATTAAGAAAGAAGATAAAATATTTATCACGCGTAGAGGATATGGTGAATTTATCGATATGTGGGAATTTCCTGGTGGAAAAATTGAAGCAGGTGAATCAAGAGAAGATGCACTTCATCGTGAAATTAAAGAGGAATTAGAGTTAGATATAAATGAATTAGAATATTTAACTACAATAGATTATGATTATCCAAATTTTCATTTAACAATGCATTGCTTTATTTGTCAAATAGCTGGTGGCAAATTGAATTTAAATGCTCATAATGATGCTAAGTGGGTTACTTTTGATGAACTAAATAATCAAAAGTGGGTTCCAGCAGATATTTTAGTAGTTGATAAACTTAAAAATAAATAACTAAGTTACTAGTTAACGTTTAAATGGGCAATTACCAATGAATAATCATTGGTAATTGCCCATTTTAATATATACAAATATATATTTCATAAACTTTTACATTTTTATTAACTTTAATAAAAGTTAAATAAATTTAAAAAATATAAAAATTAAAGTAAAATTCCATTGAAATTAAAGTAAAAAGTATTTAATATAACATTAAAAGGTTTACAAAAGGGGGAGAGTGTAAAAAGATGTTATAACAAAATTAGCATTTATAATTAATTAGATTTAATTTTAATGTAAATTAATTTAAAGTGTTATATTAGTTTTAAAATTTATTCACTGTTCTTTGTAAATTAAACTTAAGGAGGAATTTTAATGATTAAATTAACTAAGATTATTTCTACAATAATATTATCAACAATGATGGTTACATCACTTACAGCATGTTCAGGTAGTAAAAACGGAGCTGCTTCATCAGGAGATACAATAAGTGTAAATTTCTGGACTGCTCCTCAAAAAGTTCAATATGATTACTGGACAACCAAAGCAGAAGAATTTAATAAAACAAATACTGAAATTAATGGAAAAAGTATTAAATTAGTAGTTCAACAAATGCCAGAAACACCATCTTCAGAAGCTGGAATTCAAAATGCTTTAGCAACTGATACAGCTCCAGCTATTTCAGAAAATGTAAATAGAGGATTTGCATCAACATTAGCAGCCTCAGATGCAATATATTCATTAGAATCAGAAGAATGGTTTAAAGATATAGTTAAAAATAGAGCATTAGAAACAGTGATGCCAGGTTGGCAAATAGGGGGAAAACAGTTTGTATTACCTCAATATGTTAATCCAATGGTTTTACAATGGAATATGAAAGCTTTAAAAGAATTAGGAGTAGAAAAAGTTCCTGAAACTAAAACTGAAATTGAAAGTTTAGTAGTTAAGTTCAGAGAAAATGAAGCTAAGATGTCAGCTATGGGAGTTAGTCATGTATTCTATAGAAATTCATTGATTAGACCAGATCAATGGTGGGATAGATGGTCAGATTTCCAAAATATATACTTAGCATTTAGTGGTGGAAAACCTTGGGTAGAAGGAAACGAGTTAGTTTTAGATAAAAACATAACTAAAGAAACCTTTGAATTCTTTGGATCATTAGGTGATACATTATTAACATCAGAAATTCCTAATGTTTGGGCAGAAGAAAATCCACCAGTGTTATTTACAATAGCAGCACCATGGGAAATACAAGCTTTAAGAGAAGGCGGAAAGAAATATGGTGAAGATTTTGAATATGGCCCAATGATAGTTAAAAATCAAGGAGATACATCATACAACTTTGCAGATTCAAAGGGATTAGTTTTATATAAAGATAATAATATTACAGACGAAATTCATGAAGGTGCAGTTGAATTTATCAAATGGTTATATAATGAAGAAAATTCAGCAAATACAGATTTAGAATGGTTACAAGCAACTACAATGTTACCTGTTAGAGGTGATTTAATTACTAACGATACATTCAAAAAATACTTTGAAGAAAATCCAGAAGTAAAGGATTTAGCTAAACATGTACCAAATGCAATTCCATGTATGGCAAATGATAATATGACACCAATACAAGAAGCATTAGGAACTCAATTAGCAAAATATCTAGAAACTACATTATCATCAACAGATGTTAATGCTAAAGATGCTACTAAATTTGTTGAAGATTCATTCGATGCTATGAAACAAGCAGGCGGATTAGAATAGTTTATTAAAATAAAGCAAAGATGATATTGTTTTATCTTTGCTTTGTTTATAAAGGAGTGACACTAAATGAAGAAAAAAATAGATGCTTTAAAAAATAGTGATGGATTTTTAGGGTGGATATTTAATGTACCATATCTGGCATATTCAGTTGTTTTCTTTTTAATACCATTAATATGGGCATTTTGGTTATCAACAACAGACTGGAATTTGATGTCAAATAATAAGAATTTTATTGGAATGGATAATTTTATTTCATTAGTAAATGATCCAAGAGTTAGAGCAGCATTTATGAATTCGTTCAAATATCTAGTACCTATTGTTTTACTTACCTTTGCTGCAGCAATGATAATTGCATTATTAGTACATAAGCTTCCAGAAAAGTTAAAGGGTATTACATCTGTATTATTCTTTATACCTTATTTAACTTCAGGAGTTGCAATTTCAGTAGTTGTAAGATATTTCTTTAGTTATAATTCAGCATTAAATATGTTCTTAAGAGAAAAAGGAATAACAATAGATTGGTTTAGAGATCCTAAATGGGCATTTGTAATTATAATTGGAATAATAGTTTGGAAAATGTCGGGATATTATGCATTGTTTATTTTATCAGCATTGGAATCAATTTCAGATGATATACATGATGCTTGTAAAATTGATGGTGTAAAAGGAATAAAGAAATTTATTAAAGTAACGTTACCGATGATTATACCAACATTAACAACAGTAG
The DNA here is from genome assembly GCF_000827935.1 of Clostridium botulinum. Lineage (NCBI taxonomy): Bacteria > Bacillati > Bacillota > Clostridia > Eubacteriales > Clostridiaceae > Clostridium > Clostridium botulinum. The sequence continues at coordinate 1,646,483 of NZ_CP010520.1, forward strand.
TAGTTTTAACAGCAGGACTTGCTTTTGGGATATTTACAGAGCCATACCTTTTAACAGGTGGTGGACCTAATTTAGCAACAACTACATGGCAATTAGAAATTTATAATACATCATTTACTAACTTCCAATCAGGATATGGAGCAGCTATTGCTATTGCTAGTGCAGTTCATATATTTATAACTATAAAAATAATCACATTTACAATGGGAAAAGTAAATAAAAAATATGGGATGTAAAATATAACACATTGGAGGTTATGAATATGAAGACAAAAACAAAATTAAAAGGGATTTTTGTAATAGTAGCTACTATGATAATTTTAGGAATATCATTATTCCCTTACTATTATATGATAATTCAGTCATTTACGCCTTGGGATCAGATAGATAAGGTTATGATGCCTGACAGCTTTACTTTAAAAAGTTATAGTTACTTATTTGGTGGTAGCGGTGGAGCTACAGCAGGAATGTGGATAAAATCATTAATTAATTCATTTATTGTATCAGTGCCAACAGCAATTATTTCAGTAGTAATCGGATTATTAGTTGGTTACTCAGTTTCTAAAATGAATAAATTCAAAGGTGAAAAATTCATAATGAATACTTTGTTATTCCAAATGTTTTTCCCTGTAATAATATTATTAGTACCTAGATATATAATATCAAAACCTTTGACCAATACATATTTAGGAATGATATTACCATTGTCAGTTTCAGTTTGGGGAATATTTATGTATATAAACTATTTTAAATCATTACCAAACGAAGTTTTTGAAGCGGCAAGAATAGATGGTGCATCAGAACTAAAAATACTTTGTAGTATAGGATTTCCTGTAGCTAAATCAGTTACGACTATAGTGTTTTTATCAACATTTATGACAAGATGGTCTGAACTTATGTGGGACATGCTAATATCACCTAAGATTGATATGCAAACATTAAATGTTCTAATATCAACACAATTTAAACCAATGGGGAATTTACCAGGTCCAATGTATGGAGCATCAGTAATATTAACTATACCGATAATAATAATGTTCTTATGTTTCTCAAAGCATTTTAAAGAAGGAATTAACTTTATGTTAAAGTAATTAGGAGGTAATTATGAATAATAAATTAAACGTAGTAAGAAGTGCAAAAAATCCATTAATAAAACCAAGTGATGTAAAGCCAAGTAGAGAAGACTTTAAAGTTGACGGTGTATTTAACTGTGGAGTTTGTAAATACAAGGATGAATATATATTATTATGTAGAGTTGCCGAATCAGTGAAGGTAGAGAATGAAGATGAAGTAAAAATACCAGTAGTAGCAAACGAAAATGGAAAAGATGTGATAAAAATAATATCATTTAATAAGAAGATAGATACAGAGTTTGATTATTCAGATTCACGTTCTTTATGGAAATTAGAAAAAAAAGGAACTAGAAAGATAGCTTATTTAACTTCATTATCACATATAAGGATTGCAAGATCTAAAGATGGAGAAAATTTTGAAATTGATGATAATGCTTTTATTAAGCCAATTGCATCAGAAGAGGAATGGGGTATAGAAGATCCAAGAATAACTCAAATTGATAATAAATATTATATAAATTACACATCAGTAACTAGAAATGGAGCAGCCACTTCATTAGTTTCTACAGAAGATTTTAAAAGTTATGAGAGACATGGAATTATATTTGCACCAGAAAATAAGGATGTAACTATATTCCCTGAAAAAGTTAATGGAAAATATCTTACATTTAATAGACCAGTTCCATGTGCAATTGGTGCACCTGATATGTGGCTTGCAGAATCACCAGATTTAATACACTGGGGAAAGCAAAAGCATTTCTATGGTGGTTCAGATGAAGAGTCATGGGATTCAGGAAGAGTTGGTGGCGGAGCAGTACCATTCTTAACGGAAAAAGGATGGTTAAAGATTTATCATGCAGCTGACAAGGAAGATAGATATTGTTTAGGGGCATTTTTACTTGATAAAGATGATCCAATGAAAATATTAGCTAAAACTAATGATCCTATACTAGAACCAGAAGCTGTTTATGAAAAAGACGGATTCTTTGGAAATGTAGTATTTACTTGTGGATGCTTATTTGAAGATGGAATTGTAAAAATATATTATGGAGCTGCAGACGATAAAATTTGTAGAGCTGACATAAAAATAGAGGACATATTTGCTTTAATGGATAAATAATATATGAGGCTGTTAATTAGTAATATTAATTAATAGCCTTTAGAGTATATTAGAAATAGGAGATTATAATGGGTAAAGTAACAATGAAAGATATAGCTGCAAAGTTAAATATATCAATAAATGCTGTATCACTGGCGTTAAATGGTAAACCGGGAGTCAGTGAAGAAACAAAAAAATTAGTACTAGATGTAGCAGAGAAAATTGGTTATTTGGACAGATCACCTAAATTTATCCAATCATTTGCAAGTAAAAATATTTGTGCACTTATAAAACAATCACATTTTGAAGATAGTACATTTTACTCAAAAATACTAATGAGCATAGTAGAAGAAGCCAGAAAAAAAGGTTATGATGTTATAACTTGCATAGTAAATGAAGATGAACAGAACATTCCAAGTTGTATTGAAAGTAAAAAAGTATGTGGAATAATTATAATATCAGCAATAGATGATGATTATCTAATAAAACTTAAAGAATTTGAATTACCTGTTGTACTAGTAGATCACGCATCTTTATTAGAAAATACGGATAGTATTTTAACGAATAATAAACTTGGTAGTTTTAAAATTACAAAATTACTTTTAGATAAAGGATATACAAAAATAGGATTCTTTGGAGACTTAGAATATTCGTTAAGTATTAAAGAAAGATTTTTTGGGTATCAAGAAGCTATAAAAAAATTTATCAAATTTTATAATAAAGATGGAATTACAGATTTTATAAATAATTATTCAATATTAAGCGATTTAGAAAGTTACATTATAAATCAAGATTCAGAAGGCATACAAAAGAAAATCTCACAAATGGATAATATACCAGAAGCCTTTGTATGTTCAAATGACAATGCTGCAATTATGTTAATTACTTCACTAAAGGAATTAGGATATGAAATACCAAAGGATATATCGGTAGTTGGTTTTGATGATATTATATTAAGTTCACTTGTAATGCCTAAGGTTACTACAGTAAGAGTACAAAAGGAACTTATGGGTAAAAATGCTGTTAATAGATTATTATGGAGAATTGATCATAAGGATGCTCCTAATGAAGATATAGTAATGGGTGTTGATATTGTTGAAAGAGATTCAGTTGGAAGAAAAAATATTATGGAGAATGAACAAAAGAATTAATAAAGAGAGCGAGATGAAAGATATGAAAACTTGTGAAATATTATTAGCGGAATATTTAAAGTCAGAATCTAAAATATATGGTGTAGAAAAAATAAACTTTATTAATGTAGGTGAAAATGATGTATATAATATATCAGCTCCATTTGTAGATAATGATAAGACAATTATTGCTGGTAGAGTTGAGGCTAGAGATAGTGAACATTCAACAGTATATTTCTTTGAAAAAAATCATGAAGTATGGTCACCAATTGATTCATATCCGACATTTTCACTTCAAGATCCCTTTTTTACAAAAATAAATAATGAATTAATCGTTGGAGGAGTTGAAATATTTCCGCATCCAGAAATAGAAGGAACTTTAAAATGGAGAACTATATTTTATAAAGGAAAGGATGTAGCTTCATTACAAAGATTTTTTGTAGGTCCAGATGGAATGAAAGATTTAAGATTAGTTCAATTATTAGATAAGAGAATAGGAATTTTAACTAGACCACAAGGTGAGAAGGGTGGTAGAGGTAGAATAGGATTTTCAATAATAAATACCTTAGAAGAATTAAATATAAAAGTTATAGAGGATTCTCCATTATTAGATGGATTATTTGTAGATGAAGAATGGGGTGGAGCTAATGAGGCTAGACCTTTAAATGAAACAACCTTAGGAATATTAGGACATGTAGCTTGTTTTGATAAAGATGGAAATAGACACTACTATCCAATGACATTCGAGTTAAACATAAATACATTAGAAGTGAAAAATCAGAAGTTAATAGCTGTAAGAAAAGATTTTAAACCTGGCCAAGCTAAAAGACCAGATTTAGAGGATGTTGTATTTAGTGGGGGATTAGAAATAAAAGAAGATAAAGCAACACTATATGCAGGTATAAGTGATGCTGAAGCTCAATTTATAATAATTGACAATCCATTTAAATAGAGGGGGTAAAAGCTATGCATAAAAAATGGTGGAAAGAAAGTGTATTTTATGAAATATACATGCCAAGCTTTAAAGATGGAAACAATGATGGCATAGGTGACTTTAAAGGTATAACGTCAAAACTTGAATATTTAAGTGATTTGGGAATAAGAGGAATCTGGCTTACACCATTTTATCCATCTCCTAAAGTTGATAATGGTTATGACATATCAGATTACTATAATATTGATAAAGACTATGGAACATTAGAAGATTTTAACGAATTTTTAAGTAAGGCACACAGCTTAGGGATAAAAGTAATAGTTGACATAGTTTTAAATCATACATCTAGTGAACATCCATGGTTTAAGGAATCAAGAAAATCTAAGGATAATGAAAAAAGAGATTTTTACATATGGAAAAAAGAAAAGCCAAATAATTGGGAGTCTTTCTTTGGTGGAGAAGCTTGGGAATATGATGAGTTGACAAAAGAATATTATTATCATGCCTTTGCTAAAGAACAGGTAGATTTAAATTGGTCAAATCCTAAAGTTTATGAGGCTATGAAGGATGTACTAAAGTATTGGATTGACTTAGGGGTAGATGGATTTAGATTTGATGTAATTAATTTTCTAACAATTAAAAATGATTTAGCACAAGATAATCCATATGATGAAAAAGGTGAACAAATACATAAATATGATAAAGACCAAGAAGGCATAATTGAAATAATAAAGACTTTAGTAAAAGATATAAGAGAAATAAAAGAAGATGTGTTTCTTGTGGGTGAAGTTGGATCAGAAGACTTAAATGAATTAAAAGGCTATTCAGGAAAAGATTTATTAGATGTAGTTTTTAATTTTAATTTAGGTAGTATTAATGAATTTTCAGCAGAAAAAATATATAAGGAAATTAAAAATATGAATGATAATTATGATTCATATCAAATACCTACAATATTTTTTAATAGTCATGATATGGGGAGAAGTATCTCAAGATTTAATCCAGATGGTAATAAAAATGGAATAGAAAAAGCTATGGCCGCTTTATTATTAACATCTTATGGTGTTCCGTTTATGTATTTTGGTGAAGAAATAGGAATGAAAGATTTAGTTTGCCTTGATATAAATAAAATGAACGATATTCAAGGAGTCACTAAATATAATATAGAAATTTCAAATGGAAAAACACAAGAAGAAGCATTAATTAGTGCTAATAAAAGTTCTAGAGATAAATCAAGAAGCCCAATGCAATGGAATAATTCAAAGTTTTATGGATTTAGTAATACTATGCCTTGGATAAATATAGAAGATAAGAATGATAATGAATTAGTAGAAAAACAAATTAAAGAAGAGGGTTCTTTAATTAATTTATATAAAGATTTAATAAAAATAAGATATAAGAATGACACCTTATTATATGGTAAATATGCAAACTTATCATTTGATGATGGAGTTTTAATTATGGAAAGAGAATTAAATAATGAAACTATAAGAAATGTAATTAATTTTGGGGATAATGAGTATATAGAAAATAATACTGAAGAAATTATTTATAGCAATATAAAAGTACAAGAAAAAAGAACGTTAGGTAAATTTGATTTTATAATACAAAGGTATAAAACAACAACTAATTAACAGTTTACAGAAATTGCATTTTGAATATGATTTGTTGCATAGATTAAAACAATAATTAATGGGGCTAATGCAGAGTAATAAGTGGATCATTAAAAATAATAAGAAATGTAATGTTAATTAGAAATTTAAATAGTTTTCCATTAAATTTTACAACTACATGATACAAGGAGTGATAATATGTATCCAATTAAATTTAAAAATATATATTATGAAAAAATATGGGGAGGAAGAGACTTAGCACAGTTTAGAGATAACCTTCCTTTAGGAGATATAGGTGAAAGTTGGGATGTAGCATGTCATTCAAATAGTATGAGCATAGTTGAAAATGGTGAATTAAAAGGTAAGAGATTTGATGAACTTATAAAAGAATATGGTAAAGATTTATTAGGAGAAAGTTTTGAAAATAAGGACTTTCCACTATTAGTTAAGTTAATAAATTCAAGAGAAAAGCTATCAGTACAAGTGCATCCTAATGATGAATATGCTAACAGAGTAGAAAATTCATTAGGAAAGACAGAAGCTTGGTATGTAGTGGATGCAAAGCCAGGAGCTTGTTTAATAGTTGGAACAAAGGATTGCAATAAGGCAGTTTTTGAAAAGGCTATAAAAGAAGGTAAAACAGAAGATTATTTAAACAAGATACAAGTTAAAAAGGGCGATTGCTTCCTTATAAATAGTGGTTTAGTACATGCTATTTGTGAAGGCGTTATTATAGCTGAAATCCAACAAAATAGTGATATAACTTATAGAATATATGATTATGGTAGACCAAGAGAAATTCATGTTGATAAGTCTTTAGATGTTATTGATTTTGGATTAAAGGCAATGAATTTCAGTGAAAATAAGCTAGACAGTTATGATGGTTATAAAAAAGGTGTTCTTTGTTCAATTGAATATTTTACCATGGAAAAGTATGTTGTTAATGGAGAAGTAGAGGAAAGCAGTGATATAAATAAATTCTTTATATTTACCTGTGTAGATGGTAATGGATTTATTAAATCATTACATGGACATGATATTGAAGTCCTTAAAGGTGACAGCATATTAATACCAGCTAAATTAGGTAAGTACGTTATAGAAGGAAACTTAACTTTATTAAAAAGTTATATTTAGGAGGGCAAACATGAAATATTACATAGGTATAGATATAGGCGGAACAAACTTAAGAGCAGCAATATTAGATGAAGAATGTAACTTAGTAGATAAGCTTAAAATATCAAATGAAGTTGAAGAAGGGCCAGAATATAATTTAGACAAGCTAATATTAGAAATTAAAGAAAGGTGGTCAGATAAAGAAATTATTTCAGTAGGTGTGGGGTGTCCAGGACCACTTGATATTAGAAGTGGAACAATATTAGTTACTCCAAATTTAAGGACATGGGAATATTTTAAATTAAAAGAATACCTAGAAAATAAGTTTGATTTACCTGTGTTTGTAAATAATGATGCCAATGTAGCAGGATATAGTGAAGCAATGGTTGGAGCAGGAAAAGGTGCAGAAAAGGGCAATATGGAATTGCAAAAAATGTTAAGTGAATGGGTTATAAATGTTTCAAAAGCAATAGCAAATATTATAGTTACAGTTGATCCAGAAGTTATAGTTCTTGGTGGGTCAGTAATTATAAATAATCCATCTTACCTTAATAAGATTAAAGAAGAAACTCAGAAAAGAGTCTTTGATGGTATTAAAATTAATATTAAGTTAGCTGAGATTGGTGATGACACTGGACTTATAGGTGCAGGGTTATTAGGTAAGTTAAAATAAAATAATTGAATTGGAAGGCTACTCCATATGTATTTTACAAGGAGTAGTTTTATTAATTTCGAGAAAATATAATATTAATGAAATATGAGGTTTGATAAAATGTTATGAAGAATATAAGTTTTAAATTAAACACAATAAGAAGCTTTTCAATGAACCTTTTATTTAATTCATTTGGTAATTCAGTTGTAGGAACAATATACGTTTTGTTTTTGAGCCAAGTGAAAGGTTTTTCAGATAAAGACGTGAGTTTAATGGTTGGATTAATACCTATCATTACAATACCAAGTTATATATTATGGGGTATTATAATAGATAAGACTAAAAAAGTAGTATTGACAAATAAGATGGTTATTATAGCTAATATAGTAACATTAATATTATTAATATATGTTGACAATATATATGCATTTTTTATTATAAATTTAATACGTACAGTTTTATTACAACCTGGTGGTATGGTCAATGATGAATATCTTTTAAATTTAGTTAAAGACAATACTGGGAGTTATGGCAGTATAAGAACTTTTGGAACTGTTGGATATGGATTAGGTGGATTAGTATGTTTATTGCTTATGGACTACATAGAAATTAGTGGATTATTAATAATCGCTATAATGTCCTTAGCTAGTACACTACTATTTATCTCGAAAATGCCTGAAATTAATATAGATAAAAGTTTGAAAAAAGGCTATCATAAAACAAAGTTTAAAATAGAGCAACTTGATTTATTAAAAAATATGAAGTATATGAGATTGATGATTATTTATGTTTTGATGAATGGAACACTGGCTTCAGCAAGTAGTTATGCAATCCCGATGATAATGATAAAATTAGATGCTCCACAGAATATAATTGGAGTAATGCCGTTTATAATGATAGTTTTTGAATTAATATTATTACTTCAAAATAAAAGATTAAATTTTCCTGAAAAAAGAAATAAGTATTTGTTAATAGGTTTAATATTATTAACAATAAGATGGATAACTATGGGGGTAACGGAATCTTATGTTATAATAATTTTAATATCAATTATACATGGCGCTGTTGCAGGAATATTATTACCTATACAAAATGATATGGTAGAAAAATTTGTTCCTCAAAATCAACAATCAACAGCAATAATGCTACAAACTTTGTTAAGTAGTACAATAGTCCCTTCTATATTAAATATTATACTTGGTTTTTTATTGGAACCATGGGGGATAAAGTCTTTTGGTATTGTATATTTAATATGTAATGTAATTACGCTCTTTATGTACATAATCAATTTATTATTCAATAGATATGAAGAAAAGAGAGTTGTATTTGATAAATAATCATAAGTGTATACAAGTTAATATTAAGATATAAAGTAGAGTCTATTTTAAATGGGCTCTTATTTTTATACTAAAATATAATTAAAATTTATTGCTTTTTTACTTAAGTTCTTATGATTATTTATGAAATAAATATCTAATTTTATACTATCTTAGAATATTTATAGCTAAATTGTAAAAATGGTGTTGACAATTTATATTATGTATCCTATAATAAACAAGCAGTCAAGTTGCAGGGGATTTAAGTCCTGAATAACTTAAGCATTAAAATTTAAAATTTGATTGTAAGATACATATTTTAATTATGCGTTTTTAGCTCAGTTGGATAGAGCAACGCCCTTCTAAGGCGTGGGCCAGGGGTTCGAATCCCTTAAAACGCACCATTTGGTTCACTAGCTCAGTCGGTAGAGCACATGACTTTTAATCATGGTGTCCCGGGTTCGATTCCCGGGTGAGCCACCAAAATATTGTCCAAAGTAAGAATTAATATTTTTACTTTGGACTTTTTTATTTTATTAAAAATATTTTTAGTTTTTAGTGAAAAGCTTAGGAGTAAATTAACAGTGTGCTTGTGATATAATTAGAAAAATTATTCAATTAATTCCAGTATATATGTTAAAATATAGTTATCTTATATTTTAGGTGAGCTTGAGTCTTTAAAAATGTATGATAGATATGTTATAGCAATAGTAAAAATGATATAGAACATAAATTAGTAGCTTATAAATAAATATAATAAAGAGCATATTAAAACACTAATAGAATTTCAGCGAGATTTTTTGATTGAACTATAATAATGAGGTATTAAATAATAAAGAAATAAGGGAGGATTTAGTGAAAAATGTGTATGAGTAATGCACATTTAACTAATAAAAAATTATGAAAAAAATAAAAAAAGTTTTAGTAGGTATTTTAGGAATAGCACTTAGTTTTTCATTTATGCCTAAAGAAGCCAATGCTTCTTGGATTAAAGACAATAATGGATGGTGGTATTCTCAACAGAATTATGTAATAGGATGGAAGCAAGTTAATAATATATGGTATTATTTTGATAATAATGGATACATGAAAACGGGTTGGATTCATGATAATGGAAGATGGTATTATACTGACTTAAATGGAGCTATGCAAACTGGAATTGTTGAGGTAAATGGAAAAGTATATTATTTAGATAAGAATGGAGCAATGGCAACAGGAAAGGTTGAAATAAATAAACAAACATATACATTTGCAATGTCAGGTGAATCTATAGGTAATAAAATTCCACAAGCAACAAAGGCATTTTTATCAAATGGAGTGGAAATAAATCCAACTAAAGTTAATAACACTTATGTAACTAGTGGGAAATTAGTAGAAATAAAACTTGAAGGCAATCCTACAACAGGTTATAACTGGGATTATAACATTAATACTAATGAAGTTATAAAGGAAGAATCAAAAGATTATAAAAGTGATGCTGCTGGTTTAAATATTGAAGGAGCAGGTGGAATATATACTTGGAAATTTTTAGGAATAAAAGAAGGAACAACAAAAGTAGTTTTTAAGTATTCTAGGCCTTGGGAAAATGAAGTGTTAGAAACAAAAACTTATATTTTTACAGTAGATAAAGATCTGAATATTATTGTAGAGGAATGTAATATTTAGTGGCTGTTAGTATAAAAGTAATCATCAGTGTATACAAACGAATGTTAAGATCTAAAGTAGAGTCTATTTTAAATAGGCTCTTATTTTTATATTAAAATTTAATTAAAGTTTATTGATTTTTTTACTGAGTTTCTTATGATTAAATATGAAATAAATATCTAAATTTATACTATCTTAGAATATTTATAGTTAAATTGTAAAAATAGTGTTGACAATTCATATTATGTATCTTATAATAAACAAGCAGTCAAGTTGCAGGGGATTTAAATACTGAATAACTTAAGTATTAAATTTTAAAATTTAATTGTAAGATATATATTTCAATTATGCGTTTTTAGCTCAGCTGGATAGAGCAACGCCCTTCTAAGGCGTGGGCCAGGGGTTCGAATCCCTTAAAACGCACCATTTGGTTCACTAGCTCAGTCGGTAGAGCACATGACTTTTAATCATGGTGTCCCGGGTTCGATTCCCGGGTGAGCCACCAAAATATTGTCCAAAGTAGAAATGTGAGTTTTTACTTTGGATTTTTTTTATTTTAGAAGAATAAAATAAAATACAATATTGATTAGATATTTTAGATAATAAAACAATAGCAATAAAAATGGGATTAACAGAAGAAATAGATGCTCTTAGAAAAAAGAAGGTAATTAGTATTTTTTAGAAACACTTAGAATTTAATTATCTTAGTTTTTTTTCTGTACAATTCTATTAAAGTGTATAATTTAAATAGAATAGTAAATATTCTATTTTACCAGCCATAAATTTATATAAAATCCCTTAATCCATTGAAATTACTGGGCTAAGGTTGCCATTGAAAATTTTTATTGAAATTTCACAAACGGTTGGTAAAGTTTCCTTGAAACCTTGAAGTTTCAATGCCTTAGTGGTATTATTGATTTAAGAGAATGGCTATTTTACTGTGGATTAACCTTAACATGGGATGTATTTAAATTCATCACATACGTTAAATATATTTTTAACTACCTGATTAACCTTAACATGGGATGTATTTAAATACTTTAGTTCTAAATGTTTCGCTTGTTTTGTAGAAGATTAACCTTAACATGGGATGTATTTAAATGCTAATGAGATTCCAAGAGTTAACGATACATCTAAGATTAACCTTAACATGGGATGTATTTAAATACTTATTTGTATGCCTTTATTTGGGATTGTAGATTGATTAACCTTAACATGGGATGTATTTAAATAGAGCATTAGATAGTATTTTTATTGCCTTTGGAGAAGGCTTAACATTAAAACATCCTTATAGCTATAACTTAGTTTTGTAGCTATAAGGATGTTTTTTTACTCTTAATAATGTAACAAAATATGTTATACTTGAAAAAAACAAATTGTAATTTGCATGGGAGAATACAAAAATGAGCAAATTGACTAAATATATTGAAGATTTAAGAAAAAAGTATGGGGATGCAATAGTAACAAAAGAAAGTCATTATGATGATATGATGCTTTTAAAGGTACCTGAGCCATTGAGGGAATTTTATAGGGAATATGAAAGTTTAGAAATGCCTTTTGGAATTATTGACTCTATCGAAATCAGTATAAGATCTTCAGAAGCAGAACCCTTTAAAAGTGAAGGCTGGTTTTCATTTGGTGCAGATAGATATTTTTCCTTCTGGCTATGTGCTTATAAGGAAGATAATTATGGTAATTCCATTATTTCATGGGATCACGATATAGATGATGAAATTGAGGCAATGGATAATAATATTATAGACTTTTTGAATGATATGAAAGAAGAATATGAAGAGTATAGGAAAGAGTGAAATTCTAATTTGTAGATTAATATAAAACCTTAAAAATAAATATATTGATTAAGTTTTGTTTACAATTCATTCATAATAGTAAAATATGACGACTTAACTATAGTTAGTATTATTTTATATATTATGAAGAAAAAGAACTGTCCCAATTGATTCCCTTTAACAAACAAAGGGTGTCAAAGATACTAACTTAAATATAAGAAAAATATGTCTTGGCAATGAGGTGCATTACATTTATTTATAAATGATACTATTAAAAATCTAGGGAAGTGGGGCGCATTATGCCAAAAAATGATAATATGCTAGCAATTTTATGGATGCTGAATTCAGGTACAAAAATAACTGCAAAGCAAATATCCGAAAGGTTAGAAATAAATATAAGGTCAGTTTATCGTTATATGGATGCATTGTGTGTTAGTGGAGTGCCAATAATATCAGAGTCTGGTCACAATGGCGGATATAGTTTGCTTAACAATTTTATCCGAACACCCCTGTTTTTTGACCTTGAAGAGAAAAAATCACTTTTACATGCTGCCATTTTTGCAATGGAAGCAGGATATCCTTTTATGGAAGCACTAAATAGTGCAACATCAAAGTTAAAAATGTTCTCGAATCAAGAACAAGAAAAAGTTCTTAATCGCCATTTAGTCGGATTTGAAGTAGTGAGTCGTATTTGCGACCGAGCTGTCAAACTTATATTAAGGGAGATTGAGCAAGCTGTTGCTAATGAATGCTCTATTGAAATTGAATACTGTACAGGTTATGAAGGGCATCCCAAGCATAGGGTTGTTGACCCCTATGGGATGCTTTACTGGAATAATAAATGGTATGCTATTGCATTTTGCCATCTTAGGAATGAAATTCGTAGTTTTAGGGTAGATAGAATAGTAAATATTATAAGCACTAAAAATTCATTTAAGCGTCCTGAAGCTTTTTCGGCACGTGAATTTTTTACAAAAAACTTATTATCGAATGTGGAAAGCAAAGTAGGACTTTGCACTTTAGTAATTGAGGGCAAATCAGAAGCATTGAATGACCTTTGTGCACATTGGTTTTTAGGATATCATCTTATAGAACGAACTGAATGCAGAGCTAATTTTTTAATGGATGAAGACTCAATCCATACCTATGTTCCTCATATTTTACTTCAATATGGTAAATCAATAAAGGTGCTTGAACCAAATAGTTTTAAAGATGCTATGGCAGCAATTCTTAGAGAGTTGATGGCCCATTATCTTAACTGACTGAATTTGTCAGTGAAGATAATATATAATAGATCGAGATGGAGTTTGAGGCCATCCTGTAACAAATAGCAACAATAAAATGAATGTGGAGGAATAGAAGATGAAGAATACAGTATATCTTTATGTATTTGATACAATGGCAGACTGGGAAATAGGTTATTTAAGCACTGAAATCAATTCGGGAAGGTACTACAAAAAGGGATTAATGCCGCTAAAAATAGTAACTGTAGGAATTACCAAGACCCCTATTACTACAATGGGAGGTCTGAAAATATTGCCAGAAATTGAACTTAAGGAATGTAGTGTTAAAGATACTGCTGCTTTGATTCTACCTGGTGGGAATACATGGACAGAAGCAATTCATGCTCCCATTATAAGAATGGCTGAAAAATATTTAGAGAAAGGTATTGTTGTAGGGGCAATTTGTGGTGCTACAATAGGACTTGCTATGGGGGGAGTATTAAATAAGCGAGCTCATACAAGCAATGACTTGGGGTATCTTAAAATGGTCTGCCCAAGCTATGATGGAGAAAAGTATTATAAGCAGGAATGTGTAGTAACTGATGGAAGTTTGATTACTGCTTCTGGAATAGCTCCCCTTGAATTTGCTTTCCATATATTAAAAATTCTAGATGTATTCTTACCGCAAACCCTAGATTCCTGGTACAATCTTTATAAAACCCAAGAGTCAAAATATTTCTTTGAGTTGATGAACTCAATTCAATAAAATGCCTTAGTGGTATTTTTGATAAAGATAGTGCAGAAAAGATAATAAAGGTTAGATTAAAAGATAAATGAAGTAAAATATTATTTATTCATGTAGAAGTACAGAGCTATAGTAGCGATGAAGCTGTATTTGGCGAAAGAATGTTTAGATATTTTTATAGAATTTGGGATAAATTCAGATATAAATACAAAGATAAATCAGAAATAGTTGCTGCGGCAATATACACTTACAAGGGTGAACGTGGAAAAGATAAAAAGTATGTATATAAATTGCCGGAATTAGAAAAGGAAATATTAACTTATAATTTTAAAACAATAGATGTAGAAAAGTTAAGTTTAGAAAATATAAGTGAAGATAACCCATTAAAATTAGTATTTAAAATGGCAAAAAGATTATTAGAAACAAAACAAAAAGATGAAGATATTTATGAAGCAAAAATAAACCTAGCAGAAGAATTAGTAAACTATGATAAGGTAAAAAATAATGAGCAAATAAAGGCCTTAGTAGACTTTTTAGAATATTTATTTTTAATTCAAAATTCTGAAATAGAAAAGAAATATGATGATTATAAAAAGAAAAAAGGAGGGGCATTGAAAATGACTGTTGATGAAATAAGAAGAAAACATTATACACAAAAAGGTAAAGAAGAAGGCAGAGAAGAAGGAGAAAAAATTAAGGCGCTAGAAATAGCAAAAAATTTACTAGATATCTTAGATAATAAAACAATAGCAATAAAAACTGGATTAACAGAAGAAGAAATAGATGCTCTTAGAAAAAAAGAAGTTAATTAGTGTTTTTTAAAAACATTTAAGATTTAGTTATCCTTGACAAAGTATCCCATTTAAAGAGTTATAATGATTTTTTTAATTGTTATAGCTCTTTATTTTTCTCCGAAAAATAAAGAGATTAAGCTCAAATTTACTTTAAGAATTGTAAAAATAAAGTAAGTTAGCTATAATATTAAGCATTCTATTTTACCAGCCATAAATTTATATAAAATCCCTTAATCCATTGAAATTACAGCGCTAAAGTGACCTTTTAAAAATTTTCTGAAAATTTTATAAATGGCTGGGAAAGTTTCATTGAAACCTTGAAGTTTCAATGCCTTAATGGTATTATTGATTTTAGAGAATGAGGATTTTACTATGGTTTAACCTTAACATGAGATGTATTTAAATATAATAGTATGTCCATATTGATTTAATATATCCCTCGTTTAACCTTAACATGAGATGTATTTAAATAGAGCTCGTTTAACCTTAACATGAGATGTATTTAAATAGAGCAATTCCTAAATGTTTAGGTCTTAGTATACTGTTTAACTTTAACATGATATGTAGTTAGAAGAAAAGGGCATGCTAATAACTAATAGAATGGCTGCAATGATTGGTTCATTGCAAGAATAAATATTAAAATGTATTATTGAAATTGTTTATATATAATGGGGGAAAAAAATGACTGAAATGCAAATGTGGAATGAATATATTAAAATTAATACTAATGCAAAAGAGTATCAATCATGGTCATTTGGTGGAAATACACCTAAAATGCCAAATTTGTTGGCTGAATTAGTATTAAAGGGGATTAAAACTGCAACTGCTAGTGCATATCCTTGTTATATTTCAGAAAATGCTCCATTACCACCAGTTGGAGGATATAATTTGATATTAAATACAAAAGGTGAGGCTATTTGTATAATAGAAACTACAAAAGTATATACAATACCATTTAACCAAGTTAAGGAGGAGCATGCGTATAAAGAAGGTGAATTTGATCGTACGCTTATATCTTGGAGAAAATGTCATTCTAAATTTTTTTCTATGGAATTAAAAGAGATTGGTCAAGAATTTACAGAAGATATGCTTGTGGTTTGTGAAGAATTTAAGGTTGTATATCCCAAAATATAAGTATAACTAGTAGTTTTAAAATTCTAATTATGATGTTACTTATGAATTCTTTTTAACAGATAAGATAGATACTAAATTTTTTCATAGAATCAGCAATGCAGAAGAAAATTGGCAGGTGATTCCTGATTATTCTTTAAGTGATTACCCAAAAAATTTTGAGATATTGCTTTTGATTGGTGGTCATAGAAGTAAGACCAGGTACAGCAAGTAAGTTTAACTAATGATTTATTTGCAACAATACAATTTTCACTAAAAGGATCTATCGCTAACAGATTTTAATCCGCTAATGCGACAGTCCTACATATATTTAAATATTTAATTTACACAAAGTCTTTTATATTCTCTATTATTCAAAATAAGTAATTTTTATTTCTTTTAATAATTTCTCAATTTTATTTTTAGCTTCTTTTGAAGTCTCAGCAGTTATAATGATATACCCCAATCTTTCTTCTGAACTTCTTGAAATATTAACCTCATAATTTTCTTTTACATCAATTTGATATCTAGTTACATTTTTATCATTAGGCAAGTTTTCTAATCCAGTTATTGTTTTCACTTTACCTTTTTTCTCAGATAGAATGTATCCAATTGCTGATGCAATATCATTTTTCTTTTCCATATCTAAAGGTTCTGATAAATACATCTTAATAGTTTCTTTATAAATATTTATTCCATATGAATTTATTATTAAATCCGAAGTAATATTATCTCCGCCTGGTCGTCCATTTACTTCAATTATTTTTGGTCCTTCATTTGTATATTTTATTTCTACATGCGTTGGGCCATTTTGTATTCCTATGAAAAATACAGCTTTTTTTGCAACGTCTATAATATTATCCCTTACTTCTTGACAAATGGAAGAGGGGAATATGTGTAATCTTTCAACGAAATATGGCAAATCAGATGTATGTTTTTCGGTTATTTCAGCAAATTCAATTGATCCTTCATTTAAAAATAATTCTACACTAAATTCAGGTCCAATTAAGTACTCTTCAATTAAATACTCTTGTCTTACACTAAATCCCAAGTAACTAGTTTTGAATTTACTTATTTTATTAAATGCTTTTAACAGACTATCTTCATCTTTTATATAGGAAACATTTTGACTACCTGCTGCATTTGTAGGTTTTAAGACTATAAGATTGCTTGCTTTAAGTGCATCTGTATAGTTAGTAATAACTGCATATTTTGCACTCGGAACATTATTTTTCAAAAAAATATCTCTTGCCATATCTTTATTTCTGGCTGTAAGTGTTGCTTGATATGATGTGCCTTTTATATCTAAAAGCTCACTTACCTTTGCAGTGGCAGCAGTCACATAATCATAGCCTGGAATCAAAGCATCAAAATTTTTATAGTACTTACTTTTCATAATAGTTTTATAAATAGAATCAATACTTTTAATATCACAAACTAATAAGTCATCATATAATCCTTCATAGCCATAAATTATAGGATTTTGATCAGATGAAACAATTACTACTACTTCGCAGTATAACTCTTTAGCAGCTTTAACTAAATTAACACCATAGAAACTTGGCTCTATAAATAATATACGTTTATTTAACATTCGAATTCTCCTTTTTTATCAAATTTATCATTGAATAAATAAAAACAAAACTAATAACACCTATGAACATAAGTAATGCCATACACAAAAATCCATATTTAGCTCCAAAGTTATCAATAATAATACCCATTGTAGATGTTCCAACTGCTTGGATTAATAGAGAGATAGCTGTCCAAACAGCAGTTGCCCTACCCATAAATTGTTTATCAACATTTTCCATAAGAACTGTGTTCATTACAATTTTTAAAGTCGAGTTGGACACTCCCAAGAGTAAGCTGCAAAAATAAAGTACAAAAACATTTGTATTTAAATATAAAGAAAGTAAATCACTTATCGCAATTATAAAAAAAAGAAAAATTATTTGATTATTACGCATCTTTTTAATTATAAGAGCTACCCCAAAACCAGAAACTAATCCTCCAATGCCATAAAACATATCAGAAATACCAAATACTATACTACTGTTTTTTGATATTTCATTGACATACGCAGGTAAAACAACATTATAAATCATTGTTACGGCTAGAGGAATAATCGTTATAATTCCAAACACAAATATCACTTTTCTTTTTCTTAAATAACTTAATCCTGCAATAAAACTTTTAAAAAATTTTTCATTATCTATAGTACTGATAATAGAATTATATTGAATTCTAGAGACAATAAAATTGCTTATCAAAAATACAATAATATTTATAAATAGAATATTTACAAAACCAAAATATTCAAAAAAAATACCAAAAATAGCACCGGAGAAAAGCATACCAGATTGCAAACATATTTCAAGCAATGAGTTGCCTTTTATTAGTAAGTTTTTTGGCAATAGTTCTTGGATAAAACTTCTAGATGTAGACATATAGAAGGTCCAACCAATTCCATTAATAATTGATAATAAATACATCAATCTTATATCAAAACCATGCATTAAAAATACTAAGGCAATCACTAAAAGAAAGGAAATTCTTACAACATATGTAATTGAAATTACATTTTTTCTATTAAATATGTCTGCACATATACCAGCAATTGGTGATACAATGAAACTGGCGATTACTGTAAATGCTAATAAAAAACCTACATATTTAGTGGAATTAGTTTGTGTAAATACATACCAGTTTTCAGCAATCATTATTAAACCTACACCAAATCCAGAAATGATATCTGAAACAAAAAAATTTCTGAAATTTTTATTAGTTAATATTGATATCATAATTAAACCACTCCTTTTTGCTGAATAAATATTAGATTTGAATTATAGATATTACTCTTTGATTCTTTATCTCCAACTATTACTATATATGGAGTTCTATTCAAAGTAGCTTGTTTAATTTTTTTATTGAATCTTGTATCTCGTAGGTCGCATTCAATTCTTATATCTATTTCTTTTAAATGATATTCTATCTGTTGTGAATACTTTATATTGTCTAAAGTTGTTGGAATAATTACAACCTGTTCTGGGGCTAACCAAAAAGGAAAAATACCTTGATAATACTCTGTCAGAAATGCAATTGTACGTTCAATGCTAAATGGTAATGCTCTGTGTATAACAACAGGTTGTTCTTTTTCAAAATTATTATTAATAAAGTAAACATTGAATTTTCCAGGTAAAATAAAATCTAATTGAACTGTTGTAAGAATATATTCTTTGCCATTGTAATTTTCTATTAATACATCAAGTTTTGGACCATAGAAACAGGCCTTATCTTTACTAATAAAAAAGTCTAAATCTGATTTATTTAATATCGACTCAAGAATATTTTCTGATTTTTTCCATAAACTTTCATTCTTGATATATTTATCATTACTGAAATCGCTGAATGAAAGCCTATATCTTACATGAGAGCTAATACCAAACTTATCATTAACACATTTTATAAAGTCTATTATTTTTAAAAATTCTAATTCAATATTATCTTGTGAGCAAAAAATATGAGCATCATTAAGCGTAAATGTGTTAGTTCTGTATAAGCCACTCAATTCAGAGCTCCTATCTTTTCTTATAAGTGTAGACATTTCAGTAATTCGTAATGGCAATTCTTTATACGAACGTTCTTGTTGTAAAAATATAGCATAATGGTTTGGGCATGTAACTGAACGCATAACATAATCTTCATCATATGCATAGAAGGAAGGATACATATCTTTTGAATATTTATTATAATGTCCTGTGGTCTCATACAATGATTGCTTACCTAAAGGTGGAGTAGAAATGTGAACATAATCCCTTTTAATAAATTATTATTGCTATTTTTGTACATTACACATTTCCTCTTTAATAAACTGATACCATAAAATCAGATTACGATTTAATAATAAGTATTATTTTACAATATCTATATAAAAATGTCAATTTGTTAAATATTTTTATTAATATATATAAAAATACAAATAAATCTAGTGATTTGTTTTCGTTTTAATAATTTTCAGTTAAAAAGAATTATGAATTATTTTTAACATATAAGATAGATGCTAAATTTTTTCATAGAATCAGAAATGCAGAAAAAAGGAAGATTATATTGTATTTGAATGTTAAACGTATAGAAAAAATTGATTAATGGTATAAATTTAACAAGTTAGCTTTCTATTAAAAGCAAAGCAATATAGTTAGATTTTAAGAAAAACTATGAATTGAGATAAGTTAAAATTAAACACTACTATATTTACATAATATGTTATTATATAAATATAGTAGTAATTTTTTTACAAATTAATAACTTATGAGATTTTATGAAAATATGTTTTAGAAAGAGTATGGAGGTATTTTATGGCTTCAAGTTTAGATTATGTTCAATATGTATGTGACCAAATGCGTGAGGCAGGGGAAATCACATACAAAAAAATGTTTGGTGAGTATACAATATATTGAAATAGTAAAGTTTTAGGTCTGATTTGTGATAACCAAGTGTTTATTAAACCAACTACTGCTGGTGAAACTCTGATACCAAATGCAACAAAGGAATCACCCTATAGTGGGGTAAAATCACACATTGTTTTAGAGGGTTTGGATAATATAGATTTAATAACTAAGTTTGTTAGTGCGACTTACAAGGAATTACCAATGCCAAAACCAAAAAAGAAAAAATGAGGTAAGTTAGCTATAATATTAAGCAGTCTATTTTACTGTGGATTAACCTTAACATGAGATGTATTTAATTAAATTACAAACATCAGCACTGAATGTGTTGATGTTTTTTAATTTTTATATGGAAAAATATAGAGTATAATAGAATTTGCAAAGAAATTTATAGAAATATAGTTTATATTAGAGTACTATAAATAATAACTTAGTGATAGGGGTATTAATAATGAAATTTAATAAGAAGGGGAAGGTTATTGCTACTATTGTACTTGTGATTGCAGTAGTTATAGGAATATTTGCTTTTAAAATATTTCATAGAGTAACTAACTCTCCTATGATTAAAAGTGAAGATAGAAATGAGAAATTTATAACAGATATTGAGTTCTTAAAAAAGGAATTACCTAAAAAGCATAAGAATTTATTTTTTTCTAAATCAAAAGAAGAATTTAATGATGAGATTGACTCACTAATTAACAATGTTTCAAGATATAGTGATGAAGAGATAAATGGTGAACTCGCAAAAATAATAGTATCTATTAATGACAGTCATACTAATGTAGATATTATGGGTTCACTAGCTTATCCATTAAGTTTTTTTCAGTTTGGAGATGATATATATCTTGTTGATGGGGATTCAGAGTATAAGGAATATTGGGGAAAAAAACTTGTTTCAATAAATGGATATTCAATAGAGAATTTAAAAGAAAAATTAGAACCTTTTATATCTAAGGATAATGAAGCTATAAGTAAAAATCAATTTTCAGTATTATTAAAATGTGTAGAAGTATTAAAACTTAGTGGAATAGTAAAGGAAGATAATGCAACCTTTACATTTGAGGGGTTATCTAATGCTGATGTTATGATAAAACCAGTTACAATGGAAGAGTATATGAATATAAGAACATTATCAAGTGATGAAGAGTTTAAAAATAGATTTCCTATATCAAAACAGAACTCAAATGATAATTATTGGTTTAAGTACATTGAAGAAGAAAATACTGTGTATGTAAAATACAATTCATGTATGGAAATGAAAGAGTATTCTTTTTCTGATTTCACTAAAGATGTATTTAATGTTATTGACACAAAAAATGCGACTAAATTAGTTGTAGATTTAAGAGATAATGGTGGAGGGAATTCTAGAATTTTTGAGGTGTTTTTAGATGAAATAAAGAAAAGAGAAAATACAAATAAAGTAGGAAATCTCTATGCTATTATAGGAAGGAGAACATTCTCATCAGCAGTATTAAATGCCATGAGTCTTAGAAATGAAACTAATGCTACATTAATAGGAGAGCCAACAGGTGGAAAACCTAATCATTTTGGAGAGGTAAAAACTATACATTTATCTAATATTAATATTGATGTTAATTATTCAAGCAATTATTTTAAAACCTCAGATGAAGATACAGATTCAATTTATCCAAATGTAGAAATAAATTTAAATGCAGAATCATTCTTTAATGGACAAGATGACTTTTTGGATTATGTAATAAGATAATAAATACTATAATTGCATAGGAATAGATTGCTAAATTATTAGGAGGAAAAATGTTAATTAATAAAATACTAGAAAAATTTAATAAATCATCAGTAACTAAAATAGATAATTTAATTGGGGAAGATATATTATTTAAAGTAAAAAATGGTCTTGGAAAATTAACTATGAAATTTGCTAAGGATATAAACAATGATATAAAGGCAATATTTTATTTAGGAAATACTCCTTTAATTATGTGTAATTCCGAATATTGTCCAACTTGTTCTACAATGATTGCGTTAGCTAAGGGAAGAGATGAAGCAGATGATGAGGTGGTTAAAATTTTAAGTGAACTAAATAATATAGAAAGTTTAGAAGATAGTTTTTCTAAAATAAGTCCCATATTATCTTTATTAGAAGATGGATACTATGTTTTAAAAGAAGTGGAATTTTTTCCAACAGATGGTGAAGGAAATTTCTTTTGGAATTTAAAAATGAAGGCTAAAAATTATATGGCAAGCTCATACTATTATGCTCCTAACTATGGAACTATTATTATAGAACCAAAGTTTTTATTACCTTCCCAAGGAACCAATTCTTATAACAAAGATAGAGTAGAGTATTATAGGGGGAAAATTAGAAATGGAGAAAAGTTGTTTGGTTTAGCCATTGAAATGAGAGGTGCACTTGGACTATTAATAGATGGTCATCATAAGGCTACAGCTTGTTATTTGGAAGGAAAACCAATACGCTGCATAACCATTATAAACACATTTTCATATAAGAACTTTAATTCTAAAGAAGAAGGAATTTCCTATACAGACAATAATATTAAATATTCTGATATAAAAGATGGAGATAGTATAAAGGAGTTTTATGAAAAGAAGAGTAAAAATAGAAAAAGTAATATTTCATATAAAGAGGTTTATCTAAAAGAAAAATATATTAAGTCTATTGATATTGGTATTCCTAAAGAAGAATTTCCAGACTATGATACGTATGCATTATCAACTCTTGCTAGTGATACATCTGAAGAAAAAATAAGAGATTTATTAAATTATATTGGTGAAAATCCATTAGAGGAACTTGAGGAAGTATTTTGTAATCTTAGAGTTAATGATAAAAAAAGAGCAAGAGAACTTTGCTTTTCTATTCTTTTATTAGAGTGCTTTCAAAATCTTTGGGATGAATGTGTAATGTTTTTATCTCGATATAATGATGAAGAGGTTCAGGAAGTGTTTGTTAATTTGTTGGTTGAGTATGGATTTGAGTATGGACATAATAAAATGAAACATATTATTGATGAATATTTTAAAAGACTAATTTAGTAGCATATTTTGCTTTTTTATTATTTTAAAAAATTAATTACAATAATGGTATAAGTAAGAATAAAAATATAATTAGAACTAAATAATGAGGTATAAAATATGGTATCAAGAGAAGAGATAATTAAAAATTTAACTTTACAAATAAAAATTAATAGTCATATTATTGGTGTTGCAACAGGTGCTGGAGTTACGGCTAAATATGCTCAAAGGGGTGGAGCTGATCTAGTGCTTACTCTTAATTCAGGAAGATTTAGACAGATGGGAAGAAGCTCACTTGCAGGGATATTACCATTTGCTAATAGTAATGATATGGTAATGGGATTTGCGTTAAGGGAAGTTGTTCCACTTATAAAAGACATTCCGGTTATTTTTGGATTAAATGCAACAGATCCAAAAATAAAATTAGATGAATATATAGATGATATAAAAAATAAGGGATTTTCGGGAATTAATAATTATCCAACTGTAGGAATAATTGATGGAATATTTGGAGAAGCATTGGAAGACGCTGGTTGCAGCTATAATTTAGAAGTCGAAGCTATTAAACTTGCTCATAAAAAGAACTTGTTTACTGTAGCATTTGTTTTTTGTAAAGAACAAGCAATGGATATGTTAGAAGCAGGAGCAGATGTTATATGTGTGCATTTAGGATTAACGGAGGGGGGAATGCTTGGAGCTAAAAAGATATTATCTTTAGAGGCAGCTAAGGAAAAGGCAAAATCAATTTTTGATTTATGTGATAAAATTAGACCAAATGTAATTAAGATGATATATGGAGGACCTGTTAAAACACCGGTAGATGTTCAATATATGTATAATAATTGTAATACTATGGGATATATAGGTGGATCAGCTTTTGAAAGGATACCAACTGAAAAATATATAACTAATATAACTAGAGAATTTAAATATTCAGGTAATTTAGAAAAAGATGATTTTTTAAATAAAATGTTAGATGGAATAACAAAGCATTATGATTATGTAGAATTTGTAAAAGAATATGTATCTAAAAACTACATGAATAATATATCTTTTTTAGAATTAGCTATGGTTGCAAATATTTCTAGAACGCATTTAAGTAGTCTTTTTAAAAAAGAAGTTGGATGTAGCTTCCCACAATATTTAGTTAAATTCAGAATGAGTAAAGCAGCAGATATAATAAAAAAAGAAAATATACAATTATCAGAGGTTGCAGCATTAGTTGGATATGATGATTATGCACATTTTAGTAAAATGTTTAAAAAATATATAGGAAAATCACCAAAAATATACAGAGAAAGTACATAAACACAATTTTAAAATACATAACTACATTTACTGCAAATTGGAGAAACGTTATCATTAATTTATAAGTTGTGATAACGTTTTTTAAAATTAAAAATTATAAATTGGCAAGGTAAAATCAATTTATATTATGGGGAGTTGGGAATTATGAAAACTATAGCAATTGCAGGAACCTTTGATTCAAAGGGTGTTGAATATTTATATGTTAAAAAATTAATTAAAAGTATAGGATTAAAAACATTTACTATTCATACAGGTGTATTTGAACCGAAATTTAAACCAGATGTTTCAAATCAAGAAGTGGCTAGAGCCGTTGGTGAAGATATTTATGAAATTTCAGCTAAAAAGGATAGAGCATTAGCAACAGAAATTCTTTCAAGAGGAATGGAAAAATTGGTTCCTAAATTATATGAACAAGGTAAATTTGATGGAATTATTTCCTTTGGTGGTACTGGAGGAACATCACTTATTACACCAGCTATGAGAGCTTTACCAATTGGAGTACCTAAAGTTATGGTATCAACAGTAGCTTCAGGTAACACTGAACAATATGTGGGTTCAAGTGATATAGTTATGGTACCATCAATAGTTGATGTGGCTGGTCTTAATTCAATATCAACAAAAATCTTTGCAAACGCTGTATTTGCAATAGCTGGCATGGTTAATTTTGAAAATAAAGAGATTATAGAAAAGAAACCACTAGTAGCCGCAACAATGTTTGGTGTAACAACACCATGTGTAAATTATGCAAGAAAATATCTTGAAGAAAGAGGATATGAAGTATTAGTATTTCATGCAACAGGAGTTGGTGGTAAATCTATGGAGCATCTAATAAAAGGTGGATTTATAAAGGGAGTTTTGGATTTAACAACTACAGAATGGTGTGATGAATTAGTTGGAGGAGTACTAGGTGCAGGTAAAAACAGATTAGAAGCAGCTGGAAAGAATAATATACCTCAAGTTGTATCAGTAGGAGCATTGGATATGGTAAACTTTGGACCAGTAGACACTGTTCCAAAGAAGTTTGAAGGTAGAAATTTTTATAAACATAATCCAACTGTTACATTAATGAGAACTACTGTTGAAGAAAATAAAATTATTGGTGAAAAGATAGCTGAAAAGTTAAATATGGCTACAGGAAAGACAGCACTATTCTTACCTTTAAAGGGGGTATCAATGTTAGATGAAAAGGGACAAAAATTTTATGGAGAAGAAGAAGATAAAATGCTTTTTGATACCTTAAAGAATCGCATAAATAAAGATGTTGTAGAGATAGAAGAACTAAATCTTGCAATAAATGATAAAGCGTTTGGAGAAGCAGCAGCTAAAAAGCTTATAGATTTAATGAGTAAATAATATAGTTTAAAGTTGCATTACTAGAAAGCAATGATATTTATATATAACTATTAACATTATTAAAAATAGAATTAAAAAAACAGTGAAATTAGGAGGAATTAATTGTGAAAAGAGCAGAAATTATCAAGAAATTTAAAGAAGAAATAGCTAAAGGAAATTCTTTATTAGGAGTTGGAGCTGGTACAGGTATTACAGCTAAAAGTAGTGAAGCTGGTGGAGCTGATATGCTTATAATATATAATTCAGGAAAATATAGAATGGCAGGTCGTGGATCTTTAGCAGGATTATTATCATATGGTGATGCAAATCAAATTGTTGTAGAAATGGGAGCAGAAGTATTACCAGTTGTTAAACATACTCCAGTACTTGCAGGAGTTTGTGGTACAGATCCATTTAGATTAATGGAAGTTTATTTAAAGCAACTTAAAGAACAAGGATTTTCAGGAGTTCAAAACTTCCCAACTGTTGGTTTAATAGATGGCGTATTTAGACAAAATCTTGAAGAAACAGGAATGGGATATGACTTAGAAGTTGAAATGATTAGAAAAGCACATGAATTAGACATGCTTACTACTCCATATGTATTTGATCCAGATCAAGCAAAAGCAATGGCTGAAGCTGGTGCAGATATTCTAGTGGCTCATATGGGATTAACTACAAAAGGAACAATCGGAGCTAAGACTGCTTTAACACTTGATGATTGTGTTGAAAAAATAGAAGCTATTATAAAAGCTGGTAGAGATGTTAATCCAGATATTATGGTTATTTGTCATGGAGGTCCAATTGCAGAACCTGATGATGCAGCATATGTAATTGAAAAAACAGAAGGAATAGATGGTTTCTTTGGGGCCTCAAGTATTGAAAGATTTGCTGCTGAAAGAGGTATAAAAGCACAAGCTGAAGCATTTAAATTAATTAAAAAATAAAGACTAATTAAGGATATGGTTTAACCCAGTGTTAATATATGCATAAGCAAATTGGAAATAGTGACTGAATTTAGGAATACTAAAAATCTTTATAATCGAATTTAGCATATTCCAAATATGAAGTTGTACTGTGTAAAAGTTAGCGTGGCCAAATATAAAATTTGTACATTCATTTTTTACAATTAGTAAATGTATGTAACAATATGCTCCACCTTGTATAGGCACTTAAAATAATAAAATGTCTATTACAAGGTGGAGTATTTTTTATGTCTAAAAAATAATTATGTGATAGTTCTTTATTTTATAACTAAGTTTTTATGCTAAGTCTTTAAAATAAAAAGCTATAGTAAGTTTTATAGTAGTTTTTATGACTAAAAACATGTAAATTGTGATAAAATATCAGGGTATATAGATATTAGAAAAACAGAGGAAAAAACCAAGGAGGAAAAAAGAAAACTTTATGAAGAAATTTTTAAATGAATTTAAGCAGTTTGCATTAAAGGGAAGTGTTATTGACTTAGCAGTAGGTGTATTAATAGGTGGTGCATTTCAAGGAATAGTAAAATCATTAACAACGGATATAATATCTCCAATAATTGGGATATTTGCAAATAAGGATTTTAGTGATTTAACTTTAAATATTTTTGGAGTAACTGTTAAATACGGATCATTTATAACCGCTGTAATAAATTTTTTAATTATGGCTTTGTTAATATTTTTGCTTGTAAAAGGTATGAATAAGTTAAGTGATTTTGGAAAAAGAAATAAAGCTGAAGAAATAACAGAACCTAGTACTAAAAAATGTCCGTTTTGTTATACTGAGATTGACATAAAAGCAACGCGTTGTCCAAATTGTACATCTAAATTAGAGGTAATCCAGGAAGTATAGAATAATTTAATTAAATGTAACTACATTTGTAGTTGGATGTTTTAGATTTAGAGTAAAAATATTTAATAGATAGAATGAATATTTAGATGAAATTTAATATTACTAAACAAATTTTATATGGATAGAGTATATATAGTCTAAAAAAGAAATCAATATTTTTTGAGTATTGATTTCTTTTTTTATTAATTAAAATTAAATTTTTTATTTTTTTACTGAATATGAAAAAGATTTAAGTCTAAAATATATAATTCATAAAATATATATTTAGAATAACTAGAGTAAAAAAATATAGTGTTAAAAATCAATATTTGCAAGGAAAATATTGTTAATTACATATTTTTACAGTATAATATAATTGTAATTAAATAATTAAAATAAGAATTTTAACTAGAGAAGATTAAAATTGGTAACTGCTGTGATTAATGTATGCAATTTTGTAATAGAGGTTGTATTTAATGTATTACGGCATTGAAAAATAACTTTATTAAATTAAAAACATAGCAGAAATAAAAGTAAATTTTAAATGAGAAATTGGGGGAAGCTTATGGATAAGTACAAAGTAATTGATATTAAAAAGAGTGTTTTTGAAAATAACGATAGACAAGCAGAGTTACTTAGAGAAGAACTAAAGAAGGATAAAACTTTTTTGTTAAATTTAATGTCATCACCAGGTTCAGGAAAAACAACAACAGTTTTAAGAACTATTGAAGCTTTAAAAGATGAAATGAAAATAGGAATTTTAGAAGCGGATATTGATTCAGATGTAGATGCTTTTACTGTATCAAAAACTGGTGTAAAAGTAATTCAATTACACACTGGAGGAATGTGTCATCTAGATGCAGATATGACAAAACAAGGTTTGGAAGGATTAGGAACAGAAGAGATTGATTTTGCAATCTTAGAGAATGTAGGGAATTTAGTATGCCCAGCAGAATTTGATACTGGTGCATCAAAAAATGCTATGATTTTAAGCGTGCCAGAAGGGCATGACAAACCATTAAAGTATCCATTAATGTTTTCAATTGTT
Organism: Clostridium botulinum; assembly: GCF_000827935.1. NCBI lineage: Bacteria > Bacillati > Bacillota > Clostridia > Eubacteriales > Clostridiaceae > Clostridium > Clostridium botulinum. Next base: position 1,675,681 of record NZ_CP010520.1, read on the forward strand.
GATGTACTATTGATTAATAAAATTGATGCAATGGATTATTTTGATTTTGATTTGGAGGCAGTTAAAGAGTATGCAACAAAATTAAATCCAAATATCAAAATAATACCTATATCTGCTAAAACAGGAGAAGGTATTGATAAGTGGACACACTGGATACGTACTGAAGTCAGTAGTTGGAAAGAAAAATAAGGTCACAGAAATCTTAAATGGGGGAGTATATATGGTAAATAAAAAAGTATTAGAACTTGCGAATCATATAAGTATGAAGCGAAGTGGTTCAAAAACTGCAATTACACCGGAAGACCCAGAATATAAAATTTTAGAACCAGTTGTTACATCAGAAATGGCAGAGGTAGGGCTTTGTCTTGAATTACGTAAAAAGAAGAGTGCTGAAGAAGTGGCTGTTTTGTGTGGTAAATCTGTAGAAGAAACATCAAAGTTATTATTGGATTTAGCTTTTGCAGGTGCTTGCTTTGTAAATGAAATAGATGGGGTTGATAAATTTTGGTTTGATCTTTGGGTTCCAGGGCAAATGGAAATGATAGTTAACCATCCGGATAGAGAAAAAATTGAAAATTTTAAGCAAATAGGAGAAGCATTTGAAGGATATGGAAGAAAAAAAGCACTTATAACAGCAGGTGTTTTTTCAATAGGAACTGGTCCTATGCGTGTTATTCCAATTGAAACAGCTATTCAAGGTGAGACTAGAAGAGCATCATATGAAGAAATTTCTAAATATCTTAATGAAAATACAATTTTTTCTGTTTCAAATTGCTCTTGTCGTACATCGAGAGAAGCTATGGGAGAAGGCTGTGGCCATTTAAAAGAAGATATGTGTATTCAACTTGGACATGCTGCGGAATATTATATACGCACAGGTAGAGGTAGAAAAATTACTCGTGAAGAAGCTTTTGAAATTATTAAAAGAGCTGAAGAAAATGGTTTAATGCATCAAATTCCAAATGCAGATGGTCCCGGTAATACTCATGCTATTTGTAATTGCTGTGGTTGCTCATGTTATGCTACAAGAATTGCTGGAATGTTTCAAAATAATGATATGGTACGTTCAAATTATGTTTCTAAAGTAGATAAAGACAAATGTGTTGCTTGTGGAGAATGTGTTCAAGTTTGCCCTGTTAATGCATTGAAATTAGGTCAAAAATTATGTACTAAAACTCCAATTGTTGAAAAGAAGAGAGAAGACTTTGCTTATAACACAGAGTGGGGTGAAGATAAATGGAATGTTGATTATCGTATTAATAGAGAAAATGTTGTTGAAACTGGTACAAGTCCATGTAAAACAAATTGTCCAGCACACATTTCTGTTCAAGGTTATATTAAATTAGCTTCTCAGGGAAGATATAAAGAAGCACTTGAACTTATAAAACATGAAAATCCATTTCCAGCAGTATGTGGACGTATTTGTCCAAGAAAATGTGAATCTGAATGTACTAGAGGGGACATTGATGAGCCGGTTGCTATTGATGAAATTAAAAAATTTATCGCTGAACAAGACTTAAATAAGGACAATCGTTATGTACCAAAATTAAGACACGAATATGGAAATAAAATTGCTATTATTGGTGGTGGGCCTTCAGGTCTGTCATGTGCTTTCTATTTAGCTCTTGATGGTTATAAAGTAACTGTATTTGAAAAGCAAAAAGTACTTGGTGGCATGCTGACACTTGGAATTCCATCTTATAGATTGGAAAAAGATGTTATAAATGCAGAAATTGAAATTTTAAGAGAATTAGGAGTAGAATTTAAAGTTGGTGTTGAGGTTGGAAAAGATGTAAGCCTTAAATACTTAAGGGATCAAGGCTATGAGGCATTTTATCTTGCAATTGGTGCTCAGACAGGTAGAAAACTTGGGGTTGAGGGTGAAGATTCAGAAGGTGTTATTACAGGTGTTGATTTTTTACGTAATGTAAATTTAGGCAATGAAGTGAAACTTGAAGGAAATGTAGTTGTAATTGGTGGTGGAAATGTTGCCATTGACGTTGCGAGGACAGCTACAAGAGTTGGTGCTTCAAAAGTTAATATGTTCTGTCTAGAAAGTAGAAAAGAAATGCCTGCACTTGATGAAGAAATCCAAGAAGCTATGGACGAAGACATTGAAATCAATAATTCTTGGGGGCCTAAAAAAATTATTCAAGAGAATGGAAAAGTTGTAGCAATAGAATTTAAAAAGTGTATTTCAGTTTTTGATAAGGATAGAAGATTTAATCCTGTATTTGATGAAAATGAAACAAAAATTGTTAAGGCAAATCATATTTTGATTTCAGTAGGTCAAGGAATGGATTGGGGTACTTTACTAGAAAATAGCAAAATAGAATTAAATCCAAATAAGACAATTAAAGCAGATTTATTTACATTACAGACAGCAGAACCAGATGTGTTTGCAGGAGGAGATGCATTGACTGGACCGAAATTCGCAATAGATGCCATTGCCCTAGGTAAAGAAGCTTCAATATCAATTCATCGTTATGTTCATCCTGGACAAAGTTTAGTATATGGACGTGACAGGAGAGCTTATCATGCATTTGATAAAGAAAACTTAACTTTACAAGGTTATGATCATATTAAGAGACAGAAAATAGCACACATAGAAGGTGCTAAATCAAAAGGAACTTTTAGAGATTTACGACCTACATTCACAGAAGAGCAAATGAAGAAGGAAACAGAACGCTGTCTTGGATGTGGTGCTACAACTGTAGATCAAGATCAATGTATAGGTTGTGGTGCATGTACAACTAGATGTAAGTTTGATGCTATTACACTTTACAGAAAATATGATGCACAAAGTGTAACTATTAAAGAACTTAAACCAAAAGTAATTAAAAATATAATTAAGCGTAAATTTGTAATTAAAGCTAGAAAAATAAAAAAGAGCTTTAAAAGAAATTCTTAAGTATAAAAGGTGATGTATAACAAGTAAAATATTGTGTAAAAGAATATAAATGGGGAATATAAAGTTCCCCCATAGATTTTTAACATAATGAAGTAGAGGTGATTTTAGTTGCATGAATTAGGAGTAGTATTTGATGTTGTTAAAACTGTTGAAAATTTCGTTAGAAAAAATGGATTAACTCAAATAGATACATTGGTTCTTCAAATAGGTGAACTATCATCTATGATTCCAAAATATATTGAAGCTTGCTACCCGGCAGCAGTAGATGGAACATTATTACAAGATACGAAACTAGAAATCGAGATATTACCAGGTAATGGTATATGCAAAGAGTGTGATACAGTTTTTAATATTATTAAAAATAATGGTAAATGTTCGAAATGTGGAGGGAAACATTGGGAAATGCTCTGTGGAAAAGAGTTTATGATTAAAGAAATAATTGCTTGTTAAATATACAACAAAAAAATTGATTTTAAATATGTGCTTGTGTTTATAGAAAGAAGACATTTACAAGTAATACTATTAATACAATAGAATTAAAAATTAGAATAGTTTAATTTTATATTATATATTGGATAGATAAAGTAATATTGTAAATGTTTAAAGTTAAATTTATAAATCTACTTTATCTATACATAATATATGAAATTGTTATAGAAAACTTGGTCTAAAAGTATAATAAATTTTAGGAGTGATGTTTATGCACATGGCAGATGCTTTAATTTCACCAGTTGTTGGTGGAACTATGTGGGCTGCAACTATTGGAGTTTCAGTTTATTCAATTAAGAAGGTTAAAGAGGAAATGGATGAAAAGAAAGTTCCTTTAATGGGTGTTATGGGAGCTTTTGTTTTTGCGGCTCAAATGATTAATTTTTCTATTCCAGGAACAGGATCTAGTGGACATTTAGGTGGAGGATTATTATTAGCAATAATACTTGGGCCTTATGCGGGATTTCTTACTATGGCATCTATTCTAACAATTCAATCATTATTTTTTGCAGATGGAGGAATTTTAGCACTTGGGTGTAATATTTTTAACCTAGGATTTTATACGTGTTTTTTAGCTTATCCTTTCATTTATAAAAAAATAATTAATAATGAACATTCTAAAAAAAGAATACTTTTAGCATCTATGATAGCAGCTATAATAGGATTACAATTAGGTGCTTTTAGTGTTGTTATTGAAACATTATTATCAGGTAAAACTGAATTACCTTTTAGTACATTTGTGTTTTTAATGCAACCTATTCATCTTGCTATTGGAATTGTAGAAGGTGCTGTAGTAACTTCAATTGTAAGTTTCGTCTGGAGAATGCGTCCTGAACTAATAGAAAATACAAACACTGGAATCCCAATAGGAAATATTTCAACTAAAAAAGTAATTATGAGTTTGGCAGCAATGGCTTTAGTTGTTGGTGGTGTTTTATCATGGTTTGCTTCATCAAACCCAGATGGACTTGAATGGGCTATGTTTAAAAGTTCAGGCAAAGAAGAGCTTCAAGCAACAAGCAGTCTTCATAAGACTATGGAAGAGCTTCAAGATAAGACAGCAATATTGCCAGATTATAATTTTAAAGAAACTGAGGCAGTTATGTCTGAAAGTGCTGATGTAAATAAAGCAGAAAAATCATGGCCTTCTGTAAGTGTAGGAACTAGTGTATCAGGATTTGTTGGAGGTATATTAACATTAGTACTTACTTTTATTATTGGTTTTATTCTAAGTATATTTAAGAAAAAATCGAAGGTAGAACAGATTAAATAATCATTAGCGATTGGATTTGATATGGGTATGGAAAATTCATTATATAATATAAGATATTTAGATGAACTTAGTGAAAAAGCAACTATAATTCATAATGTGCATCCATTTGCGAAAGTATTAACAACAATTACATATTTAATAATTGTTGTTTCTTTTGGTAAATATGAGATTAGTAGATTGATGCCTCTAATTTTATATCCAATGATATTGATGATACTAGCTGATATTAAAATTATTCTAATTATAAAAAGGCTTTTAGTAGTTTTACCTTTCGTTATTTGTATTGGGATTTTTAATCCATTATTAGATCATACATCCATATTAATTATAGGAAATATAAATATTTCAGGTGGATGGATATCATTTATTTCTATATTGATTAAGTGTGTATTAACAGTTGCAGCTTCACTAATTCTTATAGCTACAACTGGAATTAATAAAATAGCATTATCATTAATATTATTAAAGGTGCCTAAACTATTTGTCGTAGAATTTTTACTTACTTACCGTTATATTACTGTATTAATTGAAGAAGTAGGTAGAATAACTAGAGCATATTCAGTACGCTCTCATATGAAAAAAGGAATAAGATTTAAAGATTGTGGTTGCCTTGTTGGTCAACTTTTAATTAAAACTGTAGATAGAGCTGGACATATATATACATCTATGTGCTGCAGAGGCTTTGAAAGAGATTATGATATAGGAAATAATTTGAAAATGAAGTCTAATGATTATATATATATAGCAATTTGGATAATGTATTTCATAATAATAAGATGTGTTAATATACCTAAATTATTAAGTTTAATTATTATAGGGGTGAATTAAGTGCAAGATAATATAGTTGAAGCAAAAAAAATATATTTTGAATATCCGGATGGACAATGTGCTATTAATAATGTTTCTTTTACAGTAAATAGAGGAGAATCAGTAGGTATTGTTGGAACAAATGGTGCAGGAAAATCAACACTCATGTTGCTTATTCTTGGAGTTTTATTTCCTTCTATAGGAGAAATCAGTATTTCAAATATTAAAGTTACAAAGAAAACATTATCTGAAATCAGAGAAAGAATAGGGATGGTTTTTCAGAATCCTGATGATCAATTATTTATGCCAACAGTTTATGATGATGTAGCTTTTGGACCACGCAATTATAAATATTCTGAAGCGGAAATTTCAAAAAGAGTATTAAGTGCACTTGAAACTGTTGGCATTGCTCATTTAAAAGATCGTGCGCCATATAGACTTTCTGGTGGAGAAAAACGTTGTGCAACTATAGCATCAGTATTGTCTATGAATCTTGATGTTTTAATGATGGATGAACCAACATCAGCGCTAGATCCTAAATCTAGAAGACGCCTTATAAATCTTCTTAAAAATTTTGAGTATACAAAAATAATAGCCACGCATGATCTTGATATGATACTTGAACTGTGTGAAAGAACAATAATATTAAGACAGGGAAAAATAATTGCAGATGGAATTACATCGGAAATATTGATTAATCAAGAATTGATGGAATCATGTGATTTGGAGCTACCACTAAGTATACAAAACTGTTTACGATGTAAGTCACATTTAAAAAATATAAATAGTAGTACTGAATAAGCTTTTTAAAATTATATTTTTAGTATAAAAATAAAAAGCCATCTATTTTATGAAATAATTCCAAAAAAATTAGAAAAAATTTTATTATTGGAAGTAAATACTAAAATAGGTGGCTATAATTGTTATATAACTATTCAGATAATGTTTTTATTTCTTTGTAGCTGTTAAGATCTGTATAAAGTTCTGCTTTTATAGGATTACGTTTAGTCTTTTTAATCTTATAAATGTAGTATACAAATACGGCTATATTTGATAATAATGCTGCTAAGCTTACGATAAATAAAGCTGTTGAATTATGTGATGATCTAACTGCAAATTGTGATTCATCAATAAAGCTAGGACAAGTCATTGCAAACATACACCACAATGCAAGTGTTTGTGCACGATGTTGCAACCAAGCACCTTTCTTTATAAAGAAAGCAGCTATTGTAGGAGCTAAAAGTAATGCTATACCACAGTACCATGCATGGTTAGGTAAGCAATTATATGTGTATGCAAAGTTCCAAATATCATATGCTATAATCCAGAACCAAAGCATATCAGGCCATAACATATCTTTACTCTTATCTTTACTTATACATATTCCAAACCAACCTGTAATTGTAATTATATTTAAGATACCGGCGATTCCATTCATAATATTCCAAGAACCGCTTAATGTAACCATTCCTTCAAATACTTCTTTATTAAGGTGTAAACCATAAATTTGGAAATCACGTGCTACTGCTTCACAGATATTAATTGCTAAAATTAATGGTGGAAAACATAAAGCCCATTTTTTGCTACTAGCACCTTTAATATGTCTAATTAAAAAGAAACCAATACATCCTGCTAGTGATGAATATACCTTAGCATAATGAAACCAATCATTTACGCTTGTCCCTTCAGTTGTTTTAGGCCATACAAAGAAAGTGAGAAATAATGGTAATATAATAAAAAGTAATACTCCACCCCATTTAAATCTACGGCCTAATTCATTAAGTAGAATTAATGCTATAAACACTATTAGTAGCATAATCCAATTTGTAAAAGGCTGTGCTTCAAAAAAAAACATAAATTAATCCCCCTTAGTAAAATACAAATTTTTATAAAATTACAATAAATTAGTTATTATTACTAATATAATTATACACATTAGTACAATTATTTATTACTAGATTAAAAATTATTTGAGATATAAATGAGTAAACTACATGAATTATAGATATATTTATTAACTATAAAAAGTATTGAATTTAACTAATTGCAGTTACATAATTAAAATTATTTAAATTTATTTGAAAATTGCAAATGATAAAAAAGATAGTATATAGTTGATATAACACAAGACTATAGACTACCTTTAAATAAATTTTTATTTTTTAAGAACTTATATGAATAAAAAATTGGAGTATAACTTCTAAAATACTAGGCTTTGAGTTAGAATAAGTACTTCTAAATGTTGTTAAATTATTGTTGTACTGCATCTGTAATTGATGAAAGAATAATTTTGTAACATATCTAAACTTTCAGGTTATCTTTTAATTTAAGCTATGTTTTAAATGAATGTTGATATTTTAGTGTTTTTAAAGTAAATTCCAATATCCATGAGATTTATACTAAAATATAAACACTATTTTAAAACATAGCATTTAATTAATATAATATTTCTAATATCTTTACTGTGTATTTTGCACCAGGGGCCTCAACTTCAACTGTTTCTCCAGCTTTTTTACCCATTAATGCTTTTCCTAAATCAGACTCTATACTTATGAGCATATTTTCAGGATCTAAATCCATAGTAGTTACCAATGTTATAACATCCTCATCATCATCTTCTACAAACTTAATTCTTGCTTTACTGTTAATTCCAAGTGAAGATTTATCTATTTCTGTATCATCTATAACAGTAGCCGTTGAAATCATAGTCATTAAATATTGTATTCTATTATCATTTTCTCTATAGTTTGCGCAAGCTTCCTTGTATTCAGCATTTTCTGATCTATCACCATGTGCAGCAGCTACTAATTTTTCTTTTGCTATTTCTGCCCTTTTTACTGTTAATCTATATTCTAATTCTTCTTGTAATTTTTTCATATTTTCTTCAGTTAATGTATTATTCATGAAAAATGAAACCTCCCCTAAATCATTATTATGTTAATATTATATAATATATAGAAAAAAATAAAAGGTTTTTGTTAACATTAGTAAATACTTGAATGCATAAAATATATTAATTATTAGGTTAGGGTGTATAGATAATTATGAGAGAATGTGCAAGTTTTGTTAATGAAAATTTTATGAATTTATTGGTTGAATATCGTGGAGATTTTAAAAAAGAGATGGAAACAATAGATTATGCTTGTGGTGCAGTTCTTACTGAAAGCTTAGGTGCAGTAGCAGTTCAAGTTAGAGATCTAGATAGATTAAGAAAAGAAATTCCATCTATTATATTTATAGAGTTTAGTACAACATATGTTTTGCAAGATGTAGAAGTAAATAATTCTCATGATATCGGAGTTATTAAATCTAATCCATATTTAAATTTATCAGGTCAAGGAGTTTTAGTAGGAATAATAGATAGTGGTATAGATTATTTAAATAATGAATTTATTAATGAAGATGAGACAAGCAGAATAGTAAATATATGGGATCAAACTGCGAAATATAATAATAAGGAAGAAGTATATATAGGTGATATATTTACAAGAGATGATATAAATAAAGCTATTGAAGCAAAAAAACAAAACAAAAATCCATATGATATAGTACCTACAAAAGATGAATATAATCATGGTACTAAGGTGGCAGGTATAATAGGAGCAAAAGGATATAATAAAGAAGTAGGAGGAGCTGCACCCAATTGCGAATTTGTTATAGTAAAATTGCAAGAAGCTTTATTTTTAAAAAGATATATTTTAACAAATGGAATTAAGGATGTTCCAGTATACAACAATGTGGAATTACTTTCTGGAATTGAATATTTAAGAAAATATTCACTAAAAGAAAATAAACCAATGGTTATATATATTGGGATAGGAACTACAAATGGAAGTCATGATGGAAAAAATATAACATCAAAATATCTAAAAAAAGTAGGTGGAACAAGAGGAATAGCTTTAGTTGCTGGTGTTGGAAATGAAGGAGATTCAGAAGGACATGTTTCAAATTATATAAAAGATGTTGAAGACGTTAAGAGTAATGAATTAAATATTTCAAAAGAATTTAAAGACTTAACTTTTTATATTTGGATAAGAAGGCCTAATCAAATGTCTATTAACATCATATCCCCATCGGGAGAACAATCTTCCTTTATAAGCTCAAAAATAGACAGGAGTGAAGAAGTTAAATTTGTTTTAGTAGATACAAAAGCAATTGTAAAATACTATATTCCTGAGAATTTTACTGGACATCAAGTTATTAGTTTGAATTTTAAAGATATGAAAGCAGGAATATGGCGTATTCAATTAAGAGGAGAATATATAATTGATGGGAGATATGATATTTGGCTTCCATCAAAAAAATTATTACATGAAGGGACTAAATTTTTAGATCCAGATCCGTATGCAACTTTAACAGTGCCATCAACTGCTGAGAAAGTTGTTACAGTATCGTATAATAATAGTCAAAATGGTGCGTTGGTTGCGTCATCAGGAAATGGATTTAATACTAATGGATTAATAAATCCAGATATTACTGCTGGTGGTGTTAATATAGTAACAACATCTAATAATAATGAAGTATCAACGATGTCCGGAAGTTCTGCAGCTACTGCAATTGTTGCAGGTTGCTGTGCATTGCTATTACAATGGGGAATTATCAATGGAAATGATAAAACTATGTATTCAATTAAAATTAGAAGTTATCTTGCCTATGGAGCTAGAAGATATGGCATTAAAGAATATCCAAGTAGAGAATTAGGATTTGGAGAATTGGATTTATCAGAAACTTTTAATGTAATTGCAGGGATATATAAGACTAGAGGACATAATAAATATATAGAATATAGTATTAACAATATGTATGTTAGAATTCCTAAGGATATAGTTAACTTAGAGTTTTATGATAATTTTAATAAATAATATTTAGGAGAGTTTTATATTGAGTGAAAATATTTTTAATTCTATAAACTATAGGGATTACCTTGTTCAATATCAAGGAAAAATGATTGAAAAATTAAATAACATTGACGGGGTACTAATTAAACCAATAAATGATGAATTAGCAATATTAACAATAAGAAAAAATTTGCAAAATAACATAAATGACTTTTCAGTATTAGAAAAAAATTTAAATAAAGATTCATTATCGTCAATAATATATATTAAATCACCAGAATTATATACACTTGAAGATATTTCACCAATCGAAGAAGCTCAAATTAGTAGCATTCAACAAAGCAATCCGCTTAATTTATTAGGAGATAATGTTGTAGTTGGAATAATAGACACAGGTATAGATTATTTAAATGAAGAATTTATTACAGATGATAATAAAACAAGAATAAATTTTATATGGGATCAATCTTTAGATATATTTGAAGATATTAATGGTGAGTTAAAATATGGGGAAATATATAAAAAAGATGATATAAATAAAGCTATAGAATTGTATAAACAAGGAGGAAATCCATATGATATAGTTAAAACTAAGGACGAAATTGGTCATGGAACTGCTATGGCAGGTATAATTGCAGCCAGTGGAAAAAATCCTGAATTAAGAGGGGGTGCTCCTAAATGTGAATTATGTATAATAAAGCTTGCAGAAGCAGTTTCGTATAAAGAAGATTTTGAAATAGAAGTCCCGGTATATAATGTGACTTCTATTGTTATAGCAATTGAGACTTTATACAAATATGCAATAGAGTATAAAAAACCTTTGGTGATATATTTACCTTTAGGGACTAATAGTGGAAATCATCAAGGAACTGGATTATTAAATGAATATATAGAAAATGTCACTAATAACAGAGGAATTATAGTTGTCACAGGAGCAGGAAATGAAGGAGATGTAGGACATCATGCAAGTGGGATAATTGAAAAAAAGGATATGATAGATGATATAGAGTTATATGTAGCAGAAAGACAGAAGGTTTTAATATCGGATATTTGGATCGATATGCCTAATATTATGAGTGTAAATGTAATATCTCCATCAGGAGAAGAGACAGGGGTTCTTGTACCATTGTTAAAGAAAGAGAATAAGTATAAATTTATTTTTGAAAATACAGTAGTTGATATAAGGTATTATATACCAGAAGAAACAACAGGAGATGAGTATATTCAAATTTATTTGTATGATATACAACCGGGATTATGGACTTTTAGAATTATTGGAAATATTATAAGTAGTGGCATATTTAATATATGGATTCCACAAAAGGGAATTACAAAACCTGGAACAGGATTTAGAGCACCAGACCCTTACGGAACTCTAACAATACCAGGTGATTCAGCATCTGTAGTTACTGTAGCAGCTTATAATCAAAATACTAATAATGCTTTAATTTATTCAAGTATGACTTTTAAAAATTCAGAAGTTAGCATAATTGACTTAGCTGCTGGAGGAGTAAATGCAATAACTACAGCATCAAATAATAGTACGACTACAGTAAGTGGTACAAGTGTTTCTGCAGCAGTAGTTGCAGGAGTTTGTGCGTTATTATTAGAATGGGGTATTGTAGATGGAAATTATCCATATATGTATTGTCAAAGTTTAATATCATATCTTGTAAAAGGAACAGATAGGAGAAAAGGAGATATTTATCCTAATGCACAGTGGGGTTATGGAACTTTAAATGTACTAAAAATGTTTGAAAATATGACTTAAAATCAATATTTATGTGTAAGTATTGTATACAAAAATATAATATTAATGTTTAAATAAGCAGTATGTGCTCTTATTAAATTAAGTGTTGATATATTGGTTTTAAAAACAAAAGAGAAAAAATAACTTTGTAACTTTATTAAAAAATTATTATAATAAATAGTTGTAAAGATTAATAAACAATAGGAGAAAACAAATGAACTTTGTAGCTATAGATTTTGAAACTGCTAATGAAAAAAGGAATAGTCCATGTTCTATAGGTATTGTTGTTGTAAAAGATGGTAAAATTATAGAAGAAGTACATCATTTAATAAAACCTAAAGAAATGAGATTTATGCCAATAAATATTGGAATTCATGGAATAAGACCTAGAATGGTTCAAGATGAATTAGAATTTGATAAAGTATGGGAAAAAATTAAACATTATTTTAATGAAAATTTAGTGATAGCTCATAATGCTTCTTTTGATATATCGGTATTAAGAAATACCTTAGAACTTTATAATATAGAAATGCCAAGTTTTCAGTATATATGTACAATGAAGCTTTCTAAAAATTTTTATAGTAATCTTGATAATGCAAGATTAAATACAGTAAATAATTTTTTGGGATATGAATTTAAGCACCATGATGCATTAGCTGACGCAATGGCATGTGGCAATATTTTACTTAATATATGCGAAGAATTAAATACAAGAGATATTAATGAAATATCAAAATGTGTTGGGGTTACTTTAGGATGTGTAAATGAAAATGGATACAAGCCGTCTTCAACTAAAGGAAGAATTTTTGAAAGATCTAGTAGACAACCTGTAAGACAAAGTGAAAATACAATGAAGAATTTTGATTTTACTGCATTCACAGATGAAGTTGTTGTATTTACAGGAGGTTTAGCATCTATGACAAGAGATGAAGCAATTAGATTAGTTAGAAAACTTGGTGGAAGTGTTGGCAGCTCTGTAACAAAGAAAACAACATATTTGGTGACTAATACAAAGGATATAGATAACTTACATAGAGATGAAATGAGTACTAAGCTTAGAAAAGCAGTGGATTTGAAAAATAAAGGACAGGGCATAAAATGTTTAAATGAAGGAGCTTTTTTAAAAAAATGTAGAGGAATTTAATTTTAGCCAATTTGATGTAAACAAATTACGTTAAGTAGAAACATAAAAAATCTCTTAACTAAATTCTTATTTTAACACTATATCACTATATATAGTATATTATTTTAGTTTAGAGGGAGGCATAATAAGAAATACAAAGTTTTAAGATAATGGCGGAAATAAAGAACTTGATATAAATAAGCAACCTAGAAATTAATTAATCTAGGCTGCTATTATATTTAATTAAGTATTATTTTGTGTAGTTATCGAAATATCCTTGAATGAAGATTATTGGTGTTCCTTTATCTCCACTACCTGAAGTTAAGTCAGATAATGATCCGATAAGATCAGTAAGTCTTCTTGGCGTTGTACCTTGTGCAGCCATAGAACCTACTAAATCAGCCTCTTTATTCTTAATATAATTTGAAATTGCAGTTTTTAATTCTTCACCTTTTAAATCTGCAAAATCATTATCAGCAAGATATTTTAATTTAATTTCATTTGGAGTTCCGTCTAATCCTGCAGTATAAGCTGGAGAAACAACTGGGTCAGCAAGTTCCCAAATTTTACCTACTGGATCTTTGAAAGCACCATCTCCGTAAATCATAACTTCAACATTTTTACCTGTCTTTTCTTTAAGTAAAGCTTGTATATTATCTACTATTGGTTGACAATCACGAGGGAATAACTTCACTGTTTGTTCAGTTGATTTATTAGAACCTAGCAATCCATAAGCTTCATTACATCCACTTCCATCAATTGATTCTGATAATATATTATCTAAACTATATACTTTTTCTCCACCATTAGCTTTTAATATTCTTTTAGTTCTAAATCTTGTATGTATATCACAAGTAAGAACGCTCTTAGTGTAATTTAAAATAGTCTTACAATCATTTGAGAAGATAACTTCACATTCAATACCATATTCTTCTATTAAAGATTTATAGTAGTCTATGTAGTCAACTCCTGTGAAAGGATGCTTGTTATATCCAAATAATTCACGGAATTTTGCTTCAGTTAAAACATCTGTCCAAGGGTTAACTCCTTTTTCATCTAAAAGATCTAAATCTACTAAGTGATTTCCAACTTCATCTGATGGGTAGCTTAACATTAAAACTATTTTCTTAGCAGCGCCTTTAGCAATACCACGTAAACAAATAGCAAAACGGTTACGGCTTAAGATAGGGAATATAACACCAATTGTATCATCACCAAACTTAGCTTTAACATCTGTAGCTATGTTATCTATTGAAGCATAGTTTCCTTGAGCACGTGCAACTATTGATTCAGTTACAGTAACTATATCTTTATCATTTATACCAATTCCTTCAGAGGCTGAAGCTCTTAATACGCTATCAACTACGATCTCTTCAATTTTATCTCCTTCTTTTATAATTGGACAACGAAGTCCTCTAACAACTGTTCCGATAACTCTTTCCACAATAATCTCTCCCTTAAAATAAATTCAAAATAATATGGTTTATACTTGTAATATACTCCAATTAATGATATAAGTAAAATAAATAGTAAATATATCTAATATAAGGAGAGCTTATATGATAAGTAAATTAGATCTATATAAAGTTTTTCGTCAAGTGGGCAAAAGCAAGAGTTTTTCAAAGGCTGCAGCGGAACTTTATATGACACAACCTGCTATAAGTCAGTCTATAATGCAGCTTGAAAGAGAATTAGACACTCGTCTTTTTAATAGAACACCTAAGGGCGTATCACTAACTAATGAAGGAAATCATCTCTTTGAATATGTAGATTCAGCTATAGGTTTAATAGAAGCTGGAGAAGAAAAGATTTTAGAATTTCACAATTTATCTGTGGGAGAACTTAAAATTGGTGCGTGTGATACAATTTCAAAATATTATTTAATGCCTTATTTGGAGAAGTTTCATAATATGTATCCTAATATTAAGTTTAAGATTATTAATAGTACAACATTAGAGTTATGCACACTTATAAAAAGTGGAGAAATAGATATAGCAATATGTAATTTCCCAATAGATGATCCATCTTTAGAATTAAGACCGTGTGTAGAGGTGCAAGACATTTTTGTTTGTGGAGAGAAGTACAAGTATTTATTAAATGATAATATATCACTTGATCATGTTGCTAATTTGCCATTAATATTTTTAGAACAAACATCAAATTCAAGAAAATATGTAGAAAATTTTATGATTTCAAAAGGAATAAGAATATCACCAGAGTTTGAACTTGGTTCATATGATTTACTCTTAGAATTTGCAAAAATAAATTTAGGAATAGCGTGTGTTGTTAAGGAATTTGCAAAGGAATATTTAAATAAAGGCTTAATATATGAAGTGAAAACAAGAGAAAAGATTCCTAAAAGAAATATAGGAGTATGTTATTTAAAAAGAGTACCACTTTCATTAGCTTCAACTAAATTTGTAGAAATAATTGAAGAATAAATTCATAAGTATTAAAATATTATTATTTAATTTCAATGATAATTTAAAATATAAATAAAAGTGATGTTAATTTACTTCACTTTTATTTATTATATGTAATTAAATTCTTGATTTAAATATTTAGGTAAAATCAAAAATGAGTTCTGCATTTTTTTCAATATAAATGTAATCTTAATATGAAGTATTTTAAGAGTATCAGGTATTACTTTTTCAAAAATTGATTAGTTCTACCCATGCTATATGCAACTTTTATCATTTTTTTTTCCTCTTCAGAAAGTTTTTTGCTATACATCTTTTCAAATTGACGAAATAATCCTTTTGTATCAACTTTTGGCTTAGATTCTGAAATTCTTTTTGAATATGGATTATTATAAGTACTGCTTTTTACTTTAGATGTATAAAGTTTTTTAAATATTTGAGCGGTATAATAGGCATCATTAAATGCATCATGGAATTCTTTTTCAATTGGTAGATTGAAAAATTCAATAGCAGCCTTTAATCCTACTTTTGTTCCTTTCTGAGTTTTTATATATTTTGAAGCAAGATTTTGAACGTCTATATATTTTCTTAAATCATATATTTCTTCTAAATTATGAAACTTTACATTTTTAAGTAATTCTTTTATGTCAGAAGTTCCCCAAATACATACTGTAAATTCTTTATTACCAATAAATTTAATAAAATCATCATATACATCTGAAAAATATTTTTCAGAATTAACCATTTCAGTTGTTATTTGAGTTAAATCTTTTATAAAAGGATGAATCTCTGTATGAACAGTAGGCTTAATTAATCTATTAAAAGTTGAAACTACTTCTAGGTTACTATTAAGTTTTACTGCTCCAATTTGTATTACTTCAAATGTTATATTAGAAGCTTTATCATCTTTTGAATATTGATGATTAAATTCTAAGTCATATACTATGTAGTTCATTACATTTACCATCCTTTTTATATGTTGTACATTTATATAATATCACAACTTTTACTAATATAAAATTTTTATATAAAAGTTAATATTACAAATATGAAATATAAATGTAATAGAGATAAATGTGAAAGATGAATATATTAAACTATAATAAATGTATAAGATGAATAACAAGGAGATGAATACTAATGAAAAAAATTATTGAAATTATAAAAGTTATAGTAAAAGTTATAGTATTAGTTATGTTTCTTGGATATGATGAAGAAAGATTTAATTTAGTTTAATAGTTACATTTATTTTGAAGATAGTGGATATACTATTTATCAATTACAGAAAAGATAAATATTAAATATATAAGAATAAACACTTAATGATAATATATTATTAGTACAGATATAAATAATATAAGAAAAAATATTAATTGATATGAAGATTGGGAAATTAATAAAGAATTTCATTGGAAAAATTTATATATAAACATTTTAGCATCGATGTTTAATATTTAAAATAAAAATAACTATACATGAAACCTCCATTTCATATAAATATAAAATATGAAAATAATTAACATAAAAAACGCATATAATCTAATGATATAAACAAAAAGGTGAAAAGTTTACAAACATTCATGAACGAAAAGATTTGTTATTAATAGAAGTATTAGAGTTATGCAGAATGTTATTTTTATGGAGGTAAAGTGTTATGGGAATTTTATATGAAACAACAAATTTTGCTGGTTGGGGGATTTGGATTTTTGTTCTTTTTTCATTAATGGCATTTAATGAATTTGGAAGATCTACAAAATGGGGTGGAATTATATTATTTTTAATTGTACCTATATTTCTAACTATTTTTGTTTGGCCAATAACTGCAGCACCGGGAAATGAATATGGTACAGGCACTTGGTTTAATTGGGTAAAGACGTATTCGGCTATTGCAGGATGTCTTGGATTTATGGTGCTTAGATATATTCCGTCACTATGTAAAAAAAAGTGGATATTATGCTTTCCACCTTTTATATTAGCACTTAATATTTTTGAAGCATCTATTCGCGATTTTCAATGTTTTACCTATGGAGCATGGAATGGAGCGTATGTGGACAACCTTTGGGTTATGTCAGGATCTTGGAATATTATGAATGGTATAGCTGGATTACTTAATATTATTACTATTTGTGGCTGGACAGGCATTTTTATTTCTAAAGATAAAACTAAAGATATGATATGGCCTGACATGATATGGCCTTGGATTATAGCTTATGATTTATGGAATTTTGCATATACATATAATTGTATAGCAGATCATTCATTTTATTGTGGTCTGGCACTATTATTTTCCTGCACTATACCAGCTTTTTTTATTAAAAAAGGAGCATGGCTACAACATCGTGCACAAACACTTGCTTTGTGGATTATGTTTGTTATGACTGTACCTATGTTTGCAGATAGAATAGCACCAGTAGCTACTACTCATAATCCAAATGCATTTTTTGTAGTAAGTTTGTTATCTCTTAGTGCAAATGCTGCATTAGCAATTTATCAATTTAATAAAATTCGTAAAAATAAATTTAATCCATTAAAAAATGAAATATTTACAGATACAAAAGTGTATAACAAAGTTATTGAAGAAAATAAATAGTATATAAGAGGATGTTACATATAAAAGGTATCATCCAATATACACAATATGTACTCAATTGAGCAAATGAAATTGAAAAAACATCAACACAAAGTGCAATTAGTGTAGAAGAAATTAATAAACAAACCATGGAAATTTCAAATAAAATTGCACATATAAATAAATTAACAGATGAAACTCAAGAGTTTACTGAAGAAGTAAATTATTTAGTAAAACAGTTTAAAATATGGAGAAATAAAAAATGCCTAGGGAAATATCCTTATGCATTTTTTTAAAATCATAAATTATAATATATTTTTATAATAATAATCTTAAAAGTAGAACTAAATAAGGAAGCAGAGTTATGTCTATAAATGATAAAAAAAGTAATAATTAAGTGTAAAATTATATGGAAAATGAATGGCTTTCTAGAGTTTAAAGACAGCCTTTTAAATTTGCAAAAAATGATTTAAGTAATTTTGGAATTGTATCCGTACAATTGCAATAAACCCCTTTGAGTAATATAATTATTTTGCAGTATTTTGAAAGCAAGATACAAATTACAAGGGGGATAATTATATGGAAAATAAGAATAAAAAGATTATGAAATTAATACAAACAGCTATACTTGCAGCATTATGTTTTGTATCATTTACATTTATTCAAATTAAGATTCCAGTACCAGGGGGAGATGCTACTTCATTGCATATAGGAAATGCTTTTTGTGTACTTGCAGCATTACTTCTTGGTGGATGGTATGGGGGATTTGCAGGCGCTATTGGAATGACAATAGCAGATATGCTTGATCCTGTATATATTTTAGGTGCACCAAAAACTTTTGTATTAAAATTTTGTATAGGTTTAATAACAGGAGTCATAGCACACAGATATGCAAAAATTGATAGTAGTAATGATAAAAAATATATATTTAAATGGAGTACAATTGCTGCAATTTGTGGTTTAGCATTTAATGTTGTATTTGATCCTATAGTGGGATATTTTTATAAACAATATATATTAGGTCAACCTCAACAAATGGCTTCTGTTTTAGCAAAACTAAGTGCAGTTACTACATTTATTAATGCAGTAGTATCTGTGGTTTTAGTTAGTTTTATATATAACGCAATAAGACCAATTTTAATAAAATCAGGATTACTATTAAATGATTAAAGCAATTAATTAAGAGGAAAGTAGTAATTATTTAAAAATAGAATATAAGTTATTATGTATAATAAAAAGCTTTTGCACATTATTTTGTAATAGTATCTAATTATACGTAATAATAATTTGTTTTATCAATTTTAGATTCATAATAAAATTGTATAATTAAGGTTGAAGATAATACAGATATATTAGTTAGCCTTTATATTAAAGATAGCAGTAGTAACTTATATTTATAGTATGAGTTACTACTAAATTTTATTATAATGTTTTAATAAAATAATCGAAGTGTTTTAATGGAATAATAAGTATGATATAATGTAATAAATTAAGGAAAGGTAGAGGTAGTTTCAACAATGAGAATGTAATTTACACTTTTATTTATTAAGTATAACAAAGAGTTTTTAACTAAAAAAATAGTCTATATAGAAGGACTTTTTTGTTGTACTTAAAATTTTGGAGAGTAAATGATTCTATGGAGACACTATGCCTTTTTGCGGAATTACTATTACTCTCTTCTAAGATTTAGGAGGGATTTTTTTTGGTATTAATAAAAATGTATAAAGTAAAGAAGTATTATGGAGATAAGTTGATTTTAGATATAGATAATTTAGAAATATTAGAAAATGATAGAATAGGAATTATGGGGGAAAATGGAGCGGGAAAAACAACTCTTATAAAAGTTATTTTAGGTGAAATAGCACCTGATGAAGGAAAAGTTTTTCTAAGTAATAGTTATTCATATATAAGTCAAAGTAAAGAATGCACTGGAGGGTATCAAGAAGGAAAGATTAAAAAAATATTAAAATCTCCAGATAAGTATAATGGATTTTTATCAGGTGGAGAAAAGATGAAAATTAAGATTAATAAGGCTCTTAATGTACAGAATAGTATTTTAATTGCAGATGAGCCAACCGCTAATCTTGATACTAATAGTATTAAAAATATTGAAAAAATTATTAGTGAGTATAAGGGAAGTTTACTATTAGTTTCTCATGATAGAGATTTTTTAGATAGACTTTGTAATAATATATTGGAAATAGAAAATGGAAAGGTTAAGTTATATAAAGGGAATTATTCTAAATATATTAAGTTAAAGGCTGAGGAACGTGAAGTAGAACAAAGAGAATATTATAGATATATATCAGAAAAAAAGAGACTTGAAAAAGCTATAATAGGAAAAGAAAATAATAGGGATTCTATTAGAAAAACACCAAAGAGAATGGGGAATTCAGAAGCACGATTGCATAAAATGGGAAATCAGAAATCAAAGAAAAATTTAGATGGAAATATAAAATCTTTAAAAAGTAGAATTAATCATTTAGAAGAGAAAGAAAAACCTAATGCTATTAAACAAATAAGGATAAAAATAAATAAAGGAAAGGAAATGCACTCAAAAACAGTTATAGAAGTTAGAAATTTAAACTTATATGTAAATAATGAAATCCTCATAAATGATTGTAATTTTAAAATTAAAAATGGAGAAAAAGTAGCAATTACAGGTGCGAATGGTTGTGGTAAGACAACTTTAATAAAGAAGATAATAAAAAATAATGCAGAGAGTATTAGATTGTCACAGTATATATCCATAGGATATTTTGATCAAAATCAAGATATTTTACATGAAGATAAATCAATATTAGATAATATAAAATTAAACAGTTCTTATGATGAAACTTTTATAAGAATTACTTTAGATGGATTTGGATTTAAAGGAGATACTGCATACAAAAATGTTTCTACATTAAGTGGGGGAGAAAAAGTTAAGTGTGCACTTTGTAAAAATATTTTAAGTGATAATAATACTTTGATTTTAGATGAGCCTACTAATTATTTAGATATAAAGTCTATTGAAGCACTAGAAATTGCTATTAAAAATACAGAAAAAACAGTTTTGATAGTTTCTCATGATAGAAAATTTATTTCTAATGTATGTGATTGTATTATAGAGATAAGAGACAACAAGTTAAACTATTTCAATGGAAATTATAATGAGTTTGTTTATGAGAAAATAAATAATAAAAACAAAAAAGAAGAAAAAAATAGTGAGCGAGAAAAAAGAGAATTGCTACTTGTATTACAAAATAAGCTTTCAGAAATTATATCAAGATTGTCTTTAGAAAAGGATTTATCAATTAAGGATAAACTAAATTTGGAATATATAGACTTACTAAATAAGATTAAAACATTAAAATAATTTATTAATAGAATAATAAGATGTTAATATATATTATACAATAGGGCTGTATCAGATTTATCTTGATACAGCCATTTTATATATAAATAACCATTATAATTTTATCATTTTAATAGCTTTATAAAATAATATTATGGTAATAATATTAAATGTAAAAGGCTTGAGCGGTGTGATTTATATACAAAAATAAAATAATAATTTACTTAAAAATTTAATATTAAAAGCAGAAAAAATCATCTAGTTTGTTTGAAATAATAATAGGAGGATATTATGGCGTATATTAATTTTAAAGAAGAGAAATATGTAGCTAATAAGGAATTGAGAAATAGAAAAAAGAATAATAGTAAGTTATTTGAAGAATATATGGAAAGTAAAGATTTTGGAAAAGAATATGTAGCTGATAATGAGCTAAGCTTTAAGGAATTTCAAGAGAAACATTTTGGAAATATAAGAATAATAGATGAAGATGAATTTTTAGTGATAGAAAATAAAGAAGTATTATGTTCTATATTTAATAATTGTAGTTTTAATAATATTAAATTTAAACAATGTAAGTTTATAGGGTGTACTTTTAATGACTGTAAATTTCATAGTGGAGGCGTAATATTTGAAAATTGTATATTTATTAAAGAAGATAGTAGTAAGAAACCTACATTAAACAATAAAGAAAATTTTTCTTGCTGTTTTAATAAGTGTAGTATATATGCTAAATTCACAGGATCAACTCTGTCTTATGGAATATTTCAGGAGTGCATAATACATAATACTTTATTTGAGTTAAGTGATATGAATAATGTAATTATCATTGATTCAGAACTTAACAAAATCGTCATTTCAGATTCAAATTTAGTAGGAATAAAGGTGGTTAATACATATATGGTAGATTTTGAGTTTAATGACAAGTTACAAAGTAAATTAGATGAAAAATCTTTTTTTGATAAAATTCCAATAAGAGAAAAAACTAGAGAGGAATTTGAAGGATTATATATGATTTATGAGGTAATAGGAAATAAATGCAGGGAAAATAATCTTAAAAATAA